>NZ_CP098511.1:1994938-2604084 GCF_026222555.1 Aquimarina sp. ERC-38 | reverse complement strand
TTAAACGAATTTTTTTTCCAATAATACATGGTTAAGAAACCAATTACTGCTCCTCCTACATGCGCCCAATGAGCAACATTAGATGGTCCTAAAATAGAATTTCCTGTAATCCCTCCGTACAAATCGATTAAAAAATAGACTCCAATCAAATATTTTGCTTTAATGGGTACGGGAATAAATAATAAGTATAACGGTAAATTAGGGTACAATACAGCAAACGCCATGATCACACCGGATATTGCCCCGGACGCCCCTACCATAGGAATTGAAAATGCCCGGATCATATTTTGTGTCACTTCTTTATCTATAGTAGGATGAATCTGAAATTGACCGGTCTGGATAGCTTCTTCAATAAAGGTAGTTATTTCTACCGGAGTAAAACCAGCTTCAATATATACCTGGTAAGCAGGATAAAATTGCAGATATGTAAATAGGATTTGTAATCCTGCAGCACCTAATCCCGCCGAAAAATATAAAAATAGAAATTTTTGCTGTCCGATGGATTGTTCCAGGTGGCTCCCAAACATATAGAGCATAAACATATTAAAGAAAATATGCGTAGTATCTCCATGCATAAACATATGGGTGATGATCTGCCAAATCTGAAAATTATCATTCTTAGGAAACCATAAAGCAAACCATTGGATAGCAGCATCCCCTAAGCCAAAACTCCCGACAAAGAAGATGATGTTTATAATTAATAATGTTTTAACCGTATCGGTAATTCTTCCCATTTTAAAACTTTTTATCTAAATCCTCTAAACTTACAGTAATAAAGGTTGGTTTTTGGTTCGGATCTTTAGCAGGTTCCGTACAGGCAAATAAGCGATTCACTAGATCTTGTTGTTGTTCGGTTTCCAAGGCTACTCCCGTTCGTATAGCAGCACTTTTAGCCATCGATTTAGCTAATAGGTCCGTAAGGGTAAAGCCATTTTCAGGAAGGTCTTGTTGTAGATCGCTTATCAACTGCTCAAATAAAACGGGAACTTCACCATTAGTCAATAGCGTCGGAATACCACTGACGATAACTTCATCCTGGGTAATTTCATCAAAGACAAATCCCGTATTTTCCAATTGCTCTTTAATAGTTTCTAACAACTGGACTTCTTGTTTGGTAAAATTAAACTGTAACGGAAACAGTAATTGCTGACTTACCGCATGAGCCATGGTAATATTTTTCAGGACTTCTTCATATACTATTCGCTGGTGTGCCCGATGTTGGTGAATCACCACCATTCCGCTTTTAATAGTCGAAATAATGTACTTACGGTTCCATTGAAAAACGTTATTAGTTTGATAATCTTCTTCTTTTTTAAAAACGGGTTGCGTCGTTTCAGCTTCCTTTTCAAAAGTAACCGTTGAAAATGTATTTTTAGCTATGGCAATATCTTCCAATTCTTTATCTAATCCCTGGTATAACTGATCCCAACCGGCACTTTTTTCTTTCTTAAAAGAAAAAGGTACTTCACGATTTTTTGAGGTAGTTTTGGAAGAACCAGAGTGCGAATTAGGTTCCTGAAAAGGATTAAAGCTTCGGTCTACTTCAATAGTAGGAATAGTTGCCTGTTTTTTAGTATAAGCATATGGCGTATCCATGCTAGCATCTCTATCAAAGTCCAGTACCGGAGCCACACTAAATTGTCCTAAGCTATGTTTGATAGCAGCCCTAAGCATAGCATACAACGCATGCTCATCATCAAATTTAATTTCAGTCTTGGTAGGATGAATATTAATATCAATACTTTTTGGGTCTACCTTCAGATAAATAAAATAACTGGGATGTTCTTTTTCTTTGATCAAACCTTCAAATGCCGCGACTACCGAATGATTAAGGTAAGGGCTTTTAATAAACCTGTTGTTTACAAAAAAAAATTGTTCGCCACGGGTTCTTTTTGCATGTTGCGGTTTCCCAACAAAACCTTCAATTTTAACCAGATCAGTTTCTTCACGTACCGGAACCAGTTTTTCATTCGTTCGTCCTCCGAAAATATGTACCAGGCGTTGCCTGCGATTAGCAACAGGTAGACTGAATACTTCATTGCCGTTGTGATATAAATCAAACTTGATATTGGTATGTACCATGGCCACTCGATGAAATTCATCAATGACATGGCGAAGTTCTACAGTATTTGATTTTAAAAAATTACGCCTGGCCGGTACGTTGTAAAACAAATTTTTAACCAGAATAGAAGTCCCCTTTGGGGTTACACAAACTTCTTGGGAACTTACCTGGCTACCTTCAATGCAAATATGGATTCCGGTTTCCTTAGCTTCCTGTTTTGTTTTTAATTCTACATGAGCAATGGCTGCTATAGAAGCTAGCGCCTCTCCCCTAAATCCTTTAGTTTGCAATGCAAATAAATCTTCGGCCTTACTAATTTTTGAAGTAGCATGCCTTTCAAAACTCATTCGGGCATCAGTAACACTCATTCCTACTCCGTTATCCACTACCTGGATCAAGGTTTTACCAGCTTCTTTTACAATTAATTTTATATGAGTTGCACCTGCATCAATAGCATTCTCCAGCAATTCTTTTACCACAGATGCCGGACGCTGTACGACTTCTCCTGCTGCGATCTGATTTGCCACATGATCCGGTAAAAGTTGAATAACATCAGCCATCTACAGTCTAAGGAAAAAAGATTGAAAGGTCAAAATTGATAAGATATAAAAACAGCAATATCAGTACTATGGCAATAATAAAAACCCGGCGATTTGTAGCTTGAGCATATTCCGAATCAGAGCGTAGATCATCCCAAGCAGCGTTTACTTTTTGCTTTAAATTTTTATTTTGACCTACGGTATTTCGATATTTATCAAAACGCTGTTCTAATTGAAAAGGACTACCCTCACCTTCCCAATACCTAGGCATATAATTGTATTTTTTATTTTTTTTTGTTTTAAAAACTCCCATTACAAATCAAATTTAGGCAAAATGCTTTATAAACTAAAGCTTTTTGGGTATACAATAACATCTATTTTTAGCAGAAAAGAGCAAGGATAATGCCACAGATATTTCGTGTAAAATTTATAGTAGCACATTAAAAAATCTTTTAGTTTTTAGATTGAATATTCAATATCCTGATATTCAAAAGTTCCTTAAGATTACATCTGAGAATAGTCTATAGTTCTCTTATAAATAAAAGGGAAATTTAAAATTTGACAAAACATCTTTTTAACAATGACAGTACAAATGTTAATAAAATAAAATTATTAAGATACATTAAATAGGAATAATTCCATAATTTTGGAATAATTCCTATACCATGAGAACAATATTACATTTGGATTTAGATACCTTTTATGTTTCCGTAGAGCGGTTATTAGATAGTAAATTAGCTAAAAGACCGTTATTGGTAGGAGGATTAGGCGACCGGGGCGTCGTAGCTGCCTGTAGTTATGAAACCAGAAAATTTGGAGTGCATTCTGGAATGTCAATGAAGATTGCACAGGAATTATGTCCCGAAGCAGAAGTAATTAAAGGAAATGCTGCTACGTATAGTCAACATTCTGATATAGTAACTGAGATTATTAAAGAGCGTGTTCCCTTGTTTGAAAAATCCAGTATCGATGAGTTCTACGCTGACCTTTCCGGAATGGATAAGTTTTTTGGGGCATATAAATATGCTACTGAACTACGTCAAAAAATCATATCTGAAACCGGGCTTCCTATCTCCTTAGGATTTGCACAAAATAAAGTAGTATCCAAGGTAGCTACAAATGAAGCTAAGCCGAATAACCAAAAGAAAATTAGCATTGGAAATGAAAAAAAATTCCTAAATCCGTTATCTATTCGTAAAATACCTTTGGTAGGCGGACAAACTTATCAAACCTTAAGGAGCCTGGGCGTCAGAACTATTGGAACTATCCAGGAAATGCCAGTTGAGGCGATGAAAAGTGTTCTTGGCGCAAACGGTATTACGATCTGGAAACGGTCTAATGGTATCGATGATACCCCGGTTGTTGCTTTTTGTGAACGCAAATCCATTTCAACCGAACGTACTTTTGACCGGGATACTATTGACATTGCCCGATTGCGTAATATACTAATAGCCATGACTGAAAATTTATCGTATCAGCTTCGTAGAGGCAACAAGCTTACTGCTTGTATCGCGGTAAAAATTAAGTTTTCGGATTTTAATACATACACAAAACAACTCAAGATACCCTACTCTAGTGCAGACCATATTTTAATACCTAAAATTTTAGAATTATTTGATAAACTTTACCAGAAACGACTATTAGTTCGATTAATCGGAATACGTTTTAGCCATCTCGTTTCTGGTAGTTATCAAATTAATCTTTTTGAAGATAGTGAACAACAAATCAATCTGTACAAAGCCTTAGACCATATCAGAGAACGATATGGTGACCGAAGTGTAGTCAGAGCTGTTGCTATGGATGCAAAAACTATAGGCAGGATGCATAATCCCTTTAACGGATTACCTCCGGTAGTACTAGCACACAGAAAAAAGTAATATGTATATAAATTGCCATTCACATTACAGTTTACGCTATGGTACTTTTTCAGAAGTCGATTTGTTAGAACTGGCAATAGCAAACAAGGTGTCCTATCTGGCGCTGACTGATATTAACAATACTTCAGCTTGCATCAATTTTATTCGTAGGGCAGAAGAAAGAAATATAAAACCCCTCGTAGGTATTGAATTTAAGAATGGCCCCCGTACCTTATATGTGGGGATTGCAAAAAATAACGAAGGCTTTAGAGAACTTAATAGCTATTTATCCCGGCATCTGGAACAAAAACTGGACTTTCCGGATATTGCCGACCCTTTTCAGAATGCCTTTATTATTTACCCTTACCAAAATATTTCTTTACTAAAAAAAAACGAACTAAGAAAACACGAGTATATAGGTATTGGTACGAAGGATATTAACAAGTTACTTTTTTCAAAACAAAAGTTTCCGAATGAAAAACTGGTTGCCTTACAACCTGTCACCTTCAGAGATAAAAAGGATTTTAATACACATCGTTTATTAAGGGCAATTGACAACAATATTCTACTAAGCCGTTTGCCTAAAGAAGAGCAAGCCTGTTTTTCAGAAAAAATGATACCCGAAGAAGATCTTAAATCTCACTACGATCAATGTGACTACATCATAAACAACACTATACAACTACAAAAACAATGCTCCATAACTTTTAATTTTTCTAAAGAACGACCTTCTCTTAACAAAGCAACTTTTACTAAAAGTAGCATGGAGGATCAAAAATTACTAAAAAAATTATGTAAAGAAAAAATCCGAGAGCGATATAAAAACCTTAATTATACTATTCTTAGGCGGCTTGTAAAGGAACTTTCTTTAATTACCTCTATGGGGTTTGTTTCCTATTTTCTAATTAACTGGAGAATTATAAGTTATGCCAGAGAAAAAAATTATTACTATGTAGGCAGAGGTAGCGGAGCCAATAGTATAGTAGCTTATATCTTGCGAATTACTGACGTAGATCCTATAGATTTGGACTTATATTTTGAAAGATTTATTAATTCGCATCGTACCAGTCCGCCGGATTTTGATATTGATTTTTCCTGGAAAGACCGACCGGATATGACAAAATTTATATTTGACGAATTTGGTGGTAAGTCTAACCGTGTAGCTTTGCTGGGAACCTATATTACCTTTCAATATAAAGGGGCCGTTCGCGAATTAGGAAAAGTATTTGGTTTACCAAAATATGAGATTGATCAACTTAGTATTGGCAGTTATACCTATAAAGATCTGGATCAAATGAACCGGTTAGTCCTTAATTATGCACGGTACATACAGGGAATGCCTAATTATGTCAGTATCCATGCCAGCGGAATCTTAATCAGCGAAAAACCTATACACTACTATTCAGCCACTAACCTTCCTCCCAAAGGGTTCCAAACTGTACAATTTGATATGATTATAGCCGAAGATATTGGGTTGTATAAATTTGACATTTTAGGGCAAAGAGGGCTTGCCAAAATAAAAGATACTTTAGACATTATTAAGTACAACCAACCGGAAAAAGCAAATTTTGATATTCATGCCATAGATGACTTTAAGAAGGACCCAAAAATAAATGCGCTGATCCGAAATGCGGATTGTATGGGGTGTTTTTATATTGAATCCCCTGCTATGCGAATGCTTTTAAGCAAACTAAAAACAGATACTTACACCGGATTAGTCGCTGCAAGTTCGATTATACGACCAGGAGTGGCCAAAAGTGGTATGATGCGTGAATACATTATGCGCGTACACAATCCCGATCGTATTCAAAATTCACATCCCATTTTACAGGAATTAATGCATGATACCTATGGGATTATGGTTTACCAGGAGGATGTCATTAAAGTTGCCCATATTTTTGCTAAACTTACCTTAGACGAAGCAGATGTACTTCGTAGGGGAATGAGTGGCAAGTTTCGCTCCCGAAAAGAGTTTACAGATGTACATAAAAAATTTATCAGCAATTGTAAAAAAGAAGGCTACGAAGACGCTGTTACCAATGAAATATGGGAACAGGTAGCTAGTTTTGCCGGGTATGCCTTTCCAAAAGGGCACTCCGCTTCGTATGCCGTAGAAAGTTATCAGAGTCTACACCTTAAAGCCTATTTCCCGTTAGAATATTTAGTGGCTACCGTCAATAACGGAGGAGGGTTTTATAGTTCGGAAATATACTTACATGAAATCTCCATGATCGGAGGTGTTATCGAACTTCCTTGCATTAACATTAGTGATTTTGATCATATTCTTAAGAAAAATCATGTATTTATAGGGTTGAAAATGTTACGAAATCTTGATCAACATACGATCGATAATATTTTAAAAGAACGAGATACCAACGGAAATTTTACTTCTTTAGATAATTTTATTGACCGGCTTCATATTACTATAGAACAACTAAGCATTCTTATTAAAATAGAATGTTTTCGATTTACTGGCAAAAACATTCATGAGTTATTATGGGAAGCACATGTAAAATTAAATGTGCCTATTCATAAAGACACTCGGCAATCTTTACTTTTTTCTGAAAAGCGTTGTGACTATACGCTTCCCTCTCTAGAAGTATCAGCATTAGAATCTGCTTTTGAGCAAATTGAAGCCTTTGGCTTTCCGTTATGTGGCTACTTTAAATTATTAGAAACCCCGCCCGTTAATCGTAGTGGAGCTATGGATATTCAGAAATACCTTAACAATCATATTGACATTTACGGTTATCTGATCACCCTTAAAAATACCAAAATGCATAAAGGAGAACAAATGATGTTTGGTACTTTTTTAGACCAATACGGTAAAGTATTTGACACCGTTATTTTTCCACCGGTTGCTTCAAAATACAAATTTAGAGGAAAAGGAATTTACCGACTGTACGGTAAAGTAACCGAAGAATTTAGTTTTATAAGTATCGAAGTCCTTAAACTCAGAAAAGAAGCATATATACCCGATGCCCGTTACGCTGATACTGAAAAATCGACTATCAAAATCAAAGTCTAGCATTAGTACTTACAAAAACAACAACTATATTTGACCACATTACCTTTTACAATAAAAAATTATGTTTTTGGGGTTAAAGTTAAGTTTTGAAAAAACTATTATTGTAACGGAGAAAGAGGTAAAATAACAATATTAAATATATCAAACCGTTAAATATATCCATCCATAAAAAAACCGAATGTAGTTAGCATCCGGTTTTTTTATCTAAGCTTTAGTTAAAGCTATCAAGTTTGTGTATGTTGTTTGTTGTTGAATGTAAATATAAGAAGAGAATACAGATATATTTACAGCCGTCTATAAAGCGAAGGGAATGATCTAGTAAACGTATTGTTTTCGTGAAAATTTGATGACGATATGAGGTATTGAAGTCCAAAGTGAGAAGTACGAAGTATTATGTGTAAGGAAAATGTATTTTTAATTTGATTGAAAACTTTTTCTAAACAACGCCAGACACACTAAAATGGACATTACCGACACTACCACGGGTATTTAAGGATAATAGTTAGCCTTGAGTTTAGTTTTTTTAAAACAAAAAACCCCTCACGGATATGTGAAGGGTTTTGGTAAAACCACGCTTTTAGCGCAGTTAAGGAAGGCGGCGACCTACTCTCCCACGGATTGTAGTACCATTGGCGCTATCGGGCTTAA
This sequence comes from Aquimarina sp. ERC-38, assembly GCF_026222555.1. Classification (NCBI taxonomy): domain Bacteria; kingdom Pseudomonadati; phylum Bacteroidota; class Flavobacteriia; order Flavobacteriales; family Flavobacteriaceae; genus Aquimarina; species Aquimarina sp. ERC-38. The sequence continues at coordinate 2,595,951 of NZ_CP098511.1, read as the reverse complement.
CTTCTCTGTTCGGAATGGTAAGAGGTGAGCCCCGATGCTATAACCACCTTAAGCTTTTATAATCCTAATATGTGAATTCTAAATTCAAAATTATGAATTAGTATACGGTCAACATATAGATGTAGAGATAACGAAGAAGTAAAGTAGGAAGTATTAGGTGTAATGTACTAAGTATTAAGTCAACTAACTTATTACCTTAGTACAGGTACCCGTGCCCTGAGCTTGTCGAAGGGCAATACTAATTTACCCTGAGCTTGTCGAAGGGAAGGGAAGGGAATAGAAGGGATAAAAAACTAAAAAGGGGCTTTGTTTAAAAGCAAAGTATCCGCCCCTTTCTTTTAGAAAGGGGACTTACCGGGCCCTGTAAGCCTATGGGTTATTAGTACTACTTGGCTACTTGCATTACTGCCTTTACACCTATAGCCTATCGACGTGGTAGTCTCCCACGACCCTTTAAAGAAATCTCATCTTGTGGTGGGTTTCGCGCTTATATGCTTTCAGCGCTTATCCACTCCGAACGTAGCTACTCAGCAGTGCCCCTGGCGGGACAACTGATACACCAGCGGTTCGTCCAACTCGGTCCTCTCGTACTAAAGTCAGATCCACTCAAATTTCTAACGCCCACTGTAGATAGAGACCGAACTGTCTCACGACGTTCTGAACCCAGCTCGCGTGCCACTTTAATGGGCGAACAGCCCAACCCTTGGGACCTTCTCCAGCCCCAGGATGTGACGAGCCGACATCGAGGTGCCAAACCCCCCCGTCGATATGAGCTCTTGGGGGAGATCAGCCTGTTATCCCCGGAGTACCTTTTATCCTTTGAGCGATGGCCCTTCCATGCGGAACCACCGGATCACTATGCTCTAGTTTCCTACCTGATCGGCCTGTATGCCTCTCAGTCAAGCCTGCTTATGCCATTGCACGCTACGCACGATTACCAACCGTACTGAGCAGACCTTTAGAAGCCTCCGTTACTCTTTTGGAGGCGACCACCCCAGTCAAACTACCCACCAAGCACTGTCTCCCGAGTATTCGGGATTAGGCTTCGAATAAGCAAAGGGTGGTATTTCAACAATGACTCACATACACCTGGCGATGCATGATCACAGTCTCCCACCTATCCTACACATTACTTATCCAAAGTCAATACTAAGCTATAGTAAAGGTTCACAGGGTCTTTTCGTCCCACAGCGGGTAACCGGCATCTTCACCGATACTACAATTTCACCGAGATCATGGCTGAGACAGTGTCCAGATCGTTGCACCATTCGTGCAGGTCGGAACTTACCCGACAAGGAATTTCGCTACCTTAGGACCGTTATAGTTACGGCCGCCGTTTACCGGGGCTTCAATTCAGATCTTTTCCCGATTGCTCGGGATAAACCCTCCTCTTAACCTTCCGGCACCGGGCAGGTGTCAGGCCATATACTTCTTATTTCTAATTCGCATAGCCCTGTGTTTTTGATAAACAGTCGCCTGGACCTCTTCACTGCGGCCCCCGCCAAAGCGGGGGCGACCCTTCTCCCGAAGTTACGGGTCGATTTTGCCTAGTTCCTTAGCCATGAATCTCTCGAGCACCTTAGAATTCTCATCCCAACTACCTGTGTCGGTTTACGGTACGGGCTGCATCGGCTTGCTTTTCTTGGTAGTCGATCCGCTGGGTTATCACTTCATCCGAAGACTCCGTGTACTATCAGGACATTACTGTTCCCTTCAACGCACAATTCCGTCTGTGCGCACCAACTTCTCGCCTACGTCGCTTTTAATGCCGTGCAGGTAGCAGAATATTAACTGCTTGTCCATCCACTACCCCTCTCGGGTTCGCGTTAGGTCCCGACTAACCCTGGGCTGATTAGCATAGCCCAGGAAACCTTAGTCTTTCGGTGGGGGGGTTTCTCGCCCCCCTTATCGTTACTTATGCCTACATTTTCTTTTGTAGCCCCTCCAGCAAGGATCACCCCTCACCTTCAACAAAACTACAATGCTCCCCTACCACAGCCTCATAACCCCCAAAGGGGGGGACTATCCATAGCTTCGGTAATATGTTTATGCCCGATTATTATCCATGCCGGACCGCTCGACTAGTGAGCTGTTACGCACTCTTTAAATGAATGGCTGCTTCCAAGCCAACATCCTAGCTGTCTGGGCAGTCCAACCGCGTTTTCTCAACTTAACATATATTTTGGGACCTTAGCTGATGGTCTGGGTTCTTTCCCTCTCGGACATGGACCTTAGCACCCATGCCCTCACTGCCAGTCATCATTATATAGCATTCGGAGTTTGTCAGGAATTGGTAGGCGGTGAAGCCCCCGCATCCAATCAGTAGCTCTACCTCTATATAACTAAACTAACGCTGCACCTAAATGCATTTCGGGGAGTACGAGCTATTTCCGAGTTTGATTGGCCTTTCACCCCTACCCTCAGGTCATCCCAAGACTTTTCAACGTCAACGGGTTCGGTCCTCCACTTTGGGTTAACAAAGCTTCAACCTGCCCAAGGGTAGATCACACGGTTTCGCGTCTACTACTACTGACTACATGGCGCCCTATTCAGACTCGCTTTCGCTACGGATCCAATCCTTAAAATCTTATCCTTGCCAGTAAAAGTAACTCGTAGGCTCATTATGCAAAAGGCACGCCGTTACCAATATAAATATCAGCTCCGACCGCTTGTAAGCGTATGGTTTCAGGATCTGTTTCACTCCCTTATTCAGGGTTCTTTTCACCTTTCCCTCACGGTACTGGTTCACTATCGGTCTCTCAGGAGTATTTAGCCTTAGCGGATGGTCCCGCCTAATTCATACAGGATTACTCGTGTCCCGCACTACTCAGGATACCACTAAATCAATATACCTTACCTATACAGGGCTATCACCTTCTTTAGCCACTCTTTCCAAAGTGTTCTAGTTCAATATATATCTTATAGCGTGGTCCTACAACCCCAGTCATGCCGTAACATAACTGGTTTGGGCTTCTCCGCGTTCGCTCGCCACTACTAACGGAATCACTATTGTTTTCTTCTCCTCCGGGTACTTAGATGTTTCAGTTCTCCGGGTTCGCCCCTGATAAATCAGGTGACATGTCTTCAACATGCCGGGTTGCCCCATTGGGAAATCCGCGGATCATAGTGTATGTGCCACTACCCGCAGCTTATCGCAGCTTATCACGTCCTTCTTCGCCTCTGAGAGCCTAGGCATCCCCCATACGCCCTTATCTAGCTTATCTGGCCTTTTGCTCTTAAACTCGCTCTTCTTAGTTTTTTTATCTCTCTATTATTCTATTTCTCTTTCAGATCAGTTATCCTTTCCCTACTTCTATCTTACTAACTCTCATCATACATACCTTATACCTGCCTGGTAATTTCTTAACCAAAACAAACATACCGTACCTTATCGTAAAGCCAACCAAATAAAATAAGTCAAAACAACCAATCCTTCTCGTTTCTCTTAATCAATATGTCAATGAACTTTTTTAATTCAAAATGCTGAATGCAGAATTATGAATTAAATTATAATAACAAATTAAAAATTCTGAATTCAAAATCCTTAATTCTTAATTATATAAGTGGAGAATATCGGAGTCGAACCGATGACCTCTTGCGTGCAAGGCAAGCGCTCTAGCCAGCTGAGCTAATCCCCCTTTCCCTAATTCAGAATGTAGAATTCAGAATTATGAATTTAGAATACCCTACTCCCAGAATTTCCTTTTAATCTTTTTTACAATGAACTTTTTTCTAATTAAGAATCCTTAAATAATGAATTCAAAATTATATCACATTACAGCAACTAAAAATTCCGAATTCTTAATTCAAAATTCTCAATTGATAAAGTAGTCTCAGGCAGACTCGAACTGCCGACCTCTACATTATCAGTGTAGCGCTCTAACCAGCTGAGCTATGAGACTGTCTTTTAAAATAGACCCAAGACCATATGAACCAAGACCCAAGACAAAAACGTCTTGTCTTCTTGTTTCTTGTTTCCTGTATCTTTTTTTAAATTAATTAATCGACAGCTAAAAGAATTAAAACCAGGTACTCATCTACCACTACCCCTACTTAAACAATTAACTATAAAAGCTAATGACCTAGTAGAAGATAAAAGTAAAGAGAAAAAGAAAGCCTCCGATCGTACCTCTCGTTTGTCTGCTTTGGCTTTACGTATAACGGTCATCTAACAATTACCAATTATACCTGCCTACAGAGCTTCTCTAGAAAGGAGGTGTTCCAGCCGCACCTTCCGGTACGGCTACCTTGTTACGACTTAGCCCCAGTTACCAGTTTTACCCTAGGCCGCTCCTTAACGGTGACGGACTTCAGGTACCCCCAGCTTCCATGGCTTGACGGGCGGTGTGTACAAGGCCCGGGAACGTATTCACCGGATCATGGCTGATATCCGATTACTAGCGATTCCAGCTTCACGGAGTCGAGTTGCAGACTCCTATCCGAACTGTGATAGGTTTTATAGATTCGCTCCAACTCACGTTGTGGCTGCTCTCTGTACCTACCATTGTAGCACGTGTGTGGCCCAGGACGTAAGGGCCGTGATGATTTGACGTCATCCCCACCTTCCTCGCGGTTTGCACCGGCAGTCTTGCTAGAGTTCCCATCTTTACATGCTGGCAACTAACAACAGGGGTTGCGCTCGTTATAGGACTTAACCTGACACCTCACGGCACGAGCTGACGACAACCATGCAGCACCTTGTAATATGTCCGAAGAAAAGTCTATCTCTAAACCTGTCATACTACATTTAAGCCCTGGTAAGGTTCCTCGCGTATCATCGAATTAAACCACATGCTCCACCGCTTGTGCGGGCCCCCGTCAATTCCTTTGAGTTTCATTGTTGCCAACGTACTCCCCAGGTGGGTTACTTATCACTTTCGCTTAGTCACTCAGATTTACATCCAAACAACTAGTAACCATCGTTTACGGCGTGGACTACCAGGGTATCTAATCCTGTTCGCTACCCACGCTTTCGTCCCTTAGCGTCAATTAATTGTTAGTGATCTGCCTTCGCAATCGGTATTCTGTGTAATATCTATGCATTTCACCGCTACACTACACATTCTAACCACTTCACAATAATTCAAGACCTACAGTATCAATGGCAATTTTACGGTTGAGCCGCAAACTTTCACCACTGACTTATAAGCCCGCCTACGGACCCTTTAAACCCAATGATTCCGGATAACGCTTGGATCCTCCGTATTACCGCGGCTGCTGGCACGGAGTTAGCCGATCCTTATTCGTAGAGTACCGTCATTCCACTACACGTAGTGGGCGTTCTTCCTCTATAAAAGCAGTTTACAACCCATAGGGCCGTCTTCCTGCACGCGGCATGGCTGGATCAGAGTTGCCTCCATTGTCCAATATTCCTCACTGCTGCCTCCCGTAGGAGTCTGGTCCGTGTCTCAGTACCAGTGTGGGGGATCTCCCTCTCAGGACCCCTACCTATCGTAGCCTTGGTAGTCCATTACACTACCAACCAGCTAATAGGACGCATAGCCATCTCTAACCGATAAATCTTTAATAATAATGCCATGTAACATCATTACCACATAAGGTATTAATCCAAATTTCTCTGGGCTATCCCCTAGTTAAAGGTAGGTCCTATACGCGTTACGCACCCGTGCGCCGGTCGTCATCAGATGCAAGCACCTATGTTACCCCTCGACTTGCATGTGTTAAGCCTGCCGCTAGCGTTCATCCTGAGCCAGGATCAAACTCTTCATCGTATAATCTTTCCCTACTTGCGCAGGGATGATAATAATCATAGTGCCTCAATAGCACCCTTCAATTACCATGTTTCTCAAAAAATACAACCGGAATTCTAATACTTCCTCTTCTCTGTCCTCTTAAACTATAATCTTATCCTTACCATAATTACTTACCGTAAAGAATAAACTACAACTTAAAAAAACTAATGATGCTAGTCTTAATTCTTCTTTCTTATTTGTATCACTATTTGTCATGGATTCCTGCCTTTGCAGGAATGACAAACAATGTACGCGCTGTCAATCAATATGTCTATGAACTTTATCCTCAATCCAGTTGAGGATCTCTACCTCCAACTTAATTTGAGGTCTATAGATTTCCACCTTCGTGGAAACTTACCTGTGAGTACCCAGGGAATCGAACCCCTACCTATTACTTACCAAAGCAATACCCTTTCTTACACCTATATAAATGAACCTTATCGCTCCTCTCCTTAACCCATCCTCTCAGCCCCAAAGCGGGTGCAAATATACAACTACTTTTTACTTTTAAACAAAACTTTTTTAAGTTTTTTTGAAGAAAGTTTCTTAACCTCTTTAAAACCTTTATAACTAAACTATTACAAGGTTTTTACCAGGACTTTTCTTTCCCCCAAAACAAAAAATACTACCTAGTCAATGAACTTTGCTTTTTACTATAAGAATATATCACTATACCCTCTCGCTAAGCGGATGCAAATATACAACCCTTTTTTACTTCTTAAACTAATTCTAAACCCGTTTTTTTAAAGTTTTTTTAACTTACTTCCTAACACCTTGTTATTTAATAAGCTATAAAATTTTATTTCTACTAGTAATGTTTAATAGTAATCTCAATAAAACTTACAACAAGTATTTCTACGTGGATTTGCACTTATGATATTGACTTAAACTTAAACCTTATTACTATTTTCCTTCGATACTTTGTAATGTATTTCTATCTACTACAACTATTACTCATTTCCTATTGTAAGGATGTTTTGACTACGCTATCTTTGCGTTCTTTAATTAAAATCACATGATCAAGATTACTTTGCCTGATGCTTCTGTTCGGGAGTTTGAATCCGGAGCTACTCCAATAGATGTAGCTAAAAATATAAGTGAGGGTTTTGCCAGAAACGTAATTTCTGCAAAATTTAATGGGAAGACTATTGAAACTAAAACTCCACTTACCAAGGATGGAAGTTTGACTTTGTTTACCTGGAAAGATCCGGAAGGAAAAACAGCGTTTTGGCATTCATCTGCTCATATATTAGCACAAGCTTTAGAAGCTATATATCCTGGGGTAAAGCTTTGGGTGGGTCCTGCCATTGAAAATGGTTTCTATTATGATGTTGACTTGGAAGATCAAACAATTTCAGAAAAAGATTTTAAAGCTATAGAGGATAAGATGCTGGAAATTGCCCGTGGAAAACACGAATTTGTAATGCGGGAAGTATCTAAAGACGAAGCACTTTCTTATTATAAAGGTACTAATGAATATAAAGTAGAATTGGTTGAAGGGCTTGAAGACGGAACTATTACCTTTTGCGATCATGATACTTTTACGGATTTATGCCGTGGAGGCCATATTCCTAATACAGGAATTGTGAAGGCTGTAAAAATTATGAGTGTAGCCGGAGCTTATCATAAGGGAGATGAAAATAACAAACAACTGACCCGAGTTTATGGTATTACTTTTCCGAAGCAAAAGGATTTAAAAGAATATCTGGAACTTCTGGAACAAGCAAAACAAAGAGATCATCGAAAATTAGGAAAAGAATTACAACTTTTTACTTTTTCAAAGAAAGTTGGCCAGGGATTACCCTTATGGTTACCTAATGGTGCTGCTTTACGAGACCGCCTGGAACAATTTTTAAAGAAAGCACAGAAAAAAGCAGGTTATGAAATGGTGGTAACTCCGCATATTGGTCAAAAAGACCTTTATGTAACATCAGGTCACTATGCGAAATACGGGGAAGATAGTTTTCAACCTATTCATACCCCTAATGAAGGAGAAGAGTTTTTATTAAAACCCATGAACTGTCCGCATCATTGCGAAATTTATAATGATAGTCCCTGGTCTTACCGGGATTTACCAAAAAGATATGCAGAATTTGGAACAGTTTATCGATATGAGCAAAGTGGCGAGTTACACGGATTAACAAGAGTACGTGGATTTACGCAGGATGATGCGCATATCTTTTGTACTCCTAACCAGCTGGATGAAGAATTTAAAAAAGTAATTGACCTGGTATTATATGTATTTGGATCTTTAGGGTTTGAAGACTTTACCGCTCAGGTTTCTATAAGAGATCCGGAAACGCCTGAGAAATACATAGGTACTACCGAAAATTGGGATAAGGCAGAACAAGCTATTATTAATGCGGCTAAGGATAAAGATCTTACTTATGTAGTTGAAACCGGAGAAGCTGCGTTTTACGGACCCAAACTTGATTTTATGGTAAGGGATGCTTTGGGTAGAAGTTGGCAATTAGGTACGATACAGGTAGATTATAATTTACCGGAGCGATTTGACCTTACTTATAAGGGAAATGACAATGAATTACACCGACCGGTAATGATTCATAGAGCTCCTTTTGGGAGTATGGAACGTTTTATTGCTATTTTACTGGAACATACAGGAGGCAACTTTCCGCTCTGGCTCATGCCCGAACAGGTTATTATACTCTCTATCAGCGAGAAGTATGAAAAATACGCTGAAAAAGTTTTAAATTTGTTAGAAAATAACGAAATTCGCAGCCTCTCGGATCATCGCAATGAAACTATTGGCAAGAAAATTCGTGAGGCGGAAATGAAAAAAATTCCGTATATTATAATAGTTGGAGAAAAAGAAGAGGAAGAGGGTATGATTTCAGTACGAAAGCATGGAGGCGAAGATCTGGGTACTTTATCTGTTGAATCGTTTTCTAGTCTTATCAAAGATGAAATCGCTACTTCTTTAAAATCTTTTAATCCTTAAAAAATAAATAGTACGTTTAATTAAAAATTATAAGCCATAGCAATAAGAAGAAGAAGGTCCCAAAAGCCAGCCCGAATTATTAAAGAGGATGCTCATAGAATTAACCATAAAATACGGGTTGATGAAGTGCGTCTGGTTGGAGATAATGTTGAAGTTGGGGTATATCCCATAAGAAAAGCAAGAGATCTTGCCGAAGCACAAGAACTGGATTTAGTCGAGATTTCGCCTAAAGCCGTACCGCCTGTTTGTAAGATAATGGATTATAAAAAATTCCTTTACGAACAGAAAAAGAGGGATAAGGTTCTTAAGAATAAAGCTTCTAAAGTAACTATTAAGGAAATCAGGTTTGGTCCCAATACGGATGAGCATGATTATGAATTTAAAAAGAAACATGCGGTTAAATTCTTGAGTGAAGGAGCAAAGCTCAAAGCCTATGTTTTCTTTAAGGGACGGTCTATTATTTATAAAGATCAAGGTCAGATTTTACTATTACGCCTAGCTCAGGAATTAGAAGAGTACGGTAAGGTAGAACAAATGCCAAAACTGGAAGGTAAGCGTATGATTATGTTTATCGCTCCCAAAAAAACGAAGTAATACTTTAGTCTGTAATAGGTTAAAGTTTTATTATATAAGTGAGAATTAAAAAAGGATACAATGCCTAAAATGAAAACCAAATCCAGTGCTAAAAAGCGTTTTAAGCTTACCGGTACCGGAAAAATTAAAAGAAAGCACGCTTTTAAAAGTCATATTTTGACAAAAAAGTCTAAGAAGCGTAAGCTTGCATTAACTAAAATGACGTTAGTGCACAAAAGCGATGAAAGTAGTATTAAGGAGCAATTACGCCTTAAATAATATTTTCAAAAGGTTACTTTATTAATAAACCCAGGAGTTAGGCTTTTATGAAGTAATGAGTTCAGAGTTATGAGTTCAGTATCTTATGTAAAAAATCAAGTGCCGATTATCGGCCGCCTACTACTAAAAATTTAAAATTATGCCAAGATCAGTAAATTCTGTTGCTAAAAGAGCCAGAAGAAAAAAAGTTTTAAAACAAGCCAAAGGTTACTTCGGACGAAGAAAAAATGTATGGACCGTTGCTAAAAATGCAGTTGACAAAGCTATGTCATACGCATACAGAGACCGACGAAATAAAAAGAGAACCTTTCGTGCTTTATGGATAACTCGTATTAATGCGGGCGCCAGACAACACGGAATGTCCTATTCTCAATTTATGGGAAAAGTAAAGGCAAATGGTATTGAACTAAATCGTAAAGTACTTGCAGATTTAGCTATGAATCATCCGGAAGCTTTTAAAGCAATCGTAGATAAAATAAATTAATTACAATATTTAATATTAATATTTCTCACTTAAAAAAGCCATCTGTTTTTCAGATGGCTTTTTAGATTTATATTTTGTTTCTAAATTACAAATAGTAGTTTACAAATCAATTTAATTTGCTACTTCACTAATAAATTTAATTCGGTACATTCTTAATTCTTCATCATCATAATCCCCATCAAATTCTTCCATAGCAAGACTTATATCATCACTTTCAGCATCTATAAAATACTCATGTATTTCTTCCTGTTGCTCTTCGTCCAAAATCTCGTCTAACCAGTAAGAAATGTTTAATTTGGTTCCGCTATAGACAATAACTTCCATTTCTTTAAGAAATTGCTCCATGTCCATACCTTTGGCGGCAGCAATATCATCCAAAGGAAGTTTTCTATCTACACTTTGAATAATATAAAGTTTAAGACCACTATTAGCACCGGTACTTTTTACAACTAAGTCATCCGGTCTAATTATATTATGATCCTCGACGTAAGCCGAAATTAAATGAATAAATTCTCGACCGTATTTCTTGGCCTTTCCTTCACTAACTCCATGAACATTCCCTAATTCTTCTATCGTGACCGGATATTTTAAAGCCATATCTTCTATAGAAGGATCCTGAAAAACTACAAAAGGAGGAACTCCTAGCTTTTTAGCCACTTTTTTACGTAATTCTTTTAAGGATTTTATTAACACCTTATCTAAACAGGCACCTCCGGACTTTGCCGTTACAATCGACTGATCATCATTATGTTCGGAATAAATATGATCTTCAGTCATCATAAAACTTTCAGGATTGTCGATAAACTTTTTTCCTGCCTTTGTTATTCTGATTACTCCGTAAGTTTCTATATCTTTTTTAAGGTATCCGGCCACTAACACTTGTCGGATTAGTGCCATCCAGTAGTTTTTATCTTTATCTGAACCGCTACCAAAAAATTTTTGGGTATTAGTTTTATGCGAAGAAATGAGTGCATTGCTTTTACCAGTTAGAACATTGACTAAATCTTTGGATTTATAGATTTCTCCGGTCTTTTTTACAATTTTTAGCAACGTACGAACTTCATCTTGAGCTTCCTGTTGTTTTTTAGGGTTCCTAACGTTGTCGTCCATATCTGCGCCATCCCCATTTACCGTATCAAAATCTTCTCCGAAATAATGAAGAATGAACTTTCTACGAGACATAGAAGTTTCAGCAAAAGCTACAATTTCCTGAAGCAAGGCATGCCCTATTTCCTGCTCGGCAACAGGTTTTCCACTCATAAATTTTTCAAGTTTTTCAATATCTTTATACGAGTAGTACGCCAGACAGTGTCCTTCTCCTCCATCCCTACCAGCTCTACCGGTTTCCTGGTAATAACTTTCTATACTTTTAGGGATGTCGTGGTGAATGACAAAACGGACATCCGGTTTGTCTATCCCCATACCAAAGGCAATTGTTGCTACTACGACATCCGTATCTTCCATAAGGAACATATCCTGATGTTTTGCCCGGGTTTTTGCATCTAATCCTGCATGGTAAGGAACTGCTTTAATCCCATTAACTTCCAGGGTTTGTGCAAGTTCTTCCACTCTCTTTCGGCTTAAGCAATAGATAATACCACTTTTGTCTTTGTTTTGTTTTACAAAACGAATGATATCCGCATCTACATTTTTAGTTTTCGGGCGAATTTCATAGTATAAATTTGGACGGTTAAAGGATGCTTTGAAAGTATTGGCTTTATGCATCCTAAGGTTTTTTAAAATATCTTCCTGTACCTTAGGTGTAGCGGTGGCAGTTAAGCCTATAATTGGTATATTCTGACCAATTCGCTCAATAATACTACGTAAATTCCGATATTCCGGACGAAAATCATGACCCCATTCACTAATACAATGGGCTTCGTCAATGGCAAGAAACGATATACTTTGCTCTTTTAAAAATTCGACATACTCTTCTTTAGTTAGAGATTCTGGTGCTACATATAGTAATTTAGTAATCCCGGAAAGGATGTCTTCTTTTACTTGTTTTACTTCGGATTTATTTAAAGAGGAATTGAGTACGTGTGCTACCCCTCTATGTTCAGAGATACTCCTAATGGCATCTACCTGATTTTTCATTAAGGCAATAAGTGGTGATACTACAATTGCCGTACCTTCTAACATAAGTGCCGGTAATTGATAACAAAGCGATTTACCACCGCCAGTAGGCATAATTACAAACGTATTTTCCTTATTTAAAACACTCTTTATGACGTCTTCCTGTAATCCACGAAATTGCCCAAACCCAAAGTATTTTTTCAGGGCTTTCTGTAATTCCATTTCTGTTACATCCATCCAATCAATTCCATTAAATTTCCATATTTAACAACCCTCTTATTTGTATTCCCCAATAAAAAATTTAGAAAGGTTTGTCGTTCTGTATTTTATAACGTACAAATATAAAAAATACCGAAAATTAAAAGCTTTTTTTTTGTCTTATCTGATAATCTTACGGTATTCTCTACCTTTGTACTTTTAAAGATAACAAATTCTTTATTATAACGAGCGAAATTCTAAAATTTTGGATACACAAGAATCTATAATTTCTTTTGCAAAAACCACAATACTTGAACAGGCCAAAGCTATTGCTACCATTGAATCTTTTATCGACACCGAGTTTGCCGAAGTTGTACAACATATCCATCAATCTAAAGGAAGGGTAATTGTTACCGGAATTGGAAAAAGTGCTATTATTGCCACAAAAATAGTAGCTACCATGAACTCAACCGGTACTCCTGCCGTTTTTATGCATGCGGCAGATGCCATTCACGGGGATTTGGGTTCTATTTTAAAAGATGATATTGTTATCTGTATTTCAAAAAGCGGTAATACTCCTGAGATAAAGGTGCTAGTTCCTTTTATTAAGGAATTTAAAAATAAGATTATTGGTATTACTTCAAATCGCGATTCATTTTTAGGAAAGGAAGCTGATTTTGTCCTTAAGGCTTATGTTGAAAAAGAAGTTTGCCCTAATAACCTGGCTCCTACGACCAGTACTACGGTACAAATGGTGATTGGAGATGCGCTAGCTACCAGTTTATTAAATTTAAGAGGATTTACCAGCACGGATTTTGCTAAATATCATCCCGGCGGGACTTTAGGTAAAAAACTTTACCTACGTGTTAGTGACATTACTGCCCTTAATGAAAAACCGGTAGTTCATCCGGATTCAAGTATTAATGAAGTTATCTTTGAAATTACTGAAAAACGCCTGGGAGCTACGGCAGTCTTGGAAAACAATAAAATAATAGGTATTATTACCGATGGGGATATTAGACGAATGTTAACAACTTCTGAATCTTTTGAAGGGTTAAAAGCATCGGATATTATGTCTGTACATCCAAAGCAAATTGAAAACGATGCCCTTGCAGTTGATGCTCTAGAGGTCTTAGAGAACAATCATATTTCTCAGGTGTTAGCAAGCGAAAACGGGGTATATACCGGTCTTGTTCATATTCATGATTTAATGAGAGAAGGAATTCTATAATTATGGCAAAAAAGAAAACGAAAGATCCGCAAACCATGTCTTTTTTGGATCATTTGGAGGAGTTACGATGGCATTTAATAAGAGCAACTACGGCTGTTTTGATTATGGGGATCATAGCTTTTATTGCTAAGGGATTTATTTTTGATGTCTTAATTTTTGGCCCTAGAAACGCAGACTTTCCTACGTATCGAGGATTATGTTGGCTATCCCAATTATCAGGTATGGATAATAGTTTATGTTTTGAACAATCTCCTTTTAGTATACAAAGCCGTAAGGTTGCCGGGCAGTTTTCCGTTCATATTTGGACGTCAATTACTGCTGGTTTTATTGCCGCATTTCCTTTTGTATTATACGAATTCTGGAAGTTTATAGCCCCTGCCCTCTATGAAAACGAACGAAAATATTCAAAGGGTTTTATTTTTATTAGTTCGCTATTGTTTTTCTTAGGTGTTTTATTTGGGTATTATGTAATTACGCCACTTTCTTTGAACTTTTTAGGAAGCTATCAGGTAAGTGAATTGGTATTAAATGAATTTGATGTTGATGATTATATCCGCCTGGTGCGTGTTTCCGTTATTGCTTGCGGATTAATTTTCGAGCTTCCAATTATCATGTATTTTTTAGCAAAAGTTGGTTTAGTTACTCCTGAATTTTTAAGAAAATACCGGAAATTTGCTTTGGTCATTGTTTTAATTCTTTCGGCTATTATCACTCCACCCGATATTGTAAGTCAGATTATTGTGGCGATTCCCATATTGATTTTATATGAGGTTAGCATTTTGATTTCTAAAATTGTAGTTCGAAATAATAATAAAAAACAAAAAAAGGTATCTGTTACATGAGTATGGTAGAAGAATTTAACGAGTATCGGGAGAAAATGAATTCCCGAATTTTGGAAGATAACAACAAGATTATCAAACGTATTTTTAACCTGGATACAAATGCATATATGCCTGGTGCTTTGGATGTTAAAACCAAAGAACTTCTAGGTTTGGTTGCTTCGGCGGTGTTACGTTGTGATGATTGTGTGAAATATCATTTGGAGACCTGTCATAAAGAAGGTTTGCAAAAGGAAGAGGTGATTGAAGCTTTAGGTATTGCTACGTTAGTGGGTGGTACGATTGTGATTCCGCATTTACGTAAGGCGTATGAGTTTTGGGATGCGTTGGAAGGTGATTCTTAGTATTGAGTAGTTCGTATTGAGTATTGAGATTTTTGTTTGGGGTTGTTTGTTGATAGAGAATCGAGGTTAGAAAATAGAGGTTCGAAAATAGAAGCTAGAGAATAGAGGTTGTTGGTGGTTTTTAGTATTGAGTAGTTAGTATTGAGTATTGAGATTTTTGTTGATGGTTGATAGGTGTTAGTTGATAGTTGATGGAAAATGGAAAATAGATGCTAGATTGCGAATTTTGAGATTCTTTTTTTAAAAGCAGCATAGGATAACGTTGTAGTA
This sequence comes from Aquimarina sp. ERC-38, assembly GCF_026222555.1. Lineage (NCBI taxonomy): Bacteria > Pseudomonadati > Bacteroidota > Flavobacteriia > Flavobacteriales > Flavobacteriaceae > Aquimarina > Aquimarina sp. ERC-38. The sequence continues at coordinate 2,580,945 of NZ_CP098511.1, read as the reverse complement.
TTTTGAGAGAAAATTTTACTAGTTACTTTTGGCTTTTGCCTTATTTACTAAACTTAACGAACTTCTCTTTTATCCTACTTGAATTGTCTTTTAATACTGTAAATTCGTAACATAGGTTTTGAACATAAGTCATTTTAAATATGAAGTTAAAGGCAGATAATTTAATGAAATCCTACAAGGGCCGGAAGGTGGTTAAAGGAATTTCACTAGAAGTAAACCAGGGTGAAATCGTTGGGTTACTGGGTCCTAACGGGGCAGGTAAGACTACTTCTTTTTACATGATCGTAGGACTTGTAAAGCCTAACGGCGGAAAAATTTCACTAGATACAACAGATATTACCAAATTCCCAATGTATAAACGGGCGCAAAATGGAATTGGATATTTGGCTCAGGAAGCTTCGGTTTTTAGAAAATTGAGTATTGAAGATAATATTTTAAGTGTGTTACAACTGACTAAGCTTTCTAAAAAGGAACAGCAACATAAAATGGAATCTTTAATTGATGAATTCAGTTTAGGACATATCCGAAAAAACCGAGGAGACTTACTAAGTGGTGGGGAACGCAGGCGAACGGAAATTGCACGAGCACTGGCTACAGACCCTAATTTTATTTTGCTGGATGAACCTTTTGCCGGAGTAGATCCAGTTGCAGTAGAAGATATTCAACGTATCGTAGCACAGTTGAAGAACAAGAATATTGGTATTTTAATTACGGATCATAACGTACAGGAAACACTTGCCATTACCGATCGTACCTATCTTATGTTTGAAGGAAGTATCTTAAAAGCAGGTATCCCCGAAGAATTAGCAGAAGATGAAATGGTACGTAAAGTGTACCTGGGGCAAAACTTCGAACTACGTAAAAAGAAGTTAAATTTTTAAACTACTACTCCCCTATTCCTAAAACTATACACCGCAGAAAATATGATGTAAAGTAGGATAATAATGGGTATTGCTATAAATTTAAGTGTTATTAATAAACCTAAACATAAAATTAAAAATACGTAGCGCATCGCATTTTCTTTAAAACCCCAGGTTTTAAATTTTAAGGCAAATAATTTTATTTCGGCATTCAAGAGATAGCAACTGATTATGGTTATTAATAGAAGTACTATTTTATTTTCTATTATACTAGTGACTATTGCGGACGGTTGATATTCTAAAATTAAAGGTAAACTTAGAATTAATAGAGTATTTGCCGGAGTGGGGAGGCCGATAAAACTATCGGTCTGTCGGGTATCAATATTAAACTTAGCCAGACGGTAGGCAGAGGCTAAAGTGATACATAAACCGAAAAAGGATACATAGGAAATATCAAAACTAGTATAAACCTGCGCTTCCTGCCAGTTTCCCGAATCTATATAGAACGGTTGTCCAAACGAACGGGTTAGTAGCTGATACATCACAATCCCGGGTACTACTCCGCTGGTAACGGCGTCTGCTAGCGAATCTAATTGTAACCCCAATTCACTATAGGCTTGCAGGGCTCTAGCTGCCAATCCGTCAAAAAAATCAAATACAATCCCTAACAGGGCAAATGCAGCAGCTAAGGGCAATTGCCCTTGTACAGCAAACAATACTGCGATACATCCGCTAAACAGGTTTAAAAGAGTAATAAAATTAGGAATTTGTTTTTTTAATTGCATAAAACCAAATTTTTAGTAAATGTAGTAAACAATTTTCGTCTAAATCATTGTCGAATACAATATGAACATGGAAATAAAGTTTATAAAATAAAAAAATAGTAAGATATTTGTAAAAAATTGTTAAGGTTGAATAAAGTTGCGATTATATTTATTCTTACCTGTTTCTATTCTTTGACCGCACAGACTACTCGTAAATATTCTAACGAATTTTTAAATATTGGTGTAGATGCGGCAGCGTTAGGAATGGCTAATGCTGTGGTTGCCACTTCTGAGGATGTCAACTCCGGGTACTGGAATCCGGCCGGTTTAACGTTGCTTGAGGATAATCAAATTTCTTTTATGCACGCGGCATACTTTGCTAATATTGCCAATTATGATTACCTGGGTTACGCCATGCCTATAGATGAACGTAGTGCTTTGGGGATTTCTATCATTCGGTTTGGAGTTGATGATATTTTAGATACAACCAGCCTGGTAGATGCGGATGGAAATATAGACTACACTCGGATTAATTTATTTTCGGCGGCAGATTATGCTTTTACTTTTTCTTATGCCCGAACTACTCGTTGGGACGGATTATCTTATGGAGCTAATGCAAAAGTAATTCGACGGGTAATTGGTGATTTTGCTTCAGCTTGGGGATTTGGTTTTGACCTTGGTATCCAATATGCTGTAAACTCCTGGCGTTTTGGATTAATGGTCAGGGATGTTACTACAACTTATAATACCTGGAGTATAGAAGATTTTGCAATAGGAGATTTAAATGGTAACGGCACTCCGGATGAAGAAGAAATCGAACAATTAAGAGATCAGGAATTACCGGAGACTACAGAGATTACGCTACCAAAATTACAACTTGGGGCAGCAAAATATTTTGAGATCAGCAATAAATTTGAATTATTAGCTGAACTTAATATGAACGTACGATTTGCTGAAACTAATGATATCATATCCACTTCAAGTTTTAGTGCGGTTCCTGCTTTCGGTTTTCAACTGGATTACAATAAATTGATTTTTTTAAGGGGCGGTGTAGGTAATTTTCAAAACATTCAACAATTCGACGGTACGAATGAGATTGGCTTTCAACCGAATTTTGGAGTTGGTTTTCATTATAAAGGAATTTCTATCGATTATGCTCTTACAGACATAGGAGATCAAAGTGCTGCTATCTATTCAAACATTTTTTCTTTAAAAGTGGATTGGAGTATTTTTTCAAAGAAGAATTTTTAAATATGATTTTAAGTTCTAAACAAACCTTCCTTAGTCTTACATCTTCATAAATATTTCTAATTCTATACTTTTTTGATAAAGCTTTTGTCATACTACGAATTAAGATCATTAGAAATTATCCTTCTATAACAAATCTTTAATTTCTATCACTGAATAGCTTTATGAGCAGATAATCATATCTCAATCTGTTGGTAAAATATTTTAAATTTTCAGATTGTTAGCATATAAAGTCAATCCTAATCTTGTCTACCGGGATTCTTCTCCTCAAATTAATATAAACCTTTTGCTAATGTATCTTTAATATACCTATTCATTTCTAGATTATTGGCATTTTACAAAAAGTACATTTGTCATACATCCTTAACCATTTAGTCTATATTTAAGTACATACTGCCTGTCGTTTTAAGAAAGTTTATGATAATTTTAAAATATAATTATAAACTATAATATTATGACACAATTAAACAACTCAATGAAAGTATTGCTCTGCTTCTTAATCGCAGTCACAGTTCAATACGTTCATGCAAAACAAGTTCCTTATAAAGGAGCTAATGCAGACCACAGAGCGGAAATCCTGAACGCTATTAAATCACTTTCTCCAAAGGATAATGAAATCGAATTTTTACCAGGCAAGGTTTATGGATTGAAGGGAACATTAAATATTCCTGCCGGTAAACGAATCGTTTTTAAGACTAGCAACAACTCAAATAAAAAAGCCATTCTAAAAGTGACTTCCAATAGGATTGGTAATTTGATCACACTAAATAGGGTTGTTCGTTTTAATAACATTATTATTGACGGAGGTGGTAACACATCTTCTAATAGTTACGGAATACTGGTTAATGTGAATAACACTAAGAACGTTCAATTCATTAACTGTGACATGCGGAATTTTAACGGAATTGGAATTGCTTCAAGATCACCATCTATACCAAACTATACGGATGGTTTGGTTGTAAAAGGCTGTAACTTTAGTAACATTAGTGGAAACTCTGTAATTTTATTAATTGACAGGAGAACTAACAAACGTGATGGAAAAGGAAACCTTATAGGTGGTAAGAAAAATGCACTTGCTTCCTTTTCTAGTCCGGTTGTTATTGAAAATAGCCGTTTTACAGGAAAGCATAGTGTTGCTATCCGATCCGATTGTGGAAATGATTTTTATAAGATACCAGGAGAACAAGGCGTACGTCGATATAGACAATCTACTGATTTAAATGCTACTATACGAAATAACTTTTTTGGTGCTACCGTACGATGGAATATTGGGATGGTTCAGGTATCAGGAGCAACCTTTGCAGATAATACTTTTGAAGGGGGCGGTACTACCGGAAAAGGAAGTGGAGCTTGTTTTCATATTGAACAGTTTTGTACAAATATTACTATTAAAAACAACACTTTTAACATCAAAAGACTTTTTGGAATTGCCTTTGCCGCAAAAGAGGGATATAAGAGATATACAGAAACACCAATAAGGCTATTTGATAATAAGGGTGGTAGAGCACATTCGTTTGCAGAAGCCAGTCCCAGATGTACTCAGAACAGGCCCTTTATGTCAAGTAGAAAAACCTGTAAGCGTGATGTACATTCCTATGGTCCTAGAAATTTCAATATCTATGGGAACAGATTTAATGCTGTAGGAAATAATGTGAAAACAGCACTTCAAATAAGAGATGCTGAAGATTTCTATGTAGGTAATGCAGGAAAAGGAAAGGCTAAAAATACCTATTCTGGTAAATTTAGTTCTGGTAGAATTGTAATTAACCGTGGAGATTTAGGAAATAAGAATGTTATTATTAACGATAATTTAAAGGCGTGTCAAATTAATATTAAAGGTGATATCTGGTTTAAGAAAAATAAATCCAACGTCAAATTAAACGGAGCTAACCTGACCGGATGTGGTGGTACTAACAGAAGTGCCATAGCTGAAGATGGAATTACCGACAGTTTATCCGAACTTGCTTTTTATCCAAATCCGGCTACGGACATTACTACTATTCAAACTATTGGAAACAGTGAGTATATCGTTGAGTTTTTTACACTTGCCGGAAAAAGCGTTTTAAAAGAAATTGTTAGTGCAGGTTCTGGTACGCATGATTTAAATTTAACCAGCTTAAGCTCCGGACATTATATTGTTAAGTTTAACAATGCACAGGAAACAGTTATTAAGAAGTTAGTTGTAAACTAGCAGTTCATAAAAATAGCATCGTATTTATTTTAAGATTACTAGAAATTCTTAAAGTCAATAAATTTGTTAAGTTTGCTTTTTTAAAATGCATCATTTCTTTTTAGAAATGATGCATTTTTACTTTATGCCTGGAAGTGTTTTAAAGTTCACAACTATCTTTACTTTGTTAGGTTGCTTATAGGGTAATATTTATTTTTGTTGAAGCTAAAAGAATTTACTAATCTATTTATGGAATCTTTTAATAATTTATTCTTAACCTTAAAGGCTACTAAAGCATGAGATTCATACTGCTTTCTCTTTTATCAGGAGTTATTTTAGCGTTAAGCTGGCCTACCTATGGGTTTCCGTTACTATTATTCTTCGGGTTTATCCCTTTATTATATGTTGAAAAGCAAATTAGAGATACTAAAAAACATGCTTTACTAGCTTTCGGATATGCGTTTATTGCTTTTTTTGTTTGGAATGTAAGTACTACCTGGTGGATTTATAATTCAACAGCTTTTGGGATGTGGTTTGCTGAAATTGCAAATACTATATTGATGAGTAGTGTATTCTGGTTATATCACGTGGTAGCCAGAAGGGTTAGTTTTCAAATGAGCGCTATTTTTTTATGCTGTCTATGGCTTAGTTTTGAATATTTACATTTACACTGGGAGTTTTCCTGGCCCTGGCTTAATCTGGGTAATGGCTTTGCCAATTTTACTTCACTGGTTCAGTGGTATGAATATACGGGGGTTTCCGGAGGTTCATTATGGATACTTATTTTAAATTTCAGAATTTTTAAATCGCTACTTTTATATTTACAGCATCGAGATATATCGATTGTTAAAAGATCGGCTTTAACCAATGGTTCTTTTATTATTGTACCTATGCTCCTATCCCTTTTCCTATTTTATTCTTATGAGGAAAAAGGGGATCAGGTACAAGTTGCTATTTTACAGCCTAATATTGATCCTTACCTTGAAAAATACGCTACAAATGACAAAGTAGTAGGTAAATTACTAATTGAAATGACCGATACACTGGCTAAAGATAATATTCAGTTCTATATTGCGCCAGAAACTGTCTTTGCAGATAATAACCGGTTGCGTAAGTTTGAATTTTCAAAAGCTAAACGAACGGCAAATAAGATTATTAAAGGGTCAAAGGAATCTTATTTTCTTTCTGGAATTTCGATGATTGATGTTTTTTCTGACCAAAAAAAAATCAGGAAGCAAACCAATGAATTTAAGGAAGGTGTATATTTTGACGATTACAATTCGGCTTTTTTTATACGACCTGACTATTCCTATGAATTGTACCATAAAAGTAAACTGGTGGTAGGTGTTGAAAATTTTCCATATCAAAAATTTTTAAAACCTATCCTTGGCGATGCTATGATTGACCTGGGGGGAACAGTTGCTAAGAAAACCACCCAGGATGACAGAGAAGTATTTTTTACTAGAGATAGTATCGGTGCTGCCCCGATTATTTGCTACGAAAGTGTTTATGGCGAATATGTGACGGGTTATGTTCGTAATGGTGCTGACTTTTTATCTATTATTACCAATGATGCCTGGTGGGGTAATACGCAAGGACACCAGCAACACCTGGCTTATGCTAAATTACGGGCTATTGAAACCCGACGTTCTATTGCCAGAAGCGCCAATACCGGAATTTCTGCAATTATTAATCAAAAAGGTGAAATTGTAGCTTCTCTGCCTTATAAAGATAAAGGAGTTCTAACCGGTTCTTTATTTACTAATGATACCATTACGTTTTATGTAAAGGCAGGGGATTATCTGGCCAGAGTTGCCATCTTTATGATGGTTTTTATTTTCTTATATGCAGTAACCCGAAGGAGAGGAGCAGTTGGTCTGTAAAATGAGTGTGCTATTTTACAAGCTTTATTTTGAGTGAAGGTATAGTTGCTATATCTTTACTTTTTCTAAAATAAGATCCTTTCTATGAATTATGTTTCGGTTGAAAATGTAGCCAAATCTTTTGGTGAACGAATTCTATTTTCAAATATTTCTTTTGGTATCAATCAAGGCCAGAAAATAGGTTTTGTTGCAAAAAACGGTACCGGAAAAACTTCATTATTACAAATTATTGCGGGAGATGACCAACCGGACGAAGGTCAGGTTATTTTTCGTAAAGATGTAAAGCTTGCTTTTCTGCCCCAGGAGCCGAATCTAGATCCGACGTTAACTGTTGAACAAACGGTATTTGCTTCGGATAACGAAATTTTACGGGCAATCAACCAGTATGAAAAAGCGCTGGAAAATCCGGAAGATGCTGAAAATTACCAATTAGCTTTTGAAAAAATGGATGCTTTAAATGCATGGGATTTTGAAACGCAATACAAGCAAATTTTATTCAAGTTAAAATTAGAGCAGCTGGATCAAAAGGTACAACAACTATCCGGCGGACAGAAAAAAAGACTGGCACTGGCAAATATTCTGTTAAGTAAGCCTGAACTTCTATTTCTGGATGAGCCTACCAATCACCTGGATTTAGAAATGATCGAATGGCTGGAAGAATACTTTGCAAAGGAGAATTTTACCTTATTTATGGTGACTCATGACCGTTACTTTCTGGAAAATGTGTGTAATGAAATTATTGAATTAGACCACGGAAAATTATATAGTTATAAAGGAAACTACGCGTATTACTTACAAAATAAAGAAGCCCGGATTGCTAATCAGGAAATTGAAACAGATAAGGCAAAACAACTTTATAAAAAAGAACTGGACTGGATGCGTAGGCAACCTAAAGCCAGAACGACTAAATCTAAATCCCGTATTGAAGATTTTCATCAAATAAAAGAGCGTGCTCATCAGAGACGTAATGACCATACGGTACAGCTCGAGCTTAATATGGAACGATTAGGGAGTAAGATTCTTGAGTTGCATAAAGTCTCAAAATCTTTTACTGATCTTACTTTACTAGACCAGTTTGATTATGTATTTAAAAAGGGCGAACGTATTGGCATTATTGGTAAAAATGGTACGGGTAAATCAACATTTCTTCATTTAATTACCGGCGGTATCCAGCCAGATTCAGGCAAGGTTATCGTAGGAGATACCGTTAAGTTTGGGTATTATACACAAAAGGGAATTACAATTAAAGAAGGACAAAAAGTCATAGAAGTTATTAAGGAATTTGGGGAATATATTCCATTAAAAAAGGGAAGGCAGATATCCGCACAACAGTTGTTAGAGCGTTTTCTTTTTGACCGTAAAAAACAATACGATTTTGTTGAAAAATTAAGTGGTGGAGAACGTAAACGCTTGTACTTATGTACGGTTCTTATTCAAAATCCTAATTTTTTAATTCTGGATGAACCTACTAATGACCTGGACATTGTTACGTTAAACGTGTTGGAAAATTTCCTTTTAGATTTTCCAGGTTGTTTATTGGTAGTTTCTCACGACCGTTATTTTATGGATAAAATTGTGGATCACCTTTTTGTTTTTAAAGGAAATGGTAAGATTGAAGATTTTCCAGGGAATTATACGGATTACCGGGTGTATCAAAATAGTAGAACGCCCGATGTTGCTCCTAAAGAAGTAACTACTACGCCCGTTGAAAAAGAAGCTAAAAAAACCTGGAAAAAAGATGCTAATGAGGGAATGTCTTTTAATGAACAAAAAGAGTTTTCAAAAATAGAAAGGGAGCTAAAAAAATTAGAAACTGAAAAAACTACTTTAGAAAACGCATTTTTAGAAGAAGGCCTTACCCCTAATCAAATTGCGGAGAAATCAAAGGAGCTACAAAAAATAACAAATATTATTGAAGAAAAAGAAATGAGATGGATGGAACTTGCAGACAAAGCCTAGCAAAAATCGGTTATGTTTGCTGCTCATTCGTATCTAAAATTTCTTTTGGCTTCTACTAATCAGCATGGTATCCACTCCCCTTTTGTGTACGATCTGGTTACTAAAGGATTATATCCTGAAACCATAGCTAAAAGTGAGATTTTACATTTAAAGAGTCTGGCAAAGAATAATAAGACACCTTATAAAAGCTTAGAATTGTTTGTAAAGACCATTAACTTCCTTAAAATTCATTCGGTAACTTGTTCGGGTTTAGTAAACCCCGAAAAATTTTTATACGATATACAAAATAGTTTTCATGTAGATGTTCAAAATTCATCTACAAAAAGTGAGCTCTTTTATTTAAACCTAAGAGAAAAATGTGTTACAGGAATATTAGAAATACCACTTTCTGATTTGGTTTTAGAAAATAAGATTGTTTTTGTTAATAATATTCATCAAAATAAAAAAAGTTATTCGCTATGGCAAGAATGGATTCAGGAGCCTAAAATTACTGTTTCCATTGATTTGTTTTATGCAGGTTTGCTATTTATACGTCCGCAACAAGTAAAGGAACATTTTATGGTTAGGTATTAGGTCAAAATTCGTATTTTCCTTTTTAAAACCTGTTTCATGCAACCTATTTACGTATTACTACTGATCGTCGGATACTTTAGTATATTAATTCTAATCTCTTATCTTACTGGTAGAAATGAAGGAAACGATGCTTTTTTTAAGGCTAACCGTCAATCTCCCTGGTATGTAGTGGCTTTTGGGATGATTGGGGCTTCTTTAAGCGGTGTCACTTTCATATCCGTACCCGGATGGGTAGAGGCTTCGCAGTTTAGTTATATGCAAGTGGTATTTGGATATATTTTAGGTTATTTAGTAATCGGAACTGTTTTATTACCCCTGTATTATCGATTGAACCTCACCTCTATTTACACTTACTTAGAAACCCGGTTTGGCGACTATTCTTATAAAACCGGAGCTTCTTTCTTTTTAATTTCCAGGGTGATTGGAGCAAGTTTTCGGTTGTTCCTGGTAGCAAATGTATTGCAGAGTATTCTTTTTGACGCACTTTCTGTTCCCTTTTGGTTAACCGTAATTATTACCATTTTACTGATTTGGTTATACACCTTTAAATCCGGAATAAAAACCATTGTCTGGACAGATACCTTACAAACTTTATTTATGCTGGTTGCCGTAGGCGTAGCGATCTATTATGTATCTGTGGATTTACAAATTTCTATTCAGGATTTACTACCATATATTATGGAAAGTGATTTATCTCAAATCTTCTTTTTTGATGATATAAAAAGTGCAAGCTACTTCTGGAAGCAGTTTTTTTCAGGAGCATTTATTGCAATCGTAATGACCGGACTGGATCAAGATATGATGCAAAAGAATTTAACCTGTCGTAGCTTAAAAGATGCACAAAAAAACATGTTTTGGTTTACTATTGTACTTACTATTGTAAATTTTGTTTTCTTAAGTTTAGGCTTACTTCTTACCAATTATGCTGAAATTAATGGAATTGATGCACAAAAGGATCAATTGTTTTCACATATAGCGACACAAAGCGGACTTGGAATTGGTATTGCTTTATTTTTTATTTTAGGGTTGATTGCTGCTGCTTATAGTAGTGCGGATAGCGCATTGACTTCTTTAACCACCTCCTTTAGCCTGGATATTTTAAATATTGAAAAAAAATATGAGAAGGCTGATCAGGTCAAAATCAGAAAGCAGATTCATATTTTATTCTCTATCATACTCATCCTGGTCATTATTGTTTTTAAATATGTGATTAAAAACGAGAGTGTGATTGCAAAACTATTTGTATTTGCCGGATACACCTATGGTCCGCTGCTTGGTTTATACGCTTTTGGGCTGTTTACTAAATGGAAGATTAAAGACACATGGGTACCAGTAGTTGCCATTGTATCCCCTATACTATCTTATGTAATTTCTACTTTCAGTAAATCCAAATTTGATTTTGACTTCGGGTTTTTTATTTTAATTCTAAATGGATTTCTAACCTTTTTAGGACTAATACTGATTCGTTCTAAGTAAGACTAGCGTACAAGCAATCTCTTTTTCTATTTGATTTTTATCTAATAGTTTGTACAACTCCGGATTTTCAGTTCCGGGATTAAAGATTACCCGTTTAGGTTTTAATTGTAAAATATAGTCGTAATACTGTTCCTGCCTTGCCGGGTTTAAGTAAAGACTTACCGTATCAATATCTTTTTCAATAACCTCTTCAGTAACAATCGGTACTGCGTTTACTTCACCTTTACGTAAACCAATGGCAATGACTTCGTGATTATTATTAGACAGTGCTTTTACAGCTTTATAAGAATATCGTTCGGGTTTTAAAGAAGCACCCAGGACTACTGTTTTCTTCGACATGTTTTTTTAAAAGAAAAATACTGGTTTTAAAAAGTTAAAGATAATGTCAAAAGTTAAATTATTTTGTTGAACTGTTAAAATCACATTTTAGTGTAATTGACTAGAAACAACTACGTCTATATTAATAGAAATAATTTTTTATATAATTTAAGTTTAGTAGTTAATTCTTATAATAATCAAACCTTTTTATAGTGGATGGTTAATAGCATTGTTTGATTATTATAAAAAAGAGAGACTGTCTGTAAAGGCGGTCTTTTTTTATTAAAACTAATTTGAAAACTTTTATAGTATTAAATTAATTACAGTTCAGGTAAGACTATCTGGTTAGGTTAAAAATTGTCTTCATTCTCTAAAAAAATTAAATGAGTACTTATCGAATATAAGATCAAATGGTTTTTAAGCTTGTATAGATGTTTAACTGATAGTTGTTTAGTTAAATTAGTAATGGTTATTTTTTATATTTGATAAATAACTACACAAACAACTTATTATGATAACTACAACAAAAGGTTCTTTAAAAAGAACTTGTTTCCTATTTTACGGATTTATACTCTTTATATCTATCACCGTATGTGCTCAAAACTGCCCACCAGATCCCGCTGGTAATCGAAGTCATTATTTTTATGATGATTGGGTAAAGGCAAATGAAGTACTCAATCTTACCGGAAAAGAAACTATCGTTGATTCTAATACTTTAAACAATAGAATCGATCAAGAAAGTAATAGCGGTGGCGGAACGCTGTATATTAAATCCAAAGCAGCAACTAATGTTATTTATTTGAGAGATATTTATTTGAGGGATAATGTGAGCTTAAAGTTTGATAAATCTGTTATTATAAAACCATTGTTACCAGGTAGTGATCCAAAAATTACCATTTTTACCATGGGAAAAACCATTAATGAAAAGGTTAGAAATGTGCAAATTACCTCTAATGGTGGTAGGTTTACAGTTGATTTTAGGGATGTTGCCGTAAATAGAAGAATTGCTTTTATAAAGTTAAGAAGTGTTAAAAACTTTTATGTAGGTAATTTTAATTTAAGCGATAATAATACTACTTTTTGTAACGTCGAATTATTATTTACTCAAACCGAAGCTGAGGATCGGGTAAATGGAGAGAACATACCTTACCGGGGAATTGTAGAAAATATAAGGTCTACTAAAAATCATTCAGGCTATGGTATTATACAGGTAAGAGGAGGAAAAAGAATTTTCTTCAATAATTTAAATAGCGGTGGCGGTATCACGCTTCGTCTGGAATCCGGTATTCCGGGAGGGATAAAATCAAAAAGAGCTACCATCGATGAAGTGGTGGGTAGAAAAATCAGGGTTTTTAACGGAAGTTCCGCACTGTTTTTAAATCCGCATAGGATTGATCAGGGTTGTATTGATGTTAGAAATATTATTGCTGTAAACTCAGGCTTTGCCGCAAACATAGTTGCCGGATTTGTAGATAGAAAAGGCGGAGAAGGTAGTGCGGAAAACAATGCTGGAGTATTTTCGCCGGATTCACACGTTAGTGGTCTGACAGCAAGTGGAAACAAAAAGAAGGCACAGTTGAGAAAAAAATTAGCTGAACTATTACCTTGTAATCAAGCTCAGGATTTGATCAATAGATTTGAAAACAATAAGCTTAACCCTGATGAAGAAAGTGCGCTTGGTTTCCCAATTGGTAAATTAAGATATACCGCAAACTGTAACGGGCCCGGATGCTATACGGTTAAAGGTTTGCGTGGTGTGTCTCCAGTTTCGGTAAAATGTAATACGCTTGGAAAAAATAGGCTACCAATAGATTCTTCAAAAGAAAAAGTATCTATTATTTATAACACTAATGATAAAATAATTACCATATCAAATGCTAATGGAATAGCAAAAATTTACAATTTATCAGGAGTCGCTGTAATATCAACTAAAGAAGCAACGATCTCGACAGTAAATTTAACTTCAGGATTGTATATAATTAAAGTCGAAAATAACAACGCAGTAACTACCAAAAAGATTATTCTATAAATTTTCGATTTTAAAAAGGCTGTTTGAAAAAGCAGCTTTTTTTATCTACAAATACCTATAATTGAAAAACGTATGGTTTCACAATATTTGTTTAATTAGTAAAATTTTGTTAAGTGGATTTAAGGATAACAAAAAAATTAAAAAAATATCATTAATTCTGTAACGAATTCATTTTTGATACGTCTATAATATAGAAACATAACCGAAGAAAAAATTTGAATTAGCCTTTAAAATTATCGGGGAGTTACCAATCGCGAAGTAAAAACTTCGCGATTTTTTTTTACCATTTTATAATAGCACTTCCCCAGGTAAACCCACTCCCGAAGGCAGCAAGTACTACCGTATCCCCTTCTTTTATTTTTCCAGCCTCCCAGGCTTCTGTCAACGCTATAGGGATTGAAGCTGCCGTAGTATTGCCATATTTATGGATATTATTGAATACCTGATCATCTGACAGTTTAAATTGTTTTTGAACAAATTGAGAAATACGTAGATTGGCCTGATGTGGTATCAACATATCAATATCCGTAGACTGTAAATGGTTTTTTTGAAGCCCTTCCTGAATTACTTCTGTAAAACGAACTACTGCATTTTTAAATACGAATTGACCGTTCATATACGGGAAGTAAGGTATCTGCTCCTGGTCAGGATTGATTGTTTCTGCCAGTTCCGGTACCCATTGTCCTGTATTTGGTCCCTCCAGAGCTAATTCTTTAGCATAAGCCCCTTCACTATGTAGATGTGTAGATAAAATTCCGTTACCATTCTCTTCTTCATTTCTGGATAATACAGCTGCCCCTGCCCCATCTCCAAAGATTACCGAAACAGATCGACCACGAGTAGTCATATCCAGACCTCCGCTATGGTTTTCACTACCGATAATCAATATATGTCTGTACATACCTGTTTTAATAAATTGATCAGCAACAGATAGAGAATAGATAAAACCACTACATTGATTTCTTACATCCAGGGCAGGTACGGTACCCATTTCTAACATATCCTGCACCCGAACGCCCCCACCTGGAAAATACATATCCGGACTTAGTGTGGCAAAAATGATAAGATCAATATCATCCTTTGTTAGGTTTGCTCTTTCTATAGCAATTTTAGCTGCTTTAACTCCCATAATAGAAGTGCTGTTGCCATCTCCTTTCTTAATATGTCTGCGTTCTTTAATACCGGTTCTTTCCTGAATCCAGGCATCGTTAGTATCCATTATTTTGGATAGATCATCATTAGTAACTACGTTTTCCGGTACGTAACTTCCTAATCCGGTTATTCTTGAAGTATATAACATAAATTTTATAAGTAAGTCTTAACAAATGTCTTAGAATAAATTTTAGCTTATCAAATCACGAGCTTGGAGAAAAAGAGGCACTTCCTAATAGTAAGTGTAAAATCTCTTTACTTTCAACTGATTAGATGCTATTAAAATTTAAAATAAGTCTTGGTGCTTTAAATTGTTTGATAGTTAAATAAAGTTGTGAAAGATAGAAATTCCATAAGAGTTGCTGAAGAAAAATACCTTGATAATATATGCGTGCATAATAAATCAACTTACTTCTTCATGAAAAAGCGAAAGGTGCGCCAACCACAGCACACCTTTCTAACAACCTAACCAATAAATAAACAACCTAACCGGTCGAGTGACCGATCATAGGTACTTTTGATATTGTTTTACATGAACCTTTGCTTTCAAGTCATGTAATAAATTATATAATCCAAAGAAAGTTCGGTTAATATAGAGAAAGTGCTTACTTCCCCTATTTCCGTTCATCTTTCGTAATTCGGTATCATTCGTATATTTCTCACTCAATTCTGATATCTTATCCCAAAAGGTAGCATCTTCAAAATCAAAAAATTCGCTATTAAAGGGTGAAGTAAACAATGACAACATCTCATAGAATAACTCGGTAAAAAACTCCTGATCTTTCTTTGAATCATTCTCCAGCAAAATTTCAAGTTCAAACATCTTTTGCCTGAAAAAATCCGGATTATCAATATTTTCTTTTACCGCCAGTTCAAAATACGGTGTATAAAATGCATCCGGAATTCTTTTTATACATCCAAAATCTATAGCAATCAGATTATTTTCACAATCCACTAAAAAATTACCGGGATGCGGATCTGCATGTACTGCTTTCAATTTATGCATCTGGAACATATAAAAGTCCCATAAAGTTTGTCCTACTTTATTAGCAGCGTCCTGATCCGTATTGCTCTCAGCAAATTCACTAAGATGCTTCCCTTCCATCCAGTCCATCGTGAGAATTCGCTCCCCTGACAATTCCGGATAATACTTAGGAAATTTTAAATTTGGTATAATCGAACAAGCCTCGGTGATTTCCTGACTTTGTTTCAGTTCCAGATTATAATCTGTTTCTTCAAGTAACTTATCTTCTAATTCTTTAAAGTACTTTTCAGAATCCTTTCCTTTTAAGTTAAACATTCTGGTGGCGATGGGTTTTACCATCGCCAGGTCAGAACTAATACTGTCTGCAACTCCGGGGTATTGGATTTTCACAGCAAGTTTTTTCCCATCCTTAGTCGCTTTATGTACCTGACCGATACTCGCGGCATTTATAGATTGAGTTGCAAACGTATCATATATTTGTTCAGGGTATGAACCCAGATATCTTTTAAATGTTTTTCTTACTAAAGGGGCTGATAAAGGAGGAACACTGAATTGTGATAAAGAAAACTTCTCCACATATGCGCTTGGAAGTATATTTTTTTCCATACTCAACATTTGAGCAACCTTTAACGCACTTCCTTTTAAGTTTTTTAATCCGTCATAAATATCAGCAGCATTATCTTCATTTAATTCATCCCTACTTACATTCCCGTTAACCGCCTTCTTACTATAATATTTTAGATAATTTCCACCTATTTTTACTCCGGTCTTTACTAACTCAGTAGTACGCCCTAGTTTTGAAGTTGGTATTTTATCTAAAGTTTTCATTCTTACTTTTTAGTCCTTATTAAATTTGATTCCTTACATCGATCTTTGTTGCCAGAGAAATTTTCCGAAATCCAATACATTATTTAAAGGAGTATTATCAAAAACATCAAATATGGTATTTACCGATTTTTCAATGGCTACATCGGTTTGTTCAAAACCAGCAGAATTATCTTTTCTCCAAAAATTTAATAGGAACAAAAACTGTAACCAGGCTCCTTCAGAAAAAATGGCAACCGGATTTTTAATTAAAGCAAATTGTTTATCCTGATTATCATCCTCAATTAGGTCCGCTGCAAAACTTTTGACGTGTCGTCGCAGCGTTTTTAATTGCTCTAAGTTCTTCAAAGGCTGTTCACCTTGAGATGAAGCCAGTAAAATATAGCTTCTATTTAAAGTAAGGAGTTCAAAATACGTATAGAAAAAAGTAAGCATCTTCTCGCGACTCGAAAAATCCTGATACTCCTTATTAGCGTTCATAACATCCATGGCATTGGTAAAAAATACTTCCCAAACGCCTTGTTTTGCTCGCTCTATACTCCCAAAATATTTGTAAAACGCTTCTTCTTCAATCTTTTCTGCTTTACAAAATTTATAAACAGAGGATGGATACCCGTCATGCTCCAGGGTAAAATGCATAAAACGAGAAACAATCCATTTCTTATCAACCTTTTCCGTTTTCTTTGCTTTTGTACCAGCCATTCACTTATTATTTGATACAAATATACGTTTTTGTTTAATATTTATAAAAAATACTTAAACAAAATAAATGTTAAACTTCTTCCTGTCTTACAAGATTTTAGAAACGTATAATTTACAAAAATGTCAGTTTGTCATATTGGTTGTATTGGTACTTTTTTTGACTTTAACGAGAAAATGATAATTCTAAAAATTAAAAATAATGGCCACAGGAAGTATTAATGTATCGGTAGAAAATATTTTTCCGTTGATCAAGAAGTTTTTGTATTCTGACCACGAAATCTTTTTACGGGAATTAATTTCGAATGCTACGGATGCAACTTTAAAGTTAAAACATTTGACAAGTATAGGGGAAGCTAGTGTAGAATACGGTAATCCACGAATCGAAGTTAAAATAGATAAAGAAAATAAAACTCTACACGTCATCGATCAGGGGATCGGAATGACAGGTGAAGAAGTTGAAAAATACATCAATCAGGTTGCTTTTTCGGGTGCTGAAGAGTTCCTTGAAAAATATAAAGATTCCGCAAAAGATTCAGGTATTATCGGTCACTTCGGACTTGGTTTTTATTCTGCCTTTATGGTTGCGGAAAAGGTGGAAATTATTACCAAATCCTTTAAAGAGGAACCTGCCGTACATTGGATATGTGATGGTTCTCCTTCTTATACTATTGAAGAGTCTGATAAAAAAGAAAGAGGAACTGAAATTATTCTTCATATCGCAGAGGATGAAGTCGAATTCCTGGAAGAAAGTAAGATACGGGAGTTATTGGTGAAGTATAATAAATTTATGCCAATTCCTATCAAGTTTGGTACTAAAACCGAAACTTTACCAAAGCCGGAAGATGCAAAAGAAGAAGATCCTGCTCCTACACAAGAGGTAGATAATATAATTAATAACCCGGAACCCGCCTGGACAAAGCAACCTACGGACTTAAAGGATGAGGATTACAAAAGTTTCTACCGGGAATTGTACCCAATGCAGTTTGAGGAGCCTTTATTTCATATTCATTTAAATGTTGACTATCCGTTTAACCTTACCGGGATTCTTTATTTCCCTAAGATGGGACAGGATATGAATATTCAAAAGGACAAAATTCAACTTTATCAGAACCAGGTTTTTGTAACTGATAATGTAGAAGGTATTGTTCCGGAATTCTTAACCATGCTACGTGGGGTGATTGATTCTCCTGATATTCCTTTAAACGTCTCTCGTTCTTATTTACAAGCTGATGGAAATGTAAAAAAGATTTCCAGTTATATTACTCGTAAGGTAGCCGATAAATTAAGTTCGCTATTCAAAAACAGCCGGGAAGATTACGAGAAAAAATGGAATGACATCAAGATTGTTATTGAATACGGGATGTTATCAGAAGATAAATTCTTTGAAAAGGCAGATAAATTTGCATTGTATCCTACTGTTGATAATACCTACTTTACGTATGAGGAATTGATGGACAAAATCAAAGAAAATCAGACTGACAAAGATGAAAAAACCATTATTCTTTATGCCTCTGATAAGGATGAACAACACTCCTATATTAGTGCGGCAAAGGATAAAGGATATGAAGTGCTGTTGCTAGACTCACCAATTGTTTCTCACTTAATTCAGAAATTAGAAACCAGTAAAGAGAAAATTTCTTTTGTACGAGTAGATTCTGATCATGTAGATAATTTGATCAAAAAGGAAGATACGGCTATCTCTAAATTATCTGATGAAGAAAAAGAGGCTTTAAAAGAAGATCTTGAGAAAGTAATTCCTAAAGAAAAATATACGGTACAATTAGAAGCTATGGATAGCAATGCAGCTCCTTTTATGATCACCCAACCGGAATTTATGCGTAGAATGAAAGAGATGCAGCAAACCGGCGGTGGCGGTATGTTTGGTATGGGGGGAATGCCTGAAATGTATAACCTTATTGTAAATACGAATCATGAATTGATCGGACAAATCAGAGAAACTAAAACTGATAAGAAAAAAGAAAGGTTGATCAAACAGTCGCTGGATTTAGCAAGACTTTCTCAAAACTTATTAAAGGGTGAAGAGTTAACTAATTTTGTTCAAAGAAGTTTTGAAATGATTAAGTAATTTGATTACTTAATAATCTAAGCAAAGCTGTTTTAATCTTGTATTAAAGCAGCTTTGTTGTTGATATAGCTAAATCATTATAATTTGTCATAGTTTTTAGTTAATTTTAAAGATGGCATATTCATTAGATTTCCGTCAACGAGTTTTCAAAGTAAAGGAAGAAGAAGGGCTCAGCTTCCAAGAACTCAGTGATCGTTTTAGAGTTACAACACGAACCCTTTTCAGGTGGCAAAAGTGTATCGAACCCAAGGTTAAGCGTAATAAACCTGCCACAAAAATAGATATGGGGGCATTAGCCAAGGATGTAGCGGATCATCCGGATCACTATCAATATGAAAGAGCAAAGAAGTTTGGTGTTACCCAAAGTAGTATATACTATGCTTTAAAGCGTTTGAACATTAGTAATAAAAAAAACGCTTTTCCATCCTAAGGCCGATTGGTTGTCACAGCTTATATTCCAACTAAAGATTTTTCGTTATGAGTTTGTAGAGAAACGCCCTATCGTTTACTTAGATGAAAGTGGTTTTGCATTTGATGCCCCTAGAAACCATGGCTATAGTCAAAAAGGGCAAAGGTGCTATGCTGGTAAAGACTGGCATGCCAGGGGGAGGGTAAATGCTATTGGTGCCATTACTAATTTTAGATTATTTAATGTATGTTTATTTGATGGGACCATCAATGCAGACGTCTTTTATGCTTGGGTCACTCAGGAATTATTGCCTAACACCCCTAAAAAAGCGGTTATTGTCCTTGACAACGCAACCTTTCATAAAAGAAATGATGCTATACAAGCTATAGACAAACAAGGGCATACTTTAGAATTCTTACCACCCTATAGTCCACAATTAAACCCTATAGAAAAGAAATGGGCACAAGCTAAGAGCATTAGAAGAAAGTTTAACTATACCCCGGAGCAACTTTTTATTTACGCCAAACTATGACATTTTATTTTGATTTGACTATATCAAATCTGTTATAAAGGTAAAATTTTACAAAAAATAAACCCTTCTGTTATTTGATTTCAAATAACAGAAGGGTTTTGTAATGGTTGAAGTTTAAAGATTTATTGTCCTTTTACTTTTTCATTTTTAGGTTTCTTTTTTAAGTGCTCTGCGTAGAATCCCATCATGGTTTTATACATTGGTATAGAATTCTCTTCTTTTCCGAATCCATGACCTTCATCATAAGCAACAATATAAGGAACATCAAATCCTTTAGCTCTTAAAGCTTTTACAATTTGATCGGATTCGTCAATATTTACACGAGGATCATTTGCTCCCTGAATGACTAATAAAGGTTTCTTTATTTTGTCAATTTGATAGACTGGTGAAACTTCTTTAATAATTTCTTTCTCTTCCGGCACATCTTCGTCATACCAAACTTCTTTAATAATTTTAAGATAAGGCTTCCAGTAAGGTGGGATGGTTTTCATAAACGTAAAAATATTGGATACTCCTACATAATCTACTCCACAAGTATATAAATCCGGGGTTTTAGTAAGTCCTCTTAGTACAGCATATCCTCCATGACTTCCTCCGTAAATAGCAACTCTTTCCGGATCTACCCATCCCTGATCAATGATGTATTGTAAACCGTCTTCTACATCATCCATCGCTTTTCTACCGATTTGCTTAAAGCCTGACTCTAAGAATTTACGACCATAGCCTCCGGAAATACGAAAGTTTACGTGCAAAGTAGCATAGTTACGACTGGCAAATAATTGTGCTTCCGGATTAAACCCCCAGGAATCTCGGATTCCTTGTGGTCCGCCATGCGGATTTACAATAACCGGTACTTTTTCACCTTTAGCCATATTCTTAGGTAGAGTGATATAGCCATGTAGTACAATCCCATCTCTGGAAGTAAAAGTAATAGGTTTCATCTCCGCCATATCTTCTTCCCTTAACTGAGGCATTAGATCGTATAATAAAGTAAATGCATCTTTTTCTACATTATACAAATAATATACTCCATATTTTTTATCACTTTGGAAGTGTAATAGAAATTGATCTTCATTATCAGTACGATCTATAATACTATAAGAATATTGCGGAAATTCTTTCGTAATACGATCGTGTAGCTTTTTATAGTATGCACTCACTGGAACTATGATTTCCTTATCCCCTTCGTAAGAATAATAATCTAGTTCATAATTTCGATTACGAGACAGAGAGATATTACTAATATCATACTGATCGTTAGCAAATAATTTTTTGATGGGTTTATCTTCTTTTAGATTATACAGATAAATTTCTGTTTTATCAGAATCTAAATTCGATACAACATAAGCATCGTCTTTATTTTCAGAAGTATAGTTAAAATTGATTATTCCGAAACTATCCTTCCAATTTAATTTTTTAATAATTTTATAAGATCCGTCTTCTTGTTGGTAGTAGTGATCTACAAATACACCATCCCGTAGTTTGGTAAACGCTTTTAATTCTCCATCTTTCGTAAAAGTGTAGTCCGTAATTGGATTCACTAGGTCCTTGTTTTCATAAAGCAACTCAATCGCTCCGGTATTGATATTAATTTTATACGGCTCAAAATTTTGAGGATTATTCTTGTTCATAGAAATAATCATATGATCTTTATCCTCTTTTAAAAGGGCTAAAATATTAACTTTTACCCCTTCAAATGGAGTTAACTCTTTATTATCAGAACCGTCAATATTCACTGCAAACAGGTGGTAATCCTCATTTCCGCCTTTATCCATGACATAGATAAGTTTTCCTTTGTTGGCCCATCCGTATCCTCGGATAAGTTCGTCCTTTTCTTCAATTACTTTTTTAACCTCTCCGGTAGTTGTATTCTTTACGTACACATGGTTCTTTAGCTTATCATCTTTCTCACGATAAGACAAATAAATACCATCAGGAGATAATTGAAAAGTTCTTGCTTTGGGCTTTGCAAAATAGTCTTCTACTTTATACTTGTAATCTCCTTTATCTAGTGCTGCAATTTCCAGCAGTTCTGTTTCTGGAGTTACTAATGAAGGATCCCCAGGTAGGGTAATTTCAGATTTTTCTAATTTCAAAGGTAATTCCATGCCGCCTTGATAAAATGTTCCTGTTAGTTGTTTTTCTTTTAGTTCTCCGACATACTTTATTCCCGCAGTTGGAACGGACAAAGTTAATTGATTGTTTTCAAATAAAACCTTGTCAACAGGTATTCCGGTAGCTCCCTGACTCGGACTATCCATAGTTGCTGACATTACCTTATCTTTTTCTTCGATTTTAAAGATCAGTGGGATATCGGTACCTTGTACTGTTAAGGTTCCTTTCCAGGCTCCGGTAATATCCTGAGCCTGAACAAATGTAGTAATCATAAACATGATCGCTAGTGTGTAAATTAGTTTGCGCATATTTCTTAAATTAAAATGTTAATAAATTTTCCCTCTATTTAGCGTAAAGGGAAGTCATCCGTACTATTAGTATACCAAACCCTAATTTTGTTACAGAAAAAATGACTTTTAAACTTAGGACTTTTCAACACAACTAATGTTACAGTTTTATTAAAAATGGGAAATATGCACTGGGATTTAGTACATTTATTTAATAACCTAAAACTATCAAATGAAGAGAATTCTGGCAATCATAGGAATCTGCACTATAATAAGTTGTAAAAATGAAAAAAAAACTGATCATTCTGTTGACAACGAACCAATTGACAATGTAGAAGAAGGTACTCCGACCATAGAACCGGTAACTTCTACTGAAAGTGTAGCTTCTGTTGAAGATCTTTTTGTAAAAACTATTGAAAAAGCTCATCAAAAAGAGACCTTTTTAAATAAAAAAGCAGTTTCTTTTAATATTAAAATTTCTTTCGGAGGTAAAGAACGATTTAATGGTACTGTTTTACAATTGACGAATTCTTCAAAGATCATATTGACCGAAAGCAATGGAGACCAAGTTCTTTTTGATGGCAAAGAAGTATACCTTTCTCCTGAAGATGCTAAAGATAAAGGAGCGCGGTTCAATATTTTTACCTGGTCTTATTTTTTTGCACTACCTTATAAATTAAATGATCCGGGAACTAAATGGGCTATGGAACAAGATCGTACTTTGTATAAAGATGATGTAGAATATGCTACGGCCAAATTGACCTTTGGTGAGGGTGTAGGAGATGCACCAGATGATTGGTACCTGGTTTATCGGGATCCTGCTTCTCAATTAATTAAAGCAGCCGTATATATTGTAACCTTTGGTAGTAAGGGAGATATTGCAAAAGCCGAAGCTGATCCGCATGCCATTGTATACGACAATTATGAGATGGTAGAAAACATACCTATCGCAACTTCCTGGAAATTTTATGAATGGTCAGAAGATAAAGGTTTAGGTAAAGAATTAGGAGAAGCTACCTTATCAAATATTAAATTTTTACAAGCAAATCCAGGTACTTTTGTAATACCGGACAATGCTAAAAAGGTAAGTATGCCGTAATAGTTAAAATTTTATTACATGCTTTGGCCCCATTATCTTATTAGTATCATCTTTTTTACCAGTGGTATTTTTCATTTTGTAAAGCCAAAAGCATTTATGAGGATCATGCCGTTATACCTTCCGTTTCATCGGTTTTTAGTTTATTTAAGTGGAGGAATAGAAATTATCGCTGCTATTTTACTTTTATTAGCAGCTACAAGAAGTATCGGACTTTGGTTAGTACTTATACTTCTGATATTATTCATACCAGTACATATATATATGATTCAAAACAAAAAAGCGAGCCTGAACTTACCTGGTTATGTTCTCTGGTCACGTTTAGCCTTGCAATTCCTATGTATTTATTGGGTGTACTATTTAATAAAGCATCCATAATGGAAAGTCATACGTTACAACTTTTAGATGCGGATGTGACCTACTACCCTAACTTTATCCTTCCGGAAGTAGCACTACAACAATTTACTACTTTAAAAGAAGAAACTCCCTGGCAACAAGATGCTATCAAAGTCTTTGGAAAAACGTATTTACAACCCCGGCTAACTGCATTGTATGCTAATAATAATAAGCCATACTCGTACTCTTCGCTAACTATGCAACCTTTAGCTTTTACCCCTACGCTTCTTACTATTAAAAACCAGGTGGAACAGATCATACCTGTTGGTTTTACAACCTGTCTTCTTAATTTGTACAGAGATGGAAATGATAGTAACGGCTGGCATGCAGATAACGAAAAAGAACTAGGCGAACATCCAATTATTGCTTCCGTAAGTTTGGGAGCTTCACGATTATTTCATTTAAAACATCGCTATCAAAAAGATCAAAAAGCAAAAATTAATCTAGAATCAGGAAGTTTACTACTGATGAAAGGGCTTACTCAAAAATACTGGTTGCATCAAATACCTAAAACTAAAAAAGAGGTAGGTCCAAGAATCAATTTAACCTTTAGAATTATAAAGTAACAGCCAAAATTCAATCAATCTTTAAATACCAAATTAACCAACAACTTTTACAATAATAACATTAATATTCGAGAACTAACCGTAAATTTCATTTAAGATTTTAGCCAAACGTATGCCTCCTTTTTGTAATTGTTTTCGAACTAACGGAAAATAATGATACACATAAGCATATCCCAACTCTTCTCCGCTTTTTGCACTTTCATATACTTGTTTTGCTAAGTCTTGCGACTCATAAACCCAGTCTAATACGGTTCCCTTCTCAATAGCATTAATCTGGTCTAAAGATAATTCATCGCAGTTTTCTGATAACTCCGTATAGCTCATTCCATAATAATTAAGCATATCACTGTCCCAAACCCTATGTAGGTTAGAACCTTCATCAAACCATCGTACCTGTACCATATTTCCCCCCTTATCTTCTGATCTCCCTACATGTAAGGGTTGATGTAAATCTCCTATAAAATGTACCAGTAGTTTTAAATAAAAACTTTTATCTTCATTTGAAGCCTTATCATCTTTTAGGATTTTGATTGCCTTTTGTATTCCCTTGATTAAATCACCTTTCTCGCTAGGGGTTTCATCACCGTACTTCTTTCCAAAAGGAAAATTAACGTAATGCCAGGGACTATATTTATCATAAGCATGATCGCTTTTAATTTCGTCAGCATAAATAGAAACAAAGGCTAAGGTATGTCTGTCAAGTATTTTAGCAATCTCTTTTTTTGCTTTAGGAGATAAATAAGTCGTCGCAATTTGACCGGTTGCCCTATGGCCGGTCTTTCCCCATTTCGGACTACCCAAAACAAATTGAAATGCAAACAAAAGACAACCAAAAAAAAGAAATTTATTACGCATAATTTCGAGTTATATTTTGAAACAAAGATATAAAAGGCTATGTTAGGTATATATTAATTTCTATTGAAAGTAATTCCCCAAAGATGAAAGGTAGACTTAAAATTTTTAGGTACAATTTTATGTTGAGTTCTAATAATAAACTTATCGGTATTTTTTTAACGTTACTCATACCTTTTACCGGATACTTTCAGGAGAAAGAATATATAGAGACCAATGTTAAAGTTAATCGTTTTGTAGAAGGCACTTTAGTCACCCCATATTCAGATAGTCTTGTACCTCTGGTTATTTTTGTGATGGATAGTGGCGAGATCAATCGAGATGGTAACGATCGGTTATCTCGTAATGATACGTTTAAAAAATTAGCGGTACAACTTTCAAAAAAAGGGATCGCTACCTTTCGGTATGATAAGCGCTTACTGATTATGGATAGACTAGGAATCCAAATTGGAGACCTAAGTATTCAAAATTTTACGGATGATGTAAAGACAGTGGTGGATTACTTTTATAAAAACAACGAATATTCCAGTATCATTTTAACCGGTCACGGACAGGGTTCCTTAGTTGCCATGCATGCGATGACCGAAAAGGTAGATGGGTTTATATCCATAGGCGGAAACGCGAATACTATCGATCAGATAATCATTGCACAATTACAGGAACAAGCACCCGGTCTGGATAAAAATGCAGCACGTGCTTTTGCCGAATTAAAAGTAAAAGGGAGAGCTATTACTTTTGACCCTGCATTATCTTCTATTTTTGCCTATGAAGTTCAACCTTTTATGCGAACCTGGATGCAACTCAATCCCGCTGATATTATTAAAGACTTATCCATACCTGTACTCATTCTACAAGGTGATAAAGATTTGCAGGTCAGTACGGATCAGGCCTTTTTATTAAAAGAAGCTAATCCTGATGCAGAACTTCATATTATTAAAGACATGAATCACATTTTACGTGAAACTAAAGCAGGTCGTATCGCCAATCATAAATCCTATAATGAACACTGGACCCCAATTATGCCCGAAGTTTTGCAAAAAATTACAAATTTTATAAGTGAAACAGATGCTCAAAAGCAATAACATAAAGAAAATGATAAATACTAACGTTTAATAAATAAGGGTAGGACTTATTTTTATGCCAGAAGGATACTACTTATTTTTACTAAAAAAGATTATTACCAATTTCTCAATTCATAAGATCGTTTCCCACTTTCCTTTTTTCCTGGTGGTAAGTATACTTCTTTTCTCAATTAGTTGCGGTACTTTAAAAGAAATAAACAAAGAAGATCCTATAGTTACAACTTATATAAACCTGGTAAACTCAACAGAAGACAAAATTAAAGTACGCATTGCAGTACCTCAAATTTCTACCGAAGAGGTGATTTTTAAAATACCCTTTTTAATCCCGGGAACTTATCAAGTACAACATTTCGGTACATTTTTAGAAAATTTAAAAGCCTTGGATATTAATGGTAATTCACTGCCGGTTCAAAAAATTTCAAAAGATGAATGGAAAATACTTAAAGCTAATCAAATCAGGGTAATAACTTATGAAGTAGAAGATACTTTTGACACTGCTAAAAATGAAACTATCTTCTCTCCTACCGGAACTAGTTTTGAGAAGAACCAAACGTATCTCCTAAATTTATATGCCTGCATTGGGTATGTTGATAATTCTGAGAATTACAGAAATGTGGTTACAGTTACCTATCCTAAATTTATGAAAGAAGGTTCTTCGGCTGAAATCAACAAAAAAACTATTGAATACGAAAACAAAAAAGAAACTACTTATTCTTTTGATTCCTATAACGAAATGGTGGACAACCCTATTATAGTTGCCAATTCTAAACTAGATACAATTAAATTATCTACTTTAACTGCTACCGTTCAATTACATAGTGATATAAAATATCAAAGATTAAAATCGTACATACCCACTATAGAACGTACACTAAGCGTTCAGCAACATTTTTTATCTGAATTTAATATTCCTCAAACTTACCACTTACAATTATATCTATCAAATAGTTCTTTTACAAATGGTAGAGGTTATGGTGCCCTGGAACATAGAAATACAACAACCATCGTGCTTCCTGCAGCGGCTACAGAAGAAAAAATAAAAGAAGAACTTCAAAGTATTATCTCACATGAATTTTTTCATACTATTACCCCGTTACAATTACACTCAGATTTATTAGAAGGTTCTGGATATAATGCGCTTCTATCCTCACAGCATCTCTGGTTATATGAAGGCGTGACTGAATATATGGCAATACTCTCTCAAATACAAGGAGCACTACTTGATACCGAAGAATTTTATCAAATAGTAACTAAAAAAATAAATATTGCCCAACAATATGAATTAGATAGTTCGTTAGTTACCATAAGTAAGCATATCTTAGAGACTCCATATAAAAAGGAATATCCTAATTTTTATGCCAAAGGTTGTTTGGTTGCCATGTGTCTTGACCTACTCATACGAGATCGTACCAGTGGAGAAAAAAGTTTATTAGACATCATTCAAATTTTAGCAAATAAGCATCAAAATCAACCTTTTAAAGAAGATCATCTATTTAAAGAACTTGAAAAATTAACTTTTCCGGTAATTACTTCTTTTATTAAAAAGCATATTATTAACAACGAACCTATTGATTATAAATCAATTTTGCAATTAGTAGGACTAGACCTGGAACGTAAAAAGGTTCCTGCTTCCTATTTTCAGTACAACACTCTTAGCTATATCCGTAAATCATCAGATGATGAAACTTTGCTTTTTACAATGGCATGTTTGGATAATACTTTTTACAAAGAGCAGAATATTCTACCAGGAGATATTTTAGTAAGTGTAAATGAAAAGAAATACTATGCAAAAGATATAATTGAATTAATCAAAACATCCCGAACCTGGAAAGAAGGACATCATGTCGTTTTTAAAATAGAAAGAAACGGTATTATTAAAGAAAAAGAAGTAAACATGGAACAAGCTTTCCATATCGAAAAAACCATTCAGTTATCAGATAACCTCACTGTCTTTAAGAATAAACTCAGAAAGAAATGGTTAAACAATTAATCTTTAAGTTTTTTAACAATTTTAAGCGCCTTCTTCATATGATCAGAAGCATTCAAGTTATTAAATTGCATTTGTATAATTCCATTTTGGTCAATAACAAAAGTTTCTCTACCGGGTAATAAACCGAATAAACTGGATTTAACCCCATAAGCTTTTCTAATAGCACCATCTAAGTCTGATAATAAGATAAAAGGCAGTCGGTGTTTTTCTTTAAATTTTTCATGTGATTTTACCGAGTCACTGCTAACTCCTATAACTTCGGCACCGGCTTCTGTAAAGTCTTCGTAACTATCTCTAAACTGACAGGCTTCTTTTGTACAACCTGGGGTAAAATCCTTAGGATAAAAATATAAAACAAAAGGCTTTTTACCGATCAGGTCTGATGTGTCAAAAATAACATCTTCTTCTACCACTCCTTTAAAAGACGGCGCTTTATCACCCACCTGAATTCTTGTATTAGCCATATATAACTACTTATCTAATGTATTATTAAGAGTTATAAACTCGTCAAATTTTTCAAAAATTATTTTAAACCACACTGTATATGTCTTTGGATTTTCTTTAATGTCCTGTCGTATATCATCTATAGCCATCCACTTCCAATCTGCTACTTCTTCTTTATTAATAATGGGATTATCTGTATAGCTACCGATAAGCACGTGATCATACTCATGCTCGGTTAATCCATTGTCAAAAGGTGCTTTGTAAATAAAAGAAATACTATCCGTTAGATCTGTAGTAAATCCCATTTCTTCCTGTAATCTTCGCTTTCCAGCTTCAAGATTGCTTTCTCCTACGCGTTGATGACTACAACAGGTATTGGTCCATAAGCCCGGAGAATGATATTTATGTAAGGCCCTTTTCTGTAGCATTACTTCTTCTTTTTCATTTAGAATAAATACTGAGAATGCCCGGTGCAAACATGCCTTTTCATGAGCTTCCATTTTTGGCATAGTGCCAATCTCATTATCATTTTCATCAACTAGTATTACCCGCTCTTCCATGTTAAAAATCAGATAGTAAAATTAAGGTTTAGCATTTAATTTTTATACTACTTAAGAATTAATTTATAATTATACAAACCAACATAAAACAACTTAAATATCGATATTAAAAAGACCGGCAGAAGCCGGTCTCTATAATGTTAAGCATCAATAATTACAGACTTATTAATCCAGGATAATAAATTCGCTTCGTCTGCTTAATTCGTACTGTTCTTGAGTACAGCGTGAACCATTACCGCATTCATTTACTAATTCTGTTTCACCATATCCTTTACCGGATAATCGATCTTTATCAATGCCCTGCGCTACAATAAAATTAATAGTCGCTTTTGCTCTCTGGTTAGATAACCATAGGTTATATGCATCATCTCCTCGGCTATCCGTATGAGATCTAACGTCAATTTTCATATTAGGATATTGCTTCATGATTTCAACCACTTTAGCCAGTTCAACCTTTGCATCTTCCCTAATATAATATTTATCAAAGTCAAAGTAAATAATATTAAGAGCAAGAATCTTAGATAAATCATCACCAATGGTAGCAGTCTTAACTGTTTTTTCAATGGCAATCGGTTGATTTAAAGTTTGTGTCTCTCCCGGCGTAGTTACTAATTTTTCATTGGTATTATACTCCTCTTTTTCTGCTCTTACAAAATAACTGGTAGAACAATCCAATCCTTCAAAAGAATAGCTGGCAGTATCATCCGTTATAACAGTTTCTACCACAACATTTTCGCTGTTTAAAAGAGAGACGGTAGCTCCGGATAATAAATCTCCGGTATCTGCATCCGTAATCAAACCTTCCATTGTAATTTGACAGAAGTTTTTTAAGTCTTCCAGTTGTAAAAAGCTATAAATATCATCGCTTCCTTTTCCTCCATCTCTATTAGATGAAAACAATCCTCGCTTAGTAGCTTCATCTACTACAAATGCAAAATCATCTTGTCGGCTATTTACTGGTTTTCCAATATTAACTACCAAGCCTTCTTCAGTTGTTGAAGGTTCAAGCGCAGTAACATAAATATCTAGTCCTCCTAATCCAAGATGCCCATCCGAAGCAAAATAAAGATCTCCGCTTTCACTTACAAAAGGAAAAGTATCTTTCCCCGGTGTATTGATTCTATTTCCTAAATTTTCAGGTTCTCCCAGACTTCCGTCGCTATTGATAGCAACTTTGTAAATATCCGAAAAACCTTCACCCCCGGGACGATCGGATGAAAAATACAAAAAACTTTCGTCCGGGCTTAAAGCTGGGTGAGCAGTAGAAAATTCATCACTATTAATATTCAGGTTTTGCGGAGTTGTCCAGCCTCCGTTTGCGTTCTTATAACTTCTGAAGATTTTTAGTTTGTTAGTTCCTTCCTGATCATTTTTGTACTGCCCGTTTGCATAATTATTACGGGTAAAATATAAGGTATTACCATCCTTTGTAAATATTCCCGAAGATTCATGGAATTTTGTATTGATAGTTCCATTCATTTCCCGATAGCCGGTTAATTCACCATTTTCTTCATTAAACTCTGCTATAAACAAGTCTAAAAAAGGCTGATTATTCCATTGATGCACCCGGCTATTGACAATAGAAGTATCTCTTGAGGAACTAAAAACCACTTGTTTCTTATTAAAACTTCCACCAAAGTCACTAAACTCAGTATTTAAGGCAATATTTTTGATTTCAAATCTACCGGATTGAAAATCAATTCTTTCCAGGTAATTTTGTTCTTTAGTAAACAATTGAGCGCGTTGATCATCTCCCTTCAATTCAGTAAATTTGATCATATATTTATCAGACTCTTCATACTTTCCTGCTGATTTCAAAGTTTGAGCATATCTGAAATAATACTCAGGTTCTACCTCACTAGGATACGAATCTACCAATTCTTTATACCACTTAGCCGCCTCTTCAAATTCGCTATTAAAATAATAACTATTTCCTAGATTTTTAAAAAGATCTGCACTACGGTACCCTTTATTTACTACTTTTAAGTACGTTTCCTGAGCATTGATATATTCATATTTGTCATATTGCTTTTTTGCCCTTTCCAGTCTTTTCTCCTGACCGGTAATCGTACTAAAAAATCCTGTAGTAAAAAAGATAAAATATAAAGAGTATTGTAAAATTTTCTTCATGTTGAGCTAATTGAAAGTATTAGTAAACGGTGTTGATTTAATAATTTAGAAGAATCGTGGAGTTAACATTCTATTGTATTTTCTAAATAGTTCAAAGCGAAGCATTACTTCATAACTCCCATCGTTAAATAAAGTATTACCTAATTCTGTCGTTTCTCTATCATATGCAAATCCAATCATCAAAGAATCCGAAAT
This sequence comes from Aquimarina sp. ERC-38, assembly GCF_026222555.1. Classification (NCBI taxonomy): domain Bacteria; kingdom Pseudomonadati; phylum Bacteroidota; class Flavobacteriia; order Flavobacteriales; family Flavobacteriaceae; genus Aquimarina; species Aquimarina sp. ERC-38. The sequence continues at coordinate 2,549,261 of NZ_CP098511.1, read as the reverse complement.
TTGGAATCCAGCCATGGCACTTAAAGCCGCACTCCATCGATAAGCAGCACCTAGAATTAAACGTTCATAAAACAGAAAGTTAGCGGAAACATCTACTTGAAGAGGAGCTCCTAAAACTAATTTACTAAGTAAAGCAGGCTTGAACTTTATCTGGTCGTTCAGGTGAAATACATAACCTGTGATCAAATAGTAATTGATACGTTCTTCAGCAAGAAAACTAATTCCATCACTATTGCTTGATAAGGAACTATCATCAAAATGATCAGTTTCTAAAACATTAGGGGCACTTAATCCAGCATAAAACTTATCCGTATGGTAGTATAGCCCTATCCCAACCTGAGGACTGGTTTTGTTATCAATATTATTAGCAAAAAACTGATCACCCTGATTAAACTGGCTTAAACTTTGCAAATCAATATTTAATAAATGTACTCCGGCTTTTAAACCAAAAGCTAACTTACCGGACTCTGAAGTCCTAATAGTATAAGAAAAATTAGCATCGATGTACGATTCGTTAACCGGACCAACTTCATCATTTACTACGCTTAAACCTAAACCGACTTTATTATTATCTCCGATAGGAGTATGCAAAGATACAGTTTGTGTACGGGGAGCGCCTTCTAATCCCACCCATTGACTTCGATGTAGGCCATTGATACTCATTACACCCCGACTACCTGCATATGCAGGGTTTACGCTAATAGTATTGTACATATATTGGGTATATTGCGCATCTTGCTGACTATAGGTTAAGATGGATACTAATAGTAGTCCGAAGGCTAAAATTATCTGTAGTTGTTTATTCATCAGTATTGTAAATTAAATTCAGGGAATAACAAATATAGGTTATTCTAAATAATTATTATCTGTTAATATATAGGTAACCAGCTCTAGACTTGATAGAACCCGGGTTAACCTGGTAATCCAGTGTATAATAATATGTTCCCGCAGGTAGATTTTCATCTTCTGCAATAGTTACTCTTCCATTACTTATTCCCTTAAAATTTTCAACTCCATCAGTTGCATAGCCATCTTCTTCAAAAACTAAGACTCCCCATCTGTTATAAATTCTTAATGTGTTATTTTCAAACTTCTCCAGTCCGGTGATAATAAACTCATCATTTTGCCCATCCCCGTTCGGACTAATACCAGTATAGATAAAAATATCGTCTTCTGGCACGAGTAGAGTAATAGTTATATCTTCAAAATCACCATCCGAATCATTATCAATATTAGTCGTATCACTTAGATCATCAGACATATCGCTAACATCAATCCCTAAAGGATCTTTTCCAATTACCGTAGCTTGGTTTTCAACTCTTCCTATTAATAAATCACTACTATTGATACGATAAGTTGCGGTAAAAGTTGTATTATCTAACTCTCCAGGTTCTAATCTCGCAATACGAAGTGCATCATCAATTTCAATTCCTTCTAATACATCTTCAAGCCTAATATCGGTTATAGGAACGCTTCCGTTATTACGAACGTTAAAGGTGTACGTAATCACATCTCCGGTATTAGGAATATTATCAGCTCCCAAGTCAAAACTACTTTCCTTTATTAATTCAAGATTAGCATCCGTTATACCCTGTAAAAAGGTAATAGTTAAATCCTCAAAATCCCCATCTCCGTCTAAATCATCATTATTTAAATCATCCGGATCGTCTGATAGATCGGTAACATCGTTTCCAGTGATATCCTGTCCAATTGCAGTTGCTTGATTCGTTACGCTATTATTTGTAATATCTAACTGTTGTATACTATAACGTCCACTAAAGGTAGTTGAGTCAATTTGTCCAGCTGCTAGTGTAATAGGCCCTCCGGTAATCGAACCGTTTGGTGCTACCAGAAGCGTATCTGAGATGGTTATATTATTTATCGCTACATTTCCATTATTTTCAATAGTAAAGGTATATACGATTTCATCACCAACATCTACCCGGTTATTAGCATTACTATCTTCATATATACCTGTTTTGATAAGCGCTAAATTTGGAGCCGGAATTGTAACATCCCTATAATCCAGATCTCCGGTTCCCGGATTGAAGTCATTATCCTCGTCACCAAAAGCAGTTTCCAGGTCAGTGGCATTACTTACTGTAGTACTGGTATTTCCACCATCATTCACTGTAGCTCCGTTGATTCCGGAGTCGTCATTGTCATCAAAAGCGTCGTCTAGTCCGTCATTATCCGTATCCGTACCAGATAAAGAATTAGTAGCACTTCCGTTTTCAAAAATATCTAAAATACTATCATTGTCACTATCATTGTCCAGGTAGTCCGGATCATCCGTACCATCCGTGTTTACAGGATCAATTCCCAGTACCGTACCGCTTTCGTAGTTATCATCCAGCCCATTATTGTTAGCATCGGTTATCCCAGTCCCCTGTCCCGACGGATCAATGTAACCACTAGAAGTTTGGCTTTCAATATTATCTGGTATCCCATCGTTGTCCGCATCAATATCCAGATGATCAGGAATACCATCGGTATCACTATCCCGTACGGTAATACCCGTTCCGGCAGTATCTGGAATACCATCGTCATTTGTAGTATCACCATCGTTATCATCGGCAAGACCATCATTATTTGTATCTGTTCCACCCACTTCTACTACATCAGTAATTCCATCATTATCACTATCCAAATCAAAGCTGTCCGGAATTCCATCTCCATCTGTATCCAAACAGAAGTTTAACTGGGTGAAACGGATTGAAGAACCGCCTACCTTACTAAATGAGTATTCCAACTGAATTCTTGATACCGCTACAGGAATATCGAATACAAGAGAACCCTGACCGTCATTTGCCGGATCATTGCCATCAATCTCCATATTAACAGTTGAGTTGAAAGTATTACCAGATTGATTAATTAAACTTCCTACGGTTACGAAATTAGTTGTTTCTAAGTCATAGACCGTACCATTTTCATCGTAAATCAAAACAGTAAAAATTTCCATATCGTCAAAATCCGTTAATTTAAACCGAACATTATAGATCGGACTGGAAAATTCAGTATTTAGAACTCCGCTTGGATCTGGAGTTCTTGCGGGATCTCCTCCAATTCGAATAGAAGGTCCTTGTAAACCAGCGTTATAACCTCTTACAAATCCTGATCCGCTTTCTGTATAGGTAATAGATAAACCATTGATGTTAACTATATTATCATTATCAACCCCATCTGTAGTATTAATATTAGAATTACCAATTTGACTATCATTGTTATCTGTAACCCCAATGGTATTTGCTATATCAGAATCTATACAATTTTCATCCGTATCTAGTATTCCATCATTATCATCATCTAAGTCTACGCTATCTACAACACCATCACCATCATTGTCATTGGGAATAATGATGATAGGTGAATCCCTATAATCCAGATCTCCGGTTCCCGGATTGAAGTCATCATCCTCGTCTCCAAAGGCAGTTTCCAGGTCAGTGGCATTACTTACTGTAGTACTGGTATTTCCACCATCATTCACTGTAGCTCCATTGATTCCGGAGTCGTCATTATCATCAAAAGCGTCATCTAATCCATCATTATCTGTATCCGTACCAGATAAAGAATTAGTAGTACTTCCGTTTTCAAAAATATCTAGAATACTATCATTGTCACTATCATCGTCCAGGTAGTCTGGATCATCCGTACCATCCGTATTTACAGGATCAATTCCCAGTACCGTACCGCTTTCGTAGTTATCATCCAGCCCATTATTGTTAACATCAGTTATCCCAGTCCCTTGTCCGGACGGATCAACGTAACCAACAGAAGTTTGGCTTTCTATATTATCTGGTATCCCATCGTTGTCCGCATCAATATCTAAATGATTTGGAATACCGTCGGTATCACTATCCCGTATGGTAATACCCGTTCCGGCAGTATCCGGAATACCATCGTCATTTGTAGTATCACCATCGTTATCATCGGCAAGACCGTCATTATTAGTATCTGTCCCACCTGCTTCTACTACATCAGTAATTCCATCATTATCACTATCCAAATCAAAACTGTCCGGTATCCCATCTCCATCTGAATCTAAACAGAAATTTAATTGAGTAAAACGGATTGAAGAACCGCCCGGTTGCGTAGTCTCATATTCTAAAAGAATTCTGGTTACTGCTGTTGGAATTCTGAATACTAAAGAACCTAAATTATCATTTGCAGGATCATCCACCAGCTCGGTAAAGACCATAGAAGTAAACGTATTACCGGTTTGACTAATAAAACTACCTACTGTGACCAGGTCTGTTGTAGCCAAATCATAAATATTTCCGTTTTCATCAAAAATACTTACCGTAAACTGTTCGCCATCATCAAAATCAGTTAGTTTAAACCGAACGTTATAAATGGGAACGGAAAGTTCCGTATCAAAACTCCCCATAGGATCTGGAGGAGTATCAGAAGGTGCTCCCCCAATCCGAATAGAAGGACCTTGAGGTCCGGCGTCATATCCTCTAACAAATGCACTACCGCTTTCTGTATAGGTGATAGAAACACCATCAAGCCTAATTATATTATCATTATCAACACCGTCTGTAAGATCAATATTAGAATTTTTAATACTACTATCATTTCTGTTAGAGATACCAATAGTGTTTGCAATATCAGAATTGATACAGTTTTCATCAGTATCTAATATTCCATCATTATCATCATCTAAGTCTACGCTATCTACAACACCATCACCATCATTATCGTTAGTATCTAAATCGTTTGTAGTATCTCTATAATTTAAATCACCTGTACCCGGATCAAAGTCATCATCTTCGTCACCAAAAGCGGTTTCTAACTCACCAATAGTAGTAACAGTGGTTTGAGTTATAGTTCCATCATTGACAGTTGCTCCCGTAATTCCGGAATCATCATTATTATCAAAGACATCGTCTAATCCGTCATTATCCGCATCGTTACCGGAAACCGTAGTTTCCACATCCCCATTTTCTATAATATCTAATAACCCGTCATTATCACTGTCTGCGTCTAAATAATCAGGTTCATCAGTTCCATCAGTATTTTCAGGATCTATTCCAAGAATTGTCCCGTTTTCATAATTATCATCCAGACCGTTGTTATTAGCATCGGTTATTCCTGTTCCCTGTCCGGACGGATCAATATAACCGTCAGAAGTCTGACCTTCTATATTATCAGGAATACCATCATTATCCGCATCAATATCTAAATGATCAGGAATACCGTCGGTATCACTATCCCGTACGGTAATACCCGTTCCGGCAGTATCCGGTATTCCATTATTATTAGTAGGATCACCATCTGCATCATCTGCTCTACCATCTCTATCTGCATCTGTGCCTCCGGCTTCTATTACATCCGGAATACCATCATTATCACTATCCAAGTCAAAACTATCAGCAATTCCATCACCATCCGTATCATTAACTGAAGTACAAGAACTAAAAAAGGTATTAAATAGAACTAGATCCAATCCGCCAATAGTTTCAGGAGTATCCGTAGGATAAGAGTTCCAATCAACAATATTAGCCGTATTAAAATCCGGTGGTAAAACGGAATAACCATAAAAAACACTTCCATTAGAAGTTATACCTAAATCTGCCAGGCTTACAAAAGCAATACCTACATTTTGATTTAATTTACCAGCAAATGGCCGAAATGTAGCATCCGTCGGTTCTTTTCTTAAAATCGTAAATTGTATACTATTGGTAGTAATTGCATAATCCGTTGTATTTATTACAACCGGCGGACCGTAAGAAGTAGGCTCTTCAGTAACCGGGTCTATATCCAGAATGGCAGCAACCGTAATGGTATTATTAGTTCCACGCTCTCCAAACAAAAAGAATTCTGAACTTGGGATACTAGATCGTATACCCGCAGCATATACTACATCAACCCTTTCAATATTGGAATTATTAGCTGATGATGAAACATTGTTAAATATGTTATCTGTTCCTACGTTAGTAAAACCTTGGGATACTAATTGTTCTAAAGAAGAAAACTCTTCAGAAAACAAGGTTCTACCCTGATCGGAATTAGTAGCTTGAGTCTCGTCATTTTGAGTCCATACAATATCATTACTACTACCTACGGTATTTCTACGTATAGATACCGTTCCCTGAGGTACTCCGGTTACAGATTCAATGCTTTTTCCGGAACCAAATTCCAGTCCGGTTAACCTTCTTCCTACACCTCTACCATAAAGTAATTCTACAGCCGAATTATTTGGAAACGGATTTTCACTGTTCGCCGTACTATTAGTGGAAACATTTGTTGGTACCTGAGTAATATCTGTAGTTTGAATCGTATTTACTACATCAGAATTATCAATTAATTCACACAGGCCTTCATCAATATCTAATATTCCATCATTATCATCGTCCTGATCTGTTGCATCAGGAACACCATCAAGATCGTTGTCATTAAAAGTTGTATCCGTTGTATTACAAATACCGTCAAAATCATCATCGGTCCCATCATTGTCCACCAAGTTATCTGCCATAGGCCCAAAACCATCAGTTCCTACTGAACAGTCATCGCATCCGTCACTATCCGCATCCGCACAAACATTAGGATCCAAAGGATCTGTATCAGTTCCGTCCGCTATACCGTCGTTATCACTGTCAGTATCCCTGAAATCCACATCTCCATCTACATTAGGTTCATCACCATCGGTATCCGGAAGTGTATTGGGTGCTCCGATAGTTCCTGATGGATCCGAATAATCATCTGTAGTTTCAGAATTGGCATCCAATCCGTTAATTCCTACATCTAAAGGATTTGAAAGTGTAATCCCAGCTTCTTCAGTATCAGATAAAGTATCGTTGTCGCTATCAGTATCCAGAAAATCCGGAAAAGAATCCGCATCTGTATTTTCCGGGGTTAAACCTGTAGGGCTAACATTTTCGTATACATCTGCTAAGCCGTTCATATTTGCATCGGCGGCACTATATGCTAAAAAAGGAGCATCTGTATTTTGAGCTTCCACAGTATCCGGAATACCATCATTGTCAGAATCCAAATCCAAATGATTTGGGACACCATCACCATCAAAATCATAGACATCAGGAATGCCATTGGCATCTGCATCCGTATAATCCGTAACAGATCCGTCACCAACTAGTCCGGAAGACATACTATCGGAGAAATTTGGGATTCCGTCACCATCTTCATCTCCAAATGGATCCAGGCTCGCTTCATATTCAACTTCGTCAAGAATACCATCATTATCATCATCAAGATCATCAAAATCAAGTATCATATCGTTATCCACATCCGAAGGATCCCTCCAATCCCGATCATTACCAGGACTAGCATCGTCAGGGAAATCGGTAGGAACTTGATTTAAATTATCGGATGCATCCGGATTAGAAGCTCCGCCATTTACAAGGTCAAAATTATCATCTAGACCGTCAAAATCAACATCGTTGCCACTAGCCGCAATTTCAGAAATATTATCACCATTTGTATCATAAGCCTCTACCGTATCCAGAAATCCGTCGTTATCACTATCCGGGTCTAAATAGTCCGGCAAGACATCCGATATGGTAAAAGTACCATCGGTATTTATAGGAGTAATACCTCCGGTTGGTTCATAAGCATCATCAAGACCATCCCCGTCACTATCCATATTACTTGGTGCTATATAGCCTGTTGTTAGCTGTGCCTCTATATTATCAATAATTCCATCATTGTCACTATCCAGGTCAAAAGCATTTGGGATATTATCACCGTCCAAATCAAATCTTCTTTCAATATTTCCATCTACATCTCCAATCATGTTATCCGTATCATCATCATCAATCAACGCTGGAATGCCATCCCCATCTCCATCTGCCGAAGGATCCTCACCCCCATTCTCCACGGTATCCAAAATTCCATCATCATCAGAATCAATATCCATATCATCTAGAACCGTATCTCCATCCCAATCAAAAGGGTCCGCTTGAAGTTCACAGGCAAATCCGTCATTGGTTCCTGAAGTTGCTGCGGTAAATACTCGAATAGCATTTATTTGATCTGTTGGTAAACCAGTTGCTGCCACTGCGTTTTCAATATCAGCAATACGATAGATATTTCCTGTATTGTTATTGAAGGCATAAAAATTACCTTCCCTATCTTGCCAGGCAGCTCCAAATCCTGCACCTGCACGGGGAACATCAAAATTTACTGCTCTTGTAATTACATTACCTGCTGTAGCATTAGTACTTACATCAATAATAATCAATTGATTTGTACGAATACCATATATAAAATCACCTAGATATGAATAATCGTTTGCTCTGGTAAACGCAGGAGTGGCGCCAGGGTTAGCGTTGTTAAGCGGGACGATACGTACACGACTGGGATCAGAAGCATCCACACTTGTTGTTGCAGTTGTTGATAGAGTAAGTCCGCTAACATCCACTAATAATACATTATTATCTCCTACCCTTCCTACAAAATTATTTTGAGCAAATAAATTGGTATTAAAGCCTCCCGTACCTCCGGGAACATTAATTAAACTAATAGAACCTACAAACTCAAAATTATTAGCTGGATCATATGCTCTCAACGTAAAATTATTTGTGGCTCCAGGTGGTCTTGAATATACTAACCGAGTATTAATATTGTATGCTGAGTTATTAGCCGATCCAGAAGCAGCACCTTCTAAAACTCCAATAGGAACATATTCATTAATAAAGGGATTATAACGTAAAACCCGTGCGTCGGTAGTTGCCTGACCTTCTGTTTGATATAAAGTAGTAACCACGCCACAGGTTTGAGCCTGTAATAAATTGCAAACAAATAAGAATAATAAAGATGAAAATAAATAGATTTTACGTGTAAAGTCAAAAGAAACGAGCGTATTTTTTTTCATAGTTTGAAGGTTGCGGATATTTTCAACTGAAAATAGATATAAACTTATTTTCATTTAATTCCCGGTAAATATCGTAATTGATTTTCTTATTTAACATATGTAGATATATTAATGCAATAATTTTCGACATAATACACAATTAATCGATATACAACTATGAATTTATACAATAATACCATAAATCTATATATTTTAACAGTAGTATATTATATTTTTTAAGCATTATCTTTGTGCCGGTTAAAAATTATCTATGAAATTTATTGATGAAATTAAACGAAGAAGAACTTTTGGTATTATTTCACATCCTGATGCCGGGAAAACTACATTAACAGAAAAGTTACTACTGTTCGGAGGAGCTATACAGGAAGCAGGGGCGGTTAAATCTAATAAAATCAAAAAAGGGGCTACCAGTGATTTTATGGAGATAGAGAGACAAAGAGGAATTTCCGTAGCTACTTCGGTTTTAGCCTTTGAATACAAGAATATAAAGATAAATATCTTAGATACTCCCGGACATAAAGACTTTGCGGAAGATACTTTCAGAACTCTGACCGCTGTGGATAGTGTAATTGTAGTTATTGATGTAGCTAAGGGAGTTGAGGAACAAACGGAAAAATTAGTTTCAGTTTGTAGAATGCGTAATATTCCAATCATTGTCTTTATCAACAAACTGGATCGTGAAGGTAAAGATGCATTTGAATTACTGGACGAGATTGAACAGAAACTTCAGCTTACCGTTACTCCTTTAAGTTTTCCTATTGGCATGGGGTACGACTTTAAGGGAATCTATAATATTTGGGAACAAAACATTAACTTGTTTAGTGGAAATAGTCGTAAGAATATTGAAGAAACTATAAAAATTGAAAATCTTCAGGATGAGAAAGTAAAAGGACTTATAGGAAGTATTGCGGCTAACACTTTACGTGAAGAAGTTGAATTAGTAGAGGGTATTTATCCTAAATTCGAACAAAAAAAATATGAAGAAGGAAACTTGCAACCAGTATTCTTTGGTTCAGCTTTAAATAATTTTGGGGTTCGGGAGTTATTAGATTGTTTTATTGAAATTGCACCGACACCCCGACCGAAAGAAAGTGATTCGCGCCTGGTAAAACCAGATGAAAAGGATTTTACCGGATTTGTTTTTAAAATTCATGCGAACATGGATCCAAAACATCGCGACCGCTTAGCTTTTATAAAAATAGTATCAGGTACCTTTGAGAGAAATGTACCTTATCTACATACCCGTCATAGAAAAAAGATAAAATTTTCCAGTCCCAATGCATTTTTTGCGGAAAAGAAAGAAATAGTAGATATCTCTTACCCTGGAGATATCGTAGGTTTACATGACACTGGTAATTTTAAAATTGGTGATACCCTTACGGAAGGGGAACAGTTATTGTATAAAGGAATTCCCAGTTTTTCTCCCGAACACTTTAGATACATTAACAACGCTGACCCTATGAAATCCAAGCAATTAGCTAAAGGTATTGATCAGTTAATGGATGAAGGAGTTGCACAACTCTTTACTCTGGAGCTAAACGGAAGAAAAGTTATAGGAACCGTAGGTGCGCTTCAATATGAAGTCATACAATATCGATTAGAACATGAGTACGGTGCGAAATGTACCTATGAAAATTTAAACGTGCATAAAGCTTGTTGGATTGAAGCGGAAGATAATGAAGAGTTTAAAGAATTTAAAAGGGTTAAAAATAAATTCTTAGCAAAGGATAAACGTGGTCAATTAGTGTTTCTTGCCGATTCCTCTTTTAGTCTTCAAATGACAGAACAAAAGTATACTTCTATTAAATTTCACTATACCTCGGAATTTTAAACTAAAAAAGCCGAATTTTTCAATTCGGCTTCTAATATTTTTTAAAAACTTATGCTTGACCCGTAGGACCAAAATTCATAGGAATTGGCGGTTGTTCATAATCTTTAATTTCTCCGTGAGCAGCTTCAAAACGAGTTACATTATCATGTAATGCTTTTAAAAATCTTTTGGCATGTTGAGGAGTTAAAATTATCCTGCTTTTTACCTTACTCTTTGGCCTACCAGGCATTACATTAATAAAATCCACAACAAATTCTGAGACGGAATGGTTGATAATAGCCAAGTTACTATACACCCCATCTGCCATAGCTTCATCTAATTCAATATTTAACTGATTATTGTTTTTAATATCCTTCTTTTGATCTGCCATGTTTTTTATTTAAAAAAGTTGTCTCGATATCTACTCTAGCCATAAGAATAGATAATCAAGACAACTTCGATATTCTATTAATTAAAATTAACTTCTTGCCTTTGTTCTACGCGTTCATCAAATTCCTCTTGAGAACCTACAATAATATTTTCGTAGTCCCTCATACCCGTACCAGCCGGAATTCTATGACCTACGATTACATTCTCTTTAAGCCCTTCTAATTTATCAACTTTACCACTTACCGCAGCTTCGTTTAATACCTTAGTAGTTTCCTGGAAAGAGGCTGCAGATATAAAGGATTTAGTCTGTAACGAAGCCCTTGTAATACCCTGAAGTATCGGAGTTGCCGTGGCGGTAGTTACATCTCTTGCCGTGACCAGATTTTTATCTTCTCTTCGTAAAATAGAATTTTCATCTCTTAAATCACGAAGTGAAATAATTTGTCCTGGTTTCAAGTTTTCACTATCCCCTGCATCTTCAACTACTTTCATTCCAAAAATAGCATCATTTTCTTCAATAAAGTCAGATTTATGAACTAGTTGATTTTCTAAGAAAATAGTATCTCCTGGATCTTGAATACGTACTTTACGCATCATTTGCCGTACTACGACTTCAAAGTGTTTATCATTAATCTTCACTCCTTGTAATCGGTAAACTTCTTGTACTTCATTTACCAAGTACTGTTGAACTGCAGAAGGCCCTTTAATTTTTAAAATATCTTCTGGGGTAATAGACCCGTCTGATAATGGCATTCCTGCACGGACATAATCATTTTCCTGTACTAAAATCTGATTAGAAAGTTTAACCAGGTACTTTTTGATCTCACCTATTCTTGATTCTACGATAATCTCTCTGTTACCCCTTTTGATTTTACCAAAAGATACAACTCCATCGATTTCTGATACTACCGCAGGATTTGAAGGATTACGTGCCTCAAATAATTCGGTTACTCTTGGCAGACCTCCGGTAATATCCCCGGCTTTAGCTGATTTTCTAGGAATTTTTACTAAAATTTTACCAACTTTGATCTTATCATTATCATCGACCATTAAATGGGCTCCAACAGGTAAATTGTAAGAACGTAGTACTTCATCACCTTTACCCATTACTAATAGCGTAGGGATTTTTTTCTTATCACGGGATTCTGAAATTACTTTCTCCTGGAAACCGGTTTGTTCATCAATTTCAACTTGATATGTAATTCCTTGTTCTACATTTTCATACTTTACCTTTCCGGCAAATTCCGAAATTATAACCCCATTATAAGGATCCCACTGACAAATAACCTGATCTTTCTTTAGCATGTCACCATCCTTGATGAATAACTGAGAACCGTAAGGTATTAAATTGGTACTAAGAACAATCTTAGTCTTCGGCTCAATTATTTTAATTTCAGAAGTTCGTGATATTACTACATCGTTCAGATTTCCTTCGCTATCCTCTCCTTTAACCGTTTTTAATTCTTCAATTTCCGCTTTACCGGCAAATTTGGAACGCAATTGGTTTTCTTCGGATATGTTACTGGCGATACCTCCTACGTGAAAAGTTCTTAAAGTAAGCTGTGTTCCGGGCTCTCCAATAGATTGTGCCGCAACAACTCCTACTGCTTCACCTCGTTGTACCGTTTTACCGGTTGCAAGGTTTCGACCATAGCATTTCACGCAAATACCTTTTTTAGCTTCGCAAGTCAATGCTGATCTTACTTCTACGGATTCAATCGCTGACTCTTCCACTTTTTTGGCGGCTAAATCTGAAATTTCCTGTCCGGCTTCAATAAGTACCTCTTGAGTTATAGGGTCAATGACATCCATTAAAGAAGTTCTACCTACAATTCGTGCACTTAATGATTCAATAACCTCTTCATTCTTTTTTAACGGAAAGACTTCCACACCTCTTAAGGTACCACAGTCTTCAACATTAACAATTACATCTTGCGCTACATCTACTAGTCGTCTTGTAAGATATCCAGCATCTGCCGTCTTTAAAGCAGTATCTGCCAAACCTTTACGGGCACCATGGGTTGAGATAAAGTATTCTAAAATAGAAAGACCTTCTTTAAAATTGGAAAGAATCGGATTTTCAATAATTTCTCCTCCGGCAGAATTCGATTTTTTCGGTTTTGCCATTAATCCACGCATACCCGTTAACTGTCGGATTTGTTCTTTGGATCCCCTTGCCCCCGAATCAAGCATCATATATACAGAATTGAATCCTTGTTGATCCTCACGGATACGCTTCATAGATAATTCTGTTAACTCTGCATTAGTAGAAGTCCATATGTCAATAACCTGGTTATATCGCTCATTATTTGTAATAAGCCCCATATTGTAGTTAGCTACAATATTATCTACCTGGCTATTTGCATCGGCAATCATGGTATGCTTTTCTTCAGGAATAATAATATCCCCTAAACTAAAAGATAATCCACCTCTAAAGGCGAAATTATATCCTAAAGTCTTAATTTCATCAAGAAATGCTGCGGTTTCCGGCACACTGGTTACTTTTAAAATATCCCCAATAATATCTCTTAAGGATTTTTTAGTCAGTACTTCATTAATATAACCTGCTTTTTCCGGAACTTTATCGTTAAATAATACTCTACCGGTTGTAGTCTCGATTATTTTTGATACCAGAGCTCCGTTTTCATCTAGGTCCTGTGTTTTAACTTTAATATTCGCGTTGATATGCAACTGCTTTTCATTATAGGCAATTACTACCTCTTCGGGTGAATAAAAAGTAAGACCTTCTCCTTTAATTTCTAGTTCCGGTGTGGATTTTCTGGATTTGGTCATATAGTATAAACCAAGAACCATATCCTGAGAAGGAACTGTTACTGGAGAACCGTTAGCCGGATTTAAAATATTATGAGAAGCTAGCATTAATAGTTGCGCTTCCAGAATTGCTTCCGGACCTAAAGGCAAATGTACCGCCATTTGATCCCCATCAAAATCCGCATTAAATGCAGTACATACCAATGGGTGAAGCTGAATTGCTTTTCCTTCAATTAATTTAGGTTGAAAAGCTTGAATTCCCAAACGGTGTAAAGTTGGCGCCCGGTTCAATAATACAGGATGTCCTTTTAATACATTTTCTAAAATATCCCAAACTACCGGTTCCTTTCTATCAATAATTTTTTTAGCTGACTTTACCGTCTTAACAATTCCTCTTTCAATCAATTTTCTGATGACAAAAGGTTTATATAATTCGGCAGCCATATTTTTAGGAAGACCACATTCGAATAATTTTAGTTCGGGTCCTACTACAATTACCGAACGAGCTGAATAATCCACTCGCTTACCTAATAGATTTTGACGGAAACGTCCTTGCTTCCCTTTTAAAGAATCGGAAAGTGATTTTAACGGACGATTCGAATCTGTTTTAACTGCAGAAGCTTTACGTGTATTATCAAACAATGAATCTACAGACTCCTGCAACATACGCTTCTCATTACGTAATATTACCTCCGGAGCTTTAATTTCCATTAATCGTTTTAAACGATTGTTTCTTATAATAACCCTTCTGTAAAGATCATTTAAATCCGAAGTAGCAAAACGTCCTCCGTCTAAAGGTACTAATGGTCTTAATTCCGGCGGAATTACAGGAATCACTTTTAAGATCATCCATTCCGGATTATTTTCACGGTTTTTATTAGCATCCCTAAGAGCTTCCACAACCTGTAGACGCTTTAACGCTTCTGTTTTACGTTGCTTTGAAGTTTCGTTATTAGCTTTATGCCTTAATTCGTAAGACAATTCATCAAGATCAATTCTACGCAAAATTTCGATAAGGCATTCCGCCCCCATTTTTGCGATAAATTTATTTGGGTCTGTATCTTCTAAATACAAATTTTCTTGTGGTAAGCTATCCAGAATGTTCAGATATTCTTCTTCCGTTAGAAAATCCATCTTTTTAACGGCTTCCCCTTCTTCATTCTTGGCAATACCAGGTTGAATTACTACGTATCTTTCGTAGTAAATAATCATATCCAGTTTCTTAGAAGGTAACCCTAATAAATATCCTATTTTATTGGGTAACGAACGGAAATACCAAATATGAGCTACAGGAACAACCAAATTGATATGTCCTACTCTATCCCTTCTTACCTTTTTTTCTGTTACTTCTACCCCACATCGATCACAAACAATTCCCTTATACCGGATACGCTTGTATTTACCGCAGGCACATTCAAAATCCTTTACAGGACCAAAAATACGCTCACAGAACAAACCATCCCGCTCCGGTTTATGTGTTCGATAGTTAATAGTTTCAGGTTTTAAAACCTCCCCCTGAGAAGCAGCCAATATTGACTCCGGAGAAGCTAAACCTATAGAAATTTTATCAAATTTCTTTACGGTATTTTTATCATTATTTCTAGCCATAATGCTCTAATCTAATCTTTAAAATTAACTGTAGGACTTTTTACGTCCCATGAAGAATTTTTAGCTCTATTTTATAACTATCTCCACTGTATAAATCAAGATAGTTTTAGTAGAGTTTTCCGCATGCGCGGAAAATATTATTCTTCTAATCTGATATCCAGACCTAAACCTTTTAATTCATGCATCAATACATTGAATGATTCAGGAAGACCTGGTTCCGGCATTGGTTCACCTTTTACAATACTTTCGTATGTTTTAGCTCTACCAATAACATCATCAGATTTAACCGTCAAAATTTCTCTTAGGGTACTAGATGCTCCGTATGCTTCTAAGGCCCATACTTCCATTTCTCCAAATCGCTGACCCCCAAACTGTGCTTTACCACCTAAAGGCTGTTGTGTTATCAAAGAATACGGACCTATAGAACGTGCGTGCATCTTATCATCTACCATGTGTCCTAATTTCAGCATATAAATAACACCTACGGTCGCTGGCTGATCAAATCGGTCTCCCGTACCACCATCATACAGATACGTATGTCCGAATCTAGGGATTCCAGCTTCATCAGTATATTCATTAATTTGATCTAAAGAAGCTCCATCAAAAATCGGAGTAGCATATTTTCTACCTAATTTCTGACCTGCCCATCCTAGTACAGTTTCGTATATCTGTCCGATATTCATACGAGATGGTACCCCTAATGGATTTAATACGATGTCAACCGGAGTTCCGTCTTCTAAGAAAGGCATATCTTCTTCTCTTACAATCCGGGCAACAATACCTTTATTACCGTGACGACCTGCCATTTTATCACCTACTTTTAGCTTACGCTTTTTAGCGATATATACTTTGGCAAGTTTAATAATACCCGCTGGTAATTCGTCTCCAACAGAAATAGTAAATTTCTCCCTTCTTAAATTACCTTGAAGGTCATTCTCCTTGATTTTATAATTATGAACCAGATCTGCAACCATTTTGTTTAAATCGTCGTCCATAGTCCAGGTACCTTGGGTTAAATGCGTATAGTCATCTACACTATTTAGCATTTTTAAGGTATACTTTTTACCTTTAGGCAAGACTTCTTCGCCCAGGTCATTCATAACCCCCTGCGATGTTTTACCTCCTACAATGGCGAAAAGTTTGTCAACCAATTCTTCTTTTAATTGATCGAACTTGATATCATAAGATCTCTCTAAGATTGCAATATCTTCTTTATCCTGAGATCGTTTACGTTTGTCTTTGACAGCTCGCGCAAACAACTTCTTATCGATTACTACTCCATTTAAAGAAGGGGAAGCTTTTAATGATGCATCTTTAACATCACCCGCTTTATCTCCGAATATAGCACGTAATAGCTTTTCTTCAGGAGTTGGATCACTTTCACCCTTCGGTGTAATCTTACCAATTAAGATATCTCCAGGTTTGATCTCAGCTCCCACTCTGATCATACCGTGTTCATCTAAATCTTTGGTAGCTTCTTCGGATACATTAGGAATGTCATTTGTCAATTCTTCATTTCCTAATTTAGTATCTCGTACTTCCAGCGAGTATTCGTCAATATGAATAGAGGTAAAAATATCTTCCCGAACTACTTTTTCAGAAATTACGATAGCATCCTCAAAATTATACCCTTTCCAAGGCATAAAGGCAACTTTCATATTTCTACCTAATGCTAATTCACCGTTTTCGGTAGCATAACCTTGACATAACACCTGACCTCTTTCTACTCGATCTCCTACTTTTACAATAGGTTTTAAGTTGATAGAAGTTCCTTGATTCGTTTTACGGAATTTAATAAGGTTATAGGTTTTTGAATCTTCGTCAAAACTTACCATTCGTTCTTCTTCAGAACGATCGTATTTGATAACAATCTTCTGAGCGTCTACATACTCCACCTCACCTGCTCCTTCAGCATTTATCAATACTCTGGAATCAGATGCTACTTGTCTTTCAAGACCTGTACCTACAATTGGAGCGTCCACTCTTAATAAAGGAACTGCCTGACGCATCATATTTGACCCCATCAGCGCCCGGTTAGCATCATCATGTTCTAAGAACGGAATTAATGAAGCTGATATAGAGGCAATCTGATTCGGTGCCACATCCGCATAATTTACATTGGCAGGATCAATTACCGGGAAATCGCCTTCCATACGGGCAATAACTTTATCTGAATCGATCGTACCATCTTCTTTTAACGGAATATTTGCCTGTGCAATTAGTTTTTCTTCTTCTTCTTCTGCACTTAAATAAGAGAATTTTTCAAGATCTACTTTTCCATCTTCTACCTTACGATAGGGAGTCTCCAAGAATCCCATAGAATTCACCTTGGCAAAAACAGATAGCGATGATATTAATCCGATATTCGGACCTTCCGGAGTTTCAATCGGACATAATCGTCCATAATGTGTATAATGAACATCACGAACTTCAAAACCTGCTCTTTCTCTGGATAAACCTCCTGGACCTAACGCAGATAATCTACGTTTATGAGTAATTTCAGCTAACGGATTGGTTTGATCCATAAACTGAGACAACTGATTGGTTCCAAAAAAGGAATTAATTACGGATGATAAAGTTTTCGCATTAATTAAATCAATAGGAGTAAAAACTTCATTATCCCTGACATTCATCCGCTCTCTTATGGTTCTAGCCATACGAGCCAGACCTACTCCGAATTGCTGTGATAGCTGCTCCCCTACAGTTCTAACTCTACGGTTAGACAAGTGATCAATATCATCAATCTCAGCTTTTGAGTTAATCAACTCAATTAAATATTTTATAATGGTAATAATATCTTCTTTGGTAAGTACTTGCTTATCCATTTCGATATTAAGACCTAATTTTTTATTCATCCGGTATCGACCAACTTCTCCCAGGTTATAACGCTGGTCAGAGAAGAAAAGCTTGTCAATAATACCCCTTGCCGTTTCTTCATCAGGCGGCTCTGCATTTCGTAATTGACGATAAATATGTTCTACCGCTTCTTTTTCAGAATTGGTAGGATCTTTTTGAAGGGTGTTATGAATAATAGCATAATCCCCTTTTTGGTTATCTTCTTTATGAAGTAAGATTGTTTTGGCTCCTGATTCGATGATTTCTTCCAAATGATCTTTGTCCAGAATCGTATCACGGTCAATAACAATTTCATTCCGTTCTATAGAAACAACTTCTCCCGTATCTTCATCTACAAAATCTTCATGCCAGGTATTTAATACCCTTGCAGCCAGCTTACGCCCTAAAACTTTTTTCAGTCCAGATTTTGAAACCTTTACTTCTTCTGCAAGATCAAAAATCTCTAATATATCTTTATCTCTTTCAAAACCAATCGCACGGAATAAGGTAGTTACCGGTAGCTTTTTCTTCCGGTCAATATAAGCGTACATTACGCTATTAATATCCGTTGCAAATTCAATCCAGGAACCTTTAAAAGGAATTACTCGAGCCGAGTATAATTTTGTACCGTTTGCATGAAAGGACTGTCCGAAAAATACCCCAGGCGATCTGTGTAATTGTGATACTACTACTCGTTCCGCACCGTTGATACAAAAAGTACCGCTCGGTGTCATATAAGGAATGGTTCCTAAATATACATCCTGAACAATAGTTTCAAAATCTTCATGTTCCGGATCAGTACAGAAAAGCTTTAACCTTGCTTTTAAAGGTACACTATAGGTAAGCCCTCTCTCTATACATTCCTGAAGATCATATCTGGGGGGGTCTACAAAGTAATCTAAAAATTCTAATACAAATTGATTACGGGTATCCGTAATTGGAAAATTTTCCATGAAGGTATTGTATAAACCTTCATTTCCTCTTTCTTCGGACTTGGTTTCTAATTGAAAAAAATCTTGAAAAGATTTGATCTGTATATCCAAAAAGTCTGGATAATCAGGCCTGTTCTTTACCGAAGAGAAATTCAATCTTTCAGTTTGCGTTGCTAACATCAATGGACGGAATTAGATTAAAACTATAAAAAATATGGGTGGCGTAATAGTCAAATGGCTATATACGCAAAATGGTTTAGGCCATATCCTACTTTACAGTACGACAGGCCTAAACCTAAATGATCAATATGTGGTTAGCTTACTTAAGCTCAACCTCAGCTCCTGCCTCTTCTAATTGTGATTTTAGAGCTTCTGCTTCATCTTTTGATACTCCTTCTTTGATTGGGCTAGGAGCACCATCAACTAATCCCTTGGCATCTTTAAGACCAAGACCAGTTAATTCTTTTACTAATTTAACAACAGCTAATTTTGCACCACCCGGAGCTTTCAAAATTACATCAAATTCTGATTGCTCTTCGGCAGCAGCTCCATCACCTGCTCCGGCACCACCGCCTGCTACTGCTACAGCAGCTGCAGCTGGCTCAATACCATATTCTTCTTTTAATATATCAGCTAATTCATTCACCTCTTTTACGGTTAAATTAACTAATTGTTCTGCGAAATCTTTTAAATCTGCCATTTTCTATCGTTTTAAATAAAATTTTTAATTGAAATATATTTGTTAAAAAGTGCGTACTACTTTATACTTACCCTTCTTTTTCGGATAAGGTTTTTAAGATACCTGCGATCTTACCACCTCCGGACTTTAATGCAGAGACTACATTCTTAGCTGGTGACTGTAATAATCCAATGATATCTCCAATAACTTCTTCTTTAGATTTAATACTTACTAAAGTATCTAACATCTCATCTCCTACAAAGATGGCTTCTTCAATGAAGGCACCTTTTAGAAGAGGTTTCTCAGCTTTCTTGCGAAATTCTTTAATTACCTTAGCCGGACCGTTTCCTGTTTCGGAAAACATAATGGATGTATTGCCTTTAAGAACTTCAGGTAAGTTGCCAAAATCCTTATCAGAGCTTTCCATTGCCTTTGATAACAAAGTGTTTTTAACTACTGCTAAGGAAACATTTGCTTTGTAACATGCTCTTCTTAAATTAGAAGTTGTTCCCGCATCCAAACCTGATATATCTGCCAGATAAATATTTGAATTATCTGCTAATTGAGCGGTTAAGTCGTCAATTACTTTTGATTTTTCTTCTCTTGTCATAATTGTATCTCTTACTTATCCAACAAAGTTTTTAGCATCTATTTGTAATCCCGGACTCATCGTCGAAGACATAAAAATAGATTTGATATACACACCTTTTGCTGTTTGCGGCTTTAATTTTACTAAAGTTGTAATTAATTCTTTAGCATTTCCTGCTATTTTATCAGCAGAAAAAGAAGATTTACCTATTGCAGCATGTACGATTCCGGTCTTGTCAACTTTAAAATCAATTTTACCTGCTTTTACATCAGATACAGCTTTAGCAACATCCATTGTTACGGTTCCTGTTTTTGGGTTAGGCATTAAACCTCGGGGACCTAGTACTCGCCCTAAAGGACCTAATTTACCCATTACGCTAGGCATGGTTATGATCACATCTACATCGGTCCATCCACCTTTGATCTTATCCAAATACTCATCAAGCCCCACATAATCGGCGCCTGCTTCTTTAGCTTCTGCTTCTTTATCAGGAGTCACTAATGCTAATACTTTAACATCTTTACCAGTTCCATGAGGTAGTGTTACCACTCCACGAACCATCTGATTTGCCTTTCTAGGATCTACATTTAAGCGAACCGCAATATCTACCGAAGCATCAAAATTTACCGAGGTAACTTCTTTTACTAAAGAGGAGGCTTCATCTAAACTATAGGCTTTGTTCTTATCAACTTTTGCCTGAGCTTCTTTTTGTTTTTTTGTCAATTTTGCCATTTTATACAGTTTAGAGGTTTAAAAAGGAGCTTGTCCTTTAACATTAACACCCATTGACCTTGCCGTACCAGCTACCATTTTCATAGCAGATTCAACTGTAAATGCATTTAAATCCTGCATTTTATCTTCAGCTATAGCACGTACCTGATCCCAGGTTACACTGGCAACTTTTTTACGATTGGGTTCTCCCGAACCTTTTTTCTGTTTTGCTGCTTCCAATATTTGAACTGCTGCGGGTGGCGTTTTAATTACAAAGTCAAAAGACTTATCCTTATAAACACTTATTGCTACCGGTAATACTTTACCTGCTTTATCCTGTGTTCTTGCATTAAACTGCTTACAGAACTCCATAATATTTACTCCGGCAGCACCCAGAGCAGGCCCAACAGGTGGAGACGGATTAGCCGCTCCCCCACGAACTTGTAGTTTTACTACTTTACTTAATTCTTTAGCCATTTTTCTAATTTAAACCTGATACGATTCTATGTGAAAGCATAAGAACCCTACCCAATTATTTTATGTAACACTTATACTTTTTCTACTTGCATATAACTTAATTCTAATGGCGTTTTTCTACCGAAAATTTTAACCATAACTTCAAGTTTACGCTTTTCTTCATTAACTTTTTCAACTGTGCCATTGAATCCGTTGAACGGACCATCAATTACTTTAACGGTTTCTCCAACTGTGTATGGAATGGCAACGTTATCTGTTTTAACCGCTAATTCGTCTACCTTACCTAACATCCGGTTAATCTCTGACTTTCTTAAAGGAACCGGATCACCACCTTTTACTTCCCCTAAGAAACCAATCACCCCATTAATGGATTTAATGATATGTGGAACTTCTCCGGATAGGTTTGCTTCAATCATAATATATCCGGGAAAATAAACTCTTTCTTTATTTATTTTCTTTCCGTTTCTTATCTGGATCACTTTCTCTGTCGGTACTAAGATTTGAGATACATGATCTTCAAGCCCCATATGCGCGATTTCTCGTTCGATATAGTCTTTAATCTTATTTTCCTGACCGCTCACGGAACGGACCACATACCATTTTTTCATATTATTTACTTCTGCCATACTCATTATGATTTAACTAAAGTAAAATAATACTCGATTGCGTTACTAAATACCGTATCTACTCCCCATATTGCCAAAGAAAACAAAACCGAAAAAATAATCACTATTAACGTTAGTCGCTGTGCTTCCGGCCACGGAGTCCAGGTGACATGGTTTTTTAATTCATTATATGATTCTGATAGATATTCTGTAAGTCCAGCCATTATTTAAAAATTATACATCTACTAAAGATGCGGATTTTATTATTAAACGGTACTCTGTACCATTTGCATACTATATTACTCTTTATATATCCTAGTTTTACCAAAACCCTAGTTTTTTAATGTAAACTTAATAGATTAGTAAAAACAATCTCCTTTAACTACTACCTTAGTTTATAACCGGATTCTTATCCTAGATTAATAAATTTAAATTAGTTCGAAAAGCTTCCTCTGCCTAAGCCACACCCAAAACCAGCTTCAACTTCGACTATCGTCTCTGTTCGGGACAGACTTCTCGCTAATATAATATTTCAATTAAATAACCTTAAAGTTTAATTCAAAGTTACTGCTCTAATTCGCACGGGTTGAGAGGCTCCCTTCGCTTCGGTTAAACTCAACGCAAGCTTGAACAACTTACGTCTCGCTCAGGACAGGCTTCTCGCCAATACAATATTTCAATTAAATAACCTTAAAGTTTAATTCAAAGTTACTGCTCTAATTCGCACGGGTTGAGAGGCTCGAACTCCCGACACCTGGTTTTGGAGACCAGTGCTCTACCAACTGAGCTAAACCCGTTTGTATATTTATAACATAAGGTAAGGTATTCACAAATTGTGAATACCTTACGCTTACTTATTATTATAATTCTTAGTCCAGAATTTCAGTTACCTGACCTGCACCTACTGTTCTTCCTCCTTCACGTATTGCAAAACGAAGACCTACGTTCATTGCAATAGGTTGAATTAATTCAACTGTAATGGTCAAGTTATCTCCAGGCATTACCATCTCAACTCCATCAGGAAGTGCAATATTTCCTGTTACGTCTGTTGTTCTTACATAGAACTGAGGACGGTAGTTGTTATGAAATGGTGTGTGACGACCACCTTCTTCTTTCTTCAGGATATAAACCTCAGCTTTAAAATTCTTATGAGGTGTTACAGAACCTGGTTTGGTAATTACCATTCCTCTTGAAATCTGAGTTTTTTCAATACCCCTTAAAAGAATACCTGCATTATCACCTGCTTCTCCTCTATCCAATATCTGACGGAACATTTCAATACCAGTGATCGTTGATGTTAACTTTTCAGCTCCCATTCCAATAATTTCTACCGGGTCTCCTGTGTTTGCAATTCCAGTTTCGATACGACCAGTTGCAACTGTACCACGACCTGTGATAGAGAATACATCTTCTATTGGCATTAAGAAATCTTTATCTACATCACGTTTTGGTAATTCGATCCATTCGTCAACATTCTTCATCAACTCTAAAACTGTGTCTACCCACTTTTGTTCACCATTAAGTGCACCTAAAGCTGAACCAGCGATTACCGGACCATTATCACCATCATATTCATAGAAAGAAAGTAAATCTCTTACTTCCATTTCAACTAATTCTAAAAGCTCTTCATCATCAACCATATCTACTTTATTCAAGAATACTACGATTCTTGGAATACCTACCTGGCGTCCTAAAAGGATATGCTCTCTTGTTTGCGGCATCGGACCATCAGTAGCAGCAACAACTAATATTGCTCCATCCATCTGAGCAGCTCCTGTTACCATGTTCTTAACATAATCGGCGTGACCCGGACAATCTACGTGTGCATAGTGACGGTTCTCAGTCTGATACTCTACGTGAGATGTGTTAATAGTGATACCTCTTTCTTTTTCTTCAGGAGCATTATCGATCGTATCGAAATCTCTTGCTTCAGAAAGACCCGCATCAGACAACACCTTGGTAATTGCTGCGGTTAACGTTGTTTTACCGTGATCAACATGTCCAATAGTACCAATATTTAAGTGCGGTTTGGAACGATCAAAAGTTTCCTTTGCCATAATTAGTTTTATTTAATCTTAGTTATATATTAGTGTTTACTTTATATCTATACTTTATGAGCCAATGACGAGATTTGAACTCGTGACCTCTTCCTTACCAAGGAAACGCTCTACCCCTGAGCTACACCGGCTTTTTAAAGTACTAAAACATTCATTTAAAGCCATTTTATTGAAGTAATGCTTTAAACAAATGTGCTTCTTTTTTAAAAACCTAATGCCTAAATAGCATCGAGATTGTAATTTTAATCAGAGCGGGAGACCGGGTTTACCTCAACAAGTTCGGTACAGGCTTCTCACCCCAATTTTTCATTTTTCAATAAAACCTACATATAAATGTAAATTTTAACAATCAATGAACTTTTGAGCGGGAGACCGGGTTTACCTCAACAAGTTCGGCACAGGCTTCTCACCCAAGTTGTTCATTTCTTAATAAAACATATATAAAATATAAATTTCAACAATCAATGAACTTTTGAGCGGGAGACCGGGTTCGAACCGGCGACATTCAGCTTGGAAGGCTGACGCTCTACCAACTGAGCTACTCCCGCATTTATAATTTCTATCTACAGAAATTAAAGGTATTCATTATTTCAAATTCGTGGGGAGAGCAGGATTCGAACCTGCGAAGTCGAAAGACAACAGAGTTACAGTCTGTCCTCGTTGGCCGCTTGAGTATCTCCCCAATTTCAAACAACTTTAAAATAATTACGATACATTTTTTTAAAGCTGTGCAAAAGTACAAAAATATATCTTATTCAATCAAAAATTAAAAATCATTTTCAACTTCAGAAACAAATATCAGAACTGTACCTTTACTTTCAGTTAATAACCGATGGAAGAACTCTCTTTATCTTTTTTGGGATAAGTTTCTCGCCCCTAACTGTACAAATAATATATTACTCATACATCCTTTACGATTATCAAAATCAAGAGCCGATGGAGGGACTCGAACCCACGACCTGCTGATTACAAATCAGCTGCTCTAGCCAGCTGAGCTACATCGGCTTTTATTATGTTTAAGAACAAAAAAGTCCGCTATTTCTAACGGACTGCAAATGTATATAATTTATTTTTTTAACCAAATAAATTTTAAAATATTTTATTTAAACATGTGCATTTAATTTTTCCTTTCTTTTTCGCAATTGTCGCTCTAAAGAAGTAACACATTCATCTACACCTTCTTCAAAGGATTTATTGATCTTCTTTGTAATAAATTCATCTCCCGGAACACTTAGTAAAATCTCTGTTATTTTGTTTTCTCTACCTTTTGTATTCATTACTTTTAAAAATACATCCGCATAAATAATTTTACTAAAATGATTTTCTAACTTATCCAACTTATGTTGTGTAAAAACTACTAACTTTTGATCAACGTTAAAGTTTACAGACTGAAGATTTACTTTCATAAAAAAAGATTTAAAATTAAACACTATTGGAAGGAAGGTGTCAGCGATTATTACGCGGATGTGCATTTTTATGCATTTCCTTCAACTTTACTATACTTTGATGTGTATATATCTGAGTAGATGCCAGACTAGCATGTCCCAGTAATTCTTTTATTGCATTTAAATCCGCTCCGTTGCCCAACAAGTGTGTTGCAAATGAATGTCGCAACATGTGAGGACTCTTTTTTAATTTTGTGGAAGCATAACTAAAGTATGAATTTACAACACGATAAACAAGCATTTCATAAATTTTAACTCCACGTTCAGTTAAAAATAAGAAATCTGTATTGTTACTGTTTTCCAGTAATTTACGCTGATTTAGATACGCTTTAAAGGATTTTTCTATAGTTAATAATAAGGGAATAATTCTTTCTTTATTGCGTTTACCAATTACCTTAAGTTTTAAATTCGCAAGGTCAACATCTTTTAATTTTATATTTACTAATTCTGTACGCCTAATACCAGTAGTATATAATAATTCGATAATTAGCCGATCTCGTTTAGATTTAAATATATTCTCAGAATCTGTTTCTAAACTATCAAGTACTGTTCGAACTTCATCTACAGAAAATGGAATCTGTACTTTTTTAGATGTTTTAAGCGCTTTGTGTTTGTCTAATGGTGATTTGTCAAGATGTTCGATCTGAACCAGGTATCTAAAAAAGGATTTAAGGGAAGTTATCTTTCGATTTACCGAGCGATTACTTATATCTTTAGTAATTAAACTGGTAATCCAGTTTCGAATTTCTACATAATTAACTTTGGATATATCCGAAGTTTGAAACTCTTCTATACAAAATTGTTGGAATGAGGTAATATCAGCTCTGTATGCAGTTATCGTATGCTGCGCATATTTTTTTTCTAAAGTCAGATATTCTAAAAACTTTTCTATTAACATAAAAAACCGTTGAGGTTCAAAAATAAGATTTTTTTGAATCCCAACGGCTATACTTATACGGTGTAAAACGGAGGAAGGAACTATCCTTACCTAGAACCATTTTACGTTTTAAATATCTTCCTGATCTCTTAAGTGCTGTATATACTGCGCTTTTTGAATTTGAGCTCTTCGCTCTACAGAAGGTTTAGTAAATTGTTGTCGTTTACGAAGCTGGCGCATCGTCCCGGTTCTATCAAATTTACGTTTAAAACGCTTTAGCGCTCTATCAATATTTTCTCCGTCTTTTACTGGTATAATTAACATAGATAAACCTCCTTTCTTTAAAAATTAGATTGCAAATATAACATAATACTTTTACTTTTTATTTAAGAAGTGATTAAAAGTAAAATTTTATATAAAAATAAATTAAGTAGCCGGTTTATAGTCCTTTTTATCGATCACCATTTTTGCAATAATCTCTCTTAAAATTTCAGAAGTTCCACCTCCTATAGGCCCTAACCTGCTATCTCTAAACATTCGAGCTAACGGATATTCTTCTGTATACCCGTATCCCCCCAGCATTTGTAAACACTTTGTGATAACTTCATCTGCAATTTTAGTTCCTAACAATTTTGACATACTAGCTTCTTTAACCACATATTCTCCAGCATCCAGCCTTTTTGCAACGGTATAATTAAACTCTTTAATTACTTCCACTTCACTAACTAGTTCAGCAATCGTATGTCGTAAAGCCTGAAATTGATCAATTTTCTTACCAAAGGCTTCTCTTTGCCCCATATAATCTATGGTATAATCCAGTGCATATTGTGCCCTAGCATGTGCATTGACCCCCATGATCAGGCGTTCTGATGCAAAATGTTGCATGATATAAGCAAAACCTTTATTTACTTCACCTAACAAATTTTCCTTTGGCACTTTCACTTGATCAAAAGCTAATTCGGCTGTATCCGAAGCCCTCCAACCTAATTTATCCAGTTTAGTTGCATTAATTCCGGCCGCTTCCCTATCCATTACAAACATACTAATTCCTTTATGTTCTAGTTCAGGATTTGTTTTTGCTGCTACTACCAGATAATCACTATAAACTCCGTTAGTGATAAAAATTTTAGATCCGGAAATTAAGAAATGATCTTCTTTTTCGATTGCTACCGTTCGCATACCTGCAACATCTGAGCCACCAAAGGGTTCTGATATACATAAACATCCAATTTTTTCACCGGCAATACTTGGCTCCAAGTATTTCTCTTTAATATAAGGAGTTCCCTCTACATTTAAGTGCGTCATTGCCAAATAAGCATGTGCCCACATCGCTGCTGCAAAACCGCCTGAATTTATTTTTTGCATTTCTTCTAACCATATAATCATGTAGAAGATATCTAAATCCATACCTCCGTATTGTTCGGGGTAGGTAATTCCGAAATATCCCATTTCGCCGAACTTTTTCCAAATAAAACGTTCAATGGTTCCGGTTTTTTCCCATTTATCAATATGAGGCACTACTTCTTTTTTCAGAAAATCCTGAAGACTTTCTCTAAATAACTGATGTTCTTCAGTGAAATACATAGGTAGAAGGTATAGAGTTTGTTACTTGAAAATAAATTTCTAATAATGGCAATTTTTATTGCATTATTCTTATAAAATCAAGTATTTTCTATTAAAAATTTAATTCACTTCAAATATAACGCTATTCTATCAATTTTTTCAAACGGAAAACCTTCAATTTCTTTTAATTCTTCAATTTTGGAAAAATTTGGGAATTGTAGTATAAAATCGTGAATAGCCAGTGCCATCTCAAAATCGAAATAAGGTACGGAAAGCAGTTCTTTTACCGAAGCTTCTTTAATATTAATGTAGTTAAGGTTATTTTTGTTTTTAACATTATATAAAGAGTTTAGTTTTTTTCTCTGCTTAGTGTAAAGAGAAGGTATATCCTGGAGCTGAATAGCATCACGGAAACCTCCTATTTCTTCTCGATAAGTTATAATTTTTTCTGCAACGAAGTCGGGAATACCAATTTCCTCTTGTAACTGCAGCGCAGTAACTTTATTTAAATCTCCTTTTTTGTGAAAAGGAAGGTTGTGAACTGTTCGATTTTTATTTTTTACTGCAGCATAGTCTGTTTTCCATTCCGGAAATTTAAAATAGGGTTTAATTTTTTGAAGAAGACTATCTGAAACTCCGGTTACCAGCTGAAATTGTTCAGCAGAATTGATCCATTTTTCTTGTTTTCTGTATTGATATACTTTATCTAAAGCTTCTGCGGAAATCCCTAATTGATCTCCCCGATAGTCATTAATAAAGTTAGGATTAAAAGGTTTAAGTATGATTTTTTCTTTTTGTTTCCTTTCCAGTATTCTTTTAAGACTGTCTACCTTAGCCTGGTAAACAATATTTTCAGAAAAAACACTTTTTTGAGAGGTTGTAAATGGATAATTCCAAGTAAATACGATAATTCCTAAGAGTAAAACGGCAAAAAGTAAAATCCCATTTCGAACACGATCGTGAAATTCGAAATGGGATTTTTTTATTTTCATATTATGCTAATTTCCTTTTGAAATTCGAATAGCTTCAAAATACCTGGCTAGCTGCTTTTTAACAACTGGGAATAAAATAAATAATCCTACCATATTAGGAAATACCATAGCAAAAATCATAGCATCTGAAAAATCCCAGATAGATTTCATACTAGCTGCCGCACCGATAATGATAAAAGTTAAAAATAGTAGTTTATAAACCATATCGGCAACTTTTCCCCGACCAAATAAATATTTCCATGACTGTAATCCGTAATAAGACCATGATATCATAGTAGAAACCGCAAATAGCACTACGGCTATAGTTAAAAATACGTTTGAATAAGGGATGTATTCCGCAAAGGCAATAGAGGTTATGCCGGCTCCTTCATAGCCTTCTCCATTAATAAATACCATACCGCTACCATCTCCTCCATATTCAAAAGCACCGCCAAAGTTAAAAATAACAATAACTAATGCAGTCATGGTACAAATAACCACCGTATCAATAAAAGGTTCTAATAATGCTACCAAACCTTCACTTGCTGAAAATTTTGTTCGTACCGCAGAGTGTGCAATAGAAGCAGACCCTGCTCCAGCTTCATTTGAGAATGCTGCTCTTTTAAAACCAACAAGGAGTACCCCAATAATGGTACCTACTCCAATAGCCGTAGGACTAAATGCTTCTTTAAAAATCAATCCTATAGCATCATCTACCAACGAAAAATTGCTAAAAATTATATATAGACAAGCTAATAAATACATAACTGCCATAAAAGGTACTACTTTCTCCGTAACAGAGGCAATTCTTTTAATTCCACCAATAATTATAACACCCACAAGAACCGCCAAAGCCACTCCTATCCAAAATCCAGCACCCGTACTGCTTAACCCAAGTATATCTTTGATAACGATGGTTGCCTGATTAGACTGTGCTGCATTACCCCCTCCGAAAGAACCTCCAATACAGAAGATAGCAAATAAAACTGCTGTAATTTTACCAAGTACCGTAAACCCACGTTCTTTTAACCCTTTACTAAGGTAATACATAGGACCTCCATATACCGTACCGTCTTCTCCAATATCCCTATATTGTAAACCCAATGTACATTCGACAAATTTAGTTGACATACCTAATAATCCGCATATAATCATCCAGAAGGTAGCCCCGGGACCCCCCAAAGCTATAGCCAATGCTACTCCTGCAATGTTACCGTTACCTACGGTACCCGAAACGGCAGTTGCCAAAGCCTGAAAATGTGAAACTTCACCTTCTTCACTTTCATCGCGAATAGTATCCGGAATATCACCATCTACTGCGGCATTAGGATCTCCAACTCCTGGTTTCTCAACATCATCGTATTTTCCTCGCACTACATTAATTGCTGTACCGAAATAGCGTACGTTGGGAAAACCAAAATACACTGTAAAAAACAGGGCACTCAATACCAATACAATTAATACAAAAGGAATTCCGCCAATTTCAAAAAAGATCAAAGCCGAAAAGAAATCTGATATAGGTGCAAAAGCTTGATCAATTTGCTGGTCCAGTCCAATTTCTGCAGGTTCTTCCTGCGCAGATAGTATTGAAGAAAAAATAAATAGAAAAAAAGGTAGCACCCTATTCATATTGCGTGAATTTGTTATTGTTTAATGTATCAAACGAGCAAGATCATAAAAAAAATAGTGTGGAACAAAATTTTATTTGTTAAATGTGGAAGTTTACTTATAAATCAAATTCTTTATTTAAGGAATTGATCTGTTCCGGGCGTCCTAAGACTACAATTTTGGAACCGGGAGTTAAGGATAAGTCAGCTTCGGGGTTTACGGTATATTCACCATCTGCAGATTTATAACCTATGATTGTACATCCGGTACGCGACCTGAGATCTATATCCTTGATTGTTCGGGATTTTTGATCATCAAACATGGCTTCAAAAGTAACTTCTTCAATATTTATCGACCTTTTACCTATTATTGACAGATTATCCAAAAATTCAATCAAATCAGGAACTACAACTAAACTAGCCATATGATCCCCTCCTATTCGATCGGGCATGATTACATTATCGGCTCCAGCTAAACGGATTTTTTTATAGGAAGTATCTTGAGAAGCACGGCTTATAATTTTAAGATCCTTATTTATCTGTCGTGCAGAAAGAACAATAAATAAGTTATCTGCATCTTCCGGCAAGGTACAGATTAAGCAGGAGGCATTTTTGATCTTGGCTGCAAGTAATACTTCATCTTCGGTAGCATTTCCTTCGATAAAATTGAAATCCTCATTTTGATTTTTTTCAATTACCTGTCGGTTATTTTCTATAACTAAAAAGGGTTTTCTGTAAGCTAGTAGTTTATCTGCGGCCTGTCTTCCATTTCGGCCATAGCCTACAATAATAATATGATTTTCAATTTTGTTCATGATTTTTTGTAAACGTTTATTTTGCAAGCGTTCCGGATCACTTTTACTAAAAATATATTCGGTTACTACAGAAATGGCATAGGCAAAAATAATCACACTAAATATAATAAGAACAACGGTAAATAGTTTTGCGGAATCATCTAAAGGTTGCACTTCGCCAAAACCTACGGTCGACATGGTAATAACCGTCATGTAAACGGCATCTATCCAACTATATTGAGAGACATAGCGAAAACCAATAATACCAATTAAACTGACAATTAGCAGTAGTGTAAATGCAGTGGTGATTTTAGAACCAAATATTGCTCTCATCTAAATATCGAAAACGGAAGTTCTTTTAGTATAAATTAGATCTTTTAATTTTAACCAAAAAGCCAAGGTAAGATAAATAGCAAAGCCCAATCCCGCCGTTGCAAAAGTAAGATAGATAAAAAATAGCCGAACATTTTTAGTGCGCATTCCTAACCGATCGGCTAACCGGTTAGAAACATAATATCCGTTTCTTTCTAAAATATGTCTCAGATTGGAAAACATACTGCAAAATAGGTATAAAAATTAGACT
This sequence comes from Aquimarina sp. ERC-38, assembly GCF_026222555.1. NCBI lineage: Bacteria > Pseudomonadati > Bacteroidota > Flavobacteriia > Flavobacteriales > Flavobacteriaceae > Aquimarina > Aquimarina sp. ERC-38. The sequence continues at coordinate 2,517,120 of NZ_CP098511.1, read as the reverse complement.
TTTTTTCCTTTATTAAGCAAATAATTGCCAAAGGAGCAATGCAAACATTTTTTATTATTACAGTACTCCTTCTTTAATTCAATTACTGCCTGACTATCCAGGGCAGAAGCAATTGAAATGCTATTGTTAGCAAAACCTTTAGTTATATTGTTATGTTCCGGAGGTAATTCTCCGATTATAGTTATTATTTCTTCAACAATATCATTTCCTATGCTTTGAGCATATAAGAACTTAACCGGGATAACGGTATTAATGATAATTAAGTCTACAAAAGCTTTAGAAAGCTTCTTTTTACGGGGTTTTGATTCTTTGTAAAAGGTGTAATGAGTATTCCAAAATTCGCCAGGAGTTACTTCAAATAATTTATACAATTCATCTACATTTTTAGCCTCGATAATTTTAAAGAATAAATCTTTGTGCATGCTATACAATGCAGAGAACTGAGCGATACGAATGGTAGGAAAATTAGGAGGTCGTAATCTAAAAAATTCGACTGGTAAAACTCCATTATTGGACAGCTTATATTTTGACTGGTAATAGGTGTATTGGTTTAGAAGTTCTATTTTATAAGATACGTCTTCTATTTCTGTAGTCTTCCTTAGTAGTTGCGCCTGTCCAAAAAATAGCGCTTCTATATTTTCATTATTGCGATTTACTTTTCGTACAATAGAAAAATCAGTTGCTCTTGCAATACTTTTAAAAGCATTACCATTTACATTTAAACCGAAGTTTTGAAATAATTGTTGGTATAAAACTGCTTCCCAATCACCTTTTAGCGAAGTAACTAATTCTTTAAGATTCTCGGATTTACGGATCAAGCGTTGAATGTACAATTGTTCTTTCCAAAGGGTTTTAGCGATTTGTGGTATTTCTTCTAATTGACCTTCACAATAGATCCACTTGTTTGTAGAAGTTTGTAGTAAGTTTTGATAATTATTAAGGAGTTCAGGAGAAACTTTTTCTTTAAGACTTAAGGTAGGTACCTGAGTACCATCTTTTCGATACAATTCTACATCATCCTGCCAGACTACGTGTAAAATAACATTATCATAAGCTGCATCCGCCTCATGATGATGTACATACCAGTCACTGGAATTGATATGAATTTCTACGGTGCCTGCCCAAAGTTGTTCGTCTATATAAATTTGCGAATTAAAGAAATCAGGACCGGAACGAGTAGTATTGTAATCTCCTACTCTTTTGATTTTAATAGTCTCTTGAGTTGTGGTAGTAAGTGACCGAGTATTAAATTTTTGAAATTTCCAGATATAATGTAAAAAGTCTTCTTTCATAGGCTGTAGGTGGTTTCAAAAATAGTAATTATCCTAAAAAACGATAAGATTTACAATTCTGTACTATTGGAAATGATTTATGTATTATTGGAAATCCATAATTTACTTACTTGTGCTTTCTTTGTGTCAACAAAAAGAGATACTGACTGAATATAACAATATAATTTATAAATCCTAAGCTTAGTTGAGTTTGTGTTAGGTAATAGAAAACCAGATTTATCTGGTTTTTTGTTTTTGTAGTAATATTACTTTAACTAATTGTAGCTTATTATATTAATTACTTCATCGTTATATGTCCTATTGAATATCTTACCTGGTATTTTTAAAAATTATTCTTTAATTTCAGGATACATATTAAACTTGTTAAAAAACGCTTTCCTAAATTTTGAAGAATTTGAATAATTTAATTCATCCATAACGTCGCGTACGGACATTCTGTTTGTAAAAATGAGGTTAAATGCTTTTTCCAGACGTTTACTATTAAAATATTCCAACGGTGTTTTATTATGAATTTCTTTAAAAATGGTAAAAAAATTAGTTCGGCTCATATATGCCATACTTGCAAGTTTATCAACCCCTACAAATGCTTCTTTTAGATTTTTATCTAAAAAATTAGTTACTTTATATATATGATTGACCTGACTACTATCTATTCCAAAAGGGTTTTGACCTGCATCCCATAACAGTACATCCCGCCAAAACGTTTCTAATAACCGGATTCCACGAGAAATGTAATACAATTGATGTTCTACTCGATTTAAATCAGGATCTACAATTTGATCAAATAACTTGGTTTGTTTGTAGTTAAAATATAACTTATTTATGTGTTCGTGTGAATACTTGATATAACTTGCAACCTTTTGAGCAATATCTTTATTTTGATTAAGATAAGCCTCTGTATATGATCTCTTTAGCACAATCATCGTTGATTTTACAGTCGCTCCTTTAGGGATAAAAACCTTCTCTCCCTGTTGTGCGTCGATACAACGCATATTGCCAGGCGTATAGTCATTAATATAATCACTCTTTAAAAATCCGTTATTCGTATCATGGCTTACCGCATATTTTCTAAAATGAAGGATTAAATCTTTTTCCTTAATTGCTTTTCGCTCGTATTCAATATCCGTATTCGCAACATAATTATTGATCAATAAAAAAACTTCGGGAGATATTTTGTAGTAAGAAAGGTATCCGTCTGCAATAGATTCAGGAAAGAAAATCCGATCAGCATTTTCATCAGCGTTTAATTCTGACCGATAGTATTCTCTCAACGCATCAATATCAGCAAAATCAAATGAATATTGAATCATCCCAAACGTATTTATTAGTTTTATCCCTCTATTTATAATGAATTAGCGTTTTGTTCAGTCAGTACAACACTACTTTCCTTACGGTAAAGGATTACTTTTAAAAAAAATGAAGCTATTTTGTAGAGCGAAAATAATCAATTATTTCATATGGCTTATTACATCATATTTTGTAATGATCTTATACTTATTTTCAAGAATAGCAACAAGTACGGCGGGATTTCCTTTCTTTATCATTTTAAATACTTCTTCTAGCGAAGTATCTTCTTTAACTATAGGAAAAGAAGGCTTCATAATTTCTTTAATAGGAGTATCACCGGAATTTTGATTATCAATAAAAGCTGAAAATAAGGCACTTTCATCTACTGACCCTACAATTCCCTCGCTATCTTCAACCGGTAATTGTGAAATTTTAAATTTTCGCATTCGTTCAATCGCATGTGAAACCAGCTCTTCGGTTTTAACAGTGATTAATTCTTTTTCATCATGATTATTGATTAAATCCGAAACAGTTGTCACTTCTTCTTCCAGAAAACCACGTTCGCGCATCCATTCATCATTAAACATTTTACCCACATACCTACTTCCATGATCATGAAATAATACTACAACTACGTCATCTTTTTTAAAATGTTCCTTTAGCTGTAACACCCCTTTGATGGCTGCACCAGCACTGTTTCCCAGAAACATTCCTTCTTCTTTGGCTAGTCGCTGTGTATATATAGCGGCATCTTTGTCTGTCACTTTAGTAAAGCCATCTATAATTTCAAAACGAACATTTTTAGGTAATATATCTTCTCCGATCCCCTCTGTGATGTAAGAGTATATCTCGTTTTCATCAAAAATACCGGTTTCATGGTACTTTTTAAATACAGAACCATAAGTATCTACCCCCCAAATTTTAACGTTTGGGTTTTTCATCTTTAGGTAAGAGCCTACTCCTGAAATGGTTCCGCCGGTTCCTACTCCTACTACAAAATGAGTAACTTTACCATCTGTTTGTTCCCAGATTTCAGGTCCTGTACTTTGAAAGTGTGCTTTGCAATTAGACGGATTATCGTATTGATTTACATACCAACTATTAGGTGTTTCATCGGCTAATCTTTTTGAAACGGAATAGTAAGAACGTGGATCATCAGGTTCTACATTTGTTGGGCAAACCATTACCTTGGCTCCTACCGCCCTTAGAATATCCATTTTTTCTTTGGATTGTTTATCTGCCATTACACAAATTAACTTATAGCCCTTAATGATTGCAGCCAGAGCTAAGCCCATTCCTGTATTTCCGGAAGTACCTTCAATAATAGTTCCGCCCGGTTGCAAACGTCCATCTGCTTCTGCATCTTCTATCATTTGCACGGCCATACGGTCTTTTACGGAATTACCGGGGTTAAAAGTTTCATATTTTGCCAGAACCAGCGCATCAATTTCTTTAACTAAAGCATTCATTTTTACCATTGGGGTGTTCCCTATGGTTTCCAGGATATTATTTGCGTACTCCACGTAATTAGTATTGTAATAGTTGTGATGCTAAGGTACAGGTTTGAAAAAGTAAAAGTGTTTAGAAAGTTTTAAACTTTTAACTATAGCCGAATCTATATTAAATAGCTAATAATCTTTATTAACTATCAAATTCCTATTAAATAATCTGAGTGCTTATAGTATTAATCAAACTTTATAGCTTTGGAAGGCGCTATTTTTGAAATTATATAAGAAGGAATTAATAACATTAATAGGCATAACACCATCGTACCCAAATTGAGTAAGAAAATTAAAAACAGGTCTATATGAACCGGAGCAGTATCTACATGATAAGTCTCAGGATTTAAGCTGATAATCCCGAAATACTTCTGAAGTAAAAGTAGGGTCATACCTAATAGATTCCCCCAAAAAAGTCCTACCAAAATAAGATACCCTGCATTGTACAAAAAGATTTTCCGGATACTCCAATCCGAAGCCCCGGCAGCCTTTAAAATTCCTATCATAGGTGTACGTTCCAGGATTAGTACCAGGAGAGCAGTTATAATATTAATACCTGCTACTATAATTATGATGCTGATAATCCCAAAGATATTAAGGTCAAACAATTTAAGCCATTCAAAAATATTAGCATATTTATACGTAATGGTTTCAGCTTCAAGGTTTGAAGGAATGTTTTGATAAATCTCAAGCCCCTTCGATTCAATTTCATCAAAATTTTCCAGGAAGATTTCAAATCCCCCTACTTCATTTTCTTTCCATTTGTTCATCCGTCGGATATGTTCGATATCGGCGAAAATATAAGTTTCGTCAAATTCACGTAAACCCGAATCAAAGATACCTACAATAGTAAATACCCGGATGTTGGCACTTGTTTTTGAGCCTTTTTTTAGAAAAAAAACATTTACTTTATCTCCTAGTGAAAAACCCATTCGGTTTGCAGTGTAATTGGAAATGAGAGTTTCGCTATTTTTAGCTTTTGAAAAGTCCGGAAGACGCCCTTCTATTAAATAAGGTTCAAAATACTGCCAATTATAGCTGGTATCTACTCCTTTAATTACAATCCCTTCAAAATCAGTGGCAGTACGAATAACACCCGCCTTATTGGCATAAGGATAGCTATTAGCAATACCTTCTACCTCTTTAAAAACAGGGTAAAAAGGTTGCTGTAGCAAAATAGGTTTAAGGGATTCAGCACTCTGGTTATTATCAAAACTGGTAATACTTACATGTCCATTAAAGGCAGAAACTTTTTCTCTAATTTTACGCTGCAAACCAATACCGGTGGCAATGGTAATCAGCATCATAATAGTACCCACGGCTATAGCAAAAATGGCAATTCTAATAATCGTAGAAGAAATGCTACTTTTATGTTCCTTACCTTTGATAAGCCTTTTGGCAATAAAATATTCAAAATTCAAAAAGTACGATGATTTTGTTTTCTATTCTTTCCAAAAATACTCTTTTATTTTTTGCTGTTTGCCTACTTTATACAAGTTGTCATAAAACGACTACTTCTAAAGATTCTTTAAGCCATAAGAATACTGAGACACCTTATCAGGATACATTATCCAAACAATTACCCCTTTTACCACCAGATCAGGCACCTGATGATATTATAGTTGCTGCAAATCAACCGGAAGCTTATCTACCATTGCTAAAAAATAAAAAGATTGCTATTGTGGGAAACCAGACTTCGGTAATTTTTAAGAAAGAAATAGATGGTGGTTTGCCTTTTACTCACTTGGTAGATTCTTTGCTTAGATTAGAAGTAAATATTATTAAGGTTTTTGCCCCTGAACACGGCTTTAGAGGAAAACAAGATGCTGCGGAAGTGGTGGTTGATGGAAAAGATGCAATCACCGGATTACCTATCATTTCATTATATGGAAAAAACAAAAAACCTAATATCGAAATGTTACAAGGTATAGACCTGGTAGTTTTTGATATACAAGACGTTGGGGTTCGGTTTTATACTTATATTTCTACGTTACATTATGTTATGCAGGCTTGCGCCGAAAATAATATTCCGGTTATGGTACTGGATCGTCCGAACCCTAATATTCATTATGTTGACGGGCCGGTTTTAGAACCGGAACATTCCAGTTTTATTGGGATGCATCCTGTCCCGTTAGTTTATGGAATGACCATAGGAGAATATGCACAAATGATTAACGGAGAAAATTGGCTTACATTGGATGCAAAATGCGACCTAACTGTAATTCCATTAAAAAATTATGATCGAAAAAAAAGCTATCATTTACCGATCCGGCCTTCTCCTAATTTACCGAATGATCAGTCAATCATGTTATACCCAAGCCTAGGATTATTTGAAGGAACTACAATGAACGCCGGAAGAGGAACTGAAATGCAATTTCAAATTTTTGGGTCTCCCTATCTTCTTAAGGAGAAATATACGTATACCTATACTCCACAACCCAACTTTGGTTCAAAAAGTCCTAAATACAAGAATCAATTATGCTACGGTATGGATTTACGAAGCGTACAACCCTTAAATAAAGTGAACTTACAATGGTTGTTTGATGCGTATCAAAATACTACTAATAAAAAGGATTTTTTTAAAACTGCTTCTTTTACGTTACACGCCGGAAATACTTCTTTACAAAAAGCAATCGAAAACAACACGCCTTTATCTGAAGTGGAAGCTTTATGGAAACCTGATTTGGAAGCGTTTTTAAAAGTTCGGGAGCGGTATTTATTGTATTAGGCTTCGAGTACCTCAGCCTACTTAATGGGCTTCGAGGGCTTCGAGGGCTTCGAGAACCTCAGCCCATGATATGTGCTTTGAAAGCCGCAGCCGGCGATATGGGCTTCGAGAGCCTCAGCCCACGATATGTGCTTCGAGAGCCTCAGCCCATGTTAAGTTTTGAGGGTTTTATTTATTATAGGAAAAATACTTGATACTTAATACTTGGTACCTTGAAATAGTAAGCTTGGTAACCAATAACTTAGTAACAAATAACTTCTGGCTTTACAAACGTCAACTTCTGCCTAGTGCCTTTTTACTATTTATTTAAATTTTAATTTCTTTTCCCTTTATACCCTATTGCGATGTTCTTTTTCATGTTTTCTACAATATTAAATGTTGCTGGGCAGATGGCTATGTTTTGAAGTGTCAGGTTTGAAATTTGCTGAAAGTTCTTCCGATTGGTATGCGGATATTCTTTACAGGCTTTGGGTCGTACTTCGTAAATTAAACAATAATTATCTGACGCTAGAAAAGCACAGGGGGTTTCTTGTAATACCAAATCTCCGTCTTCATCTTTTTTTAAATAAGTGGACTCAAATTGAGATGGTCTTAATTTGAGATGTTTGGCAATCCGAACAATATCCTTATTTGTAAATAGTGGTCCGGTGGTTTTACAACAGTTGGCACAGGTCAAGCAATCCGTTTTTCGAAATTCTTCTTCGTGCAATCGCTCCATAGTTTGATCTAAATCTTTAGGTGGTTTTTTCTTTAAATTCTTAAAGAAGCGTTCATTCTCTTTACGAAGTGCTTTAGCTGCCTTTTTTAATTGTTCCATATCCGTTGACATACTCAAAAATACATTAAAGAATGATTAAGCAGTATGGAAGTGATTTAAAAGAGTCTTATATTTTTAAAAATTTGTTATTTTGGTTTATTAATATCAAGTAGAGAATCATGATCGTTGTTGCTTCTAGAATCTAGAACTAGGACTAATATTTTTAATAAATTACTATAGGGTCTTCTTTTTCAACCCAACATATTTAGATTACTTTTGAGGTTTAATTAGTTACTATGCAACCAGATGTTTTTGGAAAAGCGATTGAAGATTTTTATCATATTCCGGCAGACCAAAAAATCACAGTAATATCACCGGATTTTGACGATGATTGCATTCCTGTAAAGCATTTATTCAGGAATTATGAGGAAATGCCTGAAATTGAAAAAAAAGCACTGGATTTATGTAAGGGGCGGGTACTTGATGTAGGTTGCGGAGCCGGAAGCCATTCCTTATATCTTCAAAATTATACTGGCTGCGAGGTTACTGCTAATGATATGTCTAAAGTTGCAATTAAAGTTGCACGAAAAAGAGGTGTCATTAATACTATACAACAAAATTTTTATGATTGTTCAACAGGAGAATTTGATACGCTTTTATTTTTAATGAACGGCGCAGGTATTATAGGTAAATTGGAACATATTGATACTTTCTTTCTACAAGTTAAAAAACTATTAGCACCTCAGGGTCAACTTCTACTAGACTCATCAGACGTATCTTATTTATTTCAAGAAGAAGATGGATCTTTTTGGATAGATGCTTTCCAAAACTATTATGGTGAATTAAAGTACCAAATAGCCTATAAAAATTTAAAATCGGACTGGTTTGACTGGTTGTATATTGACTTTAAAACTTTACAAAATGCTGCCATCACTAATGGTTTTTATTGCGAATATGTACAAGAAGGAACTCATTGCGATTACCTTGCACGCTTAACAAGGATTACCTAGTCCAAATCATTGTTGCAAGTAATTTTATTTGTGGCATCCATTTTGTTAATTAACATGTTAATTATATGGTAAAATTTACTTTGTTTTTAAATTTTGAGGATATTGTATCCCAATCAGTATGTCCTATGAATTGGCTCAAAAATGTTGGAATCTTTCTCTTTACCTCTCTATTTTTAGTAGCTTGTGCGGACGATGATGGTTTTACTGATTTTACCAAATCTGAAAACTTTAAGATTTTAGGTTCTTCGGCAGAAGATTTATTAACTGATTCTAAATTTAAAAAGCTTAGTGTTGAAATTGTTTATGAAGAAGGCTTTTTACCTTCTACTCAAGTTATTTCAGATTTCACTACTTTTTTAGAAGATAGACTTTATAAATCTGAAATTAATATTACTAAAAAATTAATACCTTCAACGGAGGGTTCTAATTATTCCTTAGACCGAATTATAGAAATCGAACAAAAACACCGGACGGCTTTTACCAATCAGGAAGAAATAAGGGTTTTTATCTATTTTTCGGATGCCCGGCATATTGATGACTCTACAGAACAGAAAACCTTAGGTACAGCATATTTGAATACCTCCATTGTTCTTTTTGGAAAGACCATTAATGAAGTTTCTGATTCATTAGTAGCAGTTACTGCTCAAACCATTACCTCTGCTACTTTGCAACATGAATTTTCGCATTTGTTAGGATTAGTCAATACTTCTTCTTCTCACAATGAGAATGTAACGTTATCAAAGGTTCCTGAACATTGTGCTAATACAAAATGCTTAATGGCGGCACATATGGACTTCACTCAATATGACGGTACAAAAAACACAGTACTTCAACTGGATAATGAGTGCCTGGAAAGATTGCGTGTTATGGGTGGTAAATAAATAATCCATCCTTCTTAGCGTTTGAATTAAAAAATTTCTTTTAGTTCAAGTATCTTTGCAGGTATGAGTACTATTCAAAAGAATATTGAGGCAATTTATAAAACGCTTTCCGAAAACATACGCCTAATTGCTGTTTCTAAAACCAAACCTATTGCTGATTTACAGGAAGCTTATGACGCTGGTCAACGGGATTTCGGTGAAAATAAAATTCAGGAAATGACCGAAAAATCCGAACAATTACCTAAGGATATCAGATGGCATATGATCGGACATGTACAAACTAACAAGGTAAAGTACATGGCTCCTTATGTCTATATGATTCATGCAGTAGATAGCTTGAAATTATTAAAAGAAATTAATAAACAAGCAAGTAAGTACAACCGGACTATTAAATGCTTATTACAACTTAAAATTGCAAAGGAAGAAGAGAAATTCGGTTTAAACGGAGAAGAGTTAATCGAAATTCTTGATTCTGAGATTTTTAAGGATATGAAACACCTGGAAATCAATGGACTTATGGGAATGGCTACCTTTACTGCGGATACTTCAATAATTAAAAATGAATTTAATAAAATTGCCAACTTGATGCAGGACTTACAACCGAAATATCCGTTTTTAAATGAGCTTTCCACAGGAATGAGTGGGGATTATCAGATTGCGATTACAAAAGGGAGTACCATGGTACGAATTGGAAGTGCTATTTTTGGAGAAAGGTAAACTAGATAATTACAGATATCAAGGTTACCTTTAAAAATAAATCAATTATTATTTACTAAAGTTATGTAAATTTTAATCAATGGATTTAGGGTATTTTATAAATGCTTTCCGTATTTTAAACACTTAAACAGCATTTAGTTTTTTTGAATTACGCAATTTTAGACATAGAAACCACCGGAGGTAAATATAATGAAGAAGGAATTACTGAAATTGCTATTTACAAGTTTGACGGACACGAGATTACTGACCAATTTATCAGCCTGGTCAATCCGGAAATTCCGATTCAACCTTTTGTAATTAACCTTACCGGAATCAATAATGATATGTTAAAAACGGCTCCCAAATTTTATGAGGTGGCCAAACGTATTGTCGAGATTACCGAAGATTGCATTATTGTTGCGCACAATGCGGTGTTTGATTATCGGATTTTACGAACGGAGTTTGAACGTTTAGGTTTTCCTTTTGAACGGCAATCGCTCTGTACCGTTGAATTAGCACAAAAATTACTCCCTAATCAAAAATCCTATAGTTTGGGTAAACTTGTTCGTAGCTTAGGTATCCCACTGGCTGATAGGCATCGAGCTACTGGAGATGCTTTGGCTACCGTACAACTGTTTAAACTTCTGTTAAGTAAAGATGTAACCAAAACTATTGTTACTCAAACCATCCAGACCCAAACTTTTAAAGAAATTGATCAGCGATTAGTACAATTATTAGAAAATATACCTTCAGCTACAGGAGTATATTATCTTTTTGATAAAAGAGGAACAATTATCTATCTGGGGAAAAGCAGAAATTTAAAAAGGAAAATTACCCAACATTTTACTAACACTAATAGAAAATCACAAAACCTACAGGAACATGTAGCAAATGTTAGTTATGACCTAACCGGAAGCGAACTTATAGCCTTGCTTAAGGAAAATGAGGAAGTTTCAAAAAATCGTCCGAAATTTAATACGCATGCCCATAAACCCAAGTTTAACCAGGCTTTATACAGTAAAGAGGAGACGGAAGGCTACCTTGAGCTTTTAATACAAAAGCCTTCGTATTTGGAATCGGAAATTACAACGTTTACCAATCGTCCGCAAGCGCAAATGTTACTCTCCCAATGGATTAAAAAGTACGATCTTGATCCGTCTAAAGTTACTTTTCAAAAAATAAATCGTAATCACAAGAAATCTGCTTTTAATACAAAGAAGGATCACTCTCAAGAGGAGGATGTCAAGGTTTATAATCAAAAAGTAATCAGGCTAATGGAAGAACAATCCTTACAGGACAAAACCTTTATGGTTTTTGATAAAGGAAGGGTTCCCGGAGAACAAAGCCTTGTGTACGTAGAAAACGGAAAATTAATAGGATACACCTATTTTACCCTATACCATCAAATACAAAATACCGAGATTTTGAAAACTATTCTCACACCAATTGCACATACTGCTAATACCAAACATATTTTTCAAAACTACTTGAGAAAAAACAAGCGTTTAAAGATCAAAAAAATCTAATTTTAGTTATACTATTGTAGTAACGCAACTTTAAAGCAATGTCCATATCTAAAGATAAAATTACCGGATGGAAACAAAAAGTCCATGAAATTATTTACGAGGCAGACACTCCTGCAGGTAAACTTTTTGACGTGCTACTACTTATTATGATTATCCTGAGTATTATTTTTGTAATGTTAGAGAGCGTTAAAGGTTTTGAAGAAAAAACCTACGATTATCTTTACGTTGCCGAATGGATTATTACTATTTTCTTCACCTTAGAATATTTTGCGAGAATTGTCTCTATTAACCGACCTTCTAAATATATTTTTAGTTTTTACGGTATTATTGACTTATTATCTACCCTCCCACTTTATTTATCCTTCTTTATGACGGGTACCGCAGCTTTACTTACCGTTCGGGCCTTGCGCTTACTTCGCGTTTTCCGGGTATTAAAAGTTACTAGGTATGTCGGGGAATCGAATAAACTGGCGAAAGCTATTAAGGATAGTAAAGCAAAAATACTTGTCTTTTTGTTTGCCGTACTTATAGTTTGTATTATGATGGGAACGCTGATGTACATTGTAGAAGGGGAAGAAAGCGGATTTAAAAATATTCCGGTAAGTGTATACTGGTGTATTGTAACCTTAACCACCGTTGGTTTTGGTGATATTGCTCCCGTTACACCCTTCGGACAATTTCTTGCTGCGGTCATTATGATATTAGGATATGGTATTATTGCCGTACCTACCGGAATTGTGAGTGCCGAATATGCTGCTGCAACTAACAAAAATATCGTTCACGTAAACACACAGTCCTGTTGGAATTGTAATGCAAAAAAGCATCAGGACATGGCTAAACATTGTTATAATTGCGGAGAAAGTTTGCGAAATGGCTAAAAAAACACTTCTGGTTGTTGTAGGGCCTACCGCTATCGGAAAAACGAATGTGGCCATACAGTTGGCACAACATTATAAATGCGAGATCATATCCGCAGATAGCCGGCAATTTTATAAGGAAATGAATATAGGTACTGCAGTTCCTACTCCTTCTGAACTGGCTGCTGCAACACACCATTTTATCCAACATCGTAGTATTCATGAACCTACCTACTCTGTAGGAGATTATGAAACCGATGCCATACAACTTTTAGACACTTTATATAATAAAAACAATACGGCTATATTGGTTGGTGGGTCAGGCTTATATATAGACGCAGTTACCAAAGGTTTAGATGTATTTCCTGTGGTACGACCTGAAATAAAAGAAGAGGTTGCCGCATTATACAAAAATGAAGGATTTGCCTCCGTACAGAAGTTGCTAATTGAAAATGATCCGGAATATAGTAAAATAGTGGACCTACAGAATATACAAAGGGTATTGCGAGCTCTTGAAGTTACCTTGAGTTCCTCTCAACCTTACTCTTCTTTTCTAACAAATGCGGTAAAAACGCGAAATTTCACACCGGTTTTTATAGGCTTAACCGCTGACCGGACCGTTATTTATGAAAGAATAAATAAAAGAGTTGAAAAAATGATTACTGAAGGATTGATTGAAGAAGTAAAATCCTTACAAGCTTATCAACATTTAAACGCTTTGAATACCGTAGGATACAAAGAAGTTTTTAAATATTTAGAAAGGAATTATAGCTTGGATTTTACTATAAACGAGATACAAAAAAATACCCGAAGGTTTGCCAAACGTCAGGGCACCTGGTTTAGAAAAAATAAGGATATTCGATGGTTTGACTATACAACTCCAATTGAAGATATTATAACCCATATAGACACTTCGCTACAACAGCTTGCAACGAAGTGACCATAAAAGTTACCGTTTATTTCTATTAAATTCTATACTACTTAATTAGCAGCTACTGGTTCTCTTACAACCAGTCTGAAACCTTCTCCGTGAATGTTAAGAATCTCTACGTCTTCATCTTTTTTAAGGTACTTTCGCAATTTAGCAATATACACATCCATACTTCGAGAAGTAAAATAATTATCATCCCTCCATATTTTAGTTAGCGCCAACTCTCTAGGCATCAGATCGTTAAGATGTAAAGCTAACAGACGTAACAATTCGTTTTCTTTAGGAGATAATTTAATTGGCTCCTGATCATGATAGGTTAAAAAACGAAGTTTTGAATTCAAGTGAAAATTACCAATTTTAAATTCAAATTGTTTACTATCCGCCACAGACTCCGTATTTTTACGTTGCATGATTGCCTGTATCTTCATGAGTAATACTTCACTATCAAAAGGCTTGTTAAGATAGTCATCTGCCCCAACTTTATATCCTTTTAACACATCTTCTTTCATAGCCTTAGCTGTTAAAAAGATAATAGGAACATCTTCATTTTTCTCTCGAATTTCTTTAGCTAATGTAAATCCGTCTTTATAAGGCATCATTACATCAAGGATACACATATCATAGTCATCCTTTTTAAACTTTTCAAATCCTTCCATTCCATTCTTGGCATGAACTACATCATAGTCATTCATAACAAGGTAATCTTTTAAGACAGTTCCGAAATTCGGATCGTCTTCAACTAATAAAATCTTTTTGTTTTCTGTCTCCATGTTTAAGATATTAACGGTAATTTAATAATGAACGTAGAGCCTTTTCCCCTTTCGCTCTCTACTGATATTTGACCGTGATGGTCGTCTACTATTCTCTTTACGTACGTAAGCCCAAGCCCATGACCTTTTACATTGTGAAGGTCACCTGTATGTTCTCTAAAAAACTTTTCAAAAATCTTTTTTACGGCAACTTTACTCATACCAATACCCTGATCCCTTACCTTCAATACAATACTATTTTTGACATTTTCCGTATAAATGTCAATTTTAGGTTGTTCTTCAGAATATTTGATAGCATTATCCAGCATGTTTACAACCACATTAGTCATATGACTATCATTAGCTAATATTGAAGATTTTAGGGCGCCTAAATGTGTTTTGATATAACCTTCCCGATTTTCTACAATCAGAGAAACATGGGTAATGGCATCTTCAATGATATCATGTAACTCAAGCTTCTCTTTAGTGATATTCAGTTCGTTTTTTTCCAGCTGTGAGATACGTAGTACATTTTCTACCTGGGCGAGCATACGCTTATTTTCTTCCCGGATCATATTAATATACCGCTTCGTTTTTTCAGCATCGCCGGCTATTTTTGGATTTTTAATAGCATCCAAAGCAAGGTTGATAGTGGCGATCGGCGTTTTTAATTCATGCGTCATGTTATTAATAAAATCCGTCTTGATTTGGGATATCTGTCTTTGCTGAAGCAACTGTGATAGCGCACTGGAATAAGCAACTACAATAATCAATGTAAAAATGACTGATAAGATAGCCATCCCCTTAATAGAAGATAATATATACTTTTTCTTTCCGGTAAAATTAACGTATAACTGGTATTTACTTAACCCTTCCTGATCTATAAATAATGGCACTCCATACGTTGAAGGAGAGTCAAGACTAAAGTCCTCAGATCGAACTCGTGTGGCTAACGCGTTGCTGTAAATTGCATATTCGAAATCAATATTCATATCTCTCTCTTCCAGTTCCTGTGCCAATAGTTGCTGCACTTCTTCCTTTTTTACCCTGCGGCGTATAGGAATTAAATCTGCTAATTCTCCTACGACTACTTCAAAATCCCTTCGCTGTAAATCCGTAAGACCACTCAAACGATCTAATTTACTGCGGTAGGAATCTTTTGCATCCTTCACCTCATTTATTTCAGCATTACGGTTTAATAAGTTTTTAAGCTTGATCGTATCAATATTATCCAGGTTAGAAACAGAAGTAGACAATTTATAATTGTCTTCTAAAAAACCATCTCCAAATGTATAAGATGCCCGGTCAATACTAATATCTAAGAGTTGTTGTATCGTTTTATCATCTGGTTCTTCAATACTGTCTAATATATCCTGAAGCGGATAATAAATCTCTTCAAACTCTCTATATTGTATCTTTTTTGATACGGAACTTAAAATCTGTTTTGCATTAAATGAAAACTGAACTTCGTTGTTTTCAACGGTATTTTGAATCCAATATCCCTGAACAAAAATAATTCCGATTAGTGACAAACTCATTAAAGCAATGAGTAGGACAAAAAGCCGTTTATTCATAGTTCAAAATTAAAACTTTAACATTTAACAACTTTCACGTTTAACCAAATGTTAACAAAATAAGATATTTTTAATTTTTAACTAAAAAGTAGTCAATTTATTGTGGATTTTACGAACTTGTTGTAAAGTTTTCTCTAAATCCTCATTATTTAGCACATAATCTGCTAAAGGTATTTTTCTGACATCTTCCCATTGATGTTGCATCCGTTCTTTTATGGATTCCTCGCTAATTTGATCTCTTTTTACCACTCTTTCCAAACGTAATTTGCTAGGAGCTATCACCAATATTACCTGATCGCAGGCTTTGTACCCCCCGTTTTCAAAAAGAATAGCAGCTTCTTTAATTACATAAGGGGTATTCTGGTTTTCTTTCCATTTATTGAAATCTTTTGCTACTGCCGGGTGAACAATATGATTTAAAGATTGTAAGCTTTCTTTATTTTTAAATACTTTATCTGCAATAAATGTTCGGTTGAGTTTTCCATCCGGAAGATAAGCATCCTCTCCAATTAAATTTTGGATTGCTTTTTTAACTTCTTCATCTTCCTGCATGATAATTTTTGCTTTGATATCTGCGATATATACTGGAATCCCCAAGTCTGAAAACATTCGGGCTACGGTAGACTTACCGCTGCCAATACCTCCGGTTAAACCTACTGTCAGCATTTAATTGTTTTTAGGTTCTGGTGAATTAATAATAACGTACTGTATTTTATTAGTCATTAAACGAACATCTTTTACTTCTTTTGGAACTACTTTAAGGTTTAAAACTAAAAATTCACTGGAAACTACGGCTTCGCTAAAATCAGCTTCCACTACAAAATCTGAGGCAGTAATATCATCTATTTTATCCAGGTTAATACGATAAACTACCTGTACGGTTTTAGGAAATATAGTTACCTGAATATTCTTAGGCACATTGATTAATTGAACCGGTACCTCTTTATTACCTTCCGTAATCTTAGATACATCGATAGAAGCCGTTACAAATTCCCGGGAAATATCAATATCATCCGGGATTGCAGATATGTCAATTTTTAAATTTCCTTTAAAATCAGATTTAAGGTCCCGAATAGTTAGTAATTCAGTAGCTAAAACGCGAATAGTATCCAGGCTCCTTTTAGGTCCGCGAATTAATATAGAATCCGGACTTGAAGAAATAGGTTGATCCGTACCGTAACCGGGAGCGTACTTAATTTTGGTTTTTACCACAATAGGTACTTTTTTTTCGGTATTAGTCGTCGTTTTTACCTGTACTATGTCTTTTTGAATATTGATAATGTTCCCTTTAAAGTTCAATTGACTCTTTAAGTCAGGATCTTCTTTGTTGATTTTAAACTCATACGTATTACTTTCATTACTTATTGCTTCTTTAATATCCATTTTAACGACAGGTTGATCAAATAAATAGTTGATAAAACGGAAGCCATTACCACTTAAAAGTAATTTTAGTTGTTGGTCACTATTTGAAATATCTATTACTTCATTTTCCGGTAAATTTTGATAAGCCAGTAATACCTCAATTTCTTGCGTATAATTTTTAGAAAACTGAATGACCACCCAGAGTACAGAGGTAAACAATAAGAAAAATAAGAACACCTTTACATTATGCCTTCTGAAAGATAATTTATGTAGTTTCTTCTTCATAATATCGTACCAGCATTTTAGTTATGAAATTCTTTTATAACAGTTCTATACTGTTCAGTAAAATTTAAAATACAAAATTAACATACAACATGGGTCTTATTTTTTTCTAAAAAATAATTTAGGGAAAGTAGTTTCCGGATTTTTATGTAAAAGATGTATTTTAAAATAAGATTGTAAAAATCCAGTGCCATATCCGTAAAATTGAATACCTACGGCAATAATAGCTAAGCTTCCTATTCTTACCGAGTTATTTTTTAAGGTAGCTTCAATGAAAATACCTATAATGTATAAAAGCAACACATACACCGGAAACTGTACACCAAATAATAAAAGAACGAGAGCCACTATACTACACAAGATAAATACACTTGGAAACCAATAGGTAATTTTACTCGTTTCCGGGTGCCATTTAGTAAGGATGGGACGTACCAAACCGAATTTCTTCACCTGTTGAAAAAACTTTTTCCAGGAAATTCGCCGTTTATGAAATACTTTAGCCTCAGGAATAAATGCCGTATGATATCCTAACTTCCATAAACGTATCGTCAGATCCGGGTCTTCGCCGGGATGGATATTCCCGAATCCTTGTGAGGCAAGAAAAGCTTCTTTTGACAAACCCATATTAAAACTTCGGGGTTGAAATTTATCCACTACTTTTTTCTTCCCACGAATACCCCCGGTCGTCAAATAAGAAGTCATACTGTAATTGATGGCTTTTTGCAAAGCAGTAAAGTCTGCATGTGCATCATCCGGCCCTCCAAAACAGGAAACATATTCTTTCTTTAAAAAGGAAGCAACTTCCAGCAGATAGTTGGAAGGAAGTATAACGTCGCTATCCAAAATTAAAAAATATTCCCCCCGTGCTTTTTGCATTCCGTAGTTTCTGGAATCCCCCGGTCCTGTATTTTTCTTTACATAATAACTTATAGCTAATGTATCATTATAGTTAGCAATCACCTGGTCTGATGCTAAGGTGGAACCATCTTCAACAATTACAACTTCAAAAGGCTCATTGTACTGTAGATAAGACATGCTTTCCAGAAGTTCATCAATTTCTTCCGGCCGGTTGTATACTGGTATTATAAATGAGAAATACAAAAAAGTATCTTTACAAAAACCCTATTTCCTTTACTGCTAAGTATTAATTTATACATCTTCACTTTCAAAAAGATCCATAACCCGGTCACTGACTCCTACATTTGCAAAGCCGCCGTCGTGGTATAAGTTCTGTAGCGTCACCTTTCGGGTTAAGTCAGAAAACAACGTTATGGTATAAGCAGCACATTCATCTGCCGTTGCATTTCCTAGCGGGGACATCTTATCTGCATAAGCAATAAAGCTATCAAAACCTTTTACTCCTTTTCCAGCTGTAGTAGGTGTGGGTGATTGCGAAATGGTATTCACCCTTACTTTATGATCCCTGCCGAAAAAATAACCAAAACTACGGGCAATAGATTCCAGATAAGCTTTATTATCTGCCATGTCATTATAATCCGGAAATACACGTTGTGCCGCCATATATGATAGGGCAACAATACTACCCCATTCCCTCATGGCTTTCTTTTTGTATAATACCTGCATGGTTTTATGGAAAGATAAGGCTGAAATATCCCAACCTTTTGCAGTCCAATCGTATTTTTGATCCGTATAATGACGGCCTTTACGAACATTTACCGACATTCCTATAGAATGCAATACAAAATCCAAAGGCCCTCCTAATTCTTCAACCGCAGCATCTACCAGTTTTTCAAGATCTTCAACAGAAGTGGCATCGGCACCAATAATTTTTGATTCGGTTTTTTCTGCCAGGCTTTGTAACGTACCCATACGAAGTGCTACAGGGGCATTTGTCAATACAAACTTCCCTCCTTCTTCATAAACCTTTTCCGCAGTTTTCCAGGCAATAGAATTTTCATCTAAAGCTCCGAAAATAATTCCACGTTTTCCTTTTAGTAAATGATAAGCCATAATTGTATCTATTGGAATGAATCGCCAAATATACTAAAAGCACCCTTTACTCCTAAAAGAGAATTACGCAATAATCAAAAAACTATTAATGTGCTAGCAAAAGTGCTTTAGCATGGGTAAGTGCGGACTCTGAGATATCTTTACCCCCGATCATCTCGGCGATTTCTTTAATCCGGTCTTCTTGATTTAACAACCGAAGTTGAGTAACTGTTACGTTATTAATATCTTCTTTATACACTTTAAACTGGTGTTGACCATTAGCAGCGATTTGAGGTAGATGCGTAATACTAAAAACTTGTAGATTTTTGCTCATATCCATCATCATATCTGCCATTTTTTGAGCCACCTCACCGGAAACCCCGGTATCTATCTCATCAAAAATTATGGTGGGCAACTTTTGATAGTTAGATAAAACGGCTTTAATAGCAATCATGATTCGAGACAACTCTCCACCCGAAGCTACCTTTTTCAGTTCGTCAAAATTACCTCCTTTATTAGCAGAAAAGAGAAACTCAAGCGTGTCTTTACCTGAATCTCCGTAGCTATCATTTAATGTGATGCTAGCTTTAAAACGGGCATTGGGCATTCCCAAACCACTAAGCAACTTCTCTAATTCTTTGGTTAATTTTGGTAAGGCTTTAGACCTTCGTACATGAAGTTTTTCTGCCACCTGGTTTAATTGACCCTTAATTTTTATAATTTCTTTTTCAAGTATTCCGATCTCTTCATCCAGCGAGTCCGTTTTACTTACTTTTTCCTGTAATTCTTTTTGAATAATCAGTAATTCAGAAACGGTACCCGTAGTATGTTTAAGGTGTAAATTATGTATAAACTGTAAGCGGTCATTTAATTGTTCTAACTGTTGCGGATCAGCATCCAGTTTTTCAACAGCTTCACTGATATTTTCGGTAATATCTTCTAACTCCAAATAAGCACTTTGTAATCTTGTAGATAATTCCTGGAAATCCGCGCTGTAACTTTCGATTTTGGTTAAATTCGCTTTTACCGTGTTTAGCATATCCAACACCCCTACTTCTTCATTTGAAGTGATTGCCAACGAAGTAGTTAAACGTTCCCTGATTTCTTCAACATTGCTTAAGGTTTCAATTTGCTCTTCGAGTTCGGTTTGTTCGTTTTCTTTAAGCTTTGCTTCATCCAATTCTTTTAATAGAAAAGAATTATAATCGTATTCTTTTACAAATTCTGATTTATTAGCTTCCAGCTGAAGTTTTTCTTTTTCTTTGTTTTTTAAAATAACCAATCCTCTTTTATAGGAAGTAAGGATTTTTTCGTTACTAGCTAAAGCATCCAATACCTGCATTTGAAAGGTATTGGTAGTTACCGCCATTGTTTGATGCTGGCTATGAATATCAATTAAATACGAACCTATAGTTTGTAGAGATTGTAGAGTTACCGGAGTATCATTGATAAAAGCACGGGATTTACCAGAAGGCAATATTTCTCTTCGGATAATTGTTTCTTCTTCATAATCCAAATCTTCCTTTTCAAAAACAGAAGTCAGATTATAATTTTTAATATTATAAACTCCTTCAATAGCACATTTTTTATCTTTATCCCGAATACTATTAAGGTCTGCTCTTTTTCCTAATAATAAACCCAGAGCTCCTAGCAATAAAGACTTTCCCGCACCGGTTTCTCCGGTAATTGTAGTCAAACCTGCATCAAAAGAAACTTCTAATTGCTCAATCAATGCATAATTACGTATGGTAAGGCTTTTAATCAAAAGTTATTTCTTTACTTTTTAGTATCTTATAAATAGAAGTTGTTTAAACTTTCCTTAATTGGCTGCAAAATGTTCTTTTTCACTTACTTTTTATCATTTTTAAGTTCCGTAGCTATGGCTATGCAACTGAAAAACGATTTCAATTAAGCAAAAAATACCTATTTTTCGCTTCAATCAGAAAAGTTTAAACCACTTCATAAAGTTAGTACAACTAACCGCTATCAAAAGTAATAGCTAAAGTCGTATTTTTCTTTAAAAAAACAATTTTTAAGATTTTGTTTTAAGCGAATAAAACATCTATTAAACAGCTAAAGATACTACAGATTTAAAACTCTATCAAATATAATATTACTATCAAAAGAAGAATTTTAAAACGCACTTATTAGTGTCAGTCTGGTGGAGACTTAAGACCCGCCTGTAGACGGGTAGGTCGTTCTCGCTTCTAGAATTAAGAGTCAAAATTATTGGCTTTAGTTTAAAATAGCTTAGATAATTCTAATCCTTATAAATTAATCCCATCCCCTGCCCTTCCCAAAGGGAAGGTAGCTAAAAACCCTTTCCTTTGAAAAGGATTTATAATAAGATAGATATCTGTAAATAAAATAGTTAGATCGATTATGATGCGTGATACATATTAGGAAATAACTTTACTTTCTTTTAAAAGGAAGTAGGATTGTGTACTAAATTTATATATTATTACTGTTGATAAAAAGATGTAAACCGGTAATTTCAATTACAAACTTCTAAACATTTAAACCTACACATAGCAAAGTTCTGTAGAATTACTTGGATTCTATGGAACTCCATTTATCGGAATAAAAAGGTGCTATACGGGATAATTTGGTTTTTACATCCGCTATATTGACTGGAGGTCCTCCGGACATAATCTTTGAAAATTCATCTACTTTAGCATCAAACCATACCCGCATCGGATAAGAATTAGGGCGGTTGCTATGCATTTCCATTAAATTATCAAGACTGGCAATAACGGCTAATTTTCCCTCTTTTAACTGCGTACTCATAAGGTCCAGTCCTTCTCTATGATAGGTATACATAGCTTCTCGATACCCATCGTACGTACCGGAAAGTATATCGTCGTTAAAACTAAACCGGTTAGGGTTTCTTTCTCGCTTCCATCCGCTTAGATTCGGATCGGTAACACTGTTTATTACAATTCTTGCCTGTTCATAATAATCTGTTCCTGACTTACGTTCAAAACTATCTGCTTCTACTGCCAGTATGGTGTACAGGTAATACGCAAATACGGAGATCAGGTTGTTTTCAAAACTATTCGGATTATAGTTCAAAGGTTGAAACTCTACGTATTGAAAACTAAGGTTGTTATCAACAATATTCAATAAATTAGTTTTATAATCCGACTGAAATACCGGCCTTGCTGCCTGCACCTGTAGGGTTCCAGTAAAAGAATCATTATTAAAATCCAGGATATTGATAATAAAGTTACAATCAATACGCTCTTCTGTCCTGTAGTCAACGTCCGTCCATTTTGTATTGTTTACAAACTCAGTTAAGGAACGTTCAAGGGTTTTAAATACCTGCAAATTGGGGTTAGCCGTTTGTTGTGCATTGACTACAACGGTAGCATTGAACTCCTGTGCCAATAACACTGAAGAAAAAGAAAACAATATAACAACTAATATTCTAGTCATGTAAATCCTTTTGTATAGCAGATAAAATATCTTGAGCGACTTCGTTTTTTGTTTTTAAAGAAAACGCTTGAACTTCTAATTTATGATTTACTAAGGTAACTTTATTTGTGGACTTTTTAAAACCCGCCCCCTTGTCATTAAGAGAATTTAAAACGATAAGGTCCAGGTTTTTGTTTTGTAATTTTTTCTTCGCATTCTCCAGTTCATTCTGAGTTTCTAATGCAAATCCTACCAGAAATTGATGTTCTTTTTGAGAACCCATCCATTTTAAAATGTCCACTGTTTTTTCTAACTCTAAAACGAACTCTTCGGTTTTCTTTTTTATCTTCTGGTGAGCCACCTCTTTAGGACGGTAATCAGCAACTGCGGCAGCGGCAATAGCGATATCAACTTTTGTATATAGATTTTGTACGGTTTCAAACATTTCCTGAGCGCTTATTATCGGGGTTACACTTATTAAAGGATGTTCGATTGTTTCAGAAGATGGTCCTAGGATCAAATGAACCGTAGCCCCCAGGTCAGCTGCATTTTTTGCTATGGCTATTCCCATTTTACCACTGGAATGATTCCCAATAAATCGTACAGGATCAATAGCTTCGTAGGTAGGACCTGCGGTAATTAGAATAGTTTTACCGTGCAATGGCAAACCTGTACTCAGATCTTTTTCGATAAAAGAAATAATATCTTCGGGCTCTGCCATACGACCTTTACCAGATAAACCACTGGCCAATTCTCCGCTTGTAGCTGGTATCATACGATTACCATATTCCTGTAATGAGGTTAAACTTATAGTTGTGGAGGGATGTTTATACATATCCAAATCCATAGCCGGAGCAAAATACACCTTGCATTTGGCTGAAAGATAGGTAGCCAGTAATAAGTTATCACTCACCCCGTTAACCATTTTAGACAGGGTATTTGCAGTAGCAGGGGCTATTAAAAACACATCCGCCCAAAGCCCTAGTTCTACATGGTTATTCCAAACAGCATTTTCGTCATTCTTATTATAAAATTCGCTTTCTACCGGGTTTTTTGATAAGGTAGACAGGGTTAAAGGAGTTACAAAATCTTTAGCCGCAGGAGTCATAATGACTCTAACCTGAGCTCCTGCTTTTATAAATAAACGCACTAAAGCCGCTGTTTTATAAGCGGCTATTCCTGCAGTTACTCCTAAAAGTACTTTCTTATTATTAAGAAAAGAAGGTTTCAAATATTAGAATGATTCTGTACTTCCGTCCGCTTTTGTGTTACGGTAATAAATTTTTCCATCTACCCATTCTTGAATGGCAAGAGCATGAGGTTTGGGTAATCTTTCATAAAATTTAGAAACTTCTATTTGTTCCTTATTTTCAAAAACCTCTTCCAGACTATCATTGTAGGTAGCAAACTCATCCAGTTTTTCTAATAATTCCTTTTTAATATCCGTATTGATCTGATTTGCTCTTTTAGAGATAATCGAAATCGCTTCGTAAATATTACTGGTAGGTTGATCAATTAAATTTTTATCAATGGTAATGGTGTTTACCGGGGCACTACTCTTCTTTAAATCCATCTTCTATATAACTTAATTAAGTTGTTCTAATCGTTTTTCTAAATCTTCTTTTATATCCTGGGCACGGTCATAATAAGCCCCTTCTTCATTGTAATATTTTCTATAATTCTTATAAAATTCCTGAGCTGTTGTTAGCCTGTCTTTTACCAGGCTTTCATAACTACCAATAGCAAGAAGATACTCCGATTCCAAGCGGTAATATAAAACATCTTCTTTAAACTTAGACCCGGGATAATCAATTAAATAGTTGTCAAAAGTTTTGATTGCTACTTTATAATCTTCACGATGGTGATATCCTTTGGCCACCTCAAAAGCTTTTTGTTCTTTTTTTGTTCTTAGTTCCAGAACTAACTCGTTAGCAATTGCCAGATTATCACTTTCAGGATATTTATTAATAAACCCCTGTAGTTTTTCTATAGCTTTATCAGTA
Source organism: Aquimarina sp. ERC-38 (assembly GCF_026222555.1). Classification (NCBI taxonomy): domain Bacteria; kingdom Pseudomonadati; phylum Bacteroidota; class Flavobacteriia; order Flavobacteriales; family Flavobacteriaceae; genus Aquimarina; species Aquimarina sp. ERC-38. The sequence goes on along the minus strand of NZ_CP098511.1, from coordinate 2,492,322 downwards.
TCTGCCTGATCGAGGGAAAATCTTGGAGAATTCTCGTAATAGCTCTTTGCCGATTTAAAAGCGGCTTCTTCTGCTTTAGCACTTTGCGGATATGATTTTACAAAACGCTCGTATTGATATCCCGCCAGGTAATAGTCACGTAATTGATAATACGTATCCGCATAATAATACATCACCCGTTCCGCTTGAGGTTTACCTCGATATTGGGGCACTATTTGTTCAAATAAACGTAAGGCTTTTTTATACTTACCTTCTTTATAAAGACTTTCCGCCATTTTATACTTTGGCGCAATATCTTCATTCTTTAATACTTTCTGGTATTCGCTACAGCTAAAAAAGACGCTTCCTAAAAGAACAAAAATTAATAATTTCTTCATAAATTTCAAACGTTTGGCAAAAATAGGTAATTCTACTTTATCTCAAAACTTTACTTATACTAATACGGCTATTATTGCGTAAATACGGCATAATTAAAAAGATGTGACAATACTTACCGGTTTTAATCAAGTTTACTTAACTTGGTATGATCAAGAATGGTGTATCCTTCTTCTCCATAATAAAAAGCCGGAATAAAGGACTTGTCCAATATAATATTATTTAAAACGTAAGAATGTGCCTGGTGAACCTCCTGATTAAAGGAACGATCGTAATAACTAACTAAAATTAAAATCTCTCCGTTAAGCTTAGGAATTTCATTTCTTTTAAATTGACATAATGGGCTGTTTTTATTAATGGGATGTACTACCGTCCAGGTTGTGGGTAAGTATGTGATATTACTTCGCTGTAAATCCAAATTATAAAACTCGTTAATATATTTTTTATTAGATTCTTTTGACAAAGACAAAGTAACCTGAATTTTTGGTCGAATCATTACGTTTGTAGTTCTACTCATTAAACGAAACATTAAACTATCCTGCCCTTTATGCTCTTTAATAATAATAGTGCTGCTAAAGCGGACATTCGCCTTAGGTCGGGAAAACCTACCGTATAAAAGTCCGGTTACAAAAGAAAAGCTTAACAATCCGATTAAAGCTTCAAATGATGATATGATACCAAACCATAATCCTTTAGGTGCCATGGCCCCATAACCAACGGTGGTGATGGTTTGAGCTGAAAAGAAAAAAGCATTTAAAAGATCGAGAACGTAACTACCTGTAGGCTTAGTAATTGCCGATATTCCCAGCAATACATAAATTACTGCGAAAATTAAATTAATTACGATATAGCCCAGGGTCACCCAGCCAAAGAATTTTAACCAACTAATTCCAATCAGGTAGGAATAACTTCGGGAAAAAGAAGTTCTTCTGTTGATATGCCTAATGTTAAAAGTACCATCCGGATTGATAAAGCGTTTAGCTCTTTCATCAGAAGAAATTCCAATCCCCGGATCTTTTACCTTTTTAAACATACCTTATTGTACAGGAAGGCGGTTTACAAATTCTTTAATAGTAGTCTCCAATTTTTTTGAAGCTTTTACTAAAGGTAAACGAACGTATGGTTTACAAATATCTTTAGCTGCCAGAATACTTTTAATACCTGCCGGATTTCCCTCTTCAAAGGCGTAATTTATAGCTGGTAATAACTGAAATAACTGCTCATAACTATTAGCAAGATCTCCTTCGATCCCGTTACTTATCAGTTCAGAGAATTGTTTTGGAAAGCCTTGACCTACCACACTGATCACTCCGTCACCCCCTGCTGCCACTAAGGATAAAGCAAGCATATCATCGCCGGATATTACCAAAAAGTCTTCAGGACGGTCTTTAAGTATGGCTAATACCTGACCTATATCTGATGTAGCCTCTTTAATCCCTATAATATTAGTTAAACTAGATAATCGTAAGGTGGTATCAGCTTCCATATTAGTACCTGTACGTGAAGGTACGTTATATAATAAAATAGGAAGGGGAGCATATTCTGCAATCTTTTTATAATGCTGATATATACCTTCTTGTGTTGGTTTATTATACATAGGAACTACAGATAAAATCGCCGAAAAATCAGCTAAATCCGTTTCTTCAATTTCCTGAAGTACTTGTTCCGTATTGTTTCCTCCTATGCCCAGTACCATAGGAACACGATTACTGTTTACCTTCCGAATGTGAGCAATTACCTCTTTCTTTTCAGGTTTTGATAAGGTAGCAGATTCGGCAGTAGTTCCCATTACTACCAGGTAGTCTACATTTCTGGCAATGTTATATTCTATCAAATTAGTCAGTGCAGGATAATCAATTGATAAATCGCTTGAAAAAGGGGTCACCAATGCAACTCCCGTACCTTGTAAAAAACCTTTCATTTAAATTATTTCTAAAATTTTTAAGTACTTCTTTAACTCGTTTATAAACAAATTATTATCTCCTTCCGCACCCCCAATGACCAAATCATTAATTCGATGATCAATTGCCGCAAACCCTACCTTAAACCGGGCTTTACTGGCTGAGGCTACAATATCCAAAGCAGGTTTGGATTCACCGTAAAAGTTAATCAATACATCAAAAGGTTGATTTATAAAATTATTGACTGTATTACTTTTAAAGCTCCCGTTTACACCAATTGCTTTATCATTATAATAAGAAGAATCGGGACTTTCTGTAATTTCCTTTTGATCTTCCTGATACCCCAGTACCGTTAACTTTTCTGACGGCACTCCCAATTCATTAGCCAATTTTAATAATAATACTACATTAACAGGTGCCGAAGCGTCAATCAGAACCCCCAGACTATCAATACCTTTTTTATGGAAAGCTTCTTTTTTACGTTTTGTAATATAAGATTCTATACTTCGCTTTAATGCGTTTTGTTTAAAACCTTTTAAGATCATAAGTTACGGATAAACTACAAAGGTAGCTATTTTAACTATGATAACAGTACCTAAGCCTATGTACAAATAGGCAAACTTTATAAAAATGAGGTTATCATTGAAACATACAACTTTTTAGTTCATATAAATTGCTTCTTTAAGTCAGTAACAATCAAAAATTGAGTTAACAGGAAGATACTGGTAAACTGCGTTATAGCGAGGATAATACTAAAAACCCTGGTGTAATAATATAATTCATTAATAGGCAATAGCGAATTAACAAATAGGCAACAACAAGCAGATGCAAACAATAAGACATTATGTTGATAACGATCTCTGATATAAATTAAAAAACATAAGCCTACAAACACCAGGAGACTAAGTAAAATTATGACCAGATAGAGTAAAGAACTTAAAACATGAGGCCAAATCAATTCTGTAATAGAATATATCATATAAAATACCAGTAATAAACTGATGATAATCGGAAAAGAAACCAGGTCTGCTAGTTTGAAATCTTTAAAGGTTATAAAATCTTTTAATACCATAGAAAAACTGATATAAAAGAACGTAATTAACAGGGAGATCATAGCAAAATAATATTCAAAATTTATGGAAATAAAAATATCGCTTATGAATAAGGCTACCATCCCGACTAGATACCATGGATTTACCTTTCTGGTTTGAGAAAGGTATAGATACATTAATGCAATAATAGCAAAAGGTTTGACATATACTAGAGTTAACTTTTCAAAAACAGCTATGGTTGTAGCTATTATAAATAAAGAACTGTAGAATAAAAGGTACGGTATTTTAAGTTGAAAGAGTCCCAAGATTTGTGTAAAAGCATTTATATATTTATGATTCTTTGTAAGAATAAAATAAAACGGAAAAATATAAAATTTTTACGGTTAATCCATAATTAAGTTGTAAAAATATTAAAAATATAGCTTTATTTTAACTAAAAATTTCAAACTATTATATTCTTAATATATGAAGTGATCTCATGTATAATTATGGGAAAAAATCAATTCAAAACCGTAGACTTATTGGTTTTTAATAATATAGGTTTGAAAATAAGCTTATAAATGGTCCATGAAAATGGTAAAATCCGCGCTTACTACAAGAGAATTATAATTTAAGGAAAAAGAAGAAGAAGAAGTATGGTACCATTAGAGCTATTGAGAAACCTACTTGCTTTTAAACGGTTGCGATCATTTCCAGAATTTCACTTTCGTTTAGCATAGGCACTTTTAATTTTTCGGCTTTAGCTAATTTACTTGGTCCCATATTCTCCCCTGCAACAAGATAACTTGTTTTAGAAGAAATCGCACTGGCTACTTTTCCTCCGTTATCTTCCAGTATCTTTTTTAATTCATTCCTGGAAACCTGACTGAACACTCCTGAAATCACAAAAGTTTTACCCTGTAATTTATCGGATCGATTGGCTAGAGTCTCTTCGGATATGGCTAACTGTAGTTCGTAAGACTGTAATCGATCAACGGTCTTACGATTTTCCGGGTTTTGGAAAAATTCAAACACACTTTCTGCAATACGACTTCCGATTTCGTTTACCTGTTCCATTTCTTCTGGTAGAGCTATTGATAAAGTATGTATATTTTTAAAATGATTTGCCAGTTTTTTAGCTACGGTTTCTCCTACATAACGAATACCTAATGCAAACAAGACTCTTTCAAAAGGAATATTTTTAGAAGCTTCAATACCTTTTATTAGGTTATCCACACTCTTTTCTGCCATTCTTTCCAGGGGCAATAATTGTTCTTTTTGTAATTGGTAAAGATCAGCGTAGTTAATAATTAGACCTTCCTTGACTAAAAGAGTTACTGTTTCTGCTCCCATTCCGTCAATATCCATGGCTTTTCTGGATATGAAATGTTGTATACGCCCAATGATCTGTGGCGGACAACCTTCAAAATTAGGGCAATAATGTTGCGCTTCACCTTCTTTTCTGATAAGTAGCGTAGCACATTCCGGGCACTGGTGGATATATTGAGTTGGCTGTGAATCCGCTGGTCTGGATGTAAAGTCAACTCCTACAATTTTCGGAATAATTTCACCTCCTTTTTCTACATAAACCGAATCCCCTTCACGTATATCTAACTTTTCAATCTGATCTGCATTATGCAGAGAAGCTCTCTTTACCGTAGTTCCTGCCAATTGTACCGGAGTCAAATTTGCCACTGGGGTGATGGCTCCGGTCCTACCTACCTGGTAAGTTATTTCTCGTAGGATTGCAGTTGCCTGTTCGGCTTTAAATTTATAGGCCATCGCCCATCTGGGAGCTTTAGCGGTAAAACCAAGTTCTTCCTGCTGATACAAATTATTTACTTTAATCACTACTCCATCCGTTTCATAAGGTAAATCATAGCGATGCGTATCCCAATATTCAACAAATTTCATAATATCTTCAACAGAGGTTGCCAATTTTGCCGTATCCGGAACTTTAAAACCCCATGCCTTGGCTTTTTGAAGACTTTCAAATTGTGTAGTAATTGACAATCGCTCTCCTTTAATGTTATATAACAGGCAATCCAACGGCCTCTTGGCAGTTTCTGCACTATCTTGCAACTTTAAACTTCCGGAAGCCGTATTACGTGGGTTTGCATACGGCTCTTCTCCGGCTTCTATCCGTTCTTTATTTAATGTAGCAAAACCTTCATACGGAAGTACAATTTCTCCCCTGATATAGAAACGCTTAGGATAGTCGCCTTGTAATTGTAATGGTACGGAGGGGATGGTTTTTACATTAGCCGTTACGTTATCTCCCTGTATCCCGTCACCACGAGTCACGGCATTCATTAATTTCCCATTTTCATACAACAAGCTAATAGAAGCACCATCGTACTTTAGTTCGCAGGTAAAGGTAATCTGACCATCAACAATCTTTTCTATACGCTTTTCCCAATTCAACAAATCTTCAAGAGAATATGAATTATCCAAAGAGTACATTCGGTATTCATGTACTACGGTTTCAAAGTTTTTAGTAATACTGCCCCCTACCCTTTGTGTAGGCGAATTTTCATCAAAAAATTCAGGGTGTGCACGCTCTAAATCCTGTAGTTCTTTTAATTTAAGGTCAAATTCGTAGTCACTTAAGGTAGGTTGGTCTAAAATATAATATTGATAATTATGCTTACGCAACTCTTCCCTGAGCGATTGTATTTTTTCTTGAATGTTCATAAACCCTTGATGCTATTTATTAGGTTTTTGGTAAAGAATTTAACCATTTAGGTACTACCGTAGGTTGATACGCTTCTATTTTACGGAATAACTCTTTGTTAGTATCTGCAACTAAGAGTAAATCCATATTTTCTTGTTTTAAGAATTTCTGGGAAACCATAGTAGATAACATGTTTACCAGCGGATCGTAAAATCCGTTTATGTTTAACAATCCTATCGGTTTTTGATGCAATCCTAGTTGCGCCCAGGTAATAATTTCAAAAAGCTCTTCTAAGGTACCAAAACCTCCCGGCAAGGTAATAAAAGCATCACTGAGCTCATGCATTTTTGTTTTACGTTCATGCATAGTTGTGGTCACTATTAAATCATCTAACCCCTCGTGAACTACTTCTTTGGTGGTTAGAAATTTAGGAATAACCCCGGTAACTTTACCTTGATGATCCTGAACGCCCTTAGCCACCCGTGCCATAACCCCAATTTTGGCCGCGCCATAAATCAGTTCAATGTTACGCTCGGCCAATATGGTTCCTAATTCATATGCAGCTTGAAGAATGTCAGGGTCTTTACCTTCACTACTTCCGCAAAATACACAGATGGATTTGAATTGTTTCATTGTTTATTTATTAGTTGCCCGAATAAATCGATGCTTTCCGTACATATCTTTTCTTAATTGTATATCCTGATATCCTATTTTCTCTAAAAGCCTCATAGTCTCCGATCCTAAGTATTCGTTGATTTCAAAATAAAGATGCCCGCCTTTTACTAAATGTTTTGTACCAAGTTCGGCTATTTTTTGATAAAATAACAACGGATTATGATCTTCTACAAATAGTGCTAACCCGGGTTCATATGCAAGAACGTTTGCCTGCATCTGTTCTTTTTCCATACATCTCACATAAGGGGGATTTGAAACGATAACCTGATAGGTGTCCGGTAACTGATCCGTAGTTAAAATATTTTTTTGGATCCAATGCATTCTTTGTTCTTGTGCTTCTGCATTTTTAACTGCAATGTGTAAAGCTTCTTTTGAAATATCCATAGCACTTACACTCGCTTGTTTTAATTTTTTGGCTAAGGTAACAGCAATACATCCGCTTCCTGTACCAATATCCAGGATGTTCGTTTTATAATTTCCTATAGATTTTACATCTTGTATAATCCAACGTACCAGTTCTTCGGTTTCCGGTCGTGGAATTAGGACATTTTTATTTACTTTAAAATAAGTATCATAAAAAAAAGCTTCTCCCAGGATATATTGAATAGGTTCTTCTTTTTTAAGTCGTTCTAAAGCATCCTTAAAAAGAGATGCTTCTTGTAAATCAATTTCTTCAGAACTATCAATAACAATTTGAACACGCGATTTTTTTAACCATTTTTCGCTTGCCAGATAAAAAAAGGATTGTGCCTCATCAATACCGTATATAGGTATTAATTGCTTTATAAAGGCTTCTCGTAGTTCTCTTACATTCAACTTTAAAGTGTTTTTAGCATCCAGGCCTGACAATTGTAATGTCCGGTATTTCCCATCGGTCCGGTGATATCCGTAAAACCGGTTCTTTTGTATAACTTTCTGGCTTCGGTCATGGTAGGCATGGTTTCCAGATAACACTTCTCGAATTTTTGCTGTTTTGCATAATCCAGACAGGTTTCCATCATCCGGCTACCTATGCCCTTTCCCCGGAGTTCCGGTAAAAAATACATCTTTTGTAATTCACAAATTCCTTCTTCCTCATTGGGTAAGGGTGCGATTCCGGCTCCACCTAAAATTTCTCCTTTATCAACTGCTACAAAATATGCCATTCGCGGATGCTGGTAAGTTTCATACATACAATTCAAGGCCGTATCTTCATAAGCCGTTCCCTTTTTGGGTACTCCCATTTCTACTAATACTTTACGAAGCACTTTTGCCAGCACTTTATTATCTTCTGGTTGTACGGGCCTGATTACTACAGAATCTCTATCCATCATTGCTTATTATTACTAAAAATTGCCTTTATCTAAATATGGTTATTTACTTTTGTTTACAACCGGCAATCATCCATGAATATACTTATTTTTTAATTTTGAAATATACTGCTATTCGTTACATAGGACAACCTTATAAAATAGATATTATCAACATCTTTTAACTTTTATACAAGTCTCTTCTCTATGGAAGTAAATCCTAAATTTATGCAAAGATGTTTACAACTTGCCCGACAGGGACTAGGTACTACGTATCCTAATCCTATGGTAGGTGCGGTTGTAGTATATGATCAAAAAATTGTCGGAGAAGGTTGGCATCAAAAAGCAGGAAAACCTCATGCAGAAGTACACGCTATCCAAAGTGTTACCGATAAAAACATTTTAAAAAAAGCAACCTTATACGTAAGCCTGGAACCTTGTAGCCATTACGGACGTACCCCGCCCTGTGCGGATTTAATTATTGCAAGCCAAATTAAAAAGGTAGTCATAGGTACTACAGACCCTTTTGCTAAAGTTGCCGGAAGCGGAATCCAAAAATTAAAAGATGCCGGTTGCGAAGTAGTTACGGATGTCCTTAAAGAAATCTGTGACGACCTGAATAAAAGGTTTTTTACCTTTCATCAAAAAAAAAGACCTTATCTTATATTGAAGTGGGCAGAAACCTCAGATGGTTTTATAGCTCCCAATCAACAAGCTGACGGCAAACCTTTTTGGATCTCAAACCCCTATTCACGCCAACTTGTGCATCAATGGCGAACACAAGAGCAAGGCATCTTCGTAGGAACCAATACCGTACTTAAAGACGACCCGGAACTTACAGCCCGGAACTGGAAAGGAGCTCATCCCGTACGTATTACTATTGACCGAAATAACCGTATCCTTGATACTGCAAAAATTCTAAATGACCAGGCGACTACTTACATTTTCACAAATAAAGAAGATAAAGAAATAAATAACTTAAAATATATACATTTACCGCCCCAAGAAAACTTTGTAGAGCAACTTTGTAAAAAACTTTATAAGCGGAATTTACAATCGGTAATTATTGAAGGTGGACGACGTACTTTACAATCTTTTATCGAATCCGGAATATGGGATGAAGCTCGAATATTCAGGGGAAATAGCAATTTATTTTCCGGGGTAAAAGCACCGGTATTATCAAATGGAAGAAAGATAAACACTGCCACCATTCACGGTGATCACTTAACTATATACTATAATGATTAAAACTTTACTTTTTGATTTTGGAGACGTATTTATTAACCTGGACAAAACAGCGACCGAACGAGAATTTTTGAAACTAGGCAATGCAGATAATTACCAACAAATCCATTCCCTGGCAGAATCTTATGAGGTTGGAAAGATGAGTACTTCGGAATTTTATGAAGCAATGGGACAACTGTTTCCGGAAGCTACCTCGGATCAGATAAGCACCGCCTGGAATGCAATTTTAAAAGACTTCCCATTGTACCGATTGGAATTTTTAAAACAACTGGCCGCTATTAAAGAATATAAGTTAATACTACTGAGCAACACGAATGAAGCTCATATTAATTGGGTAAAAAAGAAGGTGCCTTACTTCGAAGAGTTTAAGTCCTACTTTGATGTTTTTTATCTTTCTTATGAAATTCATTTAAGAAAACCCGACACTGCAATATATAAATATGTACTGGACCAACAAGACCTAAAAGCCACCGAAGTTTTATTTATTGACGATACCAAAGAAAATACGGATGTTGCTAAAAAACTAGGGATTCAAACCTGGAACTTACGCCCCGGAACTGATGACATTATTGATTTGTTTAAGGTAAAAACTACATTACGTTGATATATCTGGCCTTAAGTATCACTGCTTCTACGGTTATTTTTATACTTTTTAAGCTTTTCCACCGGTTTGAAGTAGATAATTTACAAGCTATTATATTTAATTATTTTATAGCATGCCTATCCGGTTGGTTAGCTACTGATACGGTGATCTCGCTACAGGAATTTCCCTATAGAGATTGGTTTACCGGAGCTTTTCTTTTGGGTATTATCTTTATTACGGTTTTTAACCTAATGGCAATTACCACTCAAAAAAACGGATTGTCCGTAGCCGCAGTTGCTTCAAAAATGAGTTTAGCCATTCCTATAATCGTAGGTATTTTATTATATAAAGAAAGTACTGAATGGATTAAAATATTTGGTATTATCACTGCCTTGATTTCGGTTTATTTAACTGCCATGAAAAGTAAGGATACGGTACAGGTAAGCCGAAAAAATTTAATGTATCCCTTACTCGTATTTTTAGGAAGCGGAATTATAGATACCAGCCTTAAATACTTAGAATATAAATACGTTTCTCAGGATGAGGTTTCTATATTTTCGGCTACTATATTTGGAGTTGCTGCTTTCATTGGTTTACTAATTCTATTGTATAAAGCAGTTCGAAAAACACTTGTTATAAAACTAAAGAATATCATTGCCGGTATGACACTAGGTATTGTTAATTACGGATCTATTTACTGTTTGATCCGGGCTTTACGCTTTGAGGGTATGGATAGTTCAACTACTTTTACTATCAATAATGTCGGAATACTTATTACCTCCACCCTCATGGGAATGCTTTTTTTTAAAGAAAAGCTACACTTAAAAAATTGGATAGGAATCGGATTAGCAATAATAAGTATTCTATTAGTAGCTTTAGCTATAAAATAAAAACAACTATAGATTATTACTTTACCATACCATCCCCAGGACCGGAAGTGCTTCTTAAAGAAAAAGCCAGTAAGTTCTTTGGGTATACCTTTCCTATAAAAAACGAGGATGATTTAAAAACTAATCTGGCGTTATTAAAAAAGAAGCATAAAAATGCCGGTCATTTCTGCTATGCTTTTCAGTTAGGGATTGAAAACAGTTATTTTCGGGTCAATGATGATGGTGAACCTTCTAATTCTGCAGGATTACCCATCTATGGACAGATACAGGCTAGTAAAACTACCAATATCTTCATAGTCGTAGTCAGATACTTCGGGGGAACTAAACTGGGGGTTGGCGGACTAATTCAAGCATATAAAAAGACTGCAAAATTAGCTATTGAAGGAAGCTCTATAGTAAAAAGACCTATCACCCGCTCTTTACTTCTGATTTTTCCTTATTCAGAATTAAATACGATAATGAGAATTTTAAAAAAGCATAGTCTGAAGATCGTTCAAAAGCAAATGGAGGAAGAATGTAATTTTAAAATTGAAGTTTTACGATCAGATCTGGATCTTATTTTTAATTTATTTTCAAAATTAAACAAGATTACTTGTAAAAAACCAGCTTAAAAGAAAACAAACGCTTCGTTTATCTTCTTTAATCTAAAAATGTTTTTTACGGATTTAACTTTAAAAAACATCCTTTAAAAATTCTTAAATTTTGCGGAAATAACCTTTAAAATGTAATCCGGACACGTAATAGGTTTACGGGTTTTACTGTTGACAAAAACCAAAGTTGTCGTTGCAATTGTTAATAACTTGCCATGTTGATTAAGGATTTCATAGGAAAAAATTATTGATACAGTAGGAATTTTCCTAAGGTACGTTTTTACTGTTAATGTGTCATCAAAAAAAGCGGATTTTTTAAATTTAAAGCTAATTTCATAAACTGGTAACATAATCCCTTCCGCTTCCATTTCTTTATAAGAGATACCCAACTTTGCTAACCAATCAATTCTTGCTAATTCCAGGTACTGTGCGTAATTGCCGTGATATACCACTCCCATCTGATCCGTTTCAGAATACCGAACTTTTATTTGAGTTTCCGAATTAATTTGCATATTTTTATGAATTAAATTATTTACCTGATGGTTTCGCAATTTGATCAATGATGCAAAAAAAATAATTAATATTCAACCCTAAATTTGTTTTTTTTTTACATTTTTTGTTCACATATTTGTCTGGCAGAAAGAGAAAAAGTTATTAACCGACTTTTTATATTAATACCTAAAAAATAATCCAACCTTTCAATGAATAGTACTGCACAATCAGTCTGGGATAATTGTCTGTCTTTTATTGAAGATAATATTACGCCACAAGCATATAAAACCTGGTTTGAACCTATAAAAGCAGTTAAACTTACCGAGTGTGCATTGAGTATTCAGGTACCCAGTAAATTTTTTTACGAATGGTTGGAAGAACATTATGTAAATCTTTTAAAAGTTTCTTTAACCCGTGAGTTAGGTGATACGGCCAAATTGGTTTACGTGATTAAAATGGAGAACACCTACGGTAACAAAAAACCTTTTACTGAAAAGATACCCAGTGCAAATCGTACTGCCGTAAGTTCTCAGGAAGTAGATGTACCTATCAAAAGTAAAAATCCCGAATTACGTAATCCATTTGTAATTCCAGGCATTAGAAATGTAAAGGTAGAGTCGCAACTCAATCCAAGTTATAATTTTGAAAACTTTCTGGAAGGAGACTCCAACCGGCTAGCAAGATCTGCCGGAATGGCGGTTGCTAATAAACCTGGCGGAACTTCTTTCAACCCCTTGTTAATATTTGGAGGAGTAGGACTTGGTAAAACCCATTTAGCTCATGCTATTGGGGTAAATATTAAAGATAACTATCCGGAGAAAACCGTACTTTATATTTCTGCTGAAAAATTTACACAGCAATATATTGAATCCGTAAAAAAGAATAATAGAAACGACTTTATCCATTTCTACCAGATCATTGATGTTTTAATTGTGGATGATATTCAATTATTATCAGGTAAGGCTGGAACTCAGGATGTATTTTTTCATATTTTTAATCATTTGCACCAAAATGGCAAACAGGTAATTCTAACCAGTGATAAAGCACCGGTAGATATGCAGGATATTGAGCAACGTTTACTCTCTCGTTTTAAATGGGGGTTATCCGCAGAATTACATCAACCGGATTTTGATACTCGAATTTCTATAATTAAAAACAAACTATACCGGGATGGTGTAGAGATGCCCGAAAATATTGTAGAATTTTTAGCTAACAATATTAAAACAAACATCCGGGAGTTAGAGGGGGCAATCATCTCGTTAATCGCACACTCTTCTTTTAATAAAAAAGATATCACTATTGATTTGGCTAAAGCTATTGTAGATAACTACGTAAAAAACACAAAACGGGAAGTATCTATTGATTATATTCAGAAAGTAGTAAGTGATTATTTCCAAATGGATGTAGAGACCCTACAATCCAAAACAAGAAAAAGACATATTGTCCAGGCACGCCAATTAGCCATGTTTTTTGCAAAAAAACTAACCAAAGCTTCACTTGCCAGTATTGGTACTCAAATTGGTAAACGTGATCATGCTACGGTACTTCATGCCTGTAAAACCGTAGACAATCTATCTTCAACAGATAAGCAGTTTAAAAAATACGTAGAAGACCTGGGTAAAAAATTGACTTTATAATTTATACAGGTAAAGTAACTTTAAGTATTAGTCTTATCATCGATAAGACTTAAATATTTCTTTTTATGAAGACTAAAATTTTAATGGTTTGCTTAGGAAATATTTGTCGTTCTCCCCTAGCTGAAGGTATCTTACGATCTAAACTGGATCCAGATAACTTTAAAGTGGCTTCCTGCGGAACAGGTAATTACCACGTTGGTAAAGCACCGGATTCCAGGTCTATTAAAGTAGCCAAAGCTAATCATATTGATATTTCAAATCAAAAGGCAGATCAATTCAAAATTGAGTATTTTGAAATTTATGATATGATTTATACGATGGACGAGGATAATTATCATAATGTTCTAGCCTTAGCCTCAACCCAGGAAGATAGAGATAAAGTTCATTCATTACTAGATGTACTTGCTGATCCAACTTTAAAAGAAGTTCCCGATCCTTATTATGGCGGAGAACAGGGATTTACCTACGTTTTTAAAATAATTAATCAGGCCTGCGATATGATTGCCGAAGATATACAGAAACCCGAATAAACCTTTTATAAAGTTTGGAATTTAGCTTTATAGATCTTAACAAAAATTTTGGAAGTCAGGTCAATATTGATAATATAATCCAAAAAGAACATGCTTAGCTTTAAGTTTTAGTATATTTAAAATTGCAATCTCTAAAACTTACAACACTATGAAAACTTGTATCTATATAATACTGTTATGTTTATCTCCTTTTATATACGCTCAAGATATTGATATTGAATTAGTTGCAGATGGTTTTAGCTTTCCTGTTTTTGTCACAAATGCAGGTGACGAAAGATTATTTGTAGTTGAACAGGAAGGTGCTATCAAAATTATAGAAGAGAATGGTACGGTCGCTATTGCTGATTTTTTAAATATCCAAGACAGAGTATTTTTTATAAGAAGAGGTGGAGAACCCGGTTTATTGGGACTAGCTTTTCATCCGGAGTATGCTACTAACGGCTTTTTTTATGTAAACTATACCCATTCAGCAAATAATCAAATTTCAACTCGTATTTCTAGATTTTCCAGAAATACTAATAATCCGAACCTGGCAGACCCTAATTCTGAATTGATACTATTAGAATTCAATCAACCTTTTAGCAATCACAACGGAGGAGATATTACCTTCGGTACAGATGGACTACTCTACATTGCCAGTGGTGATGGAGGTAGCGGCGGAGACCCTATGGAAAATTCACAAAATATAAATAACCTCCTGGGTAAAATTCTTCGAATAGACGTAGATGCTCCGGCTCCTTATATTCCATCAGATAATCCTTTTGTTAATAAAGCAGGAGCTGATGAAATTTGGGCTTATGGTCTTCGTAATCCCTGGAGATTCTCATTTGACAGTCAAACTAATGATCTTTGGATTGCTGATGTAGGACAAAATGCGTTTGAAGAAATTAATAAAACTCCGGGTAATATAGCTGGTCAAAACTTTGGGTGGGATTGTCGTGAAGGTGGTGAGAAGTTTAATCCGACAAGAGATGACACTGCCTGTCCTAGCGATCTTACAACCTTAATTGATCCTATTGCCACGTACAATCATGTAGGTTCGGCTAAGTCTGTTACCGGAGGTTATGTGTATAGAGGTACGCAATATCCTTCTTTACAGGGATTGTATATCTTTGGTGATTATTTAACTAATGAAATAGGTACCATTGATAGTAACAATACGAACGATGGGATTACATGGGTAAATTCTTCTATTACCAGAGGTATTTCTTCTTTTGGCATCGATAGTAAAAACGAACTTTATATAATTGATTACGGAGGAGTAGTTTACCGGGTTATTGATGAAAATACGCTGGGATCTGAAAATCCGGATATTGTCGATTTTTCAATTTACCCTAATCCTGCGACTGATCAAATTCGTATTACCTATGAAAAGAATATTAAAAATATTATTATTTTTGATGTGCAGGGTAAGCAAGTAAAGAAGGTGAATTTTAAAAATAAAAAGGCTAACGAATTTATAATTGACAATTTAAATTCAGGTGTATATTTTGTTCAGTTAACAGACTATGAGCAAAATAAACTGTCTAAAAAGATAGTTATAGAATAACTTTATGGAAAGCAAACCTTTAGACCCAAAAGGAAAATTATACTTAATACCTACCCGGCTTGGTGATGATGTCCCTTTAGAAGTGTTGCCCATTTCAATAAAAAAAGTATTAGAACAGGTAAATCACTACATCGTAGAAAATGAAAAACCCGCTAGAAGATTTATTAAAAAAGTAAGTCCTAGTAAATCACAACGCTCTTTAATAGTACATACGGTAAATAAATTTACCGATGCTCTAGAGATTCCTGAGTATTTAAATCCTTGTCTTAATGGAATATCTATTGGGCTCTTATCTGATGCCGGTTGCCCGGGGATTGCAGATCCGGGAGCAGAGATCGTAAAGCTAGCCCATGAAAAAGATATTAAAGTAGTACCGTTAGTAGGACCTTCTTCAATTTTTTTGGCGTTGATGAGCAGTGGTATGAACGGTCAAAATTTTGCCTTTAACGGATATTTACCCATCGATAAAAACGATAGGAAAAATAAAATTAAGGCTTTGGAAAAGCTTTCGTTAGATAAAAACCAAGCTCAGATTTTTATTGAAACTCCTTACCGTAACGATAAAATGGTTACGGATTTGATAACCTACCTTAATGTAAATACCAGGTTATGCATTGCTAGCGATATCACCCTGACTACCGAATTTATTGCTACTAAAACTATTGAAGACTGGAAGATGGAGACCATTGAACTCCATAAGCGACCGACTATTTTTATTATACAAAGGGATTATTAAACAATTTCCTTAGATATGATTTTTACTTTTGCTTTAGCTTTTCTATTTGGAACAATGATAGAAGTGTCATATCCACCAAAACGTTTCATATAATAACGAATAGTTGTGCCGTAGGCATCTTCAAAACCAGCAACTCCTCCGCTTTTTAAATAATCCTTGACTGCACCCGGCCCTGCCAGATGTGCCGCAGCTAAAATCCCAGATTCTGTCACTTTAATACCATTCATCATTTTACCGGAATACTTTTCGATATACTTCCGAAGCACCCATTTGTTTCTGGATACATACGCATAGAATGCCTTTTCCTGCAACTCAGGATTTGCCATAAACTCCCGTGTACTCTTAATTCCAACTAGTGCCAGTGTTCCTTTACTAAATTGGTATTTACCCATATAACCAAATTGATTAATCACCTTATAACTACCCCTTGATTCTTTAAAAGCTAATGCTTCCTTAAACCCATCGAATGTTTTACCTAATACCGGTGTGACAAACGTATTGGTTTCAGAATCATCTACTTCATTAAAATTAGGAGCCAGGTAATAAAGATCCAAACCAGCTGTGCTATAAGAACTGTAATTCGGTTGTTTCTTTGTGGTAAAACCCGTTGCTATAATTCCTGCTGTTGTAAGAATCACAGATATTCCGATCAACTTTTTCTTCATATAAAAAATTTTAAGTAGTCATTCAAATGAATGTTCCCCACTACTCTAAATTTGGATTTGCAAAGATACAAGGTTTTTTTTAATGTAGAAGACAAAAACGTAAAATTATTAAAATTCTAATTATCAATTGTTTATAATAAATTATAAGAAAATTTTAATTACGTTCTAATGATTACCCTTTTGCCCTTATTCACATTTTAAAACAATTTTTGTGTATTTTAAAGATAAAAATCTAACTTATATAGAATTTTAAATCTTTTTCATCTAAACAATTTGTAAGATTTTTCTTAAACTTTCCTACAATTAATTATTTTGTTAAAAAAACCATACTTTTACTTCAAATGAACAAATTTTGTACCTTTTAATGATTTCTAGGTACTTTATAAAATAAAATACCTTTTTCTTTAATTTTAGGTATGATTTTAGTCGTAGTGATTACGTCATACTTACTTATTTTGTACTTATTATTGACTTTAAAATAAGCTAATATGTTACACTAAGTTGAGTTCTATATGGTTGCGAAAAAGCAAACCATAACCTGAAATTTTTTAGATAAGCAAATAAAATTCTTTTTACCTTCGGATTCTTTGCTGGTTAATCCATTGAATGTATTCTTTCCGGTTATTGTTATGTTGTCGTAAGTTTTTAGCGAATTTGTGGTACCCGAAGTTTTGTACATCTGCTACAAAGAAGTAGTAATCATGGTTTTCTTTATTAAGGACCGCATCAATCGAAGAAATATCCGGCATACTGATAAGACCCGGTGGTAACCCCATATATTTATATGTATTATAAGGACTATCTAGTTCTAGGTCTTTAAACAAAACCCGTTTTATTACCGTATCCCATTTTTTTGTTGTGTGTTTAATTGCATAAATAACCGTAGGATCGGCTTCTAATTTCCATTTATCTTTTAACCGGTTTAAGTACACTCCTGCAACCCGAGGCCTTTCGTCAGACTTAGCTGTTTCCTTTTGAACAATAGATGCTACGATACTTACTTCATTAGGATTTAATCCAAGTGTAGTTGCCTTTTCTTTTCTGTTAGTATTCCAGAATCGCTGATATTCCTTAAACATTCGGTCTCTAAATTCAACTGCTGAAGTATTCCAGAAAAATTCATAACTGTTCGGAATATACATTGCCAGTGCATTATTTAGATTAAAATCATGGTCAGCGAGAAAATTTTGATCTTTAAAAGCTTGTATTAAGGCAATACTATCCGCTTCAATTTGGTTGGCAATCCTTCCGGCAAGCGCTTCCAAGCGTTCCTGATTGTTAAACTGAACCCGAATGGCTTTGTTTTTACTTCTTAAGGTATTTATAATTTCGTTATTATTTAATCCTTTTTCAATTTCATACTTTCCGGGTTTAATATTGCTTAGATATCCTTTTTTTTCGGCGATACGAAAAAAAGTAGGCAGATCGTTAAGGAAAGGCCGGATAATTTTTTGAAGTCCGGAAGCATCCGTACCAGTAGGAATAAACAGGACAACTTTTTCTTCTTCGAAATTGGTGTTAGGAGCAAAAACTGCGTTGTATACATAATAAGCAAACCATCCTCCGGCAAGTAACCCGATAATAGCAATAAGTAAAATAATCTTTTTAATGTACATGTATCTTTTGATATAAATATTCGTCTATAAATCTTGAATTGTAAAAATTCCAATCTTTACGAACCCCGGTTTTATGAAAACCTAAACTTTCAAAAAGGGAAATACTGGCACTATTAGTACAAGCGATAGTAGCATATAACTGATGTACCTGCAAATGAGAGGATGTAAAGTTGTCAACCAGTTGGATAGCAGCTTTTGCAAACCCCTTATTTTGTTCATTCTTTATAATTAAAACCCCCACCCCTACTCTTTTATGTCTCGGATTAAAATCATATAGGTCAATAAGCCCTACCGGTTGATTGTGACTCGTAGTAATGACCAGTCGAAGTTGTTTTGTCTCATAAATATCCAAATGTGCATTATCCAGGTATTTTTTTAAAACGGATCGGGAATATGGAGTTTGGGTATCGCTTACCTCCCACACGGATTCATCGTTTTCAATAGTGTATAACAAATTCAAATCTTCCGGTTCAAGAGGCCTTAATTGAATTTGATTATCCTTCAGGGTTACCATGTAATTTCACCTTTAAACACCTGTAGGGCAGGTCCGGTTAGATATACTTGTTGATATCCATTTTCTGTTTTTTCAAAATTAATTACTAGTTCGCCTCCGGGAGTTTTGATGGTAACTTCCGTACTTTTTACTTTATTTTGTGCATGCATGGCTAATGCTACCGCAGTAACACCAGTACCACAGGATAAAGTTTCGTTTTCGACCCCTCTTTCATACGTACGCACTGAAAAAGTATGAGGATTTTCTTGCTCTACAAAATTCACATTAGTTCCTTCTTTAAAATAAGGTGCCCCTTCCCGAATTTTTCTTCCGTTCGCAAACACGTCAAAATTTTCAAGGTCCTTTACAATTTCAACATGATGAGGTGATCCTGTATTCAGAAATGTAAATCCTTCATGTATCTTAAGATCAGATACATTCTTCATTTGTAATTTTACCTGATCTCCGTCGATTATGGCATGATGAGGGCCATCAATAGCTGTAAAATTGGCAGTAGTTGTAATTAGGTTCAGATCTCTGGCAAAAGCAACCAGGCACCTTCCGCCATTACCACACATAGAACTTTCGTTTCCATCTGCATTAAAATACACCATTTTAAAATCATCATTATTGGTATCAGCATTTTCTAAAAACATCAATCCATCAGCACCAATCCCAAACTTACGGTCACAGAAGTGATTAATCATTTTGGTATCATTTTTGGATAAACGTAGAGACCTGTTATCAATAATGACAAAGTCATTTCCGGTACCTTGATATTTATAAAATGGAATTTTCATTTTTGCTTTTTAAAACGGCAGGTAAAGGTACAAAGAAAGTTGAAAAATGCATATTGTTAACAAGGAGTTAAAAGTAGAAAAGAAGTATAGAAATTTGTAATTTTAAGAGACTTGATAAGTCTTAAAAATGAAACACTAATTGAAAACAAAAGGAAAAGAAATATGAAAAAGTTTTTAAGCTTGTTTTTGGTAGCTTTACTGGCAGGTGGTGTTACCTTATTATCGTATAAACTATTTTTGGAACCTAAAGGTGAAGAAGTTGCAACAACAACTTCATTACCTGAAACCAATTATATACCGGTTACTTATACAAATAATACTAATTCAGCTGCTGCCGCAGAAAGTATTGATTTTACGGTAGCTGCCGAAAGAACGGTGAATGCAGTAGTACACGTAAAACAATACGGTACCC
The DNA here is from genome assembly GCF_026222555.1 of Aquimarina sp. ERC-38. Taxonomy (NCBI): domain Bacteria; kingdom Pseudomonadati; phylum Bacteroidota; class Flavobacteriia; order Flavobacteriales; family Flavobacteriaceae; genus Aquimarina; species Aquimarina sp. ERC-38. Next base: position 2,472,139 of record NZ_CP098511.1, on the reverse strand, counting down.
GAAGAACTCCCCGTAACTTTATGGAATATTTTAGTAATCAGGGAGAAGAGCAGCGAACGATACAAGGTGCTGGATCCGGGGTTATTATTACCGAAGACGGATATATTGTAACCAATTATCACGTAATTAAAGGAACAGATGACCTGGAAGTTACTCTTAATAACAACAAAAGCTATAAAGCTAAAGTAATTGGGAAAGCTCCACAAGCAGATATTGCAGTTTTAAAAATTGATGCCGATGAAAAACTAAAGTATATTCCCTTCGGAGATTCTAATACGGCTAAAATTGGAGAATGGGTATTAGCGGTAGGTAATCCGTTTAATTTAACTTCTACCGTAACCGCTGGGATTATCAGCGCAAAATCCAGAGACCTGGACGAAACGGATAATAATACACAATCTTTTATCCAAACGGATGCTGCGGTAAATCCTGGAAATAGTGGTGGAGCCTTAGTAAATACTAAAGGGGAACTAATTGGTATCAATACAGCAATTACATCACAAACAGGTAGTTATGTAGGATATGCTTTTGCAGTTCCTTCTAACAATGCTAAAAAAATTGTAAATGATATTCTGGAGTTTGGAGATGTACAACGTGGTATTTTAGGAATAACAGGGGACAATATTACCCCGGAAGTCAAAGAAGCTTTTGATATAAGTGTTTCACAAGGTGTTTTTATTGCTTCAGTTGAAGAAAAAAGCGGGGCCAAAAAAGCTGGGTTACAAAGAGGAGATGTTATTCGTGAGATTGATGGGCTACCTATCCGAAAGTTTTCTGACTTGACCGGATATGTTAATAGTAAAAGTCCAAGTGATGTGATAAAGGTAAAAGTAGTACGGAAGTCTAAAGAAATTGTAGTACCGGTAACTTTATCTAAATTTGAAATTCAATCATATATTATTAGAGATATTGGGGTTGAAATAGCAAACATTCCTTCAAAAGATTATCTGAAAAGATTTAAAGTAGATCATGGGGTAGTCATATCTAAAGCAATTAGTCCTAAAATGCAACGCTACGATATCATTGGATTGATTATAAGCGAAATTGACGGTAAAAAAGTTTATAATGCCGCTCAGGTAAAACAAATTCTTGATCAGAAATATCCGAATGAAGATATTACTATAAGCTTGATTGATAAAAATGGTGAGAAAAGAGAATTTGTTTTTCAGGATTAACAAAGAAATTTAATAAGTATTTAAAAATCCCAATGGTTAAAACCTATTGGGATTTTTTTATTTACCTCTTACGAAAACATTTGAAATTTATACTTTAGCATTCAGAAAATTATAAAACCAAAACAGGTATGAGCAGTAATCAAACATACGAAAAAGAACTTGCCTTTCAAGCTGACAGAAGACGTGCTACCGTTTCTCTGATAAAAATAGTAAGTGATTTATGGTATGACAATGCGGTTGAACTAGTACTTTTTAGAAATCCGTTGATTGATAAAAATGTCAGCGAAATCATTAACCTACATGAATATGCGGGTGAATTTGTTGAAAAACCTATTTCTATTTTTGATTCGGTTGAAATTGCGCAGGCTATCAAATTAATGAAGTTACCTCCTTCCAAAATTGATATTGGCAAACTTACCTTTGAAAATCACATATCAGGTGATGAATTTGGTTCTATCAACCGCTTCGTTCAGAATAAATTAAAAGAAGCTCGAAAGTTTGTACCCATTGTTCCTAAAGATGTAGTGCTATATGGTTTTGGTAGAATCGGACGCTTGGTTGCCCGTGAATTAATGAAAATTACCGGTAAAGGCAGTCAATTAAGATTACGAGCTATCATTACTCGTGGTGCCATCAACCGGGATGTTCTGGAAAAACGTGCTTCGTTATTAAGAAATGATTCTATTCACGGAGATTTTGCCGGTACCGTTGAGGTAGATATTAAAAATAGCGCCTTACTTATTAATGGTACCACCGTCAAAATGATCAGTGCGGACAACCCGGAATCTGTGGATTACTTAAAACATGGTATCATCGATGCGCTACTGATAGATAATACCGGGGTGTATAGAAATAAAGAGGAATTAAGCAGGCATCTTTCTGCAAAAGGAGTTCAAAAAGTACTTCTTACAGCTCCTGCAAAAGAAGTTCCGAATATCGTACATGGAGTCAATCAATTAGAATACGATCCGGATAAAATTGATGTCTTCTCAGCAGCTTCTTGTACTACAAATGCCATCACTCCTATCCTAAAGGTACTGGACGAAGGATTTGAAATTGTAAATGGTCATTTGGAAACAATACATGCATATACTAATGATCAAAACCTGGTAGACAATATGCACAAAAAATACCGTAGAGGAAGAGCAGCCGCTTTAAACATGGTGATTACCGAAACTGGGGCAGGTGAAGCAGTGGCAAAAGCACTACCTTCTCTTAAAGGCAAATTGACTTCAAATGCGATTCGGGTGCCGGTTCCCAATGGCTCTTTAGCGATTTTAAATCTTACTTTTAAGAAGAAAGTAAGCGTAGCCGGAATTAATAAAAGAATTAAAAAATATGCTTTAGAAGGTAACCTGGTAGAACAAATTAAGTACTCCTTAAATAACGAATTGGTCTCTAGTGATATTGTAGGCACCTCTGCCCCGGCCATTTTTGATAGTAACGCAACTTTGACTAATAAAGAAGGAACAAATGCCGTAGTATACGTTTGGTACGACAATGAATATGGATACAGCCATCAAGTCATTCGGCTGGCAAAATACATCGCTAAGGTTAGAAGGTTTACTTATTATTAAAAATCATTAGTGTCCGGTATAGATTCAAGACCCGCCTGCGGACGGGCAGGTCGCTATCGCTTCTGGAACCAAGAATCAAGACTAAGGCTCTAGTTTAAAATAGCGTAGATGATTCTAAATTATGTAAATCAATCCCATCCCCAGCCCTTCTCAAAGGGAAGGTAGCTAAAAGTTCTTTCCTTTGGAAAGGATTTAGGATAGGATAGATAGCTGTAAATAAAATAGTTGAGTTAATTTTGACACACCAATGCTGTTGTAAAATAAAGCCTTATTAACCTTAAAACCAGGTTACTATTAAAAAAGTTAGAGAAGTAACTTTTAAATATTTTAAAGTATAAAATTACCTTATTTTACAAAGCTTGATAAACTTTAACCGGACACTACTATTATAATATACTCTTCGTAAAATAGAAAAATTGCCACTTTCCGCATAAGTTTTACCAACGAAAAATGGTGATGGATTGCGTTCAAAAACATTTTGAACAAAGCAATTAAAATATTTTAATTTATAGACATTATTGTATATTTGTTCGAGTTATTAACATTTTCAAGAAATCACAAATCCTCAACTTTTCTACAGCGCAAAATGTTGATTCCTGTAGAAGATGGCTTAAAATTTAAATTCATGAAATTACTAATATCCTGTTTACTTTTAACATTAAGTTTTTGTTCGATTAACGTGATGACTGCTCAGGAAGAAGCTATGACGGCAGGGCAGGCTTTACGACAAGAAAGTATAGAAAAGCAGTTTGATATGGTAATCAGAAAATCCGGTCGCTATCAGGAATATAAGGTAGTAAAACGTACCTGGATGGATAAGTTAAAGGCTAATACTATTGATACCTTAAAAACCCTTGAAGATAAGTTGAGTACTGCCAGGGAAGAAATTGCAAAGCAGGAAACTACCATCAATGATTTACAAACTTCACTGGGAGATACTAATAAAGACTTAGAAGCAGTTAGTGAAGAAAAGGACAATATGAATTTTATGGGCGTTGCAATGACTAAATCTTCTTATAAAACCATGATGTGGAGTATTGTTGGAGTATTACTGGCCTTGCTAGCATTCTTTATTTTTCAATTTAAAAATAGTAATGCAGTTACTGTAAGAGCTAAAAAAGCATTAGCAGAAACCGAAGTTGAATTTGAAGATCACAGGAGACGCTCACTGGAACGTGAGCAGAAAGTAATGCGAAAACTTCAAGACGAAATCAACAAGCAAAGAAAAGCCGGTACAAAATAACAGGTACTTTAGGTATCTTCCTTCCTTTAAAATAAACCGAAGCATTCTGCCTTTTTGTACCTTTACAAAATGCGAATTGATATTATTACCGTAGTCCCGGATATTCTAAAAAGCCCGTTTGAAGCTTCGATTTTAAAGAGAGCTATCGACAAAGGATTGGTTTCCATACACCTCCATAATTTACGAGAGTATACGACTAATACCTATCGACAGGTAGATGACTATCAATTTGGTGGAGGCGCCGGGATGGTACTAATGATAGAACCCATTGATAAATGCATCAGTAACCTTAAGAAAGAACGGTCTTATGACGAAATTATTTATATGACCCCGGATGGGGAAACGCTTTGCCAACCTATGGCCAATCAAATTTCTATGTATGAAAACATTATTATCCTTTGTGGTCATTATAAAGGAGTAGATCAGCGAGTACGGGATCATTTTATTACCAAAGAGATATCCGTAGGTGATTATGTCTTATCCGGAGGCGAATTGGGTGCTTTGATATTATGTGATAGTATTATTCGGTTGATTCCCGGAGTGTTAGGAAACGAAACTTCTGCCCTTACCGATTCCTATCAGGATAATTTATTAGCCCCCCCAATTTATACCCGTCCCGCGGAATATAAAGGTTGGAAAGTTCCGGATGTATTAACATCAGGTAATTTTCCTAAGATAGAAGAATGGCGGGAAAACGAGGCCTACAAACGTACTCAAGAAAGAAGACCGGATTTGTTGGAGTAGGTTTTGTTTTGTTAGTATTGAGTATTGAGATATTAGTATTGAGTAATAAGTATTGAGATTTTAGTATTGAGTAGTGAGTATGAAGTATTAAGATTTATAGGTTTATTTGGTTAGATGATAGGCTTCTCGGACTTCGGGAGCCTCATCCTCGTTTTAGTTAGTTAGGCAAAAGTGAATAGGCACTGGTTGTTGTTTAAGTTTTACTGTTACTTGTGTTTCTAGTGATATAATTTTTCTAAATTTTAAAACTGTAAAAGCCCTATTCCTCGCTTTAGTTTACTAGGCAAAAGTAAATAGGCAATAGTTGTTATTCTATTATCATCTCTAAACTTTAAAATTGTGGGAATCTCATTTCTCATTTTAGTTTACTAGGCAAAAGTGAATGGGCAATAGTTGTTATTTTATTTCTGATTGGTTTTTTGGTGATATTATTATCTTTAAACTTCAAAATTGTGGGAACTTCATTCCTCGTTTTAGTATACTAGGCAAAAGGGGAATAGGCACTAGTGCTAGTACAATTTTATTTTATTAGTTCTTAGATAACATCAATAATAGTATGATTTTTCACTTTAAAATTGCAACTATTTTTCTCTTTTTATTCAAGGATAGTTAATTTATATTAAGGACTTACAACTCACTTAACTCTGAACTCATAACTCTTAACTAACCAATTCATAATTCTGAATTGAGAACTCCTTCCTTTAGAATTTGTCCGAAACGGTACATATCTTCATACGAACAGTAAAAAGGGGCCGGAGCTAAACGAATAACGTTGGGTTCCCGCCAATCGGTAATGACTTCGTTTTTCATTAAATAATCAAAAAGTGCTTTGCCTTCTCCGTGTAAGAATACGGATAACTGGGTTCCCCGTTCTTCCGGATTAGCCGGTGTGATAATTTCAAAATTTCCAGAGACTTCTGTTGCGACCTCTTTTAGAATAAACTCAAGATAACTGACTATTTTTTTTCTTTTTTCAATCAAAGCCTGCATCCCTACTTCTTCAAATAATTGAAGCGAAGCTAAATACGGAGCTAGGGAAAGTACAGAAGCATTACTTACCTGCCAGGCATCGGCATTAGGCATAGGTTCAAATTCCGGTTTCATTTGAAAACGAACCTCTTTACGGGTACCCCACCATCCTTCTAATCGGGGGATATCTGTTTTTTGATGATAGCGTTCGTGGATAAAACATCCGGAAGCATTCCCCGGTCCGGCGTTCATGTATTTATAACTACACCAGGCGGCAAAATCCACATCCCATTCGTGTAATTTGAGTTCGATATTTCCTACTGCATGTGCGAGGTCCCATCCTACAAAGGCACCGGTTTTTTTTCCTGCTTTGGTAATCTGATGCATATCAAATACCTGTCCTGTATAATAATTAACGCCTCCGATAAGAATCAAAGCACATTCGGTACCGACTTCTTTAATTTTTGAAATAATATCTTCGGTTCTAAAGTTGTGTTCACCCGGTCTTTTTTTGATTTCGACCATAACTTCATCCGGATCTAAGCTATGAAAACGTATTTGGCTTTTAATTAAATACTGGTCAGATGGAAATGCTTTTTCTTCACAAATGATTTTAACCCGCTTCCCTTTCGGTCGATAAAAAGTAGCCATTAACAAATGTAAATTAACCGTAAGGGTATTCATTACTGTTACTTCAGAAGGTGAGGCTCCAACCACTTTAGCTAAAGGTGCTGCTAACCGCTCGTGGTAATCCCACCAGGGTTTATCCGCATGAAAATGTCCTTCTACTGCCAATGCTTCCCAATCTTGCATTACCTCATCTACATATTTTCTTGCAATCTTAGGTTGTAATCCTAAAGAATTGCCCGTAAAATAGATCACCGGTTTATTATCTACTTTCGGAAAATGAAAATGTGACCGATAGGAAGCTAATGGGTCCTGATCGTCCAGATTTTTAGCGAAGGATAGTGTGTTTTCAAATAGCATAGACACTTTTTATCAAAAATAAGCAATTAAAACCTGGCCTTATACAAGGTTTAGGCGTGTAAATGAAATTTTAAGGAATTTTAAAATTCGGTAGAAAAAGATACCTTTGAACAAATTGAAATAAAATGCACTTTCTTCCCGAAGCCCTGGACGAATACATTGTCAATCATTCTGAAAAAGAACCGGATTTATTAAAGCAACTTACCCGGGAAACCTATCAAAAAGTGTTACAACCTAGAATGTTAAGCGGAGCCTATCAGGGGCGGGTGCTTAGTATGTTATCCAAATTAATTCGTCCTAAACAAATTCTGGAAATCGGAACCTTCACCGGATATTCTGCCTTATGCCTGGCAGAAGGCCTTTTACCAAACGGTCAAGTGCATACCATTGATAGAAATGAAGAACTGGCTGAATTTCAAGAGCGTATTTTTTCGGGTTCGCCTTACTCTAAGAACATTAAACAATACACCGGGGAGGCACTGGATATTATACCTAGGTTATCTTCAACTTTTGATCTGGTTTTTATAGATGCGGATAAACCGAATTACCCGGCCTATTTTCACTTAATCATTGATAAAATGAGCTCCGGCGGAGTTATACTTTCGGACAATGTGTTGTGGAGTGGAAAAGTGATTCAAGAAGTCTCTAATAAAGATGAATCTACAAAGGCCTTGCTCCAATACAATAAATTATTAGCCGAAGATCCCCGGGTTGAAAGCATTATGCTACCTATCCGTGACGGACTGACAATTAGCAGAATAGTTTAGTTTTTTAAATGAGTATTGTTATAACTAGTTATGGCTAAAGTCCTACTTTTAAAGGGTCTCTTTTATCGTCCATTCGTTTAAGAGCATTTGTTTCGTAAACCCGTTTAAGCATAAACATAGGACGTTCTAAGGTACCTTCCCATTCAAACAATTTTTTAAATAATTCACGAACTTTTTCCGGATATTTATAAGCTAAATTTTTCTTTTCACTAATATCTTCAGCAATATTATATAACTCCGCTGGTCTATCCGGGTAACGTAACAATTTCCAATCTCCATTACGTACCACGCCCCTACTTTCTTTCTTCCAAAATAGATATTCATGAGGATGCTCATTCTTCTTTCCTGTGATATATGGAAGAAGGTTTACACCGTCAATATCGTTTAGGTCGGCGGTATCTCCACCAGCCACACTATAAAAGGTAGGTAATACATCCAGCATACTTACCGCAGCATCATATGTAGTTTTAGGTGGGATGACCCCAGGAAGTTTTATAATACAAGGAACCCGAATTCCTCCTTCTAAATGATTTGATTTACTACCACTCAGAGGATAATTACTAGTATGTGTTCCCACAGGTCCTCCATTATCGTTAGCGAAAACCACTAAAGTATTTTCTTCTAATCCCAGGGATTTAAGTTTATCTATAATCATTCCGCAAGCTCGATCCAGAGCAATATTCATTCCTGCCAGTTTTGCTCGTTTTCCGGTTAAGCCTAATTTCTCAGCTTCGGCTAAATCCTGGTCAGTTGCGTGTAAAGGGCTATGTACTGCGTTGAAAGACATGTACATAAAGAAAGGCTTATCCTGATTTTTTTCTATAAAGTCACAGGCTTTAGCAGCCAAATCATCAGTGAGATAGTCTTCAGGTTCTTTGTAGAAACCGAAATTAGTTTCAAGGCGGTCCTCAGGTCTGCTCAATGCTTCTTCAAGAGTCAAAGGAAAAAAGCTTCTGGCCCCGCCCCTAAATCCGTAAAACTCTTTGAATCCCCTGTTTAAAGGATGATACCGATCAGCATTACCCATATGCCATTTACCCAGAATAATGGAAGTATAACCCAAAGTATTTAAATAGTTGGCAATGGTTTTTTCATCTAAGGGAAGTCCCATGTCATCTTTGATATCTCTGGAATTCTTACTCATATAACCCGGTACATTATTTTCTTCAAAACCAAAACGTTGTTGATACTTACCGGTAAGAAGACCAGCTCTAGATGGTCCACAAACGGCAGCCGTGGTATAAGCTTGCTTAAAAACCACACCTTCGGAGGCTAACTTATCCAAATTTGGGGTGTGAAAGGTTTTACTACCCTGAAATCCAAAATCGTGATATCCGGCATCATCCGCAAACAATAAAACGATATTGGTCTTTTGTGCGATACTACTTTGGTAAGTAAGTAAAAGTAATGTGGTAAGTAAAGTGTAACAAAGTAATCTTTTCATCTGTAGTTTTGTTAAAAAACAAAAATACATGATCTAATAATACCTTCCCTACACTTTTAAAAGTTCATAGCTTAAGATTATCAATTGAATTATTAGAGAAAACAACTAAAATTTCCATAATTAAAAAAACTTTGCTAGATTTTCTTCATCCGAGAAGTATTTTGAATGAACTAAAAAACCTTCAAAGTCAGGAAAGACTTTAAAGGTTTTAATAAGTTATACTTTATTTATTCTAAAGCTCATAGACTTTAATAAGTCAGTTATGCCAGTACTTGCTGTACTTTATCAGCAGCTTCCTGAAATTGAACGGCACTTTGTACGTCCAATCCACTATTGTCAATCAGTTCTTTTGCAATATCCGCATTAGTTCCCTGTAAGCGTACGATAATAGGTACTTTAATCGCATCACCCATATTTTTATAGGCATCTACTATACCCTGTGCTACCCGGTCACATCGTACAATTCCACCAAAGATATTAATCAGAATTGCCTTGACATTCGGATCTTTTAAGATAATTTTAAATGCAGTTTCTACCCGTTTAGCATCAGCAGTACCTCCTACGTCCAGGAAGTTGGCTGGTTCACCACCAGCTTGCTTGATTAAATCCATAGTAGCCATGGCTAATCCCGCACCATTCACCATACATCCTACGTTTCCGTCAAGATCTACATAATTCAGGTCTACTTCTTTTGCTTCTACTTCAATCGGGTTTTCCTCCCGAATATCCCGCATGGCTACGTAATCTTTATGTCTGAATAACGCATTATCGTCCAAAGATACTTTGGCGTCTACCGCCATGATTTTATCATCACTAGTTTTTAATACCGGATTGATTTCAAATAACGAAGAATCAGAAGATACATAGGCTTTGTATAAAGCACTTACAAATTTGGTCATTTCTTTAAAAGCACCACCGCTTAGCCCTAAATTAAAGGCTACCCGTCTCGCCTGAAATGGCAGTAACCCAACGGTAGGGTCAATCTCTTCCGTAAAAATTAAATGAGGTGTTTCTTCGGCTACCGTTTCAATATCCATTCCTCCTTCCGTAGAATACATGATCATATTACGTCCGGTCGTACGATTCAATAATACGGACATATAAAATTCATCCGGTTCACTATCCCCGGGATAATATACATCTTCTGCTACTAAAACCTGGTGTACCTTTTTACCTTCGGCAGAGGTTTGCGGAGTAATCAAATTCATTCCGATAATCTGATCGGCAATATTTTCTACTTCCTGCAGGTTTTTGGCTAATTTTACACCACCGCCTTTACCTCTTCCCCCGGCATGTACCTGGGCTTTAATTACGTGCCAACCGGTACCGGTTTCTTCGGTTAATTTTTTGGCAGCTTCTACTGCTTCACTTGCTGTCTGCGCCACAATCCCTCGTTGTATGCGAACCCCAAAACTATTTAATATCTCTTTACCTTGATATTCATGTAAATTCATACGTATTTTATTTGCCTTTTATATAGGATGCCCAAAAATAAGAAAAAGAACTTCAAAGACCATTTTTTACTTTAAAAACATAGTGCGGTCTTACCTTAAATTACGGCATTATGGGTAAAAATTGATTACAATTCAAAATCTTCAAAATCTAAAGGGTCAAAATTCTTAAAATGCCCGTTCATCTGAATTACTTCTTTAGTTCGGTTCATTTCTCTGACTACCGGAATGGTAACTTTAAGATGTCCCACCAAATATTGTAAGCGGTCTAATTCTTTAGGTAAAGTTAGTAAATGGTATTCCTGACTTAAAGCTAAACCAATTTTATGTGCTACTTTATAACTGGTTAAGGGTAATTTAAACTGAGGAGGGTCTTCAATTTGTAATTCATAATACAACTCGTTGATATGTTGCAACAGTTCTTCCTGTAAACTAGCATCCGAGTTCAGGTTATTTTCTAAAAAAGTCACATTTCCACCGGCATATAATTTACCGGGCGCTTGTTTGTAGAAATCTTCAATTTTAAAAATTCGCTTTCCGGTACAGACAATATCACTCTGACCGTCTTTATAACGTTTTTCAACTTTTTTTAATTGAACTTCAGTCCCGTATTCTAGTTTTTTATCGATATAAGTGGGTACGCCAAAGGTAATTTCATCGGTCTCACAATCTTTGACCAATTGTTGATAACGTTCTTCAAAAATATGAAGAGCTAAACGTTCTCCCGGATATACCACCAGCTGTAAAGGAAATAGTGCTAACATAAGGTTCGTAAAATTACGGACTACCCCTACCTACACTTACTAAATTGGTGTTAAATAAAAGGAAATCCGTGTTTAAATATAAATTTTGGAGAGTACTTCCTGTTTTGTTAAATTATATTAATAATTTTGTAGGTTTAATTTTAAGTATGACGTTATGAAAAATACAGATTTACTGGCAATTGCTGAAGAATTCGGAAGCCCGGTTTATGTTTATGACACCGAGAAAATTACTAATCAGTATAAACGGTTGACTAAAGCATTTAAATCTGTGAATAGCTTAAAATTAAATTATGCAGTAAAAGCTTTATCAAATATTACAATTCTTAAGCTAATGAATTCTTTGGGTGCCGGATTAGATACCGTATCTATTCAGGAGGTACGCCTGGGGTTAGAAGCCGGAGTTGCTCCTCAGGATATTATATTTACGCCTAACGGGGTTTCTATGGAAGAAATTGAATCTGTTGCCGATATGGGCGTTCAGATTAATATTGATAATCTGTCTTATCTGGAACAATTCGGAACTAAGCATCCGGAAGTACCGGTTTGTATTCGTATTAATCCTCATGTGATGGCCGGGGGTAATAGCAATATTTCCGTCGGGCATATAGATAGTAAATTTGGTATTTCTATTCATCAAATTCCGCATATCCTACGAATTGTTGAAAATACTGGAATGCACGTAAATGGAATACATATGCATACGGGGAGTGATATTCTGGATATTGAGGTATTTTTATATGCGGGCGAAATTTTATTTGAAACTGCTAAAAATTTTAAAGACCTGGAGTTTATTGACTTTGGAAGTGGTTTTAAAGTCCCTTATAAAGAAGGAGATATTGAAACAGATGTCGAAGAATTAGGTAAAAAACTGTCCAAAAGATTTAATGAATTCTGTAAAGAATATGGTAGAGAATTAACTTTGGGTTTTGAACCAGGTAAATTTTTAGTAAGTGACAGTGGTTATTTTTTAGCTCAGGTAAATGTGGTGAAACAAACCACTTCTATGGTTTTTGCCGGAATTGATAGTGGATTCAATCATTTGGTTCGGCCTATGTTTTATAATTCGCATCACACCATTCTGAATATATCCAATCCGAAGGGAAAGGAACGATTTTATTCGGTTGTGGGATATATTTGTGAAACGGATACGTTTGCAACTAATCGTAAAATACCGGAAATCACCGAAGGAAACATCTTAGCTTTTAAAAATGCAGGGGCTTATTGTTTCTCAATGGCTAGTAATTATAATTCCAGGTATCGTCCGGCAGAAGTGTTATGGCATGAGGGAGAGGCACATTTAATTCGAAAAAGAGAAACCTTTGAAGATCTGATACAGAATCAGGTACCTACAACATTGTTTTCAAATGAAGAAGAATTAGTCGCCAGTAAGTAAAAGTAATCCTAGAAAACCATAAAAATGAAGGTGTCTAAAAGGTAATGGAACTACAATGCTATTGCATTGTAATTCGTTTGAGCTAATTATAGGCAATAGTCGAAATAATTTGAAAATCAAATTGTTATTTTTATTGACTTTGCTTGAAATGACTTCAAAATAGACTTTTTAGACATCTTTGTTATTTATTTGATACCCGTGAAAACATTTATTTCTTATTCCTTTTAAAAAAGGAAGTTTATTATCTAATTCAAAAACAAGAAATATGATAAAATGGGGTATAATCTTAGTTTATTATAACCCTTGGTGCATTTGAGTAATAATTATTATAAAATCTGTTGGTTCGAGTGCTTCGACCTAAGGAAGAAGACTATTGAGTCTTTCGACCAGGCTTAAGATGATGAAGATTTTAGTCAAAAAAGCTGTTTTCGATACATTTTTTCTTCATTTCATTACGAAAAAACACTCAAACTGACGCTTTTTTCCCTAAACGTACCAGGGGTTTTATTGTAAACAAACAATTACTAAAAATTCAAATTTATTATAAAATAAAGGTTCCGAATGGAATTCTAGAATTCTTTAAAGGCTTTCACCAGATGGGTTAATCCGTTCAATTGTAATTCATAAACGCTTTGCATCTGTAATCCCAATTTTCCCTTAGGGAATCCTTTTCGAGAAAACCAAACCAGGTAATATTCAGGGAGGTTAATAAGAAGATGATCTTTATATTTTCCAAAAGGCATTTTGGCTGAAGCAAGTTCTTTAAGGAACTCTTTTTGTTGTGTAATATCAGGCAATGCCTGAGGCTTCTTACTGGGCATAATCTTTATAATACCACATTAACTTTTTAATCTTTTTTGCCCAGATTTCCTGGTTACTTTTATTATTAGAGTGAGCCGTTTCAATATCGTACAACTCCTGCATATTCACCCTCATACGTTCTACCCGTTTATACAATTGATTTAAATCCTTACGGACATTACTACCAGGCTCGTATTCTTGTAGTTTTTTACGCATAATCCTAGCGTGCAACTCTGAAATATCAAAATGGATTTGTTCATGAGCCAAAAGATAGTTTGAGGTTTGTCCTTTTTTAACCCAGGATAAAGCTGGATAACAGAAGCTATCCACTTCATATTTTAATTCAATCATCCCCAAGTCTTTACTTATTGACCACTGATAAGTGATACCTGTATTAACACTTGCATCAAATTTACTGGTTTTGTCCGGTTTACCTCTAAAATCAGACCAATCCAATTGCCTTTTTTCTTTATATGAAAAACGTTCTACATATCCATGGCCGGAAAATATCAAAATCAATAAAACAGATAAAATCTTACTCATGTAATGACAATTATGCCTTCCTTAAATTAATTTTATTTTAAATAGTATCTTTTTAAAGTTTTTTAACTTTCTTTAAGTTTAATTTCCCTTACGAACTACAATTCATCCACTATATTAGGATTTTCAACAAATAAAATCAATTTTTATGCCAATCCTAGAAATCTATACAATCAACCTAAAAATGAGTACTTCATCTATGTTTTATGATAAATTTAATAGGAAATAAAATGTAAATTTAAATAATTTATAGGGATCTTCCAATTTTTTGGATAGTGATTTTTTGTCTAATCAATAACTTTTAACTTAAGTTCATCGTCAAATTTTATTAAATAGGCTGCTTTGTTATAATAACCTCCCATGGACTTTTTAGCATAGTTAAATTTGCTTTCTACATACTCCGTAGTACCTTCTACACTAGCTGCATGAAACAAATTATCAGCCGTTCCTAAGCGCATTAATAAATCGTAGGTGATATCAAATCCGCGTACTGCATATTTATTAGGGATCATACCGTATTTCTTTTGATATTTGGTAACGAAGGGATCAGTATGTTCCTTATCATAATTATCGTATTCTTTATCTACTGAGGGATAGTGTAGTTTTAACCTGGATAAATGCTGATTTTTAACACTATCGTCGTCATAGGCTTTGCTTTTATCTGTAGTTAATAGTGTTATTTTATGGCTACTTGCTTTTGCATTTAATAAAGGAACTACATTACTGATCATAGCAACATCATTTGACTCTAATATTACCCAATTTGGTTTATTTTTATCCAAAACTTTAGCAAGGTTAGGTTCATACAGGTAATTTCCTTTTTCTATTTTGGCTACTTTAGCTTCAGGAAACCGGGAAGTTAATTTTTCTTTTACTTTTTCAAATCGCGTTCCACTTTGTACAATGATCACTATATTTTTATTAGAAGTATCTTCTTTTATAAAGTCAATTAATTTGTCCTGTAGTAACTCATCTGAAGGTATGGTTTGAAAGAAATTACCGTATAATTTAGATTCTTTATTGGAAATAGGCGAAATTACCGGTATGTTTTCACTCTTCAAAGCTGCGGCAACAGTTTCTACATTTGCCTGGTATAAAGGCCCTAAAACTACATCTGTCTTTCTAAAGTCTTTTTTTGAAATTAAACTTTTTACATACTCCGAGTTATTATTTTTTTGAGTATCATAAACAGTTACATCTACCGTTAGGCCCTTCGTTTTAGCAGAATCAATCGCCATTAATATTCCCTTATAAAAATCTAGTGCCACTTTTGTACCTTGAGCTTTTCTGCTTTCTAGGTATTCTTCGGTTTTTTCTCTATTATCTAAATCAAGGTAATCCAAATTAAAAGGCAACATCACAGCCAGTTTTTTTGGTTTGAAATTAAATAATTTACTCTCCAGGTCAATAGCTTTACCTTCAGCATAATCAATTGCTAAAGAATCCGAAACTCCCCTTTGTGGAATGATAATAACCATTCCGGCTTTTAACCCGTCTTTAATATAAGGATTCATTTTTAACAGGGAATCCGTAGGTATATTTAACTGACGGACCAGGTTGAACATGGTTTCTTTAGGAGGTATGGTATATAACTGAAAACCAGGCTCTACAATATTCTCATCATAAGGAACAAATATAGCGGTAGGTACGGTTATTTCTAAACCGATGGGAAGACTTTCATCCAACTTTGGGTTTAAAGATTCCAATTCTTTAATGGTAATACCATGTCGCCGTGCAATGCTAAATTTAGTGTCTTTAGGTTTAATGGTATACTTAGTAGTAACAGAAAGACGGTCTTTTGATGTACCTGTTAACAATTGAATTTGTTCTCGGTTCTCGCTATATACCGGAATTTTTAATTTATCCTTTTTTTTGATAGATTCCGAATAGAACTGTTTGTTATATTTTTTAATGTCTTCTACAGAAATATTGTACAGTTGAGCAATACTAAATAAGGTTTCTTTTCTTTTAACTCGATGTGATTTGAATTTAATGGGTTGCACTCCATTTACCATATCCTCTACGGTAGTGACCTTATCAACTTCTTTTACCGGATTTTCTACAGAAGCTGAAACTTCTCCTAGTTTTCCTAATCGTAATACCTGGCCATCATTGATTCCTTTGACTGCTTCGGGATTAAGAAGATACAATTTATCAATACTGATATTATACCTTCTTGCTATGCTGTAGGCAGTTTCTTTGGCTTTTACCGTATAAGTTTCATACTCCTGGTTATCGATTACCGGGATAGCTAGAATTTCACCTTCTTTAATTCCGGATTTTGAAGTGGGATTGATCTTATATATGGCTTCCGGAGTTGTGTTATACCTCTTTGCAATTCGGTATACGTTTTCGCCTTTTTCTACTTTATGGCTTTTATACTGTTGTGCAAATACGGAGGTATTCAGCAAAAGCAGTAACAAGGTTATTTTTAATAAATTCATCTGCATTTTTATATTCATTCTTTTCACGATTCAATAATTATTCCCACTCGATGGTGGCTGGTGGTTTTGAACTAATGTCATATACCACTCTATTTACTCCTTTTACTTTATTTATAATTTCATTAGAAATTTTTTGTAAAAACTCATAAGGCAAATGTACCCAATCTGCGGTCATCCCGTCTGTACTCTCTACCGCACGTAAGGCTACACATTGTTCGTAAGTCCGTTCATCTCCCATCACCCCCACACTCTGTACCGGAAGTAAAATAGCCCCTGCCTGCCATACTTTATCATATAAGCCGGCTGAACGCAACCCTTCAATAAATATATAATCCACTTCTTGTAAGATACTTACTTTTTCCGGACTAATATCACCTAAGATACGAATTGCCAGTCCCGGCCCTGGAAAAGGATGTCTGCCTAGCAATTTCTGGTGCATATGCATGGAAGCTCCTACCCTTCTTACTTCATCTTTAAACAAAAGTTTTAAAGGTTCTACAATTTTTAATTTCATAAAATCAGGAAGACCACCAACGTTATGATGTGATTTAATAGTGGCAGACGGTCCGTTTACCGATACGGATTCTATTACATCCGGGTAAATAGTACCTTGTGCTAACCAGGAAACCTGATCGATTGCATGTGCTTCATCGTCAAAAACTTCTATAAATACCTTTCCAATAATCTTACGCTTTTTTTCCGGGTCGCTTTCACCGGTTAGGGCTTTCAAAAAACGTGCCGAGGCATCTACACCTTTTACATTTAGCCCCATCCCTTTGTATCCTTCTAACACTTGCTGAAATTCGTCTTTACGTAACAAGCCGTTGTTTACAAAGATACAATGTAGTTGTTGACCAATAGCTTTGTGCAGCAACATGGCAGCAACTGATGAATCCACGCCCCCACTTAATCCTAGGACTACTTTATCTGTTCCGATTTGTTGTTTTAGACTTTTCACCGTTTCTTCTACAAAAGAATCCGGAGTCCAGTCTGCGGTTATGTTTGCAATATGGATTAAGAAGTTCTCTAGCAATTGCTTACCATCTGTGGAGTGGTATACTTCAGGATGAAACTGAATTCCGTAGGTATCTTCTCCTTCAATCCGATAGGCAGCGTTCAACACATCTTTTGTACTTGCAATCCGAATTCCGTTTTTAGGTAAGGTTTTAATAGTGTCGCTATGACTCATCCATACCTGCGAACCTTCGGCAATATTGTCAAACAGTAATTCTTCAGCTTTGATAAAATTCAAGTTGGCCCGGCCATATTCTCTTATTTCCGAAGGCGCCACTTCGCCTCCATTGAAATGCGCCAGATACTGTGCCCCGTAACACACTCCAAGTAATGGTTTTTTACCTCGGATTTCGCTTAAATCCGGATGAGGTGCATCTTTACTACGTACTGAAAAAGGAGACCCGGATAGAATAATGGCTTTAAAATTAGAAATATCCGAAGGTATTTTATGATACGGATGAATTTCACAATAGATATTTAATTCTCTTACTCGCCTGGCAATTAACTGTGTATATTGCGACCCGAAATCTAAAATCAGTACGTTATTTTGCATAGGCAAAAATAAAATTAAATTGTAATCCTTAAAATAACTCTGTTGCTAATTTTTAATTGTTTGTTCACAGAAAAATTTATCATGCTATCTATATATTTATTACGGTACTTTCTAAACGGTTTGAGAAAAGTTGTATGATCTAAGAAATTGTACTTTTACTTTAAAAACAAATGCTTACGGATATTTTCAACCAAATTCACAAAGATTTTAAAGGTGCTGTTAAGTATAGTAAACACGCTTTCCGTTATGCCACCCTTGCTACCGTAGCTGATGGTTTGCCCTTTCAACGGACCATCGTCCTCAGGGATGTTACGGATACGAATGACTTATTGATCTATACGGATGAACGAAGTAAAAAAGTGGCGCAATTGAAACGAAACAAAAATGCCAGTTTATTATTTTATGACCATAACCGATTGACTCAAGTAATTTTAAGAGGTACCATCAGTATCGAAACTAAAGGTGAAGGTGTTGAAGAAAGATGGCAAAAAGTACGGGAACGTTCTCAAAAAGATTACATTACTTCATTAGGACCTGGTATTCCTGTTGATAATCCCGATCAGGTAACTTACCTGAAGGAACAAAATTATTTTACTATTTTAAATTTTGTACCTGACGAAATTGAGTACTTACGTTTAAAACGCCCTAATCATATCCGCGCACTGTTTACAAAATCAGAAAGTGAGGAATGGGATATGACTTTTTTGGTTCCTTAAAAATTAATTATTTTACTACTCCTTTATAAATTTAAAAACCTGTTTTCTATTTTTGGTCAAAACTTCTGCCAAATATAAACCGGAAGATAAAGAGGAAATATTAAAAGTCATAGTATCCACTATATTTTCTTTACTTATCGCTAATACTCCCTGAAGAGTATAGACATGAACTTCTTCAATAAGACTATTGCTATCTTTAGAAAAAGTCAATACATTATTTACGGGATTATTTAATAAAGTAATTTCAGGGGTATGCGGATTAACACTATCAACATTTAAAGTTACACCTATAGCATACTTGATTCCTTCTTCTACATGTTTTATAAAATTAGTATTATCTATGTAATCTAGCCTATTATGTCCGAGAGCCGTATAAAAAGAACGTCCGCCCTGATATTCTTTATACCAGGCGATAGGTCTTGATTTGTCATATGGTTCACTACCGGTACTTTCAACTTCCAGAACAGGAATATTCCGATCAAATAAAAATCCGCCATTCCCTTCCCAATAATAATATTCTTCTTTTTTAGTCCAGGAATCTCCTAAGAAATCAACAGAAGGATGCGGATTGATAATTTGCATAATTGCTTCAAAATTCTGTGAAGTATGATTTGGCATTGTCCTTACAATACCGCCCACCAATTCATTATAAAATGGCCAGCTACGATCCCGGTAGGTATCGGTAGCAGCATGAATCCCTACAAATCCACCTCCATTTTTAATATAATCTTCAAATGCCGCTTGCTGTGACTGATTGAGAAGGTTATTACCACTAGTATTACACCATATTACTGCGCGGTACTGAGATAGATTATTATCCGTAAAAGCCGAACTGTCGCTAGTTTGATCTGTAGACCATAAACCATTGTCTCTCCCTAACTTTTCTATCATAGCGATTCCATCTTCAATAGACGGATGTGAAAACCCGTTAGTCTTTGTAAATACCAAGACTTTATCCTGCGAAAAAAGGCTTAATACGCAAAAAAGTAGTAATACGCTTGTAATTCTTTTTAATTTCATGACAAATATCTTTAATGAAAATACAAATTACATTTTTAAGATCGTAAATTCTAAAGTTAACGGGGCTAAATTATTTTTTAAAGTTTTGACCAGGTCCTCGCCATACTCTAAATAAAGTTCAGAAAAGTTCACTATCCGCTCCTGTAAATTTTGATTGGGAAATAGTTCATTCTGAAGGGTAGTTAATCGGGTAACCTGATCTTTTAATTTTCGTTTTTGCGCTTTTAGTAATCGTTCCTCTAACTTATCCAAACCCTTTAATTGCTTTATTTCTTGAGCTTTTACAGCATTCACAAAAGATGTATCGGTTTGTTCTGCGAGTTCGTATAATTCTTTAAACTGATGTTGTAGATGTTGTTTTTGAGGATTGAAATCAATGTCTATATTTGATATTTTTCTTACCATTCGATTGATTAATTCATGCTGTTTTAAGAATAAATCTTTGGTGGAAACCTCTAGTTTGGCAAGCTTTTGTTTTTGTTTTTCAGAAAGTATTAAAACAGAATTTCTTAATAATAAGATAGGAAAAGGAATTTTTTCCGATTCAAAATAAGATTTAAGTTCGAACCAATAAGCCAGTTCACCCCCTCCCCCGATATAACATAAATTAGGTAAAATTACTTCTTGATATAATGGACGCATGATAACGTTGGGGCTAAATTTTTCCGGAGCAGTTTCTAATTCATTATATAACTCTTCTTGTGTCCAGGAAATTTCAGTTTCATTTACATAAAATCTATCTTCTTCTTTAATAATTCGTTCGCGTAGTCCGTTTTTAATATAGAAAAGATTAATTTCTCTGGGGTTTACTTGTTTTTTATAGCCAAGATCTTCTAATTTCTGAGATTGATACACAGTCTGAATGTATGAATTTTGCTTTGCTAATTCATTCTTGACTTGTGAAATAAACAGACGTTTTAACTCCTTATAATCTCCATCAACAATTACTAACCCATATTTTGAAAACAATTCATTGGCCAAAAATAGAGTAGCATTTGCCAGCGTATCTTGTTCTAGATAAGCTTTTTCAAATAAGTTTAATAACCGAGTAGCATTATTAGAAGTACCAAACTCGTTTTTTAGTATAGCTAATACCTCATCTAAACCTTTAGTATCAAATCTACCGACGGGGCCTCCCGCCTCCCGGTTCCACCGCACTTTTTTTCCTTTAAAATTGAAATAGTTAATTTCTTCAAAATCATGATCTTCGGTAGCCATCCAATAGACCGGAACAAAATGATATTCCGGATATTCTTCCTGAAGTTGTTCTGCCAGGTTAATCACAGAAATAATTTTATACAGAAAATAGAGGGGTCCGGTAAATAAATTTAGTTGATGTCCGGTAGTTACCGTAAAGGTATTCTCCCTTAATAAGAGTTTTATATTATTTTCAGTAGCTTCAGAAATAGAAAAAGAAGCGCATTGCGCTGTTAGGACTTTATGTAATGTTTCTCTATGCTGTTGAGGAAAAGACGCTTGCTTTTCAGCTATTTGCTCTTTAAAATTTTCAAGAGAAGGATATCTGTTGAAGAAAGGTTGTAATTTTACTACATTATCTAGGTAATCACAAATTAAATCGGAGAAGTAATTCGTTTCCTTAAACGGAATACTTTTCAATAGCATACACGACTTTTTTTAAAAACCTAAATATACACGGACATTTGGTATGCTATTGCTAATGTTTAGTTAATGCGGGGGTTGAATTTTGAGAATATTAAACCACCTCCCCATACAGATCAAAATCCTCCGCTTTATTAATCTTCACCTTATAAAAATCTCCTGTTTTTACGTAGTCCTTTGTGGCATCAATCAAAACTTCGTTATCTACATCGGGAGAGTCGAATTCGGTTCTACCTATAAAATAGCTTCCTTCTTTACGATCTATCAACACTCTGTAGGTTCTTCCAATATGCTGTTGATTTAACTCCCAGGAGATTTGAGACTGAATTTCCATAATTTGGTTAACCCGATCTATTTTTACTTCTTCAGGAACATCGTCTTCCAGGTGGTAAGCATGTGTATCTTCTTCATGAGAATAGGTAAAACAACCTAATCGTTCAAAACGCATTTCTTTCACCCATTCTTTTAAAACTTGAAAATCTTCTTCGGTTTCTCCGGGATATCCTACGATTAAAGTCGTACGGATAGCCATTTCAGGAACAGTTGCTCTGAATTTAGATAACAAAGCCGTTGTTTTAGCTTGGGTAGTTCCCCTACGCATGGATTTTAAAATTTTATCTGAAATATGCTGTAAAGGGATATCTAAATAATTACAAATCTTGGGTTCCGTTTTCATTACTTCCAATACTTCCATCGGAAATCCGGTAGGAAAGGCATAATGCAATCGTATCCATTCAATTCCTTCTACTTTTACCAAATGTTTTAAAAGTTCGGCTAGCTTTCTTTCTTTATAAAGATCTAATCCGTAGTAAGTCAAATCCTGAGCGATCAATATCAATTCTTTTACTCCTTTTGCAGCAAGTTTTTCCGCCTCGGTGACTAAATCTTGGATTGGAGTTGAACGATGTTTACCTCGCATTAAAGGAATGGCACAAAAAGAACAAGGTCGGTCACAACCTTCAGCAATTTTAAGATACGCATAATTTTTTGGGGTAGTTGTTAATCGTTCTCCGATTAATTCGTGTTTATAATCCGCCCCCAGTACTTTTAATAAACCCGGTAATTCGGTAGTGCCGAAGTATTGATCAACATCCGGAATTTCTTTTTGTAAATCCGGTTTGTACCGTTCGGATAAACAACCGGTGACATATACTTTATCAACAGTGCCTTCTTCTTTTTTTTGAACGTATTCTAAAATGGTATTAATAGATTCTTCTTTAGCATTAGCTATAAAACCACAGGTATTAATTACTACTACATTTCCTTCTTCTTCATGAGCCACTTCCTTTCCATTGGCTTTTAACTGCCCCATCAACACCTCACTATCGTAGACGTTTTTACTACAACCCAAGGTTACCACATTAATCTTGTTCTTTTTAACTGATTTTGTTCTCATATAATAAGCAACTGCCAATTTAAGGCTGCAAAGATACGAGGATATCTTTAGTTTGACTTAAGATATAAGAAGGGATGCTAGTAATACTTTTGTATTTCAACGAATTACTCTCGTAATATTTGATAAATACATAAACCTTTTTTATTTTGTTCTAGTCTAAACCAAAAAGCCCCATAATGATGAAGACATTTCAAAACCTAATACCCTTACTTCTTATAGTATGTATCTCATGTTCATCAGATGACAATACTACCTCTGAAGAAAATTTAAATCAACCTGATTTATTATCAGATTCAACTACTTACTTTCCACCCGTAGACAGTGAGGATTGGGAGACCGCTTCATTAGCCTCTCTACAGTGGAATTCGCAAAAGTTAACAGACTTAAATTCTTATTTAACTACTGCAAATTCAAAAGCATTTATTGTTTTAAAAAATGGGAAATTAGTTATTGAAGAATATTATAATAATGCTACTTCAACTGATGAACATGCATGGAATTCAGCTGCAAAAACCATTACTGCTTTAACCATTGGTATTGCTCAGGAAGAAGGGTACTTAGATATCAACACCTCTTCTTCAACGTATTTAGGGACTGGTTGGTCTTCTTTAGACGTCATTTCAGAAAATAGAATAACGGTAAAGAATCACCTGACTATGACCACGGGATTAGATTATAAAGTTTCTAATACCAACTGTACGGAACCAAGATGTCTACTTAAGAAAAACGAACCTGGTGAGAGTTGGTTTTATCACAACGCTCCTTATATTTTACTACAGGATGTTGTTAAAAATGCAACCGGACAATCGTTTGAATCGTACTCTGCTGCAAAAATTCAGCAGAAAATTGGAATGAAAGGTGCCTGGAATAGATTAAGATATGTAAACATTTTTAAAAGTGATGCCCGGAGTATGGCACGTTTTGGGCTATTATGCTTAAACCAGGGGAAGTGGGAAGATGAAGTCATTCTAAAGGATATAAACTACTTTAAAGATATGATTACTACGTCACAAGAAATGAATCCTTCTTATGGCTATCTATGGTGGTTAAATGGAAAGAACAAAGTGCAACTCCCTCAATCTGAACAGGTTTTTAATCAGAACTTATTCTCTTCAGCACCTACCGACCTTATAGCTGGGTTAGGAAAAGGAGATCAAAAATTATATATTGTTCCTAGTCAAAACCTCGTGGTTGTTCGCTTAGGTGACGATGCTGGAAATAATACTCTAGGTCCTTCTGACTTTGATAATAAACTTTGGGAATTACTAAGTGAAGTTATGAATCAGTAATTTATCTCACTTAAACCCAACAACTATTGATACTGTCTGGGAATCTTCCTTTTTTTAGATGCTTGTTCGTAGACATAACCCCATTCCAATAATTGTTCCTCGTTAAATGGCGTTGTAATTATAGTTAATCCTTCGGGTTCGTTTTTATTCGTATACCCCATAGGAATGGTTAAAGCCGGATATCTCGCAACCGCTGCATAGCCCGCATGGTAATTATTTATGGATAGTACGGCATCTAATCGGTATGCTTGCATGGGACGCTCAAAAAATTGTAAACCCCTGGAGAATAATGTATCCCTGATTACTTTTAGATCTTCTAATGAACCCTTATCAGCTTCAATCCCATTAAATAGTTTTTGCCCGTAAGGAGCAGTTGATATGGTGTCTTTTTCCATATTATAAGTAATTACATCTGCTACATTTTTAACCGATAGATTTTGAGCTCCTTGTTTTGAAATATACTCCGGAAGATCTTTTTTCATATCCAAATTTAGCAACCTGATAAAGTCTGGCAATTCAATAGCCTCAGGAACAATTTCTACTAAAATTGCTCCCTGATTTTTTAAAACATCAATGGCTTCCAGGTACAAACTATCTTCTTTTAACGTGGTCATTACTCCAAATCTTTTTCCTTTTACGGAAGCACTACCGAACCCCTGAGTATAAAACTCCTTTACCTCAGGGCTATCTTTAAAAGCAGGATCTTCTTCATCAATACCTACCATAGATTGTAAAAGGATAGCTGCATCAATCACTGATTTTGCCATAGGACCAGGGGTATCTAATGTACTTGAAATAGGGACAATTCCCGTACGACTCAGCAATCCGATCGTTGGTTTTAAGCCAACTACAGAATTTTGACTGGAAGGCGATAGAATAGAACCGGACGTTTCCGTACCAACGGCAGCCACACAAAAATTAGCTGCTACTGCGACACCACTTCCGGAACTGGAACCACCGGTATCTATGGAACGTCTTCCGTAAGGATTAAAAGTCTGTCCGCCTATTGCTGAGTAACCACTCGGGCAATCCCCGCAAAAGAAATACGCCCATTCGCTTAAATTCGCTTTTCCTAAAATAATGGCTCCTTTTTCTTTTAAACGTTCGGTAATAAAAGCATCGTTTGTATTATTATCAGAAAACACCACGGCACCGGCAGTAGTTGTCATATATTTTGTATTAACATTATCCTTTAATAAAACCGGCATTCCGAAAATTGAATTGGCATCAATTCGTTCTTCTGAACTATCTAAAATTCTTGCGGTCTCCAGTGCTTTAGGGTTTAAAGAAATAACAGCATTTAAAGAAAGCTTATTTTGCCGATCAAACTTACGAATGCGGTATAGGTAAAAAAGCACCAGTTCCTCATAAGTAAAATCACCATCGGCTACACTGTGTTGTATTTCCGGGATAGTCCGTTCTAATATAAATGGCTTTAAACTATCGTATGTAGAATGCCCAAAAGCATCTAGTTCGGTTTTAAAAGGTTTCCATAGAGTTTCCTGATTTATAAATTTTGAATCTGTTACTTTAAATTCCCTAAAATCTTTAACCTCTGTATGATCCGTACGGATTGTATCTTTAACCAATACAACTTCTTCTTCTATAATAATAGAACCCTTCTTTTCTTTTTTACAACCAAAAAACAGACTAAATATTAGCGATAGTATTATAAATCGGATAAATTTTATCATGAACTTATTTTTAAAATTAAAGAAAGGTTAGGGCTTTAAAATAGCACAATCCTTATATAAAACAGACCTGTCTGATTGCTATAACAACAAGAATTATTTAAAAAACGAATCTACAAATTCGTGTTTATTAAACACTTGCAAGTCTTCAATCCCTTCACCAACACCTATATATTTTACCGGAATTTGAAACTGGTCACTAATCCCTATAACTACACCTCCTTTGGCTGTTCCGTCTAGTTTAGTTACTGCCAGCGAAGTTACTTCGGTAGCGGCAGTAAATTGCTTTGCTTGTTCAAAAGCATTTTGCCCGGTAGATCCGTCCAGTACCAATAATACATCATGAGGTGCGTCGGGAATTACTTTTTGCATAACTCGTTTCACCTTGGTCAACTCATTCATTAAATTTACCTTATTATGTAATCTCCCTGCAGTATCAATGATGATGACATCCGCATTTTGATTTACACCTGATTGTAAGGTATCAAAGGCAACAGATGCAGGATCACTTCCCATTTCCTGTTTTACAATGGGTACCTTGACCCGGTCTGCCCAAACTTGTAACTGGTCAATCGCAGCAGCCCTAAAGGTATCGGCCGCTCCTAGAACTACCTTTAACCCTTTCTTATTAAACTGATAGGCTAATTTACCAATAGTTGTAGTTTTACCTACCCCATTGACTCCAACCACCATTAATACATATGGTTTTTTATTTTCAGGAATTACAAAATCCGTAGCGTTTCCGGTATTAGTTTCAGAAAGTAATCCGGCAATCTCTTCACGTAAAATTCGGTTTAATTCCTCCGTACCTAGATATTTATCTTTAGAAACTCTTTCTTCAATCCGGTCTATTACTTTGATGGTAGTTTTTACGCCCACATCACTAGTTACTAACACTTCTTCCAGGTTATCCAGGACATCATCATCTACTTTAGACTTACCGGCAACAGCCTTACTTAGCTTTGAAAAAAAACTGGTTTTGGTTTTTTCTAATCCTTTATCAAGGGTTTCTTTTTTTTCGGAAGAAAATATTTTTTTAAAAAAACTCATGTGATTAATTGATATAGATTATGGTTAATACGTACTTCCGTATGGATGAATGCAACTTAAGGAAATTGATACTAAACAATGTAATTGTTATAATTAGTACTTTTTGAATCCGCAAGGTGTTATCTTACGTAATAACGGCACTAATATAAAAAGAAAGAGCCATTTCAAATTCATGAAATGGCTACTTTATCAGGTTTTTATCACCTTTATTTTTTATTAAAATAATCTTTTACAGCATCCGGTGGCATAATTGCTTCGACAAAAGTATATGCTCCTGATTTTGGAGATCTAACCATTTTAATAGCCTTCGTTAATCTGTTAGAACCGGTCTGTAAAGATGCTACTGATTTCTTTGCCATAACTTATCTTATTTGATTTCTTTATGTACGGTCATTTTTTTAAGAACCGGGTTAAACTTTTTTATCTCCAATCTGTCCGGAGTATTTTTTTTATTTTTTGTCGTAATATACCTTGAAGTACCAGGTTTACCAGTAGCCTTATGCTCGGTACATTCTAAAATTACCTGTACTCTATTGCCTTTTTTTGCCATTGTATTCTATCGTTATAAAAGGATTTTATTTATAAAAACCTTTTGCTTTTGCCTCTTTTAAAACCGCAGTGATCCCGTTTTTATTAATATTTTTTAAAGCCGAAGTAGATATTTTTAAGGTTACCCACTTATCCTCTTCCGGAATATAGAAACGTTTTTTAATCAAATTTGCGTTAAATTTACGCTTTGTTTTATTCATTGCGTGAGAAACGTTGTTCCCTACCATTGCTTTTTTACCTGTAAGTTCGCAAACTCTTGACATTTTCTTCGGAATTAAAGTGTTATTTTAAAACAGGGTGCAAATTAACGAATTATTTAAAGAACATACAACTAAAAATCCATGATTTTTAAACCTATTCCCGGATTAAATATGATTATACCGACTAAACTACAAGTACGAATTTTCAGAAAACTAAGATTAGGATTTACTTCATCTTTCAAGCTTTACTAAGAGTAGTTGCCCGTAATTCTTTAAGTAAAAGTTCAAAGGATTTATTAACGGATTTACCTATAGTACGTTCCCGGTTATTACTAAAAGTATATTGATAAGAATAGATATCCGTAGGCGTTGCCAGGCCAATAAATACCGTACCTACTTCAACATCACCGTCTCCTTTTGACGGTCCGGCATTTCCTGTGGTGGCAACTGCATAATCAGCTTCAAAAATCTGTTTTGCTCCCAATGCCATTTCTTTAACTACTTCATGACTGGTAACACTATAGGTTTCTATAGTTTCTTTTAAAACCCCCAAAACAGTTATTTTAGAAGTAGTGGCATAAGTAGTCACACCTCCTTTAAAAAAACCAGAAGCTCCTGCCCTTGCTGTTAAGACCTGAGCAATCTTACCGCCGGTACAGCTCTCCGCTACCGCAAGGGTTTGTTTGTTTTCAACTAAAATTCTGCCAATCAACTCTTCAATAGCCGAATCTTCTTCAAAACCACTAATGATATCCCCAATCAACGGATACAGGGCTTTTATATTTTTATCTAAAGCTTCCTCTAATTGTACTTTATTAGTACCACGTGCAGAAAGACGTAATCGTACCCTTCCTAAATTAGGCAAATAGGCTAATTTTATAAAGGGTGGAAGTTGGTTTTCCCATGCATCAATTTTTTCAGCAATAGCACTTTCCCCCAGCCCGTAAGTCAATACGGTTTTATGGATGATATAAGGACGGTCAAATTTTTTAATAAGTCGCGGAAGCACTTCTGCTTTCATCAAGTTTTTCATTTCAAAAGGTACGCCGGGCATGGAAACAAAGACAGTTTTGTCTTTTTCCAGCCACATACCGGGAGCAGTCCCATAAGCATTCATTAAAACGGTTGCTTTAGAAGGAACTAAAGCCTGTTGACGATTAAGATCAGAAATCGGAGTGGTAATATACTTTTTAAAAATAGCTTCAATATGAAGCAACACCTCTTTATTTTCGACTAGAGTGTCATCAAAATATTCTGTTAAAGTATGTTTTGTAATATCGTCTTTGGTAGGACCTAAACCTCCGGTAATTAAAATGATATCTACCCTATTCTTAGCCTCTTCCAGAGCGTTTAAGATATGCTTCTGATCATCACTTATCGAAGTAATCTGATAAACATCAATGCCAATTTTATTAAGTTCTTTACCTAAAAATGCAGAATTACTATCTACTATCTGACCAATTAGAATTTCGTCTCCAATGGTAATTATCTCAGCTAACATGCTAAGCGAAGTCTACTTTTAATTCGCTAATGGCTTTACTGACCGTTTTCACTATTTTTTCTACGATGGGTAGTATTTCTTCTTTTTTCTTATTGTCTTTAGACCAGGATTCTACCTGCTTAATTTGTTTCTGAAGATCGATATCAAAAAGTTGCAGATTAGGTTTCATTTTATGCGCATACTGATAGGCCATTTGGGGATTGTCCTGATTTACTGCCTGTACCATACTGTCTATATCCGGGGGAATTTCTTCCAGAAAAGTTTGTACTAATACATTAATAAAATCTTCATCACCGCCTGACAATTCATTTACATTTTTTAAGCTGTAAGATTTACTCATTATTTTACCTGTATTGCAAAAATTTGTTTGTTTTCAATATATCCTTCCAGCTTATCATCTGTGTTAACAGCCCCTACACCCGCTGGTGTTCCTGTAAAGATAATGTCTCCGATCTTTAAAGTAAAATATTTTGAGACATATTCTATAATTTCGTCAATTTTCCAAAGCATAAAACTGGTGTTTCCATCCTGAACTATTTTCCCGTTCTTAAGCAATCGAAAAGAAAAGTTATTAATGTCCATTACTTCGTCTTTTGGGAGCCAATTTCCAATAACCGCCGCTCCATCAAAGGCTTTTGCCTTTTCCCAAGGTAAACCCTTAGTCTTTAATTTTGCTTGTAAATCACGAGCAGTAAAATCAATCCCTAACCCGATCTCATCATAATAGGTAGGAGCAAATTTTTTATTAATATATTTCCCTACTTTTTTAATTTTTACCAACACCTCCACCTCATGATGAACATCATTTGAAAATTCAGGTATAAAAAAAGGTTGTTTTTTAAGCAATATGGCCGTATCCGGTTTTAAAAATACCACTGGGTCTATAGGCTTTTCATTTTGAAGTTCTTCAATATGGTCTGCATAATTTCTTCCTATACAAATTAGCTTCATTTAAATCTTCTTCTTATAAGTTCAAGCTATTATTCAATTTTCGCAGTCGTATGGCGGTCAGGACTTTTTTGGTATATAACGGAAAATCGGCATTTTGCAACCACCCGAAATAACCCGGTTCTTCATCCAGAACGGTCTCTACCAGTTTACCTTTATGCTTACCAAACGAAAAAATCTCCTTTTTTTCTTTATTATAAGCAATAAATCCGGCAAAATCCACAAACTGCTTGCGCGCGCTGAAATCTGCTAAGAATTTAGTATCATTTTTCAGTTCCGGGTAGCGGTCCAGTTGTGCTTTTAAAACTTCATAGGTAGCCATAGTATCAGCCTCAGCCGTGTGAGCATCCGTCAGATCTTTGTCACAATAGAATTTATAAGCTGCAGCTAAGGTTCGCTGCTCCATTTTATGAAAAATGGTTTGCACATCAACTGCTACTGTATTTTTCATATCAAAATCCAGTCCTACCCTTAGCAATTCTTCGGCTAACAAAGGAATATCAAAGCGATTAGAGTTAAACCCCCCCAAGTCACTACCTTTGATCATCTCATTAACCTTTGGAGCAATTTCTTTAAATACAGGTTCGTTTGCTACTTTTTCATTAGTAATACCATGAATAGCTGTAGTTTCAGCAGGTATAGGCATTTCAGGATTGACCAGCCAGGTTTTGCTTTCCTGAGTTCCATTAGGAAAAACTTTTAAAATAGAGATTTCAACAATGCGATCTTTAGAAATATTAACCCCGGTTGTTTCCAGATCAAAGAAACAAATAGGCCTTTTTAATTTAAGCTCCATATACTATTTGTATAACTCAAATATAAAAGGTATTTACGTCGCCTATCCCTTCAATTTATATTTTAACATTTTGTATGTTATGAAACAACAGAGACAAATAGATAATCAGCAATTTTTTGAGATATGGTTTCTTCAACTTCTCTAAATTGTATCTTCATAGATCCGTCAAACTCCCTTCTTTGTATCACCGTAATATGATCGGTAAGGGATAGTTTAATTTCATTAAGGTACTGTAAAAAATCTACAGAGTCATCATTTACAGCGATAAGCCGGCAACAATCTCCTGAGGTTAAGGAGGATAAGCTAATCTTTTTCTGCGAATGGTAAACCCCCTTAGCATCCGGGATACTTTCACCGTGTGGATCCTTAGTAGGATATTTCATAAACCGATCCAGTTCGTTGACCAGCTTGATAGATTTGATATGCTCCAGTTGTTCGGCTACTTCATGCACCTCTTCCCAACTAAAGTTAAGGTACTGATGCAAAAAGGTTTCCCACAAACGGTGCTTCCTGATTAAATGTAGCGCATAAGATTTCCCAGACTCAGTTAATATCAATTTGCTGTATTTTTCACTATCTACAAATCGTTTTTGCTTTAACTTTTTAATCATGTTATTTGCAGAAGCCGGAGAAACTTCTAGATAACTAGCCAAAAGATTATTACCTACCTTAGGTATTCGCATCTCTACGAGCAGCTGAAAAAGCGCTTTCAGATAATCTTCTTCACTTTTAGTTAAATTATTCAAATCAGATTTGTTAGTCATGACTAACTTTTTTAGTTTTGCCTATATAATACAAATGTAATAAACCTAATGAATTTTTTGTTTAGAATAGTAGTATTTAGTTGTTTATTAATATTTCCATTGGGTACTTTTGGCCAGGAAGTCAACACTCTGGGAGTATTAATCACAGATCGACCTGATGCTACTGAATCACCTACCGTCATTCCGATAGGATACCTTCAGATTGAAACGGGTGCTTTTTATGAAGAAAACGAAGATGACATTTTAAAAATAGAAAATATTACCTATAATACGACTTTACTTCGGTACGGATTATTAAAAAATCTGGAACTACGCTTAGGCTGGAACGTTTCAAAAACCACAAGTACCGTTAATATTGAAGAATTAGAGGGGTCTAATATTACAGAGCAAATAGGCTTTACTCCTTTTCTTACCGGTGTTAAAATTGCGATTGCCGAAGAAAAGAACGGGTGGCCTGAAATTGGATTTTTAGGACATCTTTATCTTCCCTTTACCGCTTCTGCTGATTATAAACCGGAGACTACCGGAGCGGACTTTCGGTTTTCTTTTGCGCATACGTTATCTAAAAAATCTGCTTTGGCTTATAATTTAGGAGCCGCCTGGGGGGATGATTCACCTGAAGTTGCTTATCAATACACGCTTTCCTACGGATACAGCCTTACAGATACTTTAGGCATGTATGCGGAGATATATGGAGACTTTCCTGAGAATTCGAAAGCAAACCACTTGTGGGATGCCGGAATCACTTATTTATTAACCGAAGGCATACAACTAGATGCCACGGTAGGCTCGGGAATTACCGAAGGACAAAATATATTACTAAGTGCCGGCGCCAGCATTCGCTTACCAAAATAAAAATATATCATGAAAAAATTAAATTTTAGGTTTTTACACATTATCCTAGTAAGCATTCTTTTGCTAGGATTGGTTACTTCATGCAAAAATGAAAATAAAAAAGGCTCCCGACCGCAAGTAGTTACTACGACTACAATGATTACTGACCTTTTAAAAAATATCGGGAAAGATAGCATTCGGGTACAGGGATTGATGGGTTCGGGAGTAGATCCGCATTTGTATAAGGCTAGTGAAGGGGATGTCAATAAATTGGTAAATGCCGATGCTATTTTTTATAACGGATTACATCTGGAAGGAAAATTAGTAGAAGTGTTTGAAAAAATGGGAAATCAACAAGTTAAAACTATTGCCGTAGGCGAAGCCCTGGATAAAAACACCTTAATAGGCTCCGAATATTTTGCATCTAATTATGATCCCCATATTTGGTTTGACATCGACAACTGGAAGATCATCACCTCCTATGTAGTAAAAAAATTATCAGAATTAGACCCGGAAAGCAGTACGTATTATGAGCAAAATAGAAAGCAATATCTTGAACAACTTACTGCCCTTTCTAAACAAGTTAAAGATAAAATTAAAAGCTTACCTTCCGAAAAAAGAATTTTGGTCACCGCACATGATGCTTTTAATTACTTCGGAAAAGCCTATGGTTTTGAAGTAGTAGGCCTTCAGGGTTTATCTACAGCTACCGAAGCTGGGGTACAGGACGTTCAAAAATTATCAGATTTTATTATTGAGAAAGAAGTGAAATCCATTTTTGTGGAAAGCTCGGTGCCTAAAAAAACTATCAATGCTTTATTGGAAGCCGTTCGGTCTAGAGGAAAAGAAGTTGAAATCGGAGGTACTTTATATTCTGATGCATTGGGAGATGCAGGAACAACAGAAGGTACCTACGAAGGTATGTTTATACATAATGTGACCACTATTGTCGAAGCCCTTAAATAAAAGATTTCTTTAAAACATAGATGGTTTAACACACCTATAAACCTTTAAAATAGCCTATTTTCACCTGGATTTTAAGCTTATGGAACAAAAAATAGCCGTACAGATTGATGACCTTACCGTAGCTTACAACTATAAACCGGTACTATGGGATATTGATTTAACCATTCCCGAAGGGGTGCTTATGGCTATTGTGGGTCCTAACGGTGCGGGAAAATCTACTTTGATAAAATCAGTATTATCTATTATCGAACCTATTGCCGGAAGTGTTTTAATTTACGGTAAATCCTACCAAACGCAAAGAAAACTGGTAGCCTATGTTCCGCAAAAAGGAAGTGTGGACTGGGATTTTCCCACTACCGCCTTAGATGTGGTCATGATGGGTACCTACGGCAGTTTGGGCTGGATCAAACGCCCGGGTAAAAAAGAAAAAAAACGATCGCTGGAAGCCCTAGAAAAAGTAGGGATGCTTGCTTTTAAAAGCCGACAAATTAGTCAACTTTCCGGGGGACAACAACAGCGTATTTTTCTGGCTCGGGCATTAGTGCAGGATGCAGCCATCTATTTTATGGACGAACCTTTTCAGGGCGTGGATGCCACTACAGAAAAAGCTATTATCAATATTCTAAAAGAATTACGAAAAGCAGGGAAAACAGTCATCGTTGTTCACCATGATTTACAAACCGTACCGGAATATTTTGATTGGGTTACTTTTTTAAATGTAAAAAAAATTGCTACCGGTCCCGTTAAGGATATTTTTAACGATGATAATTTAATTAAAACTTACGGTATCAATTATAAGGTAGCTATTAACAAATAAATGATAAGCTTACCAGAAGGTAACATATGAATATTATTGATTACATAGAACTGGTATTCACAGATTATACGCTACGTAACATTACCTTAGGTACCGCGATATTAGGCGCTATTTGTGGGATGTTAGGTAGTTTTGCCGTGCTACGTAAACAAAGTTTGTTAGGTGATGCCATTTCACATGCGGCCCTGCCCGGGATCGCTATTGCTTTTTTAATTCTGGAAACTAAAAGTACCAATGGTTTTTTATTAGGTGCCCTGATAAGTGGGTTATTAGGAACTTTCTGGATACGTGGTATTATCAGAAATACGCATCTTAAATCAGATACAGCATTGGGCTTAATTTTATCTCTTTTTTTCGGTTTTGGGATGTTGTTATTAACTTTTATACAAAAGCAACCTAATGCTAATCAGGCAGGTTTGGAAAAATACTTGTTCGGGCAAGCAGCAACATTAGTCGAAAGCGACGTAATGGTCATGAGCCTGATAACCGGAATTTGTTTGCTGGTCGTACTTTTATTCTGGAAAGAATTAAAAATTTCTGTCTTTGACTCGGAGTATACTAAGACTTTGGGATTTAATACCAATTTTCTGGATATATTAATTACTTCTTTTATTGTCATTGCGATTGTACTAGGTCTTCAAACCGTAGGTGTTGTTTTGATGAGTGCTATGTTACTGGCTCCAGCCGCAGCAGCAAGGCAATGGACCAATAGCCTGGCAGTAATGATTTTGTTGGCAGCAGTATTTGGTGCTTTTGCCGGAATTACTGGTACCGCCATAAGTGCAACGCAAAACAATTTATCTACAGGACCAGTCATTGTACTGGTGGCAGGATTTTTTGTATTGGTATCTTTTATTTTTTCTCCGGGAAGGGGTTTGTTATTCAGGGAAATTCGTTTTCGTAAAAACCGAAATGACCTTGAGTTGTATAAAACCTTATCTTTTATGCATACAATTGCTAAAACTCACGAACGTATCGAACATCCGCATGAAATAAAGATTTTAAATAATTTTTACGGATATAATAAGAAGTCCTTACGTAAACTTGCTGATAAAAATTATATAAATGTTAAAGGATCACTGTGGTCAATGACTCCACATGGGTTCAAGACTGCAGAAAATTTGTATGACCAATCAACTATAACTGAAGATGAATGATGCCCAACTAGAAATACAAGTAATTGCGGCCTTAGTTGCAGTAGCCTGTGCTATTCCAGGTACGTTTTTAGTATTACGTAAAATGGCATTAATTACAGATGCTATTAGTCATTCTATTTTACCGGGGATTGTCATTGGTTTTTTTATCACCCAGGATTTATCTTCTCCTCTACTGATTATACTAGCAGCACTTTTTGGCATCCTTACCGTAGTATTAGTGGAATATATTCAAAAAACCGGGTTGGTAAAAGAAGATACGGCGATTGGACTGGTGTTTCCGGTACTTTTTAGTATTGGTGTTATTTTAATTGCAAAGAACGCCAATGATGTTCATTTGGATATTGACGCAGTTTTACTGGGAGAATTAGCTTTTGCTCCATTTGACCGTTTATCTTATCATGGTATGGATTTAGGGCCTAAATCACTTTGGGTTATAGGAACGATTACCCTAAGTAGTATTCTCTTGTTATTTCTATTTTTTAAAGAGTTAAAGGTAAGTACTTTTGATCCGGGCATTGCAGCAACTATGGGTTTATCTCCTGTAATTATGCATTATGGATTAATGACGGTTTCTTCTATAACTACCGTGGGTGCTTTTGATGCAGTAGGTGCGATACTAGTAATTGCATTTATGATTGCTCCGGCAGCCTCGGCCTATCTTTTAACCAATGATTTAAAGAAGATGCTGTACCTGGCTATTTTATTCGGAGTGTTTTCTGCAATCAGCGGATACTGGTTAGCGCATGGGTTAGATAGTTCGATATCCGGGGCTATGACTACAGTTCTAGGAATTTTATTCTTAGTAATTTATCTTTTTGCTCCGGGAAGGGGTTATTTCTCTAACTGGTATAAAAAGAAACAACAAAAGACGGAAGTTTCTTTATTAGTGTTTTTATTGCATATTAACAACCATGAAGAAGAAAGCGAACGCCATGTTTCACACTTGAATGATCATATTAACTGGCAGAAAACGGAGTCTAAAACCATAATCAATCTGGCAAAACGAAACAATTTTATTGAAATAAATAATCAAATCATCTCCCTTACTGAAAAAGGGTTGCTTTTTACCGAAAAAGCTATTGACTATATTATTACCAACAAAGATGGAGAAATTGAAAGTATGAAAGATCAGTTTTTCCTTTTTAGGGGATAGAAATTTTAGAAGCTTTATTTTGTAATAGCGTTAGCACATCAAAATTAACCCAACTATTTTATTTACATCTAGTTATCCTATCCTAGATCCTTTCCAAAAGAAAGGACTTTTAGCTACCTTCCCTTTGGGAAGGGCTGGGGATGGGATTTATATAAATTGGTATTATTTACGATATCCTAAACTAGAGCCATTATAAATAACGATGAACCAGATTAGATTAGTTAAAATTATTGAATGCGTGGCGTATCTTGTATATTATCTACGTAGGTAGGAATCTGAAAATCTAAAAGTTTTAAATTCTAATAAAGTGTTTGAATATGGTTGGTGCTTTTCTAAATTATTATAAATCAGCCTTAATTCTAGAAGTGATAGCCATTTTGAATCTTTACCAAACACTAACATTCTTAAAATTAATTTAACCCAATATTATTAGAGTAAAATTGAAAACTACATAGAATTCTAATGTAAAGCGTAGAATATTATAACTACAATCTTTTACGCATCATATTATCATCCACTGCTTTCCAGGAAGCAATCACATCTTTAATATCAATAATTGATTTCTTATAGCTATTATTTGCAGTATACCTTACTACAAATTTTTGTCCGATCATTCGCTTGTTAGGGTTTGTTTCTTCCCAAAGTTTATGATGCCCATCTCCTTTGATAACAAATGCAGTTTGATCATCAGTAGTAAAGAAATAAGTATTTCCTTCATAACCATCAAATTGCATGGTGGTTGTATTTAAAGTAGTATCATTTAATTCAGAATTGGAAATCGAGGTAAGACTTGTCATAATAGTAAGAATAAATACAGATGTAAAAATAAATATGTGAATGTTTTTCATAACCTTGTCGTATTTCAATTACTTTAATTTCCTTGATACAAATCTCTATAAATAATACATATAAGTTGTTACATAATTTTTTATTGTTATTATAGAATTATATAATAAACCCTTAATTTTTATTAAAAAACAGTTTATAAGTCTAATTATCAAATCTTTACGTAAAAAATATTTTATTCATAAAATATAGAATCCATATCATTATAACATATTTACGCATTGATTGGGTGGTTTAATAAGATTTTTTTACAAAATTAAATTAATCAAAGTTTAATAAATTAGTTAATTCATACCAGAGTAGTAAACATCAGCAAGGTTTTACTAATTGGTCTAATGTTAATTTGTCAAATTGCTAATAGCTTATCTATACATGTTATAAATATTAATTTTCACTATTCAACAGGTAATTTTCACTATTTAGGAACGTATAAAGCCTCCTTAAGATCAACTTTGAACTATTATAATAAAAAAGGAGTTAGAAGTTCTTCAAGAATTATTACTATGTACTTCTATAAATTTTATTGCAACAACTTTAAAAAAATTCCTCATTATAACGTATTAAAAGGTAATAACTTCTATCCGAATATCAGAAAAAAGTTATCTTTTAATTTCTTTGATAGATATTGATTTACTATAAATTTTGATAAGCTTTACAGTAAATTCCGAGATCAATAAACTAAACAACCTATCCGCAGTAGGATAGGTTGTTTCAGATTAAATTGTTTCTTCTATGAATTTATTTAGTAAAACATATACCATCTATTATTGAAAGGTGGCTTTCAATGTTTTAATTAATAAAAATCGTAGCATAGAATCTTATTTGTTAGCTAATCCACGATTAGAATTTCTATCTAAAAAAAACTTTGCTATATAGATAATACTTCCAAGAATAGGTAGAAATAAAATAAATAATATCCATAAAAACACAAAAATTTTATTCTCGTTTTTTATTACCATATACAATGCAGTTACTAAAAGAACTACATAAAAGATTCCACCAGTAATGATTTTTTCGGGAGTAAGTAAACCCAAATAAATACTTAAATCCATACATATTTCTATTTTAAGTTTTATCCACAACAAAATGCTTGAGTAGCTACACAAAAATGTGCATCCCATCCACAGGAAGTATCTACTCCTCCGAATGAAGAACAACTTGAAATATCAAGTGTATTTAATCCCGTACTATAATTATTAATTTCATCACTTAAATTGCCTATAGCTGTACTTAAACTAAAACCAGTACTGTAAACATAATATGTATCCCAAAATCCACATCCCAATTTCCCTTCTACATCGTTAATTACTAATTCAGCATTAATTTTATTTTTACTTGATGTTGTCATTTCTCTCATAAAGAGTAATAAAATTTTCAATTCAACACTATTAGGGCTGGTTTCTTCGTTTATATATCCAGAGTATTCAGATGATTGCATATAAGGTTTTCCATTTAACAAAGTTATTTTTAAATCTGAATTTGATTGTAAATATATCATTCCTTTTTCAAAACGTATCAAATAGTCGG
This sequence comes from Aquimarina sp. ERC-38, assembly GCF_026222555.1. Classification (NCBI taxonomy): domain Bacteria; kingdom Pseudomonadati; phylum Bacteroidota; class Flavobacteriia; order Flavobacteriales; family Flavobacteriaceae; genus Aquimarina; species Aquimarina sp. ERC-38. The sequence continues at coordinate 2,433,433 of NZ_CP098511.1, read as the reverse complement.
ATATATTTATTAATTTTCCATTTGTAATAAATGGTTTAACAGATTGAAATTTGTAAAGAACAGAGTTTGATTCTTTAACTAACTTTATATTCGTAACGCCCATATTATAAAAGACATTAGAAACTTTTGAAGTTGATTTAGTTAAAGTCAAATTAGTATCTAACTCAAAGTTGTTATTTTCAATATTATTTGCGGTTTCTTCCTCTGTACTACAGGCTTGTGATAAAAGCAATATTATAAATATTGCAAATGATGATTTGATAATTTTATTCATTTTTCAATTATAGTTAGTTTAGTGTTACTCTTTCGATTTTCACACAAATTATCTCATTTACTCTTTTGTTTAATGTCGCTTTTCAATCATACATACACGACTTTGGATCGTAAGTCCGATAAATACATTAATAAAATTTTAAACTGGGGTATAAAGGATTAATTAACAAAATATTAAATAAAAATATATGTTAGAATAAATAATAAAATGCCAAGTTTCTAATAAAAACACATGAAATAGTTTTTTAGTAATAACATAATAAGTTATTTAATTCATTAAAAATTCAATAGTTTAAATAACTTACATTCAAATTTAAATGTTGTTTCCAGAGTATCTCAATTTTTTTCGTAACTTAACTAATACCTTTAAAAATTAACGAAATCAATTGACAATTACATCTTTGTAAATATAAAGTATTAAATAATAATAAAGAAACTATTTTATTTTCAATCCTAGAATTCCCCATAAATAATTATTTATCTATGAATATATGATTGAATTTAACAATTAATAAATTTTATCAGTTATATTGAAATTACTTCAACTGCTAATATCTTTCAACGTTTTAAATCTATAAAGTTACTATAACAACTTTACTGCTTTTTGTTTAGCCTTCCCTTTACATCTCAATATTTAAACATAACTAACTAAAATAGAGTAATGTATAAACGTGTATAGAATTAATTATTTTGTATCACTTTCTAATTGGAGTAAAAAATTTAAAATAAAAAAGGTAAAACAAGCCAAAATTTTACGTATTATTGTGATATCAAATTAATATCATTATGAATTTAGAGAAAAATATTAAGGTAGGAAACGGTTATTTATTTTTACTTCTGACTACACTAATAATTGCAGGAACTGTAGTTGGATTTTTAATGACTGAAAATGCATTATTTGCTTTAGGCTTAGTACTTATTGTGCTTTTAGTAAAAGGTTTTTTTACGGTAAATCCCAATAGTTCCAAGGTACTAGTCCTTTTTGGGGATTATGCAGGTACGGTAAGGGCAAATGGTTTCTTTTGGGCTAACCCTTTTTATACTAAAGAAAAGATTTCACTACGCGCTAGAAACTTTGATAGTGAACGGTTAAAAGTAAATGACCTACTGGGAAATCCGATTTTGATCAACGTCATTTTGGTTTGGAAAGTTCAAAACACCTATAAAGCAGCTTTTGAAGTAGATAACTATCAGGAATTTGTAAGAGTACAAACGGATGCGGCAGTACGTAAACTGGCAGGTAGTTACCCGTATGATAACTTCAATGCAGAAGAAGCAGAAATTACACTACGATCAGGACTAGATGAGGTAAATGATGCCCTTGAAAATGAAATAACCGAACGTTTATTCATTGCCGGAATTGAAGTCCTGGAAGCTCGGATTGGTTATTTGGCCTATGCTCCGGAGATAGCTAGTGCCATGCTTAAACGACAACAGGCAGAAGCTATTGTAGCCGCCCGAAAGAAAATAGTAGAAGGGGCAGTAGGTATGGTTGAAGATGCGTTACATCAACTTACTACGGATCAGATTGTAGAATTTGACGAAGATAAAAAAGCAGCTATGGTTAGTAATTTAATGGTAGTTTTGTGTAGTGATAAAGAAGCAGTACCCGTAATCAACGCGGGAAGCCTACATTCATAAATTAATATGAGTAAAAAAAAATCATTTGTTTTAAGAATTGACCCGGATACCTTTGCACAGATTGAAAAATGGGCTGCGGATGAATTTCGTAGCGTAAACGGACAATTAGAATGGATGATTCATAAGTCCTTAAAAGATGCCAAACATCTTAAGTCTAAAACTAATAAAGAGAAACCTAAGGACCGGGAAGATTAAATCTCCCGGTTTACGTTCCAAGCTTCCAAATATTCTTTGACCCGTTGTACAAATTGTCCGCCCAGCGCACCATTTACCACCCGATGGTCGTAGGAATGAGAAAGGAACATTTTATGCCGGATTCCAATAAAATCACCTTCAGGAGTTTCAATTACTGCCGGTACTTTACGAATGGCACCTAGAGCCAAAATAGCTACTTGCGGCTGATTAATTATAGGAGTCCCCATAATACTACCGAAGGTACCTACATTCGTAACTGTATACGTTCCATCCTGGGTATCGTCTGGTTTGAGTTCTTTATTCCGTGCTCGTTGTGCTAAGTCATTGACTTGTTTTGCCATACCTACCAGATTAAGTTGATCGGCATTTTTAATTACCGGAACGATCAGGTTTCCGTCTGGTAAAGCAGCTGCCATCCCCAAATTAATATTTTTTCTTTTGATAATTTTATCACCGTCAACTGAGATGTTAATCATCGGAAAATCTTTAATAGCTTTGGCTACCGCCTCCATAAAAATCGGTGTAAATGTTAGCTTTTCCCCTTCTCTTTTATAAAAACTATCTTTATTTTTATTTCTCCAGTTCCATATATTGGTAACATCTACTTCAATAAATGATTGAACATGTGCTGATACCTGTACGGATTGTACCATGTGATGCGCAATCATTTTGCCCATCCGTGACATTTCGATAATTTCGTCCTGCCCGGATCTTGTTACTACCGGGCTTTCTACTGGTTTTACCGGCGTTGATACAGGAGTAGGTGATTTTTGTTCCTCTAATGCTCCTGCAATTTGAGAAGATGATTTTTTCTTTTCGACATAGCGTAAAATATCATTTTTAGTAACCCTGCCCTCTTTACCAGTTCCTGGAATATTTTGGAGTTCAGCGCTTGATATATTTTCTTTAGCAGCAATATTTTTTACTAACGGAGAATAAAATCCGGCACCTTCCGCACTCTCACTACTTACTTTTTCAACAACTTCAATAACCTGACTTTCCAGAAGATCAGCTTCCGAAATTAAAGGTTCATTTTCTTCCTTACTACTTATACTATCTGTAACAATTTCTGCCTTATCCGAGGCTTCGGTTTCAATAATGGCAATAGTGGCTCCTACTTGGACTACATCATCTACCTCAAATAATTTTTCTAACAGAACTCCTTCCACTTCACTGGGCACTTCACTGTCCACCTTGTCAGTAGCAATTTCAACTACCGCTTCGTCCATTTCAATAGTATCTCCTACTTCCTTTAACCAGGTAGTTATCGTTGCTTCAGCTACACTTTCTCCCATCTTCGGAAGTTTTAGTTCAAATTTTGCCATATTCTTAGTAATATGTAGTTATGAATCCAATTTTTTGCGAAAATATAAAATAGGTCAAGGGTTACTGGCTTTTTGATACTAAAGTTTACCTAAAATTTATAGGATAAATTAACCATGTATATCTTTAATTGGTATTCAACAGCTTATCCTCATTCAAATGTTCCTAATAACCTAATTTTACAAGTTTAAGCTCAAATTACAAATAACAATACCTAAACTATTTACTTTGTTTTATTAACAAAGAAATTTAATTTATAACTGAGTGACATATAAATGTTGAATCGATTCGCAATTAACCGTGTTTAACGTACAACATGATACATATTGAGCATTGGTATTCTTTATAGATTTAATTAAATTTCCAACTGAACTATATTTAGGATAACTACATGTTTCGTTAGAAGAATATTGATAATTTCCATACTCTAGTAATAAAAGGTCAAAATCTTTTTTATTATTTTTGATGATATAAATTAATTCATCTTCGGTTGGTAAACGCCATAAAGAATTATCCATAGGATTCAATCTATTTATATCTTTTAAATCATTTTTTATAAAATGAGTATTTGACCAATAACCAATAACTACATAATTCATTATATAAAAGCCATCTATTGGGGTTCTAACTATAATATTTTCATCTATCAAGGTTTGTAAAGGTATTTTCAATTCTAATATGGAAGTTAAAGGTATTTGTGAATGGTCACTGGTTATTAATTCATTCAAGGTATAATAATTACTATCTACTATTTGTTTAATTGAAGTTCCATTATCAAGTAAAGCTCTAACACTTATGCCTTCATTAAAAAGATCTTCTACTTTAAAACCTTCATTATAAAAATATTGAGTAAGACTCCTTTTTGGTGATTTTTTAGATTCAGTATATTCTTTGGTGAAAAAAAACCATAGTTTTTTAAAAGTAAAACCTTCTCCCATCATTTGTTTAATTGTTATTCCGGAATCGTACATATCAAGAAAAGAAATGTTAGAATTTATAATTTCCTTTAAAGTTAAATAATCCTTTATTTCCTCAACAGTAACACCTAAACTTACCATCTCACCTATGGTGAAGTTTCCTTTTTTAGCTAATTCTATTAATTTTGAAATATTGCGTTCTATTTTTATAATTTCTTCTAATGATTTTCCTTCATACATTGAAATTTTAACATCTTTATAAACAGATTCTTCTCCATTATTGATAGTCCATCTTATAATGTAGTCTTCTAAAATACTACCCTTAAATCTGGTTAAAGAATTTGTCGTGGTTACAAATTCTCCTTTTGTTTCGTTCTTTGATACAACAGACCAGTTTCCAGACTGATTTCCAGTAGTTTGAGTAGCTATTAAATTAACCCTTCCTTCAGATAAGTTCATGTCTGTTATTTCAATAATAACTTCATTAGGCAATGGAGTTGATTCATTATCGTCGTTATTACAACTTAAGTTGATTATTAACAAGATAGTTATCAGTAATAAATACTTTACTTTTTTCATAATACAATCTATATATCTAGTTTTAAAAACAATTATTAGTTTGAAAAAATCTGTAGCTAAATTTATTTAAATTTTAAATTAATCCTTATTAAAATAAGGGCAAAATTACATCTTCCTTTTTGTTAAAAAGATTATGCAAATTCTATTTAAAATTGACTAAGGTCTTTCTATAACAAAATTAGATAAAATTTACAACATTCTTTTTTTGAACGATTATTCTTACAAATATTTAAAACACAGGTAGGAAAAAGTAATGTATGACTCATTTCAATATTAAAAAAAAATAACAATTAATTATGTAAGGTTAAGTAGTTCAACGTTATATTTCTAAATTATTCTTTTTAAAATAATCACTTCACCCCTACCCGTACTCGAATTACTTCCTATTATAAAATTTTGTTCCGGAGGTTTAATTTTAAAAGTAATAAAGGGAGAAGCATTCTTTTGCATAACCTGAATAATTTCTGAAAAACTCAGACAAGCTGCATCAAAAATAATCTCAATATTCTTCTCTTCCTTTATAATCTCTGAAAAGCTATTCACCAATTCAACTTCTTTTTTTACCGTACTTTCTATATCCTTTTTAATCCGTTGGTTAGTAGAAATAAAATAATATCGATTAGGTGACACCTTTCTTATTTTATTTCGCTTTAGCTGAGTTACTTTGGAAAGGAGTTTTACTCCTAAACCAACAAGGAAGCTAGTAAAGCTACTGGTAGCAAAATGCTTTTTATAAAATAGCTGCATAGCTCCGTAAAAACGTGCTGCATAAACTTTATCCTTGATAGTACTCTCTCCTTTATAATGAATACAGGAAATACTGCCCAGATAATAATTGTAATATCTGGCTTTTAAAAATTTGTAAGACAGATCAATATCTTCACCGTACATAAAATAGTCTTCATCAAAACCTCCAACTTCCTGATATTTTAAACGTTCACAAAACATAAAAGCACCTACCAGGATATCCACTTCACCTTCTTTATTTGAAGCTAAGTGACTCGCATAATAAGATTTTACGTTCCCTATTCTAAAATGAAATAGGCGTTGTAAAGAAACCGCCGGTGTTGGAATGTTTCTTTTACTTTCTGGCAGAAAAAACCCGCTACCATCTTGCAATTGTATTCCCGTTAAACCCAGGTTTTCTTTATTTTTATATAATTGTAAAAGGGTCGTAAATGTACTTTCTGCAACTACGGTATCCGGATTTAGTATACATATATAGGTGCCTTTTGCTATGGCTACTCCCTGATTATTTGCCTTTGCAAAACCTAAGTTCTCTTTGTTTTCAAGCAAAATCACTTCCGGAAAAACCTCTTTAACCATATCACAACTACGATCTCCGGAATAATTATCAACGACGATAATCTCCGCATCAATAGTTTGTATAGCTTTACGTACACTATGCAGGCATAGTTCCAAAAAATAAGGAACTTTATAATTTAATATGACTACGGATAACTTCAGAAAACCTTTTTTTTATTAATGAAGTGATTTTCTTTATTTCGAAATAAGAAGTTGTTTAAACCACTTCAATGGTAAAAGAAAATCTGACCGGAAATATATTCTAATTTATTTAAATACCTATTAGCAAACAGGTGGAGTTTATTGAAAAATTAGATTTTAAAGCATGAATAGACACAACAATCAATTATCCTTTTAAAGCGTTTTCAAAGGGTATTCTATTTAAAATACTACGCCCTAGGGTAACTTCATCTGCATACTCGAGTTCATCATTAATACTAATACCTCTTGCAATACTTGAAGTTTTTACAGGCAAACCTTCTAACTGTCGGTAAATATAAAAATTAGTAGTATCGCCTTCCATCGTAGCACTTAGGGCAAAGATAATTTCTTTTACTTCCGTGTTTTTAATTCGCTCAACTAATTGAGAAATTGTCAGGTTTTGAGGACCAATTCCATCCATTGGGCTTATCTTTCCGCCAAGGACATGATATAAGCCGCGGTATTGCCCGGTACTTTCAATAGCCATCACATCCCTAATATCTTCTACCACGCAAACCAGCGTTTGATCCCTACTGGGATTGTTACAGATATCGCAAATCTCTACATCACTGATACTATGGCAAATTTTGCAGAATTTAATATCTTCCCGCAACGTACTCAATGCGTTTGCCAGATGTTCAGTTTGTACGGAAGGTTGCCTTAGTAAATGAAGTACCAAGCGTAAAGCCGTTCGCTTACCAATTCCGGGGAGTTGCGACATTTCGTACACGGCACTTTCCAGTAATTTTGAAGAAAATTCCATAGAGGTTAAAGATAGTATTTTTTACAGTTTTAGTTTTCTTCCTTTACAAAGACTTGTATCGCTAAAGATAGTATCTTGCAACTGTTTTGGACTATTTTAAATTAAGGTTTTATGTTTGAATCACTATCAGGAGAAATGCAACTTATACTGGTCGTATTAGTTATTGCAGTACTTTTTATTTTTGTTTTCTATAATTCAAAACGCAACAAAGAAAAATTATACAATCGCCGAAGTCGAAATTTTAAGAATAATGTTCTTGAAAAACGTAAGTCAAAGGAAAGTAATGAACTTGGTTCGAAATAAGCTGAAAATATTGTTTTTAGATACAACAAGCTATGAAAGTATATACTAAAACCGGTGATAACGGTACTACAGCCTTGTTCGGAGGTACCCGGGTTGCTAAACATCATGTACGCATTGACAGTTACGGCACGGTAGACGAATTAAACTCGTATATCGGTTTAATTCGGGATCAAAAAATTGATGAAACCTACATGCAGTTCCTTACGGAAATACAAAATAAATTGTTTACCGTAGGAGCCATTCTAGCTACCGATCCTGAAAAAGCTATTTTAAAAAACGGACAAAAGCGACTTAACATTCCGATTATTACAGAAAAGGACATTTTATTTGTAGAAAAAGAAATTGATCGTATGGAAGAAGAACTTCCGCAGATGACTCATTTTGTGTTACCGGGAGGACATACAACCGTGTCATACTGTCATATCGCCCGGTGTGTTTGTCGACGGGCAGAACGTTTGGCTACCGCTCTTTACGAATCCGAGCCTTTTGATAAGAAGGTACTGGCTTATTTAAACCGACTTTCGGATTACTTATTTGTACTGGCACGAAAATTGACTCTTGACCTCGGAGCAAAAGAAGTTAAGTGGGTTCCGGAAAAATTAACGTAAACACTGCCGTGGTTAACTCAAAAATTCCTTTAACTAAACGTTCTTTTAAATATTAGGTAAATAATTAATTTTTTACTTGACTTTTTAAACTAAAAAATTATTTTTGCAAAAATTAAAAACGGTAATAATATGTACTGGACTTTAGAACTAGCCTCTTATTTAAGTGATGCCCCCTGGCCTGCAACCAAAGATGAGTTGATTGATTATGCGATCAGGACCGGAGCTCCCTTAGAAGTGGTAGAAAACCTGCAATCTATTGAAGATGAAGGTGATTCTTATGACTCCATTGAAGAAATCTGGCCTGATTACCCTACAGACGAAGATTATCTCTGGAACGAAGATGAATATTAAAAGATAAAAAGTAGAAAAGTCTCGTAAGAGGCTTTTTTTTATGTAAATTACAAAATCCTAAATTTCAAAGATACTTGCCTTTTTCTATAAAGGGAATAGCTGAGTGTTTTTAAAATATATAATAATTAAAATAAATATTGGTTTTTCTGAATTGATTAACCATAATTGAGAAAATATAGCCATTAGATATGGGAATTTTAGATTCAGTATTAAAGGTTTTTGTTGGAGATAAATCCAAAAAAGACATTAAAGAAATTCAACCCAGGGTTGACCAGATAAAAAAAGCTTTTAAAACCCTGTCCGGGTTGAGTAATGATGAATTAAGGGCAAAAACCTATGCTTTTAAAGAACAAATTAATGAAGCAAGACGCCCAATATTGGCTAAAATCGAATCTTTAAACGAAGAAGCCAATCAAACCGAAGACATTGATCGGAAAGAAGATATTTACAACGAAATTGATACTCTAAAAAAAGAATCTTATGAAGTTTCAGAAAAAGTTCTAAACGAGATTTTACCTGAAGCTTTTGCGGTAGTCAAAGAAACTGCCAAAAGATTTACGGAGAACGATTCGATTACTGTTCAAGCTTCTACAATGGATCGTGAGTTGTCTGGAGTAAAAGCGTATGTTTCTCTAGAAGGTGAAAATGCTATCTGGTCTACAAGCTGGGATGCTGCCGGGAAAGAAGTTTCCTGGGATATGATACATTACGACGTACAGCTAATTGGAGGTATTGCTCTTCACGAAGGAAAAGTTGCTGAAATGCAGACGGGAGAAGGTAAAACCTTGGTAGCTACCCTTCCGGTGTATCTGAATGCACTTTCGGGTAATGGGGTGCACCTGGTAACGGTAAATGATTACCTGGCACGTCGGGATTGTGAGTGGATGGCCCCTATTTTTCAATTTCACGGATTAACAATTGACTGTATTGACAACCATCGTCCCAATTCGGCAGAAAGAAGAGCGGCTTATAATGCGGATATTACCTATGGTACCAATAACGAATTTGGTTTTGATTACCTGAGGGATAATATGTCGCATGCTCCTTCGGATTTAGTACAACGACCTCATAATTACGCTATTATTGATGAGGTAGATTCGGTATTAATTGATGATGCCCGGACACCTTTGATCATTTCCGGTCCGATACCTAAAGGAGACGTACATGAATTTGAACAATTAAAGCCAAAAATTTCGGATGTAGTGGCTAAACAACAAAAGCTATTAACTACAGTACTGGCAGAAGCTAAAAAACTAATTAAGGAAGGAAATACTAAGGACGGAGGTTTTAAACTACTACAAGTATACCGGGGAATTCCTAAAAATAAGGCCTTAATCAAATACTTAAGTGAGGAAGGGATTAAGCAATTACTTCAGAAAACTGAAAATTTTTACATGCAGGACAATAATCGGGAAATGCATCAGATCGATGCCGACCTGTATTATGTAATTGAAGAAAAAAATAATCAAATTGACCTTACGGATAAAGGAGTAGATTATCTATCCGGAAAAGAAGACCCGGATTTCTTTGTACTTCCACAAATTGGGATGGAAATTGCCAAAATTGAAAAGGAAGGTTTATCTAAAGAAGAAGAAGCTGAAAAGAAAGAAGAACTGTTTCGAGATTACAGTATAAAAAGTGAACGTATCCATACCTTAAGACAATTATTAAAGGCGTATTCTTTATTTGAAAAAGATGTGGAATATGTAGTGATGGACAACAAAGTAAAAATTGTCGACGAACAAACCGGACGTATTATGGACGGTCGTCGATATAGCGATGGGTTGCACCAAGCAATCGAAGCCAAAGAAAATGTAAAAATTGAAGATGCCACGCAGACTTTTGCTACCGTTACCCTACAGAATTACTTTAGAATGTACAACAAGTTATCCGGGATGACGGGTACTGCTGTTACAGAAGCGGGCGAACTTTGGGAAATCTATAAACTGGATGTTGTTGAAATTCCAACCAACCGTCCAATTGCCAGAGATGATAAAGACGATTTGGTTTATAAAACCAAACGAGAAAAATACAACGCGGTTATCGACAACGTAACCGAACTCTCTAGAGCTGGAAGGCCGGTATTGATTGGTACTACCTCCGTAGAAATATCCGAACTCTTAAGTCGGATGTTAACCATACGTAAAGTACCGCATAACGTATTGAATGCTAAATTACATAAAAAAGAAGCAGATATTGTTGCCGAAGCCGGTAATCCTGGGGTGGTAACCATTGCCACCAATATGGCTGGACGAGGTACGGATATTAAATTATCTGATGCTGTAAAAAAAGCAGGAGGATTAGCCATTGTAGGTACGGAGCGTCATGATTCAAGAAGGGTTGACCGTCAGTTACGAGGTCGATCCGGTAGACAGGGAGATCCGGGTAGTTCACAATTCTACGTATCGCTTGAAGATAACCTAATGCGCTTATTTGGGTCAGAACGTATTGCAAAGATGATGGACCGTATGGGATTAAAAGAAGGAGAAGTAATTCAACATTCCATGATTTCCAAGTCCATTGAGCGCGCGCAAAAGAAAGTAGAAGAAAATAACTTTGGGGTTCGTAAACGATTATTAGAATATGATGATGTCATGAATGCCCAGCGGGAGGTAGTGTATAAAAGACGTTATCATGCCCTATTCGGAGAGCGATTACGAGTGGATATCGCAAATATGATTTATGACACTGCAGAGGTTATAACAGAAACTAATAAAAATGCGGTAGATTATAAAAACTTCGAATTTGAGTTGATTCGGTATTTCTCTATGAGCAGCCCGGTTAGCGAATCGGATTTTGAAAGCCAGGATATTCAAAAAATTGCCGGAGAAGTATATAAAGCCGCTTACCAGCATTACCAGGAGAAAATGAAGCGGAATGCAGAAATTGCTTTTCCAGTTATCAAACAGGTGTATGAAGATCCTACCAGTAATTATGAGCGTATCCTGGTTCCGTTTACCGACGGGGTTAAAAGCCTGAATGTAGCAACGAACCTTCAAAAAGCTTATAAAACCGAAGGAAAACAGTTAATTACGGATTTTGAAAAGAATATTACCCTGGCCATTATTGATGATGCCTGGAAAACGCACCTGCGTAAAATGGACGAATTAAAACAGAGTGTCCAGTTAGCCGTCCATGAACAAAAAGATCCTCTATTGATTTATAAATTTGAGGCCTTTGAATTATTTAAAGCCATGATTGAAGAGGTAAATAAGGATGTCATTTCTTTCTTGTTTAAGGGTGAATTGCCAAGTAGCAATACACAGAATATTTCGGAAGCTCGGCAGGTAAGCCGTAAAGAGAACCTGGAAACTTCTAAAGAGGAAATTCCTAATATGGATGAACGAGCTGCCGTAAGTAGGTCTGCCGGTCAAACACAACCCCAACAACAAGTAATAGAAACTATTGTTCGTGATCAACCTAAAATAGGTCGAAATGACCGGGTTGTAATTAAACATGTCTTAAGCGGAGAAAATAAAACGGTAAAATACAAGCAAGCCATCCCACTTATCGAAAAAGGGGAATGGATTCTTACTGAAGGAAATTAACAGATACAGGTAAATAAATATAAAATAGAATAGAAGATTCATGTTATCTAGTATTGATTTAGTTATATGATTAGCTCAACATTTTCAAAAATTTATAAGTTGTTTTTTATTAAAATTTTATATTTAAAGTAGCTAAAGGCTTATAAAATAACAAAGAGTTATCATTCAATTGGACTAATAAAGTATGTATGTATGTTACCGGTAAAAATTCTGCTACTTGAAGATAATGAAACAGATGTAGCTTTAATTAAAAGAATAGTACTTAAACAATTTCCTGAAGCGCAATTCACCTTGGTAAAAGAATTGGCTGACTTTGAATTTGCTATCAAAAATCGGGTAGCGGATATGGTCATTGCTGATTACAACTTGATAACGTTTAATGCCTTGGATTTATTAAAAATTATTGCTGATCAGAATTCAAGTATTCCTTGTATCGTAGTATCTGGGGTCATATCCGATCAGGAAACCATTTCCGAACTTTTTAAACAAGGTGCGAAAGATGTAGTTTTAAAGAGAAATTTAAATCATTTAAACGAAAGGTTGAATACTACCTTTAAGAAATTGAGAGAGATGTACCTTAAGCGTCCGGAGATTTTTGAAGCTCAACATCGTGTTAGGAAACAACTTGCAATACTTGAAGAAAGAATAGAAAAGCTAATTTTACTGGAAAACTCAAAAAGTAAAGATCTGAACCTACTTTCCAGCATTGATTTTAAAGAATTAGAGCATATGGTCTGTAAGTATTATGAAAATCAACTAACTATTTAATTAAGTTGTACATCCCGTTTGATCTTACGATAGGTTTTAGGGCTTACACCATATTTATCTTTAAAAAGTTTAGAAACATAACTTTTACTCTGGATACCAATTTCATAGCTGATTTCTGAGATGCTTAGATCCGTATTTATCAGGAGATCTACCAACTTTTCCATACGTTTCTCTTTAATATAATCATTAATAGAAAGCTTAAAATGACTTTGGAAACCACGTTGCAATTTCTTTTGAGAAATGCCTACTATTTTTGCTATATTAGATACCGACATAGATTCGGATACATTGTCTTTAATAAACGATGCTGCTGCTTCAATATATTTAATATCTGAATTACGAGGTATATTTGAGCTCGTTTCCCCATCGTCGTCCAGGTATTGTAATAACTGATTATAAAGAATTTCATTTGCCTTATTTTCCAGGAAAAAAGAACGCATAAAACCTTCTAATTCACAATTTTTGTATTCATAAATAATATCAGCAATTTCCAGGCTACAACTAGCCTTATACCAAATTAGTTTTTTACTGTCCAGGTCATTAAACAGAAGTTTTAAACTATCTTCTAGGCCTTCTTCAAATTGTTTTAACTTATGATGAAACTGCTTTCGGTTGATTTCAATACTAAAAAGACTAATATTCTCACTTTTAGGAATTTTAAAAATGTTACTATACTTGTTATTGTTGGATACTATTAAATTTTCAAAAGTCTTAATCGTAGTGTCTCCGTCAAGACCTTTAAACTGGTGTTGAATATTTTGACCAATATTAAAAATAAATTTAAGAGGGTGAATATTATCTTGTGCTAATTCTATAATAAGATCATCATGCAGCGAATAAAAGGCTTCAATTACTCCTATTCCAGAATCAAAAGAAGTTCCTTTAATTTCTCCGGTACCAATATGTTCCGGTAGTATTATTGAAATTACATTAAAAGATTCTTTAACCGACACTTCAAAGTACTTTGCCATATCTACTACAATATCCCTTACTGTAGTATCTTTTATGGAAAGCATTTTATTCATAATTTAGTTATATAATATAAATGTAAGTTTTAATTATGAAATGTCACAAATGAGTCTCACATTTTTAATGAATTCATGAAAATCCCATAAACCTTACAAAACCATTGTCTTATATCGGTAAAGCCCTAACAATTTTAAGAAATCTTATAGAATAAAGTAGTGCAACTTAAAGACCCGGAAATGATAAAGGGTTCGGACAATTATTTTTATACGTAGCCAAAGTAGCAGATGAACATACTCCGGGATAATCTCCGGAATGCACTCCTATATCTTTGATAACCTGATAATGTAAATGAGGTGCATAATCACCGTTAACAGAATGATCTCCCAAAGCACAAAAAACGGTACCTTTTTTAAGCCTCTGTCCAACTTCAATCTGCTCAATTGATGCTAAACTTAAATGACCGTAAAGTGTATAGAAGGTGGTATTATTTAGTTTATGTTCAAGTATTATCGTAGGTCCGTAATCTCCTAATTTATTATTGTTTTTGAAACTATGTACGCTAGCATCAAAAGGGGTAGCTATCAGAGTACCCGCTTTACACCAGAAATCAACCCCCAGATGGATATTTCTACGGGGCGTAGTACCTTTGTTTTTAAATACCTGGCTTCTATCATAAATAGCACGTTTTTCCAGATAGCCCCCGTAAGCAACAGAAGCTTTGTGCTCTGTAAGAAAATTTGCTATAAAAGTATCCATGGCAATAGCTGATGTAATATCTATTTGCTTTAATGCTACATTGGATTGAGAAAGATCAATTTCTACGTATTGTTGATGTAAAGGATACTCAGGTAAAAGAATGGGAAAGATACTATTCATAACTGTGTTAAAAAGGGAATATAAGACAAAAATAAAAACCTGCTACCGAAGTAGCAGGTTCTTCCCCAAATAATTTGCATACTAAAGTATGCCTCGTGTTAATAAAAATTATGTCTGTATTCCAATTTTTATTCGATGGTAAGCAGTTCTGTCTTTTCTACAACTGCTATTTGTCTTTTATTATTTTTTAAATAATATTTTCCGGATGGTAATTGTGATAAATCAATTACATTATACTTTTTAGTCAGCACATGAATATCATTTTCAAATTCAAACACTTTTATAATATCACCGTCGGTAAAATCAAGAATTTCAATACTATTGTCAACTTGTTTAATTTTCAGAGGTTGGTAATGAGTAAAGTCGTTTAACGGTTGCTCCTCAGCAGTACTATCTTCATTTTCTACGACTAATGGCGCATCTTCAGTAATTAAAAATTCATTAGTGGTTTCGTCTATCTCTACAATTTCACCAGTATTGATAACTTCAACTGTCCGACCTGAATTGTCTATGATTGTATAAGAACCTTCTGGTAATTGACTTAAATCAATTTGACCTCTTTTCTTTGACAAGACATGAACTCCACTTACAGTTTCAAAAACCTTAATTTTATTTCCTTCTTCAAAATTGGTAACTGTTACTATCTGTCCTTCTTGTCTAACTTCTAATGCTTCTTTTTCAGTATTAGCAAATAATAGAGTAGGTATTGCTAATGATAGAATGATAAATAATTTCATTTGGGGCGTAATTTTTATATCAATACTTTAATCTTGTTGCGTGAATACCATACAATGATAAGTGTTTTTACCATACCAATAAAATAATTTCCCCTTTTTTAGACCAGTTGTTTTAGAAATTCGTTGAAATACACAAAATCTTAAAATTGATTTAAAAAAAATCATAAATAATTGATTAACAAATATTTAAAAATTAAAATTATCTTAAAAATAGATGAAATACAAAAATTAAAGGATGAAATACGCAAAGTTTAAAATATAATTTGACACTAAAAGTTGTTGATAAAAAGAAGAATCAGCGAACTTATATGGATTGTAAACTAATGTTACAATATTTTGCCTGAATATTGATTAAGTTTTCTGTATTTCTGGAATTTTGGTAGCCACTAACAAAGATATTTTCAAAGTTTTTTCGTGCGGAGACTTTAACTGATTTAGAAATCTGGATTTTATTCTGTGAACCACTTAATGAAAAGTTAAATACTACTTCTTTAGGTACTTTTAATTGAAAGTCCGCATTCTGTACTAATAAATCTAAAGTTTCAAAATCTTTTGCTAAAGAAGAAATAGAAATAGTTCCGAAACTACCGGAAATTGCCGTATTCTTCTGAAGTTCCTGCATAAAGATATTACTAGAATCGGAGTTAATACGAAGATTACTCACCGTTTGTAACCTACAGTTCTTAACGTAGTTTAAGGCTAAATGCCCACTACTCCATTTTTTTACAAATATCGGAGCATAAGAAATTTCAATAATAGACTGTTTTCCGGTAATTTCATCTGCAGTAAGACTAGTATAGGCTAAAGAAGCTTTAACATTAGCTACCGATTCAAAAATTCTTACACTTCCATGTCGTACCTTTAGCTCCAATTGCGTGGTAGCAGGAACACTAACCTCAAGGACTTTAGTCACTTTATCCTGAACTCCTTTTTTACGACGAAATTGATAAACGGTAACAGTATCTCCAATATACTGCGAAACTTCTGTCATATCTGTAGTAGAACCCTTAATGAACCTATCCATATAAGTCGTGGTAGTTGTATGATAACCCGGAAGATCCGTACTAGCCAGGAAAATATGATTACTTTCTTCTGACAGGTTTTGTAACCATAGTTTTAATAAATCATCAGAATTATTTCCAAATTTCTCCCGAATCTGGTGATGCCATTGTTCTACGTAGCGTTTTTCATCTTTTATATACAATGCTGTGTCAAAATCAATACTTTTTAGCTTTTTATTTAACTGGTTGACTTTATATTGTTGTTTACTATTATTTAAAACCGGATTTAAAATACTTGCAATTACAGCGTGTAAGGTATTAATGTCTTCCGGTTGAATCTTTTTGAAAACAGATGAAGATACTTTGGGTTCTCCCGCCCAGAACTTTGCCGTAGTGGTTTGAATTACAATTCTATTTAAATCCTTACTAGCGGTCACCTCCCAGTCAGCCAACAATTCTTTTTTTGTTTCTTTTTGAATATCACCTTCAAAATATGCGTGAACGGCTACTTCGTTTTTTTCAGAAGGTTTTATGATTATTTTAGAATAATTACTATTTACCTGTAAGGTTAAATTATCTTCAACTTTAAAAGTTTTTACAAACTTGTCAAGTCTTTTTTGAGCTACAAGGTTGGAGATACATGCTAAAAACAGCAGTAGTATACTAAGCCTGTAAATCAATATAGTTTTCATTTTCAAGAGTATCCAGTTCTTTAAGTTTACTGTTTAAACGATTTAAAAGTGATAAACGAAGGGTCAGGTTTTCCATCATAGCCTCAATACTTTGAGGATTAGGTCCCAATTCCATTAATTCTATATTGAGACTTTGATACTCCTCATCTAGTTCTTTTAACCTACGCATAAAACTTTGTACCAATTCCTGATTATTGCTATCAATAGTGATTTCTGATATACCTAATTTTATATTTTTAAGAAAATACTGTTCTGCCTTTTCGTATTCGGGAGATATGGAAGCCAGCGATGAGGTTTGTTTGGGTAAAATCACTTTAGCATTTTGCACATCACTTACACCCGGTATAAAATCAGCTTTATTATTCGAATTTCCCATAAAAAGGTAAGAAAGGCTAATTGACAATACCATAATCAGTCCCGCCGTAATTCGTATCCAATTGGTATTCCAAAATCGTTTCGTATTTTTTTCCTGAACAGGTAACTCCTGCTCCAGTTTTGATAAAAAGTTTAACTCATGGTTATCAGATAACTGATTTATTGGTAATCCCCTATCTTTTTTTAACAACTCTCTAAGATCCTGTCCCATATCGTAAATGTTTAAGTTGTTCCTGTAGTTGTTTTTTTCCTCGATGTACTAAGGTACGAGAAGAGACCGGGGTAATATTTAAGATTTCGCTAATTTCTTTATGATCGTAGCCTTCTACTAAAAAGAGCATGACGGCATATCTGTATTTCTCCGGTAACTGTTCGATAGCTTTTTTAACTTCTTCCAGCGTAACCGAGTCTTCAACCACCCAATTTTCCTGTTCTTCAACCGAAGTCATAATTTGTTCGTTAAGCGCAATAGTTTGCAGTTTTTTAGCCTTTAGCATATCAATACTCTTATTAATCACAATACGCTTTAACCAGGCTCCAAAAGTGACATCACCATTAAACTGATGCAGTTTTGTAAAAGCTTTGATAAAAGACTCCTGCATGGCTTCTTCCGCTTCAAAAGGATCTTTAAGAAAACGCAGGGCAACGTAATACATACCATCGCAGTATTTTTTATACAATTCCATTTGCGCCTTTCGGTCGTTTTTCCTGCACTTGTCTATCAATTCAATCTGTAGCAAAACTTCTTATATTAATGGTTAAAAAACAGCTGTCTCCTTTTTATAGATACCTATAAAACTATAATTTTTTAGTGATGTTACAAAATATACATAAAAATCATACCGAACTTTAAAAAAACAGTTGATCTTCGGATTTAATGAACGAATGTATACTTCTTGATGAGTATTAAAAAAAAGGTTGTTTGGTCTATTTACGAAAGTACCCATTTTACGTAGCATACTTAACTTAAGACCAAACAACCTTTCTTACCTTTTATAGAAGACTTTTATTCGTCCAATAAAATATTTAAAGTTACATCAATATTGTCCCGGGTAGCCTTGGAGTACGGGCATACTTTATGCGCTTCATTTACCAGTTTTTCACCGGTTTCAATATCTACCGTAGGTAAATATGAATCCAATATTACGGATAGTTGAAAATCTTCTTCTTCGGTTTTACCTATAGAAACCGAAGCGGTTACTGAAAAATCACCAAGGTCTATTTTGTGTTTATCTGCCACATGTTGTAAGGCACTTCCATAACAAGCAGAATATCCGGCTGCAAACAATTCTTCCGGATTGGTATTATTACCTCCCTCACCTCCAAGTTCTTTAGGTACACTCAATTGATTATCAATAGCTTTTGAACTTGAAGTTACTTTACCTGCCCGACCACCTTTCGTTGTCGCCTCTGCAGTATACAATGTTTTCATATTTTACGTTTATTTTAAATTCAATATAGTGTATCTTACCTAAAGTTTAAACATTAGGTTTCTTAAAATTATAATAAAGCTATCCCGTGTCCGGAAAGGAAAAATCGACAGAAAGCATACCTAAAGTGCCCTCTCATATTAATAGAAAACTGGCAACTTCTTTTCAAAAGAGCAGGCTATCTCCGGATATTGTTCCTTTTTTATTTGAAGAAATTCGTAAAGGTAGTATTGTTGCCTTAAGCCAGGGAATTACACTGGTTGAAAGCAAAAAAGAACAAGACAACATACTTGCACAAGAGTTAATTCAAAAATGTTTGCCCTACAGTGGCAATTCCGTCCGGATCGGAATTACGGGAGTGCCCGGAGTAGGCAAAAGTACATTTATTGAAACCTTAGGCACTTACTGGATGACACAGCATAAAAAACTGGCTGTTCTGGCAGTTGATCCTTCCAGCTCTATGACCAAAGGGAGTATTATGGGGGATAAAACCAGAATGGAAAAGCTGGCTGCCTCAGATCAAGTTTTTATACGACCGTCTGCCGCCGGAACGTCGTTAGGTGGTGTTACGCAAATGACCCGTGAGACCATCATACTTTGTGAAGCCGCTGGATATGAACGTATCATTGTTGAGACGGTGGGGGTAGGACAAAGCGAAACTGCCGTTTACCATATGACTGATATATTTCTATTATTAAAACTAGCCGGAGCCGGTGATGAATTACAAGGTATTAAAAGAGGTATTATTGAATTAGCCGACGCCATTTTAATTAATAAAGATGATGGTGATAATCAACTGGCAACTAAAAAAGCTAAAAATCACTTCAGCAAAGCACTACATTTATTATCAGTTAAAGAAAATGACTGGCAACCTAAGGTTCTTAGTTGTAGCGCACTGCACAACAAAGGTATCGCCGAAGCAAACCTAATGATAGCGCAGTATGTTCAATTTACCAAGCAAAATAAATCTTTTGATCGGAGAAGAAAACAACAGGATATAAACTGGCTACATAAGACTATAGAAAACAGGTTATTATCACAATTCTATCAAAATAAACAATTACAATCCGAAATTGCCTCTCTTGAAAAATTAGTAGTTAATAAAAAACTGTCCCCCTTTCAAGCTGCGGAAACCCTTTTAAAGAAGTTTACATAAAAGTTAAAATCTATTCGTCTGAAATCACTACGTCCAGTTCTTCGGATTGATTGGTAGTTTCTACACTAGTATCTTCCTCATCCATAAAGTTTGCCATGGTATCTGACAAGCGTTTACTAATTTTAACCAGGTAGATCGTTTCTTCTGTTCTTACTTCGACCGCTTCGACCGTTTCGTTGTGCTGATTTCTAAAAGAAATAATATCTCCGTCGTTGTAACCGTCAGGAAATTTATTGATAAGAAGGTTTAGAATGTCTTCGTTCAATTTTTTGTAATCTACTATTACTCTTTTCATAAGTATTTATTTAAAAGTTAGTTATTAAAAAACAACCTCAATAAATGATTTTGTAATAATAGATTTACATACGCTTTACAAAAACATCATTACGGTTTAGTCAAAATATTATACATGTATTCTACCCTTAAGTTATTACAAGTTAAAATAAAAATTTTAATGAAAAGCAAAAAAAAGTGGAATTGAACTGTTAAATTTTAATCCTATCCGTTTATAATAGTATCTTTCATCGATAGTGTTATAAAATGCCTTTTATGTATTATTTAAAGCGGTACGGTTTATTGATAAGTATAAGTCTTTTGTTTTGTACAATATCTTACTTTTTTGTTTTTAAAACCGAAGCTACTTACTACTTTATTGAAAAACTTTCAATAGAAGTCCGTAATTACTTCGGGCATTATTATTTGTACCTGGGATTTTTAAGTGTATTCATAGTAATAGGAGTGGCACTATTACCTGCAGGTAAGCAAAAATTAGGTAAGAGTTTTGAAAAACCTTCCTATTCACGTTTAGAATGGGTTTCTATGTTATACAGCGCAGGGATGGGTGCAGGGATTCTACTGCGTGCTGTACAAGAACCCGTATTTATGAAAAACAACCCTCCGATTGTAAACGGTGCAAGTACTGATATTATCGCACTCGAATATGTGTTCTATCACTGGGGGTTTACTGCATGGGCATTTTACGCACTGTTTGCCATCATATTTGGTTACGCCATTTTTGTTAGGGATACCCCGGTAAAGATGAGTAGTACCTTTTATAGTTCGAAAGCGGTACGTCAACCTACTTTTATAAACAAAGCTTATCTATCGATTATTGACCTCTTATGTATTTTTACCACTATCTTCGGGTTGGTAGCAGCTATTGGACTAGGTACAACACAAATTGAAGGAGGTTTAGCCTATTTATTTGATACCACTATCTCCATATCCCAAACCGTATATATTGTACTAGGTATTTCTATAATTGCCGGGATATCTGCTTATGCGGGAATATCAAGGGGAATTAAATTGATCTCAAAAATTAATATCTATTGTACGGTACTTCTTTTACTGTTTGTTCTTTTTCAGGAAAACGTACTTCAAATTATATCCCGTTTTTTTATTGCACTATATCACTATATTATAGATTTTATACCCTTAAGCCTGGCCCTAGGTAACTTTAATCCGGGAACCTCTTTTTTAACCGATTGGACCTATTACTACTGGGCTTTCTGGTTGGCCTGGGCACCTTTTACCGGAATTTTTATTGCCCGTATTTCCAGGGGAAGAACTATACGAGAACTAGTATTAGGTGTTTTATTAATCCCATCCTTAGGAACGTTTTTCTGGTTTACCACTTTTGGAACTGCTGCTTTTGAAATTATAAAAAATAGCTTAGCCTACACCGGAGAGTTTGACAATGTTTTCACCTCTGTTTACCAGTTCTTTTCGTACTACCCCTACGCTAGCTTCGTTAACTCGGTTATCCTTCTGCTCCTGGTAAGTTTTCTGGTGACCTCATTGGATTCAGCCATTTTTGTATTAAGTATGTTTACCGATGGAGGAAAGAAAGAACCTGGGAAGAAGCACAGGTTGATCTGGACATTACTATTAACTTTATGTACCATCGGCATCATCTTTTTAGGGAATAGTAATGATCAGGTAGATGTCCTGATTGCCATGCAAAAGTTATTAATTATTACTTCGCTACCATTCTCTTTGCTAATGATCGTGATGATTGTGTTATTTTTTAAAACGCTTTATACTACACGATCAACTAAATGCAGTTGAAAGTTGTATCTAAATACTTAAAATACATTCAAGAAAAAGCGTTAACCCGCCCTGGTCGGACGGGCAGGGCGGGTTAACGCTTTTTGTGATAAAATAAAGAAAAGTAGCCTGTCCTGAATTTTATTTAGGATATTGAACTCTTCAGTTGAACTCAGAATAATTTAACTTTTCTAATAAAAACTTTTGTTATTGCTAGTTTTTTACTGATTTAATAAAATTTATTATTCAAACGCACTACTGTAAAATATAATCCTAGCTTACCATTTCTTCAACTAACTCTCTTACGCTTATTTATTTATACAATTACGGTTTGTTCTATTAAAATAGTATCCAGTTCTTCGGCAACTTTACTAGAAGACATTGGGTTCTGACCGGTGATTAGCAGTCCGTCCACTTCTACATGAGTTGTAAAAGGTAGGGCTGCTGAGGTATAGTTACCTCCTTTTTCTTTTAAAGCATCTTCTAAGAAAAAAGGAATTGTATCATCTTTTAAAACCAACTTTTCTTCGGCGTTTGAGAATCCGGTTACTTTCTTATTTACCAACAATGCAGGATTTTCTTCGGCAGCTTTTATCAGTGCTGCTGGCCCATGACACACCGAAGCTACAGGTTTTCCCTGTACTAGCATTTGGTTGATGATGCTTGCGGAGGTTTGGTTATTAGCCAAATCAAACATAGGTCCATGTCCTCCCGGAAAAAATACGCCGTCAAATTTTGACACATCTACTTCATCGAGGGTAATAGCATTCTGTAATCGTTGTTTCACTTCCGGATCTTCTTGAAAACGTCGGTTTGAACTGGTAATATTCTCGGTTAATTCACTTACCGGATCAATCGGTGGATAGCCTCCTTTAGGGTTCGCAATGGTTATCGTATATCCTTTGTCAATAAAATAGTAGTAAGGCTCTGTGAATTCTCCGAGCCACAGTCCTGTGGTAGTATCTGTATTCAGTAACTCACTGTGTGATGTTGTTATAATCAGTATGTTCTTCATAGCACATTTTACTTTAATTATTTAAACAATATTATACGCTTTACTTAACTTCCTGGTATTTTTTCTACAAACAATCGTATCACAATTTGAAGTATAAGTTCGGTTAAATTTGATTGGCTTTAATTTTTGTTCTGTTATTTTAGCATACGTGTTCATAAAATAGCTTTTTAAATGAATTAATAATTTCTTGTAATTTGTACCTGGCAAAATTCTTAAAATAGCATCGATTTTATCTTACATAATTTTAAAAGGATATTATAGGACTTTTAGCTTACCCAGTATGGCACCTGCCTAAGGAGATATTATACTATGTATCATGCTATTTTTTTATTTGATAAAACAATTGGTAGAAGGGAAAGTGATTTGATTCATTTAAGAATAAAGAATAGCACTCTTGAAAAATTGAAGGGAAGAACCCTTAAAGTACTTTGCTTTTTTACAATGAAAAGTTTAAACTTGAGTTGATAAAAAGATTTTGCGCTACGTCATTCGTGTAGTTTTCAATTCGGTGTTCAATACCTAATTCTAAACTGATACTTTTAGTGACAACCCATCCGAAATCCATAAGAAGTCGTTGATCAAATTCCGGTTGCGTTGAAGAAGCCACACTCCATAAACTTTCCGTTCCGAAAGCAATATAAAGCTCATGTATATCTAAGACCTGTCCTTTTAGAGGAAAATCTAACATAAATCGATAACGAAATCTATGAATAGTTTCTTCCTTGCTAATTCGTTGTTCGGTGCGTAGCCGATGTCCGTAACGTACTGAAAATCCTCTTTTAGTCAAAGAATACTGCTCGGTAAATCGCAATTCGTCTTCTTTATCTTCGGAAAAAAGCTGTCGGAATCGATACTGAATTCCGATTGCCAGGGTTTGGTTATCCAAAATCCGAAGCTGGGAGAAATGAAAAAGATCTAATTGTTGTACCTCCCAAAATGATTTAGCCTCTCGGCTGAAAGAATTTCGCTCTTCAATTCCGTTCGTATGAGAATACATTGGAGTTATTTTATATTCCAGGGTCACCTGAGGTTGCATAAAACCCCCGAAGTTGCTTTGAGCTGCGACTCCTTGTAGCATAAAGCAGGATGCTATGATCAGAAAAAACCTAATACAAAATATATCCATAAGCTGGTGGTACCGATTTTCTGATTTTTAGCACGTTTCCCTTTTTATCAAAAAGTAATTCATAATCGCTATACCCTTCATCTTCTTTTCTTGCTGCAACTAATAATTCATAGTTATGTAGTATTGAGGTATCCAAGGTTTTTGCAGCTTTGGCAATAACTGTAGTGTTCTCAACCTCCGTATTAGGGTATTGCACCTGAACTTTTAAAATTCGATGCTTTTTAAACAACGAATCTAGTCGTGTAGCTATTTGTTCCTGTAAGCTTTTATCCAACCAGTCTAAATCTACGTTCACTTCAATATCTTCTAGAATTCCGTTGGTATTAAATTCTACGCTATACCTGTGATCTTTATATTTAAATTTGGCTTCATAACTTTGATTGGTGCTGTCAGATTCCAGGTAGTATTTGATTTTACAGGTAGTAAAATTGTTTTGTTTTAAATAATCAATAGCAGATACCGGAAATTCTGTTTTCTGAATTCGATATTCCCTTTCATATTTCTTCTGTCCATTCATATTGATATAAAAACACATTATAAAGAAAACATACAGAAAGGGTGCATATATATATTTTAGCTTCATTCTTTTAGATTATTAGTTTTAGAAGATTGCCACGGAAACTTACCTTCAATTTCTACCTGTAAGGATAAACTTAGAAAGGTTCGTATCAATACGACAACCCCCAGGGTAAGTACCTTATTCATCGTAGGCTCAGTAACTACCGTAGCGATAATATCAGCCGCAACCAGGATTTCTAATCCTAGTAAAATAGCTTTTCCCAATTGGTGTCTTAATTTTAAATAAGATTTTTCTTTTGCACTAAAAAGATGGCTTACATACTGTAGTAACGCTAGTAACGTACCCACTATAATGACTAATATACCTATGATTTCTATGCCTTTAGCAGCATATTCAATGTATTCGGAAATATGTTCCACGTATGATTTATACTAAGATTTAACCGGAACAAAGTACATTATCTACTTATAGCCAACTAACGCTAAAACTTTTTAAAATACCTGAAAGCGTTGGTAATTAAATTCTTTTGATTGACTAGTATTTAATATTGTTAATAAATCTAGGTTTTATTTTTACCTATTTAGTGTTTCTTTTATATCTTTTGGTTACCTATTAGCTGATTGATTTAGTTTTTTAGATAGTTCTTAGCTATGGTACTTCTTCTTATCTTTAATGACATGGGATTTTACTTTAAAGTTCATTAAAAATAAAATGCAACTCAAATTATGAAAAAAAGTCATGAAGAAAAAGCCTGGATTGACAACGAAAAAAGTAAAAGATTAATAGATTACAACTATTCTTTTGAATTAATTCATGTTTGATCTGAAACACATTACTAAAAGATCACCCACAAATCACTTAGAAACCGGTTTCCCTTCATAGATCCAACTCGTAATTCCCCCATCCAGGTCATAGATCTTTTGAAAACCTTCTTTTTGCATAATGTTTGAACAAGCACCGCTTCTCCCACCCTTTTTACAATACACGGCAACTGGTTTGGATTTATCTACTTTAGCAAGCATTTCCAGAAAATTAGCATCTCTATAATCAATATTAATAGCTCCCTTAATATGTCCCCCTTGAAATTCCTTCGGGGTTCGCACATCAATAAGCTGTACGTTTTCCAAGGATAATAAGGTATTCATTTCTTCGGGAGAAAGGAGTTCTATTGTACTTTTTTCAGTAGTTTCCGTAGTTTGTGCGCAACTCACGGATAAAACCAAAAGAATGGAAATAATACTTAGCAGCTTTATCTTCATAATTTTACTATTCTTCTATATCACCATCCCAGTTCATAAACCCGCCTATGAGGTTATACGCATTTGCAAAACCATTTTGATCCATGATTTGACAAGCTTGACCACTTCTTGCGCCGGAACGACAGTAGACGTAGTAATTTTTACTTTTATCCAAAGTATTCAACTGATCCATAAATTCTTGTCCGCCATGGATATCGTAGTTAATCATGCCCGGTATGTAACCCTCTGCTACTTCATCATCTGTTCTTACATCCAGAATAACAGCGTCTTTATCATTTTCAATCATTTCTACCCACTCATCCTGGGTAATATCTTTAATCATAATAAGTGTTTTAATGCTATTGTCGCAATGTATTCAAATTTATTACGAAAATAACATTTTAAAGCTAAACGAAGTACTACAATATTAAATTACTACGGAATCAAAATTTCAAAATCGAAGTACCTAACAAAGTGCGAATAGCATAAAATAAACCACTCATACTTAGAGAAGAAAATATTAGTTGAAGAAGATAGCTAATGGTTTACAACTTATTGTTCAGACAATAATCACTATATATAACTAAATCTAACCGTTCTTATCTGAGTTAAAGAACTACTACTGATAATATACTATTATCTAACAACAAGATTTATGCTTTGATACTACAACCTATTGCTTTTGTAGTTTCTACAGGTACCGGTTTCCCTTCTAACAGAGCATTTACCGCATCTTCCACATATTTTTTATCTGCTTTCTCCTTATCCTTATAGTTGTTATCAATGGCTCCTATATAGCGGACAATATGTTTATCTCCCGATTTTTGTAACACATACACATGAGGAGTTTTAGTAGCACCATATTGCGGATATATTTTCTGTCCTTTGTCAAAAAGATAAGGAAAAGTAAAGCCTTTTTCTTTAGCTCTTACTTTCATATTTTCAAAACTGTCATCCGGATAAGATTTAGGATTATTCGGATTAATAGCAACTACCGGATACCCTTTTGATGCAAACTCTGCGTTTAATGATATAATACGATCCTCATAAGCAACGGAATACGGACAGTGGTTACACGTAAAAATAACAATAAACCCTTTTGCATCTTTGTAGTCTGATAACGAAACCATAGTTTCATCTACATTCTGAAGTAAAAAATCGGTTGCTTCTGATCCGATAGTATAACCACTTGTAACTACTTTTTTAAAGGAAACATTTTCAACCGCAAAAGCACTTACTACAATAATGAAGGTAAGACTTACCAATAATTTTAATGTTTTCATAGTTTAAAATAAAAATTACAAAACTCTTTTTAACTGTTTTTCTAATTCATTATAGGTAAATGACTGCTCATAAAAATGAGCCGTATTCCCTTTATAAATTATAGTAGCTGGAATAGCTCCTGACCACGTGGAATTTACTTTTGGAATCCACGAATTTGCATCCGGATCATCTAATACCAGTACTTTACTATCGATTTTTTGTTTTTTAAGAAAAGGTATAAGTTTTGTCTCAATATCAGACGGAATATCCAGACTTACTAGAATTACCTCAACTTCTTTATCTCTATATTGATTGTTAATTAATTCAAAATAGGGTAATTCAGCTATACAAGGTTTACACCAAGTCGCCCAGAAGTTGATAATTCGAGCTTTATTATCATTTTGATGCAGTAAATTTTCAAACGCTTCAAAATCATAGACCGGTACTTCTACCCCATTTTTCTTTATAACCTCTGTTGCATTTAGGGCTATTTTTTTCTCATTGTGAGCACAACCAAAAAAAGTAAGTGCAGCAATAAAGCAAAAAAATCTATTCATAAAGCTAAAATTATTAAAAACCTACCTTGTATTTTTAATAATTAACAACATTTAAGTTTAAATTAAACACAACTTTAGGATATAAAAAAGTTTTCGACCTTTATGTGTTAAAATCTTACCTTAAATTAACAATCATCACCTGGTAGCTAATTGAACTTAAAAGTTTTAATTTGATTTCCTTATCATATAAATAGATGTAGTATCCTAAGAATAGCTGCTTCCTTTATTATTCTTAACTAGAAATTGAAAGGTTCTTCTAAAAAAATTAAGGTAGTATATTATAACAAGAATACTGTAGTGCTGAGTAAAAGATATTTCTTAACTATTCCTAAACCTTTAAAGACTAAGATTCTTTAATATAATGTTGATAATCATCTATATAGATAAAATGATATTGACTTTTAAGTAAGTATTATTTTAAAATAATTAATTTTTATTGAAAAAATCTGTAATAAATTCTATATTTGAGGCGTTAATAAAATCAATGAAAAATACGTTACAAAATATTTGGTGGTGGTCTTTCGAAATTCAAAATTCGTGAGGTAACTGCTATATTATGCATAAACATAAAAAGGCTTGTCAACTCACGACAAGCCTTTTTTTTATAAATAAAACTGCTGTAATCGTTTTTAACCAAGACAGTAGTATGTTGGTAATAGATTAGTTAAGATGAGACGCCCGAATAATAAATTTATCAGTAATTAAATCGATCGGTTCTAAGGTTTAAAGCCAAAAAAAGAATAATAAAATGAGTTATAAATTAACTACACATTATAAACAAATCCTGGCGGACACTATTACGCCGGTCAGTGTCTATTTAAAAATCCGGGATCGATTTCCTAATAGTTTGTTATTAGAAAGTAGCGATTATCGAGGAAATGAAAATAGTTTTTCATACATCTGCTGTAACCCGATTGCCAGCATTCGTATAGAAAATGAGACTATTCTGGAAAAATTTCCGGATAAAACCGAAAGAGAAACAGCAATTACAACAAGTACAAATATCCCGGAAATAGTCAATCAGTTTGCTGGTAATTTTAAAGCTTCTTCAAAAGAGTTTAAGTTCATCAGTAACGGGCTTTTTGGGTATATCGCTTATGATGCCGTACGTTATTTTGAAGATATTGACATTTCAAAGAAAAAAGGTTCGTTGCAAATACCGGATATTCAATACAGTGTTTACCAGAACATTATTGCTATTAATCATTTTAATAACGAAGCTTATATTTTTGCACACTGCTATGATTGCGAAAGCAATATTGCCGAAATAGAATCTTTATTACAGGTAAAAAACTTTGCCACATATAACTTTACCACTACAGGACCTACTACCTCAAACCTGGACGATGACCAGTATAAAGAGCATGTGGCATTAGCCAAAAAGCATTGTTTACGGGGAGATGTTTTTCAACTGGTATTATCCAAACGTTTTTCGCAAGCTTTTAAAGGAGATGAATTTAATGTGTATCGGGCTTTACGAAGCGTAAACCCATCCCCTTACCTATTCTACTTTGATTACGGGGATTTTAAAATCTTCGGGAGCTCTCCGGAAGCACAATTGGTAGTTAAAGAAGGTATTGCCGAAATTCATCCAATTGCCGGAACCTTTAAACGAACCGGAAATGACGAACAAGATGCCGAACTTGCTAAAAAATTAGCAGTCGATGAAAAAGAAAATGCAGAACACGTCATGCTTGTTGACCTGGCACGTAATGATTTAAGTAGAAACGGAAGCGGAGTTACCGTAGATACGTATCGCGAAGTTCAGTTTTATTCGCATGTTATACATCTGGTTAGTAAGGTGACCGGAAAGAAAGATAAAGATACTAATACTATGCAGGTTGTTGCGGACACCTTCCCGGCAGGTACGCTTAGCGGTGCACCAAAACATAAAGCCATGCAACTTATAGAAAAATATGAAACGGTCAATCGGGATTTCTACGGAGGTGCCATTGGGTTTATGGATTTTTCGGGCAATTTTAACCACGCTATTATGATCCGAACTTTTTTAAGTAAAAATCACGAATTGCATTGGCAAGCCGGAGCCGGATTAGTCAACGAATCTAACGAAGAGAATGAATTACAGGAAGTCTATAATAAACTGGGAGCCTTGACCAAAGCGTTAAAGTTGGCTGAAAGTATTTAGTCTGCTCAAACTATTTTAGTAGAAATTAGATACTATAATTTCAATTTTATAATCTTTTACAGCATTTTTTAATCAAGAAGTAGCTGAATTTAAAAATTAAAAATGAACACTAAAAATACAACAGAACCGGACATTACTCCTTCTCTTTCCAAAAAGGACGGGGTTAGCGTTTTAGTTATTGACAACTATGACTCGTTTGTTTATAATCTGGTACATTATCTTGAAGATTTAGGTTGTACTGTAACTGTAAAGCGTAACGACCAACTGCAATTAGAAGAAGTAGCTCCCTTTGATAAAATATTATTATCTCCCGGTCCGGGCATACCGGATGAAGCCGGATTGCTAAAAGAAATAATTAAAACCTATGCCCCTACCAAAAGTATTTTTGGAGTTTGTCTGGGTCAGCAAGCCATTGGAGAGGTTTTTGGCGGTAGTTTAATTAATTTAAACGAAGTATATCACGGAGTAGCAACAAAAATAAACCTTTCGGTAACAGATGAAGTATTGTTCCAGGGATTAAACCAGGAATTTAAAGTAGGTCGTTACCATTCATGGGTCGTATCCGAATCGGATTTTCCTGAAAGCTTACAAGTAACTTCTTATGATGAAAACGGACAAATTATGTCCTTACGCCATAAAGAACTGGACGTTCGTAGCGTACAATTTCACCCGGAATCCGTTTTAACCCCAAATGGAAAAAAGATGTTAGAGAATTGGGTGAGCTCCTAAAAAGTATGAAGTGGGAAGTATTAGGTATAAAGTCCGAGGCCGAAAGTTTTATTTAAAAAGTATGAAGTGGGAAGTATTATGTATAAAGTATGAAGTGGGAAGTTTGAGTTGGGATACGAAGTAAAAAAATTAGAACGATGATAAATTATAAAAAGTTAAGAAGTTTTGAAACTATGAGTCTTTAATTTTAGATTCTTCGAGCCTTTGAGTCTCAGATTTTTTGCAACTTTGAGTCTTTGTAACTTTGCAGCTTTGAACCTTTGCATCTTTGAACCTCTGAGTCTTTGTAACTTTGAGTCTTTGCAACTTTGAACCTTTACAACTTAAATAAAAAATAAAACACAATCACACCCAAGTAAAAATTCCTTTCGCTTTAAGCGGAAAGATTTTAGAAACAAGCATTATGAAACAATTATTAAACAGGTTAATCAACCACGAAACGATTGATAAAGAAGAAGCAAAACAGGTTTTGGTTAATATTTCAAAAGGAGACTATAACCAAAGTCAAATCGCATCTTTTCTTACCGTATACATGATGCGTAGTATTACGATTGAAGAATTAGAAGGCTTTCGTGATGCGTTGTTAGAACTTTGTGTGGCCGTAGATTTAAACGAATACAATCCGATTGACCTCTGTGGTACGGGTGGTGACGGAAAAGATACTTTTAATATTTCCACTTTGTCTTCTTTTATAACTGCCGGGGCGGGCGTTAAGGTGACTAAGCATGGTAATTACGGGGTTTCTTCAACCTGTGGTAGTTCAAATGTAATGGAATTTTTAGGGATTAAATTTAGTAATGATAAAGAATTTCTAAAACGAAGTATGGATAAAGCCGGAATTTGTGTACTGCACGCTCCATTGTTTCACCCGGCGATGAAAAACGTAGCCCCCATTCGGCGGGAACTGGGGGTTAAGACGTTTTTTAATATGCTGGGACCTATGGTGAATCCCGCTTTCCCAAAAAATCAGATGGTAGGTGTTTTTAACCTTGAACTAGCCAGAATGTACGGATACCTGTATCAGAATACGGATAAAAATTTCACAATTGTTCATGCGCTGGATGGCTATGATGAAATATCTTTGACAGGAAGTACTAAAACCATATCTAATCATACCGAAGGGATGTTAACCCCTCAGGATTTTGGCGTACCGGTTTTACAAATGGAAGATATTGCCGGAGGAACTACCATTGAAGCCTCTGCCGGAATTTTTCTAAATATCTTAGAAGGAAAAGGTACGGAGGCACAGAACAATGTAGTTTGTGCCAATGCTGGTATTGCCATTGCAACCGTAGAAGGCTTAACCCCAAAACAAGGCTTCGAAAAAGCAAAAGAATCCCTGCTATCCGGAAAAGGATTAAAAGCTTTACAGCGAGTGCAGGAGTTGAGTAGATAGTTGTTGGTAGTTGGTAGTTGGTAGTTGGTAATTGGTAGTTGGTAGTTGGTAGTTGGTAGTTGGTAGTTGGTAGTTGGTAGTTGGTAGTTGGTAGTTGGTAGTTGGTAGTTGAAGATAAAAATTATGAATTATAAGGAGTTGGAAGTTTAGCAATTCGGAATTATAAATTATGAATTCAGAATTTTATACGTCGAAAATGAATGTCTCTGAAAAAAAAATAGAAGAATTAACAGTAGAAGAGTGGGGAACTTTATTTCCTATCAAAATGGTACCTTATCAATCCGAATGGGTAACTATTTTCTCAACTGAAAAATTAATAATTGAAAAAAAATTAGGTAAAGATATTGCTTTAGATATTGAACATATTGGTAGTACTTCCATACCCAACTTAAGTTCAAAAGGTTATATTGATATTCTAATTGATATACCTGAAGAACGACTTTTCGACGAGACCGTTATTAAAGATATGCAATCCTTAGGTTATGAGTATTGTATGCAAGATGGATATGGTCCTATATATATGATCTTTGCTAAAGGGTTTTGTAGGGATGGAAAGAATAGTCAAAAGTTCTTTGTACACATGACACCTAAAACTCATTCACAAATTTGGGATAGAATCTATTTTAGGGATTATCTTAGAAAAAATGAAAAGATAGCAAGAGAGTACGAAGATTTAAAATTAAGATTAGCCTCTCGATTTTCTAAAGATAAAAGAAGTTTTCAGAAAGGAAAAACTGATTTTGTCATAAAGGTAACCGAATTAGCAAAACAAAATAATTCTGAATTCAGAATTCAGAATTCAGAATTAAATAAATGAACATACTAGACAAAATAATAATAGATAAACGTAAAGAAGTAGCCCTTCGGAAAAGTTTGATACCTGTAAAACAATTGGAGCAGTCGGTTTTATTTGACAGAGAGACAACTTCACTTGCACAAGCTTTACGAAACAGTGATACGGGTATTATCGCAGAACATAAACGTAGGTCTCCCTCTAAATCCGTAATCAACCAAAAAGTAAGCGTACAGGATGTAGCACTGGATTATGAAACTGCTGGTGCATGCGGAATGTCGGTGTTAACCGATGGAAAGTATTTTGGCGGTTCGCTGGACGATTTACTGCTGGCTCGAGCTGCTACCCAAATGCCACTACTACGTAAGGAATTTATCGTAGACACTTACCAAATTTTGGAGGCTAAAGCATACGGAGCAGATGTCATTCTACTCATTGCCACAGTATTAACTCGTGAGGAAATCAAGAAGTTTTCGGAGTTTGCTAAAAGCCTTTCGCTAGATGTTTTGTTAGAAGTTCATAATTTAGAAGAACTAGAAAAATCTATAATGCCTTCATTAGATATGTTAGGTGTCAATAACCGGAACCTAAAGACTTTTGAAGTTAGTATTGAGGTCAGTAAAAATTTAAGCACGCATATCCCGGATGACTTTGTAAAGGTATCTGAAAGTGGAATTAGCAGTGTTGAGGCTATTAAAGAACTAAAACCCTATGGTTATCAGGGGTTTTTAATTGGTGAAAACTTCATGAAAACCGAAAATCCCGGAGCAAGTGCTTCTCAATTTATAAAAGAATTGGAATAATCATGCGGTTAATTATGAATACTTTGAAAAAGCAACATAAATTATTATCAATTTTATGTAAACAAATAAATCCAATATTAGTTTCTAGCATTACGAACAAACCTATTGATAATTACAACTATGCCTGTAGTTTTGATAACTTGTGTAAACAATTAAACTGCACAGAAGTAGAATTGTATGCTTTATCGTCTAGACTTATTGAGGAAAAGGAAATTAGCTTTTATGATGTTAATTTTAAAGGTTACATAGCACATGACAAAGCAAATTCATCTCTATTAAGTAATAAGTATTTAAAAGAGTATTATAACATTCTTTGGAATACAATAAAGAACTGGATTCAAACGCTAATACCAGTTCTTTCCTTAATTGCCGTAATAACTATAGCTCAGAACAAAAACTATATTGAACAGGATGAAGTTGAAAAACTAAAAGAATCTGTTGCATATTTAAGTAAAAACATGAAAGTAATCGAGAATAATGTTTTAAAATTAAAGGACGAAAAAAATAGTTTTATTGCTAAGAAAGACTCTATTAAATAAAATTAATATCCTAGTTTATCCAGTATGAAAATCAAAATCTGCGGAATGAAAGATTCGGAAAATATCAAAGCCGTAGCAAGTCTACAGCCAGATTATATGGGTTTTATTTTCTATAAAAAATCCGCCAGAAATTTTGATGGTAATATTCTTGATGTCCCTGCTTACATTAAAAAAGTTGGAGTTTTTGTAGATGCAACCATAGAATTTATTGTAGAGAAAGTAAAAAAACATCAGTTTGCTGCAGTACAACTACATGGTAACGAATCCCCAGAATACTGCAAGCAACTTAAAGAAAAATTAAATGGTAATTTAAAAAGACCCCAAAGGTTTTCAAAACCTTTGGGGTCTCCACCGAATCACCCAAAAACAATTTACTCAAACCTTGTTAAAGAAACTAGTACTAAACCTGTCGAAAGTACTAGCACTGAGCCTGTCGAAGTGTGGAAAGTCTTCTCCATCAAAGATGAATTCAACTTCGACCGCTTACAAGCTTACGAAGGGATTGTCGATTATTTTCTATTTGATACCAAGGGCAAAGAAAAAGGAGGGAATGGATATACCTTTGACTGGACGGTTTTAAACAAGTACCCGTCTTCTACTCCATTTATTCTAAGTGGTGGGATAGGATTAGATGAAATTGACCAAATCCGATTGTTACTAAAAACCAATTTACCTATTTATGCCATTGATGTAAATAGTAAACTGGAAGACGAACCCGGATTAAAAAATATAGATAAAGTAAAACACTTTTTAACTAATATCCATATTCGTAGGGATTTGGTTTGATTTGATAGCTATGGAATTTAAAGAATGTATTATTGAATCTTTTAAGATTATAGAAAAATCTACAAATTGCGAACAGTTAGAAGATTGGGAAAAAGAATTAAAGAATAAATTAGACAAAAAAAACTTTATCGATATCAAAAAATACCCCAGGATTGCATTTCGATTTAATGACGAAGATTTGGATTACTTTAGAGATGAAAGTAATCAGGAACTAGCTTCTTTAATTGGTTCGAGTAATGATCTTAAATTGACACCAAGAGAAAAACTGATGCTTTCTATGTTATGGAAAAATGGGGATTTAGGAAAAGAAAAACATATTATAAACGGGTTGTTAAATAAGGATCATGAAAAAAGTAAAAAAACAGGGCAGATTTTTCACCAATTCGGAAGAAAACTGAAATCACCTGATAAAGAGCCCATTATCGATCAACATATTCTTAGGGCTTTTAAATATTACCAAAACACTTCTAACACTGGAGAATATGCCTATTCCGAACATTTTAGTAAACAGAATTCAAAAGCCATCTCAGATTATAAAGATTGGATTACTGAAAACGTACTTGCTAATAAACCTAATCCCGAAGATTATCTCTATTATACCGACAGAATTTTATTTGGTATTGGTAAATACTTAAAACCCTATCTAAAAAAATAAGCTATGACATATAATGTAAATGAAAAAGGATATTACGGGGATTTTGGCGGAGCCTATATTCCTGAAATGTTATATCCTAATGTAGAAGAATTACGGGCTAATTATTTGCGTATTATGAACGAACCTTCGTTTCAGGAAGAGTTCGATCAGTTATTAAAAGATTACGTGGGCCGCCCCACCCCATTATATTTCGCAAAACGATTATCCGAAAAATACAAGACAAAAGTATACCTAAAACGTGAAGACCTTTGCCATACCGGAGCACATAAAGTCAACAATACGATTGGTCAAATCTTAATGGCAAAAAAACTAGGTAAAAACCGCATTATTGCCGAAACCGGGGCGGGTCAGCACGGAGTTGCCACTGCTACCGTTTGCGCATTAATGGGTATTGAATGTATTGTATATATGGGCGCTATTGATATCAAACGTCAAGCCCCCAATGTCGCCCGAATGAAAATGCTTGGTGCTGAAGTTCGCCCGGCTATGTCCGGAAGCAGAACGCTTAAAGATGCTACAAATGAAGCTATCCGGGACTGGATTAACAACCCGGTAGATACACATTATATTATCGGTTCGGCCATTGGCCCGCATCCTTACCCAGATATGGTTACCCGTTTTCAGTCTATTATATCTAAAGAGATTAAATGGCAGTTACAAGAAAAAGAAGGAAGAGAACTACCCGATTACGTGGTAGCCTGTATTGGTGGAGGTAGTAACGCTGCCGGCACCTATTACCATTTCTTAGAAGAGCCGAGCGTTGTGATTATTGCTGTAGAAGCTGCTGGAAAAGGAGTGGATAGTGGCGAAAGTGCCGCTACTTCACAATTAGGAAAAGAAGGGATTATCCACGGATGCAAAACCTTATTAATGCAAACGCCTGACGGACAAATTACCGAACCCTATTCCATTTCAGCTGGATTGGATTACCCGGGTGTAGGGCCGCTACATTCGCATTTACACCGTTCCGGGCGTGGGGAGTTCTTTTCGGTAACAGATGATGATGCTATGACCGCCGGATTAGAATTATCGCAATTAGAAGGGATCATCCCAGCCATCGAAACCTCTCATGCCCTGGCTATTTTTGAAGACAAGAAATTTAAACCTGAGGATATCGTAGTCATCAACCTATCCGGACGGGGAGATAAAGATTTGAATACGTATATTGATTATTTTAAACTCTGATAATGTATTAAGTACAAAATATTAAGATGATACTTTGTACTTAATTCTTGACACTTTGTACCAAAGACAAATGAACAGAATAAACACAAAATTAAACGAAGACAAAAAGTTATTATCCATTTATTTTACCGCCGGATATCCTTCGTTACATGATACCAAAAAAATTATTGAAGACCTGGAAGAAAACGGGGTAGATATGATTGAAATCGGATTGCCTTTTAGTGATCCCTTAGCTGACGGGCCTACCATTCAGGAAAGTTCAACCGCTGCTTTAAAAAACGGAATGACAACCCAACTTCTTTTTGAGCAATTAAAAGATATCCGGAAAACAGTTTCCATCCCGCTTATCATGATGGGCTACTTTAATCCCATGATGCAATATGGTGTAGAAGCTTTTTGTAAAAAATGTCAGGAAATTGGTATTGACGGACTAATTATCCCCGACCTTCCAGTAAATGAATATCACGAACACTACCAGGACACTTTTGAGAAATACGGTTTGATTAATGTATTTCTGATCACTCCACAAACTTCCGAAGAACGTATTCGATTTATTGATAGTGTTTCTAACGGATTTATTTATATGGTGAGTTCAGCAAGTGTCACTGGTGGTACGTCCGGTTTTGGAAATACCCAGGAGACCTATTTTAAACGTATTGCCAATATGAATTTAAAAGCTCCACAAGTAGTAGGTTTTGGTATTAAAGATGCCGAAACCTTTCGGCAAGCCACTAAAACCGGAAAAGGAGCTATTATAGGTTCGGCATTTATAAAAAATCTAACAGATAACGGGGTAGCTAGTATTAAACAGTTTATTGAAACTATACGATAAGACTTGATTACTATTATATCTAAAGTGATATTTGTCACTTAGTAAAGTTTATTTACTTGTTGTGAGCAATTTACAGAATCAATCAGAATAGACTAAATGGAAAGAAAAGTTTTTATAATAACTGGACACCCACATAATGATGTACAAACAGAACTTTTTAAAAGGTTTTCTAAATTATATTGGACTTTTTTTAATGATAAATCCGGGGGAGCTTACGAAAAAGAAGAAATTATAGTTCTTAACCAACCTACTACCGAAGATTTAAAATCCGCAACCAAAAATTCTGAAAAAGAATTTGGAGTTGTTGTTCTTATTGGTCATGGTGCTACTAAGGAAAATAATCAACTTTTTCAAATAAATGAAAATGAAATCATTAAAGCGGGACAGTTGGATTTCAGTTTTAAAAAACAGATAATTATCCTTGAAAGTTGTAGAAGCAAAATATCAAATATTGAAACGGTAGATTTATCTAATAAAGTACCCACATTTCGTGATGGAGGAACTTTTAGAAACCCATTGAGTCGGGAAAAGTCAAAAGAACTTTACCTAGAGCAGGTTAAAAACTGTGATAATGGATTAGTAATTTGTCTGGCTTGTGGTTTAAATGAAGAAGCATCGAATTTTATTTATTCTAGTTCATTATTACAAATTGGCAAAAATTGGCATTTGAGTAGGCAAAACCATCTACAAACAATGAAAATAAATGAATTAATGTTTTTGACTACTATTGAAGTTTTGGCAAAAACTAATAATACTCAAAATCCTGAAATGATAGGGATTAGAGAATTTCCTTTTGTAATAAGCAAATTCTAAATAAAAACTGCTCACAATACAACCTATAAATAATACGGACTTCTGGCTTAATCGCAGGGTTTGTGTATTTTTATGATTTCCGCAAAATCTTTGGGATTTAGCTTTAAACAAGGAAAAGAAAAAATAAAAAGATTTTGCTTTATACGTAGCAGAAAGTAAACGCCAATTTACTTTCGTACTGTTCATAGCTAAACCGTAAATTCCTTTCCCACATCATCTTCACAAAAATTTCACCACTAATTTCTAATTGTTAGTATTCGGAATCTTTCCAGAAATTTCAGGAAAAACTATGCTTTTTAAATGAGCCGTAGTATCTTGTAGTTTTAACCGAATTTTGTTTTGCTATGAATAATAGTACCACGATACAATGCCCGAACTGTGCTACGCAAATTGATGTCAATGACATTCTGAAACATCAGATTGAAGAAGGTATGCGGCAAGAATTTATCAAAGAAAAAAACCTTTTGATTCAGCAACAAAGGGAGAAAGAAGTTGCACTTGCTAAAAAACAGCAGGAAAAAGAACAAGAATTACAAAAAGAACAGGAATTACGGGAAGCTACTTTCTTTAAACAACAACAAGAATTTGAGGAGCGTAAGAAAAAAGCGTACGCAGAATTTACTCAAAAATTAGAAGACCAACGTAAAAAAGATCGAGAAGAGATCGAGCTGCGTATCAAAACAAAATTAGCAGAAGATAGCCGGGAGCAATTAAGGGAAATGCAGGAAGAGTTGGCAGAAAAATCCGAAAAGGTAAAAGATTTATTAAAAAAGGAAGCCGAAATTGAACGTTTAAAAAGAGAAAAAAACGAAGCTGCAGAGGTTGCCAAACTAGAAGCTCAAAAAGAACTAAGCCTACAATTACAAGAAGCAAAAGAAAAGATCAAACGACAGGAAGCAGCAAGCCACGAATTAAAAATAAAGGAACTTCAAATACAATTAGACCAACAAAAAAGCCTGACGGAAGAAATGCGCCGTAAACAAGAACAAGGCTCTACGCAATTACAAGGGGAAGCCATGGAATTAGCTATTGAAGAGTGGCTAACCTCTCAGTTCCCTCTGGATACTATTAACGAAATTAAAAAGGGAGTTAATGGCGCGGATTGTTTACAAGTTGTAAATACTAGAGAACAGGTAAATTGTGGTATCATTTACTATGAAAGTAAACGAACCAAAACCTTTCAATTCAGCTGGATTGACAAGTTTAAAAATGACCTTCGGGAACGTAATGCAACGATTGGGGTTCTGGTTACTCAAGCAACTCCGTCAGATATGGATCGAATGGAACTTAGGGAAGGTATCTGGATTTGTACTTATGAAGAATTTAAAGGTCTATGCGCTGTCCTACGCCAATCTATCGTACAATGGAGTAGAATTAAACAAAATCAGGAAAATCGTGGGGATAAAATGGGGTTATTGTACGATTTTTTAACCAGTAGCGAATTTCGTTTGCAAATGGAAGGGATTGTTGAAGGCTTTACCCAAATGCAATTAGACCTTCAAAAAGAAAAAAACGCGATGAATCGTATCTGGAAACAGCGTGAAAAACAAATCGACAAAGTCATCAACAACGCCATCGGAATGCACGCTTCCATTAAAGGAATTGCCGGAAGTGCCATTCAAAGTATTCCCGCTTTAGAATTAGATGAAGGTGATGATGAGGTCTTATCGTTGGATATGGATTGAAGTTAAAGATATTATTAACTTTGAACCAAACGTTCTACATATCTTGAACCTGAACCAGTATCATTTCTAGCGAAGTCAAAAACTTCATACAGTAAACGTTCTTCTTTAAACTGAAAGTTAAATTGAGACGTATAGGCTTTACAAGCTAAGGCTTTCTCTTCAAATTCAGAGGTTACATTAAATTCTAAAGCTTTTATATTTAGTAATTCTTTATCCATTTCAAATCGTGTAGTTTGTTCTTTAAATTCCTTAGAATTGGTGACTTTTGAATAATATGGTTCATCAAACCACTGGTAAAAACGGATTTTGGGAAATTCCTGTTTAAG
This sequence comes from Aquimarina sp. ERC-38, assembly GCF_026222555.1. Lineage (NCBI taxonomy): Bacteria > Pseudomonadati > Bacteroidota > Flavobacteriia > Flavobacteriales > Flavobacteriaceae > Aquimarina > Aquimarina sp. ERC-38. Next base: position 2,392,969 of record NZ_CP098511.1, on the reverse strand, counting down.
GTTTTTAACAGCTTTCACCACCTGTTGGTGATCTACATGATTTCCAATTCCGTAAGGAAATAAAATTATGTCCGGCTTTTTCTCACAAATTATAGTATTAAGTTTCTTCTCCAAATCATGATGAATGGTATCTTCTGGTAATAGTTGTTGAAATAAAGCTTTCGGTTCCATATAACCCCGGTGTGGGGCTTCCTTAAATGACAACCATTGATAATCCAAACCTAAAAGTTTACAGGCTTCTTTATCCTCTTGCCTTCGCAATTTCATATAATCCACTTCTATGGCCAAACCTTTATCCGTTTGACACTGTAAAGCAAAACCAGTAGGATGTAAAACAGATTCCGTAAAACAAGTAATTACCGAACAATCCCAGCCTTTCTTTACTGCTTTATGTAAAAGACCCCCAACGGAAAATACCGCATCATCCAAATGAGGAGAAATAGCAAGAATATTCATTGTAAGTTTAACTTTTGATAAAATTATTTACTTGCAAAATATAGTTGAATTGTTTTTAGGGGATGTACTTTATTAAACAATTAAAAACTTAAGAATATATCGGTTATTTTTTCCGTAAATGAAATGGTATAAATACTACTTATACAAAGTATTTAACATTAAACCTATACCGTTCTACTCTTATAATTAACTTTAAAATGTAGTCCAATAAGACTACATTTATTATATTTACTATATGATTAAAAAAAGGGAACTTTATTTTTTCAAAGATTATTTCAAAGTATTTTATAAAGCATAAAATGAGAAAGTAAAATACAAAATACTCTGGACCTTACAAGTAATTGAGGAACTAGATAAAATTCCTGAGACCTATTTAAAGCACCTTAAAAACACTAGTGGACTATATGAAATCAAAGTGCAAGTAGGAAATAATATTTTTAGAGTTTTTTGCTTTTTCGACTTGGACAACATAGTAGTTATTTGTCAGGGTTATCAAAAGAAAACCAAAAAACCAGTAAAAAAGAGATCGAACGTGCAGAACGAATTAAAAGAGAATATTATGAAGATAGAGAATAAAAATTTGACCAGTCTTGATCAATTTATAAATGAAGAAGTAGGTGTAAAAGGAACAGAAGCAAGAAAAGATTTTGAAACTGATTATAAAACTTTTAAAATTGGCGTATTAATTCAGCAAGCGAGAGAGAAACAAGGACTTACTCAGGAACAACTGGCAGAACTGGCGGGAACAAATAAATCATATATTTCAAAACTAGAAAGAAATTTAAAAGATATTAGATTTTCTACCTTACAACGTATTATTGATAAAGGTTTAGGCGGTCAGTTAGATATCTCTATACGCTTTGAGTAATATTAAGTATTATTATTTGCATTCCGGACAGTTCTAACTTCTTTGTCAATCTCTTCCATTGTCATTTTTGAAAGTCCGTATTGATTCGCTAATTGAACACTTTTTTCCAAGGTTTGTTTTGTAATTTTCTTTCCGATAATTTCAATCAGTTCAGAAAAAGGTATAGTACTTTTACTTAATCCTAATTGACTATATTCAAAGTCTGAAAGTTGAACTGTAACAGATTTCATAATCCTATAATTTATTTAAATTTACAAATATTCCGTTATATTCTTTATACATCCTACAACAAATGCGGCACTTTCCTAAAACGACAACTTAAATCCGCATCTTCACGTTCGTCTGCAATTTCGTAAAGCTGATCCCAATTCGTATCTACTTTTTGGGTTAGTACCCGTTGGTACTCTTTTTCGACTTTCTTGACCACCACCTTCCAGGAATATTTCTCCATCACATCCGTATAAGCTCTTTCTAATAATCGATCCTGTAATTGATGATCTTTTAATAATTTCTCGATACAATCTGCCAGAGCCTTGTGATTTCCAGGTTGGCAAAGAAGTGCATTCACATTGTGTTCCAGGCAATCCTGGATACCTACTACCTCCGTAGCAACAATAGGAAGTTTGGTGGCCATAGCTTCCAGAATTGTATTGGAGAATCCTTCGGCATACGAGGGGGATACAAAAATATCCTGATCCTGGTATACTTTATTTACTTCGCTATATCCTACCCTACCTAAAAAGGAAACCTGATCGTTCATTTTTAATTTTTCAACCAACTCTCGGGAGGCATCCAAATCCGGTCCGATACCGGAAATAGTCAGATGAAAATCAATGTTTCGCTTTCGTAAAATATCACAGGCGTACACTAAGTCCAAGGCTCCTTTACGGCTATCAACTCGACCATGGTATAACAATTTATTTCGTTTACGATCCGGATCTTTTGCTACCGTAGTAAATCGATCCAAATCCACTGCCCCGGAAATAATGGTAAAACGGTCTATCGGAATGTCATGACGTTCGCTAACCTCTCTGGCGAAACTATCACACCCAATAATTAAACTCATCGCGTGTTGTAATACCGCATCAATCGCATGCTTATGGGTACTGCAACAGGTACCTACCCAATGCCCGTCACCCCCTTGAATCGAAACTACATTTGGGATATCTAATTGTTTGCTGATTTCTAGGGCTGCCAGGCCCGTTGGATACATATATTGGGCGTGTACTAGGTCAAAGGGTTCTTCTTGATGTAGTTTAAGCGCAGTATCGATCATTTCTTTCATATCCCGTTCAAAATCTGCCGGTTCGTCCTGCCCGGTAACTTCTTCGCCTAGCGAACGTAAGCCATAGGTTTTCATCCAGTTTTCTACCGGTGGAGGTCCGCCCCCGTAGATATAAACCCCCTCTTTATCTTCGCGGTACTGACTGATCATCACGACTTCGTGTCCCAGTTCCGCCAGGTGTTTTGTCAAATTTTGGGCATAAATACTCATTCCGGAAATAGCCGGAAAATACCTTCGGGATACAAAACATATTCTCATACCTCTATTTGTTTAGATGCTATTTCCATTAAAAACTGCATACTTTCAGTGATAGCCAAATGTGCACGATGACCTTCACGGGATAATTCTACACAAACCAGGTTTGGGTACTTCATTTCTTCTAATTTTTTTACAATTCCTACTACATCCATATCGCCTTGGTTTAAAGGAAGGTGTACGTGAATTCCTTTTTGCATTCCTTCAATACTAATGGTACCTGCGTTTGCTGCGTGTTCTTTAATAACTTCTATAGGTTCCATTTCTCCGGTCACCCAAACATGTCCGATATCCAAAGCTAATTTTATAGGGTATGGGATGTCTTTGATTAGCTGATGATAATCTGCAATGGTTTCTACTAACATTCCTGGTTCTGGTTCTACAGAAATTACTACACCTTGTTCTGATGCATACTTGGCTACTTCGGTAATTCCTTCTTTTAAGTAACTTAAGCCCTCTTCTTTACTAACATCATCAGATAAAACTCCTGCCCAAAAGGAAACGGTTTCACTTTCTAATATTTTTGCAATGTATACAGCCCTTTTTAAAAACCGAACCCGGTAAGCTCTTCCCTCTTGAGTTGGGTTGATCAGCGTTGGTTCATGTTTTTGTTTTGGGTTTAGTAGAAACCGTGCACCGGTTTCAATCACACTTCCTAATCCTAATTCGTCCAGGCGTCTCTTTAATTTTTGCGTTTGAATTTCCCAATTATCAGCAAACGGATCCAAATGATGCCAGTCTAGGGTTAAGGCAATACCGCTGTAGCCTGCTTCGGCAATTAAATCCAAAGCATCATAAAGCCGGTGATTGTTACATCCGTTAGTATTATATGCATAGCGTAACGCCATAGTTTAATTTTTTTAAATCTAATTTTTAATTAAAATCTTCATTTTCAATAGATTAAAAGTTTCAGTACCTAGAACATTTTATCATTTTCTTTGCTATGTATTCCTCTCACTCCGTTCGTCGGATACAAGAGAAATCGAAACAAAAGAAAAGACGCTTTTTTCAAGGTGTTTTTTGGCTTCACCAAAAACCAGATTCATTTTGCTAAATTTTTTCCAAGGCTTCAAAAATTTTTAACGCAAAATAAATCTTACACTTATGAAAAAAGATTTCAAAGCGCTGCTTTGGAACGTTCAACTGTTACTTTACACATCATTTTTACCAAACTCGTTTTAATTATCAAAATAATTAGTCTCCAATGCTAAAGGTGCAGCGTTTGCCGTAGGTTCGCGATACAAAGGATATAATGGATCAATGATTTCGTCTAGTTTATTTACTTCCAGGAAATACGGTTGCCCTAATGCAATTTGCTGTTCTTGCGATACTAGTATTTGTAACTTTCCTTCTCCCGGTGTATTACTAATCAATTCACTATTCTCTTCTAATAGTCGTTTGATACCCCGATATCCAATACGATGGTAACTCCCCAATTCCATTTCGATACCTGGAATTACTACTTTTGCCACTTTGATAGGGGCATCTTCAGAAGTACAAGGTAAATAGTACACTTCCAAATCTTCTTCTTTTAATTTAGAAATAACATATTCCAGTTTATCTTTTAAATTATCAAATTTAAAATCAGGTAAAGAAGAGGCTTTTACGGTTTCTTTTTGGCTATACACTGTATCTTGAAGTAATTCTTCAATATATTTTTTATCCGAAGAAATCCAGTTGGTCATTGCTTTTAAAGCCCGATTTTCTTCGCTGTCCAAATTAATTGCTTCCACATTACGTTCCCAGTACCCTTCTGGTACAATTTGCTTTTTACGCTGGTACGGACTATGGGCAAATAATTTTCGGGTATGTGAAGAAGCACATTCCAGAATGGCTTTTCGTAGGGCTACGTTATAACTTGGGTCTGCCGCTTCTCCGCAAGCCGCTGCACTTAAGGAAAAGTCTTCCTGAGAAGAATCTAGGCCTACGGCATATACACTTATGCAACCTGCAGTAATCCGGGCCAATTTTGGGATAACTTCTAATCCTTTGCTACGTAAATCTTGTAATAATTCTTTAACTTCTTCATCTACCTGATCCAGTTCAATCACTTTTCCTTTATCCAAAGCCCTAAAACTGTCTGCATTCCCATCCCGTTGTAGTAATTCCAATACTCCATGTAAAACGGCTCTTTCCCAGGTATCTCCTGCTCCGCAACCATTGGTAATCGATCGGATTAACTGATTGTCATAATACGTATCGCCGTTTCGATTACTTATAAATTCTACGGGAACCCACACACTTTTCTTTGTTGTCCAATGCTGGATTTGTGTCCATTGCAGAGGTAATTCAGGACTATAGGTAGAACCTGCTGACAAAACCAGGGTAAGCGGATCAATTATATTTTTCTCTCCAAATTCAGTAATCATTTCACGATATGAAGCTTCTTTTTTAGAAAGATTTTTTACGTTTTTGGTGTTGTAATATCCTTCATATAATTCTCCAAAGGCTCCGATTTCGGCTTCGACCGGAGTTTTACCGTAACCCACTCCGTTAAACATATCTTTCCCCTGATCGGTATATAGAGTGGTATCATAAATAGGAACCCCTAAATGGTCTATGCTATCGATCCTAAAGTTTTCCAGATAGCCTTCGGGTAAATGTTCTTTATATAGTTGTAGTGCTTTTTCTAACATATTTTTCTTTTAATGTGTGAATAGGTACGGGTTGGGTATGTGGCCCGATTTCAATCAAATGTTTAAATAATAAAACTGCGGTCTGTTGGTCGATCGGATGTCCCAGCTCAAAAGGGGTGATGACACTTTGAAAATCATACCGGCTAAAGATTTCGATGTATTTTTTTAGTTCTTCAAGGGTTAGTGGGATGCTATAATGAAAACCCTTATGACAACTTAAAGCTACTGGTTTCTCATTTTCGAATTCAATTTTTAAGGCATCCCCGATAAAAAATAACTGCTGATCTTTTACATACAGCGAAGTTTGCCCGTCATAATGTCCGCCTAACCGATCAAAAATAAAATTACCGTTCAGTTCCAAATGGTCATCCATAGGTTGGGTCACCTTGAAAGCTTTGGTATGTTGTAAATCATCTTTATGAATCATCAGCATAGGATCAAAAGCTTCCTGTAGTTGCCATAAGGCACCATATCCGTGCGGATGTGAGGCAGCCAGATATTTAATTCCGCCCAAAGATTGTGTAAATTGTAAGGACTCCTGATCATAAAACGGAGCAGCTTCGTAGGCAATATTTCCTTGCGGATGTAAGATCAGCCATCCGTGCGAACCTAAGCCCAATTGAGGTTCAGTCCAGAATTCGTAAAATTGGTCATTATGTTTTCTATGATAGGTTTTATAATTACCCTTAGCCTGATCAATATGAATATAACTAAAGGCTTCATTAGGTAAGGCGTTCCGTACGTCCATACAATTAGCACAATACAAAGGTTCCTGAGTATCAAACCATAAAATCCAACCTCCACAGTGGGTACATGCATAATGGGTTAAAGACATATATTCTCCTTTTTTAACGAATTCATGACCAGTTCAAATAACCTGACATCTTGTGCTACGGTTTTACATACTTCTTCTTTTTCTAAAATACAATCCCTAAAATGTTCAACCTGACGGGTAAAAGGAGATGCCTGCTGATCAAACTCAATTTGTGTTTGAGAACCATCTTCTGCATTGATATAATGTAAAGTGCCACCCGGATCCTGACCCATCGTATTTTCAGCTAATAAAATGCCTTGAGTGCCTATAAATTCCAGCCGTCTTCGCGGAAGTGATTCTTTACGGTTATAAGCAACTAGTGAGTTTCCGATCACGCCCCCGTCTGTTTGGAAATTCAACACTCCGCCATCATCTACTTCATAATCCTGAATCAAACTTTGGAACAATACCTGTATTTTTTCAATTTCCTGATTTAAGATATATTCAACCAAATCCATTCCGTGGGGAGCTAAGTCAATTATAGCGCCACCCCCAGCCTGGTTCATATCGATACGCCAGTTGTTAGCTGCCCATTCCTTATCTAACCAGCAAGCATAATCAATACGTACCTGGATAACTTGTCCTATTTTACCTTTTTGTATCAAATCCCTGATGGCAATATGTGCCGGATGGTAGCGTTGATCAAAAGCGGATAGATAGGTTATAGAAGCATTTGAAACGTTTTCTAATATTCGGTAAGCGTCTTCCAGGCTAGCCGCCAAAGGTTTTTCGCATAAAATAGCAAGTTGTCGTTGCGTACAGGCTGCAATCTGCCGGGCGTGTAGATTATTAGGGGTAGCAATATAAACAGCATCTAACTTTTCATCTTCCAACATTTGGTCTAAACTTCGGTATAGATTGACCCCTTCAGGAATTAAATCTTTAGGGGTATACGGATCACAAATAGCAACCAATTGCATACCGTCTACTTGCTGTAATGCCGGATAAAAATAATCCTGTGCCACCCAGCCGAAACCAATAATTGCTAATCGTACAGAAGTATTCATTATACTGTGGTTTCTATTAAAATTCGATTTTTATAATAATGTTGTTTATCTTGAAAAAGATCTACCGCCGTATCCAGTTTTGAAGCTGTATCCAGTAAGTAAGCGTAGTCTTTAACATATTCTTTTTTATAACTTTCAGAAGGCCATTCTACTTTAAAATCCGAAGAAGACAATAATGGGTTCACCCGTAGAGCTTCTGGCGGAGTTAGCGGAAAAATAGTTTCGTTTATCCTTCCTTCTATCCAGGATAAAGCTTTTGCGTTTTGCAAGACTTCCGGATGGTTACTTTCTTCAATTTTTAAATCCTGTAACCAGGCTTTAATTAGGGTTTGATCCGTAATCCAAATACTTTCTCTGGTTATCAAGGCTTTGTACTGTTCATAAGATAACGGAAAACCATTCGGGTACTCCAACTCTTTATCCGTATGGCAATGCCCTACCGCTACCGTTGTATACTGGGAAAAGCTTCGGATTTTTTGTAAAACCTGATTTTTATGTTCTAAAAAGTATAAAGCATCCTGACAGAGAGCAGAAACGGGTTGATCAATCGTAATTTCATAATTTTCATTGATATCCGTACAAATTAATATTCCTTTTAGCCCTAGATAGTTTCGCCCTAACCAAAGTTTAGAGAAAACTACATCCATTCCTACCGTCTGAACCTGGTTATTTTCAGCAATTTTTAAAAACTGCCCGATACCACAAGCAACCTCTACGTGTTTTTTATTTTTATCTAAAATATGTTGCATCAATGCCAAACCTGAAACAAAGGTCGGGCTACTCCACCGAGCGTTAAAATAATCAGCGACTGGTCCATAATTAAGGAACTGCATAGCATCTGCCAGTGAAGTTGGGGTTTCCTTTAAAAAACCACAAATCGTTTTTACATCTGGAGCCGTTTGTTTTGAAAAAGCATCTTGATCCCTTAGTAAAAGAGCAGTTGCCTCGGTTATTTTATCTTCTTTTAATAGTGCAACTGCCTGATCCCTGTATTTTGGTTGATCCCGGATGTATAAAATACGGTCAATATAAGGATACTCCACTTCTCCATCAGTAAATAGATTGGCGCTAACTTGCCAGAGCTCTTTTCCTGTTTTAGGGCTTTTAATATGGATTATCTGTTCCATAACTGCAAACTCCGGATAAAGCTATTTTGAAAATGTTGTATGGGTCCCGGATGAATTAATTCCAGGTCGTCCAACAGCTGTTTTTTATCAATCTTCGTAGCTTTAATTCGCCAATAAATATCTAAAACCCTATCCGAAACATCTGCTGCGGCACTTGCCTGTCCTTCTGGTAACGAAATATCTTCATGTTTATAAATGGCATCCAGGATTTTCAACTGAAATTCCATAGGAAACACAGCCAATGCTTTTCTACGGCTTTGATCCAGGATAAATTGTAAATGATCTCCTAACGCCATTTCTCCGGCATATCCCATGTCCGGTAAACTTGCGTTATGCAAATGATGGCTCATCGCAATTAAAAAGGATGTACCAAAATCAGCTTCATACGTAGGAGCTAATAAAACTGAATATACCGCTGTGACCAGGCAATGATCCGCATGCGACTCTGGTGGTAGCAATAGCATTCTACTGGAATTAGGGTTAGTTGCCCCTGCCCTGGGTTGTTTCACTAGCTGATATACAAAGGGCGCTTGCTCTTGAAACGCTTCGGTCTTTAATTTTTTAGTAAATCCGGTAATACTTCCTTCGGTAATTGAACCTAATTCATGATGTAAACTATCAATTAAAAGATTCGCCAGGTTTTTATTGATCTCATATTCTTTAATATACTGGTATAAGGCACCATATAGAATATTAGTTACCTTGTCTTTTTCTAGATCCAGTTCTTTAAAGAAACCTGATTCAAACCCGGGGAAGGTGATGGATAATAATGCCTTTGCAGTAATGATGCCTGCTACTTGTTCTATATTTTCTCCTTTGATGATCCTGTTCCAGCCCTCAATAAAAAGGTGCTCGGTAATAGAATAAGAATATCCTAAAGGCTGTTGTCGTTTTAAGTCCTGTAGTTGTATGAACAAGGAAGAAATTTTAAAATGATCTAAAACCTCTTCCTTAGCTACAACTGTTGATGTAGCATCTATATTCATAGCGCTTATACTAATACTTCGTTAGTTACATCTTCTTCTTTTTTTTGATCCACACTAATAGATTCCCTGGTTTGTAAATATTCTAACCAGGTAAGCAATTCTTGTTGTTGAATGTCAAATCTGTGTTCTATCTCTTCACCTTCGGGAGTTAATGGGGATTTAAAGAATACACCCAGTTCTTTTAAAATACCGCCTTCTTCTTTTCTTTGAGCAAGTTCGAGACATCTTGCGATTTCAATCACTAAAGGTGCGGCAAGAATGGAGTCTTTACATAAAAAGTTTACTTTGATCTGCATTTTATGATCTAAGAAACCGCTTACATCAATATTATCCCAGGCTTCTTTGTTGTCTCCTCTAGGCTTGTAGTAATGGATATGTACTACATGATTTTCTACCGGGTAATTTAAACAAGAATCCAGCACGGTTCCTTTGGTGTTCAGTTTGGATTGTAAGGATTTTGGTTTATCCAATGCTTTTCCATCACGGTTACCCAAAATATTGGTAGAGAACCAACCGTCTACTTTAAGCGCCCTTGCTCTTAACGAAGGTGCGATTACTGTTTTAATATAGGTTTGACCGGTTTTACCGTCCTTACCTCCTACTGGTACATTTTTAGTTTCTGCAAATTCAATTAATGCAGGAATATCTACCGCTACGCTAGGTGTAAAGTTAGCGTACGGATTTCCGTTTTTAATTGCTGCATAGGCATATAACATAGCCGGAGAGATTTCTTTACTATCCTCTTCCAGGGCGGTCTCAAAACTTTTTAAGGTCTGAAACGCAGGATTTTCCATATCAATAGCATGTTCCGTAGATGCCAGGTTGATAATTACAACCGGTGCACCTAATTCTGCTTCAAATGATTGAATGTCTTCAATGATACATTCTACCTGTTTTGATAAGGATCTGGAAGTGTCTTCATCTTCCAGGGCAACACCTTCACAAAACTCCTTGTTTGAAATGGCAGGCCATGGTTTGATCCCGGACAGTTCACTTTCTACTTCTTTTAATTGTTCTTTACTCAATACCCCATGATGACATGCTGCTTCATGCAGGTTCAAGTCATATAAATCCCAGCCTCTGAATACTATATTTTCATATTCGGCAAGGTCAAAATGATCAAATTCTGCCAGGGGTAAGCCTGCTTTAGAGTGAATCCCTTTTTTTAGTAATAAAGATCCTGCAATGGCAGTGGTTGCTACCGCACCTCCTAGTCCAATAATAGCTACACCCATTTTTTGAGGTGCTGTTTGTTCCTTCTTCTTCATATGGTTGAAATTAGAGTTTATAACATTTGTGAATGTCAAGGTACTGGATGCTTCACATTACACCGGAAACTATCCGGTACAATCTTAGCATTAATCGGATAACACTCACCATTTATCTAAAAAAGATCAAAATCTACCCCTTTTATAAGGGTTCAGGTACCTTTTTTAATTTATGTATATACTTTCTTTGATTTTTTCTAAAATTAAAAACAATAGATTTTATGGTAAAACCATCTTAATATTAGGAATTATTTATGAGAATAAAAAATACTAAATGACATATTTAGATGAAGTCCAAAACCAAATATCTTCCAAAGGAACGGAACTGGTTTATTCTCTTACATAGAAAACCTTTTTATTTATCTTATAAAATTAAAAGAATAGCTTATCTGTTTTTAAATTAAGGAACTATCCATCATCATTCGGGAATAAAGTACCTATGATAAAGAGTCATACGGTTGCACCTTTGTATCAACAAATAAAAATAGTAATAATTTAAAAACATAAATCATGTCAACATTTAATGTACCTAACAGATCAGAAGTAAATGAAACCAACCAACAAATATTTGACAACTTAGAAAAAGCTTTAGGTTTTGTTCCTAATTTATACGCTACTTATGCGCTTTCTAATAATGCCTTAAAAAATTACCTGGATTTTGCTAATGCACCAACTTCATTAAAAGCTAAAGAAAAAGAAGTGGTTAACCTTGCGGTAAGTCAAGTAAATGAATGTAACTACTGCCTGGCTGCTCATACCGCTATCGGAAAAATGAATGGTTTTGAAGAAGAACAAATTCTAGAGCTTAGATCAGGTAGCGCTTCTTTTGATAGTAAATTAGATGCCCTGGCTAAATTAGCTAAAAACGTTGCTGAAAATCGAGGAAAAGCTACTAGTGAAGTAGTTGAGAATTTCTTTGCAGCGGGATGGACAAAAGAAAATTTAATCGATACGATTGTACTAGTGGGAGATAAAACAATCTCTAACTATATCCATAATACTACGGATGTTCCTGTAGACTTCCCGGCAGCTCCTGCTTTAAGTGGAGAACCTGCTTAATAATTTTTCTTGTATATTATTTTAGTTCAATAAAGTCGAATCACTTTAACTGAAAGATTCGACTTTATTTTTTAAAAGTGGTTTATCAAACTGCCTATAATATTTGTAATAAATCACACTTTAGTCCGCTTCTTACTCTTTTTAAAAGCTGCAGGCGTACTTCCGGTTTGGGTTTTAAAAAACTTAGAAAAATGTCCGGCTTCTTTATACCCCAGGTCATAAGCAATTTCTTCGGTGGTTTTATCTGAAGCCAGTAACAGGCGCTTAGCTTCTAATGCAATACGTTCATTAATTATTTTTAGAGGTGACTTATCCCCCATCTTTCTAAATAGGTTCGAAAGAGTTTTGGGAGATTTAAATAAAAGTTGTGCATACTCAGAAACTTTATGTTTTGTCTTAAAATGTTGTTCTACCAGGATATTATATTGACGTACAATATCAATTTGACTATTGGAAATTTCCGGCTCCGGCAAGTTCGCCTTTATCAATCGGCTGGAAGTGATCAACAATCGTTTTAAAAGCACTCTTAACATTTCACCCTGAATCTGATCTTTAGTTTCAAATTCTTCTTTTAGAATGGTAAACATGTTTTTTATACTCTTTTGGTATTTTTCGGATAACTTCAATATCGGAGGTTCTGAAGATCCGTAAAATAAAAGCCCGTGACAGGAAACCTCGCGGTCATGATCTCGAATACAATAGAATTCACGGTTAAAAACAAGTGCTAACAACTTCGTGGTTTGAGGAACCTTAAGGAGGTTAGATGGCGTACAAAATAACAGTTCCTGTTGTTGTAATACTATCTGATATCCATCAATTTCTACGGTAACCGAATCTTCCTGACACCAGATAATTTTAAATAAATCCTTGTCTGCCAATATATTTTGAGAAGGTTCACAATTAAAATTAGTAAGTACCAGGTAACTGTCTTCTTTAATGCTTTTATATTCCAGTTTCATGATGATAGTAACCTATTTGAACATTTTATCAAATATACGACGTATACACTTATACCTCTCAACCTCCTATTTGTATCATACTTCGATTATTGCTATGGCTTTCCATATTGTCAAATTGTGCGATGGTTTCCATCCCGCTGCGAATTTTAAATTTAGTCTGCACCGCTTTTTGAATTACCGGTTGTATCGCTTTACCCTCTCGTAAAGCAGTCAAAATATCGGATTCTGAAGAAGAAAAAAGGCAGTTTTTTAACTGTCCGTTTGCGGTAAGCCGTAACCGATTACAGGAATCACAAAAGGGATTAGTTACGGAACTGATGATGGCAAAAGTCCCTTGAAATCCTTTTATCTGATAATTCTTTGCTGTATCATTAGGCGCATCGGTAAGACGTATCACTTCTTTTTTATCCCATTCTTTGTATACGTGATCCAGAATTTCCTGAAGGGACACCATCTTGTTTAAGTTCCACCGGTTTCCGTCAAAAGGCATAAATTCAATAAAACGAATATGTAAGGGCAGGTATTGACCCCATTTAATAAAATCAATAAGTTCGTCATCATTAACCCCCTTCATTAAGACGCAATTTATTTTAACGGTAAATCCTTCTTCTAGTAACAAATGAATATTTTCTTTTACCTTTTTAAAATCACTACGACGAGTAATGGTTTTATTTTTTGTTGATGAAAGGGAATCCAGGCTTACATTTAACGTTTTGATGTTGCTCTCTTTTAACACCTGAAGATATCGGTCTACTAATACCGCATTAGTGGTCATAGTTAATTCTACCGGAAGGCTTGCCAATTTTTTTATAATAACATCCGCATCTTTTCTTACCAAGGGTTCTCCTCCGGTTAACCTGATTTTGGTTACCCCGTTTGCTACGAATTCCTTAGCAATCGTATAAATCTCCTCATAGGTCATAATATTCTTCTTCGGAGATAAGGCAATCCCTTCTGCTGGCATACAATAGGTACACCTCAGGTTGCAACGCTCCGTAAGTGATATACGTAAATACGTGTGCTTCCGTCCGAAGGAATCCGTCAATATATTGGTAGTTTGACTCATAATTTTTTAATGTTGTGCTCCCCGAACAATTTTAAATATATGCAATGCCGCCGGAAAAATGGCATCCATAGATTCCGCAGCTCCCTTAGTAGATCCGGGTAATGCTAATACTAACATCTCTCCAATCATTCCGGCCACACTACGGGAGAGCATAGCGTAGGGCATACGATCTTGACCATAGGAACGTATCGCTTCTTCAATACCTGGTACAGGACGCTCCAGCAATGGGCGTAAAGCTTCGGGAGTAACGTCTCGGTGAGAAAGTCCGGTACCTCCGGTAAAAATTAGAAGGTTGCAATTTTCGCTTTTAGCATTTTCAACTTCTTCACGAATTAAGTCTGCTTCATCCGGAATAATTTTGTATTCTTTAATATGAACCTGATGTTGTTTTAGCTTTTTTACAATAGCTTTTCCGGAGGCATCTTCTTTTTTACCAGCACTAATACTATCCGAACATACAATGACATGTGCTTTGACTTCCTCGTTGAGATGAAGAGGATAACTGCTTTTACCACCCTGTTTTTTAACTAATTTGATATGTTCAATAACCACATTCTTATCAATCGGCTTTAACATGTCGTACATATTTAATGCTACGATACTAGCCCCGTGCATGGCTTCTACCTCTACCCCGGTTTTATAGATTGTTTTAATAGTTACTAATACCTTTATTTCTAAACCCTCTATTTCATAAGCTATCCCAGTATATTCAATAGGCAAGGGATGGCAGTCCGGTAAGAGTTCAGGCGTTTTTTTAACTCCTAGTAAACCTGCTGCTTTGCTCATGGCAAAAACATCGCCTTTAGGCACTTGATTATTTTTAATTGCCGTTATCGTATCTTGACTACCAACTTTTACAATTGCTTGTGCAGTTGCAATACGAAGTGTATTTTTTTTATAGGTGATATCAACCATGAATGATTCTATTATAATTTAATATGTCGATCAACTATTCACCTTCCATTGATGAGATTGGTCTTCAAAAATCTCTTTACCAAAAACCGGAACTTCTTCCTTAATTGCTTCAACTACAAATTCCAATGCTTCAAAAACCACCTTCCGCCTGGGCGAAGAAACAAATACGAACAGGCAAATCTCACCTACAGCTACCGTACCTAAACTATGATAAATGTGCATACAGGTCAAATCAAATTTTTTAAATGTCCGCTCCCGGATTTCATGAAATTTCTGATTTGCCATTTCTTCGTAAGCGGTATATTCAATTGCAGTTACCGTTTTATCTGCGATTACGTCTGCACGTACCTGACCGAGAAATATATTATGAGCCCCAATACTGGTTTTAGACTGGTGTTTTGCAATGGAGTTACCAATAAAGTCACTGGAGATGGCTCCTTGCCTGAATACGTTTTTAATTTTCTTGTCCATATGCAATTTTGGTGTTAAATAAAGATTGAATAGTAGTTGCTGTTCCTTTAAAACTATACACTTCTTTAAACTGTTCTTGTTGTAAAATAGCCGTTGCTTTTTTACTTCTATTCCCGGATTGACAAAACACTATGGTTTTTTGGTTTTTATCTAAAGTTGGTATCTTATTTTCTAAAGAAGCAAGCGGTATTTTTATAATTTCGGGATGTTTTATAACCGGAATTTCTTCAGGATTACGAACATCAATCCATTGAATCGTATCATCTATAGCAATTTGACTTAAAGAAATTTCTGCGACTTCTTGTATATCCGTATCACAAAGAGAAATGATCTGATAATCTTCGGACTTCAATGTTTTTATTCTTATTTCTTTAATAAGTGCTTTGTTTGCTGAAAAGTGATAGGTATAGGTTTCCCCGGTTTTAGCACTATAGTTTAATAATCGACCGGACAATACCGGAAGGTTTCCTATAATGATTTTAAGTACCTCATTTGCCTGCATCGTTCCTATAATTCCTGGTAAAACACCTAAAACACCTACTTCGCTACAGTTAGGAATACTGTTTTGAGGTGTTTCCGGAAAGAGGCAACGATAACTTGGCCCATCCTGGTAATTAAAAACACTTACTTGTCCTTCGAACTTATAAATTGCACCGTACACGACCGGTTTATGTAATTGTATGCAGACATCATTAATTAAGTATCGGGTTTCAAAATTATCGGTGCCATCAACGACAATATCATAAGATCTAATAATATCAAATGCATTAGAAAGTAAAAGCTTTTCCGAATACGTTTTAAAACTAATAGTACTATTTAAAGCTTTTAACCTGGCTTTTGCTACTAGTGCTTTATTTACTCCAATATCATTTTCAGAAAAAAGGATTTGTCGTTGTAGATTAGATACTTCTACCCTATCAAAATCTACAATCCCGATTTGTCCTACTCCTGCTGCGGTCAGGTACTGCAATACCGGGCAACCCAAACCTCCAGCACCAATAACTAAAACCTTAGCCCGGTTAATCTGTTGTTGTCCGCTCTCTCCGATTTCCGGAAGTAATATATGCCTGCTATATCGTTCCATAAAATTAACCGCCTGAAAATGGTGGAAGTAATGCAATTTCGGCTCCGGTTATGGTTGCCGAAACCTCTACTAACTCCTGTTGTTGTGCAACCTTAAATTCCATATTTTTTAAATCCGGGTATTTCTTATATAATTCTTCTAAAAAACTGGTAACCTTTGTCTGATCAGTAGCTATCACTTCTGAAGTACAACCAGTTGCCTCAGCGATCATCCCTAAATATTTAACCGTGATTTCCATGGCTAATTTGCTTGTATTGTTCTGGTGTATTTATATTTTGCAGGCAAGAAACGTACGTGGCTTCTACTTTATATTTTTGAATGGATGAAAGGTTTTGTAATTGTAACACCCGTTTTTCTCCGTTTTTTAATAATCTTTCACAGGTTGTAGCCATGCTTTTTTTATAGATTCCCAGTAGCGGAATGTCATTTCCTTCGGAAAAGCACCATAATGCATCATGTTTTATATCGAATACATTAATTAACTTGACTAAAAATGACGCGTCTACTAGGGGCATATCGTTTGTAACTACCAGATTGAGATCCGTCTTACTATTGGTTAATCCGGAATGTAATCCGGCTAACGGCCCGGAATCTATAATAATATCTGTGACTACTGGAATATTCAGATAGTCATACGGTTTACTATTTGCAACAATCAGTATATTTTCTACTACTTTTTTTAAATTTTGAACGCTGGTTTCTATAAATGTACTGTTCTGAAACTTTAATAAACTTTTATCGGTACCCATACGCCTGCTTGCGCCGCCTGCCAGGAGTATTCCGGTGATATGCTGGTACGGAATTGTCATATGGTATTTATTAATTTCTCCTGTTCTTTTAAAAATAATTGACTGTTAAGAGTTACCTGTTTAAAAACGTCAACTAATTTACTTCCGTATACTGTAAGTGTAGCACCCCCTCCTTTTTTTCCACCAGTTTGTAAAATCACTACAGGTTGGGTTCCTGCCTGATTCATACTATTGACTAAATCCCATGCTTTTTTATAAGACATTTGTAAAGATTTTGCTGCCCGGGATAAAGAACCTTGTTCTTGTATGGCTGATAACAACTGTACCCGGCCATGACCTAATAAGACCTTACCCCCTTCATTCATTTCTATCCAAATCCTATTTTTTATCGTGTACATATCTATTTATAATTGGGGTAATAATATAATATGAATAGTATCATCAACTTGTACTTCTGCAACTTCTTGAGGAAGGTAAGCGAGGCAATTAGTCACAGCAAATGATCGCAACATCGCTGAACTCTGACTACCTAAAATGCTTACCCCGGTAGTGTCTACAAAGGCTTTTAAAAATTGAGGTCTATCTCCTTTTTTTATATAATGATATTTATTTCTAACCAAAAATTTAGCCACTTCAAACTCCGTGTTGCCCGTAAACCATTCCAATGCCTGGTGTACATGTACGTAAAAACAGCTTAACGCCGCAGCTGGATTTCCGGGTAAGGCAAAAATTAGTTTTTCTTCTTTCTTACCAAAGTAAAGCGGTTTGCCAGGTTTTTGTTTTACCTTATAAAACACCTCGGTAATTCTTTCCAGTTCCATTGCTTTCTTCACATGATCATAATCCCCAACTGAAATACCTCCGGTAATAATAATTATATCGTATTTGTCTAAAGCTTCTCGAATAGTAGACCTGGTTTCTTCCAGGGTGTCAATTGCTTTGTATATGGAAGTGTTCTGGTAATGCAATTGATGTAATACTTCCTGTAACATTAAACCGTTACTTTCATAGATTTGTCCTCGTTGTAATATTTGATCCGTAGTTACTAACTCGTCACCTGTTGTAATGATCGCAATATTAGGTTTCTGATAGACCGTTACCTTATCGACTCCAAGTCCTTGCAAAAATCCGATAGCAGCGGGTGTCAATTTTACACCTCCTTGAATGGCTATCTCTCCGGTCTTTATTTGTTCTCCCGTATCCCTAATATGATCGCCTAGCTTTGGGTTATGTTGAAACCGAATTTCTTCACCTACTACTTCAACCTGCTCTTGAATAATGATAGCATCCGCATCGTCAGGTACGCCTGCCCCGGTAAAGATACGTACAGCTTCCCCTGGTTTTAACTTTGGGTTTAAGGAAGATCCGGCTTGTACTTCACCGATTATTTTGTAATTGGTTTGATTATTTAACTTTAAAGCATATCCATCCATTGCAGATTGTCTGAACGGAGGCATATCAATAATGGAATGAACAGGTTTTGCTAAGGTATATCCCGTTGCTTCCGTTAAAAGAATTTCTAAGGTCTTAGAAGTAACAGAAACGTTGCTTTTTATAAATTGATAGGCTTCTTGGATAGAAATCATTGCGAAGGTTACAAATTAGCGTTATGTTCGAACAAATATAACGAAACTTATAAAGTATACCGTTCTCTATTACTAAATGCTGAAAAGAAAATTATTTTTAAATCCAAAGAAAAAATAATTTCAAAACTTAAACTTCCAGTAGTCCTATTTATTTTTAGAAAAGCTATATAGAATTTATAAGGGGAAGCTAAAAAAAGTAGTAGAGGTTGGTTAAATCAGTTGTCTAGGTTATACATTTAAATTAACCCATTATAAAAATAAAAAAGCTGTTTCATTATAAAAAATGAAACAGCTTTTTCCAGAATTAAAATGATTTGTATCTTAATATAAGGTTCGAAGGGCAATTCTATCAAAATTACTAAACTCACCATCTTCTTGATTATCAAAGCAGGAGATCATTATAGAATTAGAATCAATATTGGGACCGTTCCATTGGTTCCCACTAGGAGTTCCCGGTATTCTAATTGCACCAAACCCACTTATTGGTCGCTCTTCATTAGTACCATCACATCTTCTACGAGCATAATCAGTATGTCTAAATCCTAATGCATGACCTATTTCATGAGTCATTACGTGCTCATTTACATTTGTATTAAATCTATTCATTCCCCCAAAGATTCTAATTACATCTCCTGGTCTTCCACCAGATGGAAATTCTGCAATTCCTCCGGCATTAGTGCCACCAGGATTAAATATAATAATATCCGCACCATTCGGGTTAGAAGAAAAAGTTAAACGAAACCTTAAAGAAATATTTAACGCATTATAGTTATTGATAGCTAGTCTTAAACCTTGTTGCATTACTGGTGAAAGAGCACAGCTCCTACCATTACTACAATTCCCAGTATACCCTACTACGTCAATTACAGAATTTCTTGCTACTAGATTATTAGATCTATATTGTTTCGTTTCAACGTCACTCCCTTTAGATAAAGATTGATTAGTTAAATCATCTAATGCAATAAAAATATCTTTGAAATTTTCACTTCCTGCTAAAATTCCTTTTGTTAAAGTTCCGTCAATATCTTCTTTAGTATAATACTCTGCATGCAAAGGATTAACCCCCGCTTCTATTAATGCGATCTGATCTTTTTCAGATAATTCTGTGGTTGCTTCAGTACTAACTTCTGAAACACTTTCTTCTTTTTCACAAGAATAGAAAATCCCTGCTGTTAACGCACAAAGCGCTAAAACTTTAAAATTTTTCATAAAAATTATTTGGTTTTAATTACTATTTTGAAAATGGAATTATAAAAATTTAAATGCAAATAATGTAACCCCTTTCTCGATAATTCGAAATAAAGATATGTCAATTTTTTTTAATGAAAAGTCAATTACATTGAACTATTTAAGGTGTTTACTTAAAAACCATAGATTATATTCATCAAAACAGCAGTATCATTGTTTATTTTTTAATCTGTAAAATTAAAGAATTATCGATAAAAAACTGTATGTATTTTCCTACTAATATTAATAATAACTAATGATAGTTAGCAATTACTGATAGAAAAAGCAATAACATTTCAACTAAGTTAATATGTTAACATCATAAGAAATTTCTTACTTATTAAAATTTTTAGAAAAAATTTAAAAATTTTAATAATTTAACATTTGTAAGGTGCTTTTTAAAGCAATGCAGATAGTTTCTTGAGTTAATTTAGCTTTATGGAAGTATTCAATAATGAAAACTGAAAGGTATAATTTCAAATTTTCTAAAGGGTTTTATACCCAAATCTAGTTAAGGCTGAAATCATAGCCATTTATTATATTATAGAATCATTAATGTCCGGTAAACATTCAGGATCGCTATCGCTTCTAGAATCAAGAATCAAGACTAATCATTATAGTATGGAAAATCAATATTTATGTTAAATAACAAATTACTTTTAAAAAAGTAAAAAGCAATCTCTAAATAGTTCAAAGTTTGGAATCACTTTTTTACTAGGCTTCACAAACTTTTATTTATTTAACCGGACACTAATGTTATAATATATATACATACAGTAAAGAAGGTATCACTAGATTTAGTTAGAAATACAATTACGTAGGGATCAAGTTCTTAAAATAAAAAGATAAAATAACCTTATGCTTTACAGGTACAGTTGTACGTTCCAGGTAGTCTTAAAACACACTTTGACAATAAAGAATCATTAATGTCCGGTAAATATTCAGGATCGCTATCACTTCTAGAATCAAGAATCAAGATTAATCATTATAGTATGGAAAATCAATATTTACGTTAAATAACAAGTTACTTTTAAAAAGTGAAAAGCAACCACCAAATAGTTCAAAGTTTGGAATTACCTTATTTTACTATGCCTTCTAAACTTTTATTTATTTTAACCGGACACTAATAATAAAGAATATTAAAAGTCAGGTAAATATTCAACATGAAATATAACTTTTCATCTGATACGTACGATAGATACCTATTGCGTTTTAAGTTCGTTTATGTATTACTGAATTTCAGCGGTAAGTCCGGCCTCTAATAATTTAGAACATCTGGGAACCAGATCTTCATATCCTCCTGTTTTTACCGTACATTTTCCTTTGTAATGTACTAACATTGCGCATTGTTCAGCTTGAAGTGCAGAGTGATCACATGCTACAATTAACATTTCAATTACATGGTCAAATGTATTGAAATCATCATTAAACAGAACAATTTGATTATTGTTCTTTTCAGTTACCTGTTCTAAAACCTCTTCTAAAACTTCTTCCTGAACGCTCATGTGCTAATTTTTTTCAAATATAGTCGATACTGAATAAATTAAAAAACATGTTTGCTTTAATTTAACTGGTAACTTACTGCCATCCAGTTATTTCTTTCTATCTGCTTGACTTTCACTAATTGATTCTGATTACATACTTCATCAATTAAAGGTATATCCTCTTTATAAAAGCCACTTAAAAGAAGTAATCCGTTTTTACGAAGGTGTTGAGCATATACCGGTATATCTTCTACCAGGATATTACGATTAATGTTAGCAATGATAATATCATACGTATTTTGAATACTTCCTGCATCTCCTTCAAAAACTTCAATAGTTCTAGTATTATTTAGTTGTAAATTCTCTTTAGTATTCAGATAACACCAATTATCAATATCGATAGCATCTACCTGACCAGCGCCTAATTTTTCTGCGAGAATGGCTAAAACCCCAGTACCACAACCCATATCCAACAAAGATTTTCCTTTCATATCTAATACTAGTAAATGCTGTACCATCATAAACGTAGTCTCATGATGACCGGTTCCAAAAGACATTTTAGGATTAATCACTATATCATACAAACAGGCAGGCTTGTTATGAAAGGAAGCTCGAATACTACAAACATCATCAACTATGATGGGAGTAAAATTCTTCTCCCATTCTTCATTCCAATTTACAGGAGTAATCTCTTTATAGGTATACGTAATCTTAAACTCATCCGATTTCAGTATTTGTATCTCATCGAGAATAGTAGCGTACCAATCTTCTTTTTGGATAGAGGCTTCTACTTGAGATTCATTTTCCACAAAACTTTCGAATCCTACCAGCCCTAGTTGCGCAATTAATATTTCTGTTCCGGGTTGTACCGGTGTAACTTCAAATACGTAACCAATGTAATCAGGTGTTTTCATATTTTAAAAAAGGGGCTAAAGTACTTAATATTTTTAAAGCTAAGGCCAAAGCTTATTTTACTTTTATAGCTAAATGTATGTAAAGCGGCATAGAAGATTCGTGCTATCTAATGTTGATCTAGTTATATTATTCATAATATTTATAAATAGTAAAACAAAGCCTGGTGCTATCCCACGCCCTCTTCTTAAAGGAATATTCGTATAAATTTAATGTATGAAGCCTGTACAACTATTAATTTTATATTTTTACATAAACCCTTATCGTTGGATCTGATTGACCTGAGAATTTTAGATGTAGTTGACATAGTCCTGGTGGCTACCTTGCTTTATTACATTTATAAATTGGTAAAAGGAACTGCCGCTATCAATATCTTTATCGGTATTGTTATTATTTACCTGGTCTGGAAATTGACTCAGCTATTAAACATGGAAATGTTAAGTAGTGTTTTAGGTGAGTTTATTGGGGTTGGTATGTTTGCCTTAATTGTTGTGTTTCAACAGGAAATCCGAAAATTCTTATTAATGATTGGGTCTACCAATTTTGGTCGAAATAGAGCTTTTTTGAAACAACTCAAGTTTATAAGGGACGACGGTGAAGAATCTACAACAGACATTAAAGCTATTATCAAAGCTTGTGAAAAAATGGGCAAAAGCCATACTGGT
The DNA here is from genome assembly GCF_026222555.1 of Aquimarina sp. ERC-38. Classification (NCBI taxonomy): domain Bacteria; kingdom Pseudomonadati; phylum Bacteroidota; class Flavobacteriia; order Flavobacteriales; family Flavobacteriaceae; genus Aquimarina; species Aquimarina sp. ERC-38. The sequence goes on along the minus strand of NZ_CP098511.1, from coordinate 2,370,090 downwards.
GCGCTGATTGTTATTAAGAGAAGTACCTCGCTGGACTTTGTAAAAACCAGTGGAGATCGTATGAATATTATTCTAAACACTCCCATTCTAGAAAGTATTTTTTATAAAAACAGTCCCTTACATGACGGTGCTATTATCATCGAAGAAAACAAAATTGTAGCCACCCGGGCAATATTACCAGTAACCAACGAACGTAATATTCCGTTACGCTTCGGTTTACGGCATCGAGCCGCCATCGGAATTTCTGAAAAAACGGATGCTGTTGTTTTGATAGTTAGTGAAGAGTCCGGTAAAACTTCGTATATCAAAAACGGAAATTTTGTCCCTTATAAAAACTGGCTGGACTTGGAAGAAAAGTTACGGAAGGATTTATCTTAATTTGAATTATTATTATCTCTCTTTTAGGTTTTCTACATCCGTGTTGTATGCAGCTGTTCTAATATGAATATTAAAGGTATCATTTGTTAAGAAACCGCGGCAAACTGAACTTCATACAGATTCTTGTAATATCCATCGGTTATTGTTAGTAGTTCTTCATGGGTTCCCTGTTCAACAATATACCCGTCATCCATTACAATAATCTTATCCGCATTACGAATTGTAGCTAATCGGTGTGCAATGACAATAGAAGTTCTTCCTTTTGTAATTTTACTGGTAGCCTCTTGTATTAATTGCTCGCTATAAGAATCTACGGATGATGTGGCTTCATCTAAAACTAAGATACTAGGGTTAGATACATACGCCCTTAAAAAAGAAATGAGTTGTCGCTGACCCGAAGACAACATACTCCCTCGTTCTTTTACATTATAGTGATAACCGTTGGGTAAGCTCTGTATAAATTTATGAATACCAATTTTTTGTGCAGCTGTAATTACCTGCTGCTCGGTGATTTCTTTCTGGTCCAGGGTAATGTTATTAAGAATAGAATCTGCAAAAAGAAATACATCTTGTAATACCACAGCAATATGACTTCTTAGAGATTCTAGTTTAATTGTATTAATATTTTTCGAATCTACCAGGATTTCACCGCTATCAATAGAATAGAATCGATTTAGCAGATTAATAATGGTAGATTTACCTGCACCTGTAGCGCCCACAATGGCCACCGTTTCTCCGGGATTGACCTTAAACGAAATACCCTTTAGGACTTCTTCTCCTTTAATATAGCTAAAACGTACATCTTTAAAAGTAATAGCCCCGGAAACATGCTGTAATGTCAACGTACCCTTATTATCAATTTTAGAATTTGTATCTAAAATAGCAAACACCCGGTTAGCCGCTACCATTCCCATTTGTAACGTATTAAATTTATCTGCTATTTGACGTAATGGCCGGAAAAGTAAAGAAACCAGTTGAATAAAGGCAAAAATTAACCCAAGGCTAATAGTATTTCCTTCTAAAACTCGTAATCCTCCAAACCAAACAATCAAGCCTATGGCGATGGAACTACAGATTTCAGCAATCGGAAAAAATATGGAATTATACCAGACTGTCTTTATCCAGCCTTTTCTGTGTTTATTATTAATATCTTTAAACTTTTCGTACTCAATTTTTTCCCTGGTAAACAATTGGACTATTTTCATACCGGTAATCCGCTCCTGTACAAAGGAATTGAGATTGGAAACCTGCATTCTAACTTCTTCAAAAGCAATCTTCATCTTTTTCTGAAAAACCCGGGTAGCGTATAGTAAAAACGGGAAAATAGCCAAAACAATTAATGACAGTTGCCAACTCTGGTAAAACATATATAAAAGTATCGCCGTCATCTTTAACAAGTCACTGATAATCATGAATAGTCCCTGACTAAAGATACTGGCAATCGTTTCAATGTCATTCACCGCACGGGTTACTAAGCGACCTACCGCGGTCTGATCGTAATACTGTTTTTTAAAAGCAAGCATGTGTTCAAACAATTCTACTCTTAAATCCCGAATTACTTCCTGGCCTAGCCAGTTTGTGAAATAAATAAAGAAGAATTGAAAAACCACTTCGGCAAGCAACAACAATAGTAAAATGGAGATATAGGATACCAATAACTCTTGATTTGTTGTTTTAATCGCATCATCTACTATTAACTTAAGAAAATGCGGTTGTAAAATAGTCAGTGATGAAATGACAATTGCGGCAAAACTTACAAATACAAATACTAACCGGTAAGGTCGAGTATATCTTAAAAGCCTGCGAAACAAATTAAGGTCAAAAGCGTTTCCATTATCTTGAGCCATAGGTTATAAATAAATAGATTGGGGGTAGGTTACTTCTTGCAGGTATAAGCCATGTGCCGGTACTGAAAATCCTGCTTTGCTTCTGTTCTGGCTTTCAATAATTACCGGGAGTTCCGTAATAGGTAATTTACCCGAACCAATTTCCAGCAGTGTACCTACAATGGCCCTTACCATATTTCGTAAAAAACGATCCGCTTTAATGTAAAATTGTAATTGGTTTCCTTCCATTCGCCAGCCTGCCTCTTTAATATCACAAAAATAGGTTTTAACGTCTGTTTTACCTTTACTAAAACATTTAAAGTTTTTATAATCTAATAACATACCAGCTGCTTTATTCATCATTGCTATATCTAAAGGATGCGTAACCAAATAAGAAAAATCGTTGAAAAAAGGATTTTTTTGAGTATGTACTTTATATATATAAGACCTGGATAAGGCAGAGAACCTCGCATGTGCTTCATAAATTACCGGGACTATTGAGTTGATCGAAATATTCTGAGGTAAAAAAGAATTTAATCTATATAATATGTTGGTCAGGTCTTCGCTCTCATCCAGGTCCAGGTGTGCAATCAATTGTCGGGCATGAACCCCACTATCTGTTCGTCCGGCTCCGATAATATCCACCTTTCTATGAAATAAAATGGATAATTTTTCTTCAATGGTTTCTTGTACCGTATTAGCATTGGGTTGTTTTTGCCACCCATGATAAGAACTTCCCTTAAAAGAAATATCTATAAAATAACGCATGTGATCTGTAGGACTTATTACCAGAAATATTTAAAAAGTAAAGCTATCTTTTTTCTTGATTCATTTCAAAGATACTTCAAATTACAGATATTTGTAGTTCTATCCCTTAAATAGCAGCCTTTGAAAAATATACTAGTATTAAGTGATACGCATAGTTATATTGATGACCGAATATTACACTATGTTTCATTAGCCGATGAAGTTTGGCATGCAGGAGATATAGGAAACAATAAAGTCACCGATGCTATTGAAGCTTTAAAACCTTTAAAAGCAGTATATGGCAATATAGATGATGCATCTATCAGAAAAAGCTTTCCGTTAGACCAGCGCTTTTATTGTGAAGAAATCTCGGTCTGGATGACTCATATAGGTGGATATCCCCCTAAATATAATAAAAGAACCAAGCCCTTATTACAGGAGTATCAACCCCGCTTATTTATATGCGGACATTCACACATTTTAAAAGTGATGAATGATAAGGAAAATCATATACTACATATTAACCCGGGTGCAGCAGGAAAACACGGCTTTCATAAAAAAAGAACGATGGTACGCTTTACTATAGATAAAGATCGAATTAAAGATATGGAAGTCATTGAATTAGGTTCAAAATAAAGAAAACTACTAATATAATTAGTGTGAGGTAAAGATTCAAGACCCGCCTGCAGACGGGCAGGTCGCTATCACTTCAAGAATTAAGACTAATCATCATAATATTAGAAAAGTAACATTATTAAATTATTTATGTCAGAAAAAACAAATTACTTTTAAAAAGTAGCCTCTACATATTTTAAAGTTTACAATTACCTTATTTTACGATGTTTTGTAAACTATAATTTATTTCCATCGGTCACCAATAATTACAATACATAAAACCATATGATTTTTTAAAAGTAATAGATGTCACCTATAAAAAAACCCGAAGTTGGCATACTTCGGGTTCACGCACTAATACTACTAAGATTTAAGGTTTATCGTAAACGGTCTACAGATTTTACAAGATCTTCATCCTTTTTAATAGCCTTATTGGCCATTACTAATAAAACGATAGAAACGATAGGAATCACCATCCCAATACCTTTCTCAGAAACCATAGTTTCTCCAGATATAGTTAGCGACCAGTAAACAAATACTCCTAGTAAAATTAAGTTTAATAAGATATTAACCCGCCCCAGAACAAACTGAAGCTTTCGGTTTTTATATAGAAATACAGTAATTAGCGAGAGTAAAGCAGATGCTATAAATAATCCGAACACTAGCGGTTTTTCATAAGCGTAGATTTCTACTTTATTGGCATCAATCCCGTAAGGTACAAAAATGCAAATTGCCCCGGAAACAGCTGCTGCCAGTAGTAGGTAAATTGTCTGAATTCTTTGTAACATAATTAGAAAAAAGCAAAAGTAATTGTTTCTTTTATTTTATAAGTGAAAAATATTGAAAATAATGTTGTATACTTGCAACTCAAAATAAGACGGTTTTATTTCAACGCAACCGCCAACCCTCTTAATAATCTATTCCCAAAAATTCTTTTAGAAAATTCATATCAGGATTAAAATTATACAACTATTTAAATGTTAGAGATTTCTGAATTAAAAGCAAAAAAACTGCCGGAACTCCAGGAGATGGCAAAAAATTTGAACGTACCAAAATATCGTACCTTAAAAAAATTAGACCTGGTATATCAAATACTTGATTATCAAGCTTCTAATCCAAAAAAGATAGAAGAAGTCATTTCTTCTGAAAATACAATAATCGGTGATACTACTGAAAAAAAGCAGGAAAGTAAACCAAAACCAGCTAGAAAAACGGTACCCCGTAAAAAAGTAAGTGAAGACAAACCTGAAACTTCTGAAAAGAAGACTCAATTGGAAACTCCAAAAGAGAAAGAAGAAACCCCTGAAGCTAAAAGACCTCCCGTAAAAAGAGAGAATAAAAGCCCTAACGATAACAGGGAGCATAGAAATAAACCACAAGAGAAAAACCATCCGAAACCTAAGCATAATAACAATAATAACCCTCAAAAAAGGGATCATAATAACCGGGATAACGGTAATCGGGATAATGGGAATCGAGACAATCGGAACCGATATAAAGAACCGGACTTTGAATTTGATGCTATTATAGAGAGTGAAGGAGTTCTTGATATCATGCAGGATGGATATGGCTTTTTACGGTCAAGTGACTACAACTACTTATCTTCTCCTGATGATATTTATGTTTCACAATCTCAAATACGCTTGTTCGGATTAAAAACCGGAGATACGGTATTGGGACAAGTACGTCCACCTAAAGAAGGCGAAAAATATTTTCCGCTGATTAAAGTGAATAAAATTAATGGTTTAGATCCGCAGGTAGTTCGGGACCGGGTTGCATTTGAGCATTTGACACCTTTATTTCCACAAGAAAAATTTAAACTAGCAGAAAGACAAAGTACCATTTCTACACGGATCATGGATTTGTTTGCCCCTATCGGAAAAGGACAAAGAGGAATGATCGTGTCCCAGCCCAAAACCGGTAAAACGATGTTATTAAAAGATGTAGCAAATGCTATTGCTGCTAATCATCCCGAAGTTTATCAAATGATCCTTTTAATTGATGAACGTCCGGAAGAAGTTACGGACATGCAACGTAACGTAAAGGGAGAAGTAGTAGCTTCTACCTTTGATAAAGAAGCAAATGAACATGTAAAAGTGGCTAATATTGTTTTAGAAAAAGCAAAAAGATTGGTAGAATGTGGTCATGATGTGGTTATATTACTAGATTCTATTACGCGTCTAGCCAGGGCTTATAACACTGTACAACCTGCCAGTGGTAAGATATTAAGTGGTGGTGTAGATGCAAATGCGTTGCACAAACCTAAAAGATTCTTTGGGGCAGCACGAAATATTGAAGGAGGTGGTTCGCTATCTATAATCGCAACCGCCCTGACTGATACCGGATCAAAAATGGACGAAGTAATTTTTGAGGAATTTAAAGGTACCGGAAATATGGAATTACAACTAGATAGAAGAATAGCAAATAAACGTATCTTCCCCGCCATTGACCTTATATCCAGTAGCACTCGTAGAGATGATATTCTTCTGGATGACACAACTGTCCAGAGAATGTGGATTATGAGAAAATACCTGGCGGATATGAATCCGGTAGAGGCCATGGAATTTATCAATCAACGATTTAAACAAACTCGTAATAACGACGAATTCCTGATATCCATGAACGGATAAGTTCTCTATAATAATCTAAAAATGCCGAAAGTCTTCAATACGTATACTTTCGGCATTTTTATTGTAAAAAAGTTAAAATCCTTACTATTAATACAGAAAGGTTTATATTCTTTAACGACTATATAAAAAAGTATTAGTGTCCGGTAAAGATTCAAGATCGCTATCGCTTATAGAAACAAGAATCAAGACTGATCATTAAAGTATTGAAATTTAATATTGTAATAAATATTAACGGTAAGGAATAAATTAGTTTTAAAAAAGTGAAAAAGCAACCTTCCAAACAGTTTAAAGTTTAGAATTATCTTATTTTACTATGCTTTCTAAACTTTTGTTTATTTTAATCAGACACTAATGATAGAAAATAGAAATTATGAAATTATTTAGCACTATAATGTATCTACTCCTGGTTCTTTTAATAAGTTGTAATACCCAGGGACAACAAATTAAAAAATCAGAAAAATCATTTGCCGAAAATAAAGAACCGGTACAAACCAGTTCAAAAAACGGATTGGCACGTGCTTATTTTGCCAGTGGTTGTTTCTGGTGTGTAGAAGCTATCTATGAAAGCGTAAAAGGAGTAGAAGAAGTTATCTCGGGTTACGCTGGCGGACATACTGAAAATCCGACTTATGAAAGTAGCAATACTGGTAGAACCGGACACGCAGAAGCCGTAGAAGTTATTTATAATCCGAAAGTAATAAGTTTTTCTCAATTGGTAGATGTTTACTTTGGTTCTCAAAACGTATCTCAAATTAACGGACAAGGACCGGATCATGGCTCACAATACCGTTCTATAATTTTTTATCAGAATAAAGAAGAATATAATACTATCAAAGAGAAAAAACAAGCTTTAACTTTAAAACTGGATAAAAATATTGCAGCAGAAATAACTCCCTTTGAAAAATTTTGGCGAGCCGAAGAATATCATCAGGATTATGAAAAAAATCATCCTTCAAATCCTTATATTCGGAATGTATCCCTACCAAGATTAAAGAAATTTCAAACAAAATTTCCAAACTTAATTAAATGTAATGAAAATACGGTTTCTCATCAATAATAAACACTTTTTGTTGATTGGGATACGTTTTCTAAGTAAGTTCGTACATTTATATTCTTATTATTATTGCAAAAAAAAATCATTTTGACGTATTCAATAGATGGGAAAATTAATCTATTTATGATATTATTATTCTAAAATTTAGTTAAATTAAGAATTATATAGCGGATTCTTATTAGTGATTAATTAATTAAAAATCAGTATTTTACAGAAAACTATTAATTTTTTATTTAAAAAATTTAACAAAATAGTCTTAGAAAAAATATATTTCCCCATCCTAAAATAGCAAATTCTAAATAGAAGAAAATTTCTTTAAAAAATTAGCATTTTTCCCCTTTTTCACAGAATTATTCAAACCGAATAGTAATCTAAAATATATCTTAAAATATAGATGTAACATATAATTTAATCGATGAAATACACAAAATATCATTCTTTAAAAATAATCTCTCGGTATTTTTTTTTCAAATTATGTTGCGAATTACATTAAAATATTATATTTTTGTATAGAGATTAACCTTAAACTCTTAAAAAACGTTGGAGGTTTTAAGTATAGGTTTAAGCGTTAACTTTTAACAATTTGATTTGTAATAATATATACTATAAATCGTTATTATAAATTGAAGAAGTATTGAAATTAGGAATGACCGCGCAAATAAAACCGAATGTGAAATTACTTTCGGGTCGTATAAATTCCTAATTTGATTATTAAATTTAATTATGTAAACACAAAAGATATGAGATCAATTTTTACATTTATTCTACTTTTGGCGATATCCTTTTCTTCTTTTGCACAGACGCAATTAGATAGGTATTTGATGTCTAAGGCCAAATTGGTAGTGCGTAGTGGCCCTGGTGCAAACTATAATGAAATTGCAGAAGTACCAAAAGGAACTTCAGTATACGTTATTAGTTCGGGATACGGAGAGTACAGTACAATACAGTACAAAAGTATGAACGGATTCGTTCTTACCAACCTTTTAAAGCAAGATACTAGTATTGCTGAGGCAGAAGCTGCTGCAAAAGCTGCGGAAGCTAAAAAATCTGCTGCTGCTGCTGCTGCTGCAAAAGCAATTGCGGATGCCGAACGTGCTAAAAGAGCAGCAGAAGAAGCTGCTAGAAAAGCTATTGCTGAAGCTGAACGATTGAAAGCATTGGCGAAAGCTGATGCAGATGCCGCTGCTGCCGCTGCTGCCGCTGCAAATCAAAATATTTCTGCAGCAGAACGTAGAAGAAGAGCTGAATTAGCAGAAACTGAAAAGGCATTAAAAGAAGCTAACCTTAGAGCTTCCAGAAGCGGAAAGATTGCAAATGCACCTATCGAGTCGACTACCTCGTCTTATGGCAGTAATGAAAACACAAACAGACCGTCTGCTACTAGTAAATTGACCAGAGAAGATAAGTACAAAGCATGGAAAAAGAAAACCTACAAGTCAGGTGCTACACCTACAGCCTTTAGTAAGTTTAAAGGTGAATTTAATTATAAGCTTGACAATTACCTTAAAATTAACGTTGGTAAAAATACGGATGTAATGATTAAGTTGATTCGTATGGGTAAAACACAAGCACAGGATAAAGTAGTGCGATTAGTATACATTAATAGTAATACTACTCAATACATCAGAAACATTCCTGAAGGAGAGTACTATTGTGTGATTGCTTACGGAAAAGACTGGAGGGAAAATGGTCCTGGAAAAGGGGTATTTACAATAAACCCACTATATGAAAAAGGTCAGGATATTTTAGATTATAATACTAAGAAAACGGCAGAAGGTATCAACTTACCCAGTTACACCCTTTCTTTAGATCTTTTACCTAACGGAACTTTAGGTAACGGTAATGATTATCAGGATAATATTACTCCTGAGGATTTTAACAAGTTCTAATATTATAAATTTATTTTAGTAATAGTGTAAAAGAAAAAGATATCTTACATAATTAATGTATCAGAAATTAATACTGATATACGTAAAAAGACCGTCTAAAAAGGCGGTCTTTTTTATTACCTTTTATTTCTAGGTAAATCACTTGTTTGATTAGTACGATGATAATAGAAATTATCCAAATATATAGGTTTAATTAAATAAGTAAAAGTAACTTAGAAAATTTATAAAAAAAATAGAAGGTCAAAACAAAAAACGTAGGCATAGCCTTAACTAAAATAAGGTAACGCGAAGTTTAATATTTAATACATGGATACACGAAAATTCATGTAATGTTATTTTAGCTATATATCAACATTACTATTTAATATATAATTAGAGCTATCAACAATTTAATTCCGAAGTATAAGTGTTATGTTACAATGACAATTTTATAGAGCTTGATTTACTCTATGTCTTTCCCTCGCTAGTAATGTGTTTTTAAGCAACATTGCAATAGTCATTGGACCTACTCCACCAGGAACCGGAGTAATAAATGATGCTTTCTTCTTTACCGCATCGTAATCCACATCTCCAACAATTTTATAGCCACGTTTTTTTGTATCATCCGCAACCCTGGTAATACCTACGTCAATTACAATAGCATCATCTTTAACCATTTCAGCTTTAAGAAAATTAGGAATACCGAGTGCCGAAATTACAATGTCTGCCTGTGATATAATCTGAGTAATATTTTTAGTATGGCTATGGGTTAAAGTTACCGTACTATTGCCCGGCCAGCCTTTTCTTCCCATCAAAATACTCATAGGGCGTCCTACAATATGACTTCTACCAATAACTACCGTATGTTTTCCTTTAGTCTCCACTTGATACCGTTCTAATAATTCTAAAATACCAAAAGGTGTTGCCGGAATAAAAGTAGACATATCTAATGCCATCTTACCAAAATTCATAGGATGAAATCCATCCACATCTTTATCCGGATCTACTGCTAACAATACTTTTTGAGTATCTATCTGCGGAGGTAATGGCAACTGTACAATAAAACCATCAATGTCTTGATCTTCGTTTAATTCTTTAATTTTAGATAATAATTCTATTTCGCTAGTAGTACTAGGCATTTGAACCAAAGTTGATTCAAAACCAATTTGTTCACAAGCTTTAACTTTACTTCCTACATAAGTAAGGCTAGCTCCGTCATTTCCTACCAGTACTGCAGCAAGATGAGGAACTTTTTCTCCTTTGTCCTTCATTTTATTTACTGCCTGAGTGATTTCTTCTTTGATATCACTACTTATCTTTCTACCGTCTAAAATTGTCATTTATCTTTTTTGTATAGTTAGCGCATGTTGTTCATCATTTGCATCATCCGCTTTCCTCCCCCACCTTGCATCATTTTCATCATTTTACTCATTTGATCAAACTGTTTTAGCAACTGGTTGACCTGTTGTACAGAAGTACCTGAACCTTTGCCGATTCGCTTCTTTCGGCTGGAGTTGATAATTTGAGGTTTGGATCGTTCACCAGGGGTCATAGAGTGAATGATGGCTTCAATATGTTTAAAAGCATCATCATCAATATCAATGTCCTTCATCATTTTACCTGCCCCGGGAATCATTCCGATCAAGTCTTTCATATTCCCCATTTTTTTAACCTGCTGAATTTGTTTTAGAAAGTCGTCAAATCCAAATTGGTTTTTGGCAATTTTCTTTTGTAGTTTTCGAGCTTCTTCTTCATCAAATTGTTCCTGTGCTCTTTCTACTAAAGATACTACATCCCCCATTCCTAAGATACGGTCAGCCATACGTGAAGGATAGAAAACATCAAGAGCCTCCATTTTTTCACCGGTACCTATAAACTTAATAGGTTTATTTACAACAGATTTAATAGAAATAGCGGCTCCCCCACGAGTATCCCCATCTAGCTTGGTTAAAATAACTCCATCAAAGTTTAATACTTCATTAAAAGCCTTTGCCGTATTTACAGCATCCTGCCCCGTCATAGAATCAACTACAAACAAGGTCTCGTTGGGATCAACTTCTTTACGAATATTTGATATTTCGGTCATCATCGCTTCATCAACCGCCAATCGACCTGCAGTATCGATAATAACCACCTGACAACCTAATTCTTTTGCTTTTTCAATACCCGCTTTGGCAATAGCCACCGGGTTCTTATTTTCCCGATCACTATATACATCAACTTCAATTTGATCTCCAACCACGTGTAACTGGTCAATCGCTGCCGGTCGGTATACATCACAAGCAACTAGCAAAGGTTTTTTATTCTTTTTAGTCTTTAAGAAATTAGCTAATTTACCTGAAAACGTGGTCTTACCAGATCCCTGCAAACCGCTCATTAAAATTACGGATGGATTTCCGGAAAGATTAATACCGGCAACATCACCACCCATAAGTTCGGTTAACTCGTCTTTTATTAACTTAACCATTAACTGACCGGGCTTTAAAGATTTTAAAACATCTTGTCCTAATGCTTTGTCTTTTACCCGAGCCGTAAAGTCTTTGGCAATTTTATAATTTACATCGGCATCGACCAGTGCTCTGCGAACTTCTTTTAAAGTCTCAGCCACATTAATTTCTGTAATCTGCCCATGTCCCTTTAAAACATGAAGCGCTTTGTCCAGTTTATCGCTTAAATTATCAAACATTCCTTTAAGATTTTACATTTTTTAGCAAAAGGGCAAATTTAAGAATTTGATAATTAAAATTAGTATTATTAGCATAGTATAAATTTTCATGTGTACTTAAAAACATATTTATAATAATTCTGTTTTTTTATAAAAAGTCTTACATTACACCTTTATTTTCCTACAATCCCGTGTTTTATAGGTTAACCTGACACTCTGACTAATATATTGGTTATCATAACGAAATTTATGTTTTTTTAATGTTTGATAACATAATACTTCCCCTGGTACTCTTTATTTTTGCAGAAGTTAATCACATAATTCTTACACATGAAGTCAAAATTTACCCTACTATTTTGCTCTATTTTTGTATTGCAATCTTTTGCAACTGATTACTATGTTAATCCTAAAACAGGAAATGATGGTAATAGTGGTACCTCCGAATCACAAGCATTTAAAAGTGCGAATCGAATAAGCGGACTTACCCTGCAACCTGGTGATAATGTTTATTTAATGGATGGAGATTATCCCTGGACCGGAGGCGAACTTTTTAGAATTAATAATTCAGGGACACCTGATAACTATATTACAATTCAAAACTATCCGGGTCATAGCCCTCTATTAAAATTTGACGGGTGGACCGGAATTGATATTACTGATGGTGCTTCTTATATTGCTTTACGAGGACTTAGAATTCAGGGAACACGAAGTAGGATTACCCTAGAAGAAGCACTGGCGCAACCGGGTAGTTGTCAAAACAATAAATTAGGCGGGCCACAAGGCCGCTTTAACGGAACAGGAATCCTGGTAGTAGGCCCTAATTTACGTTGGAGTAATTCTTCCAGCAGTCAGGTGCCACATCATATTACTATTGAAGACTGTGAGGTTTTTGACTGTACCAGTTCGGGTATTGCATTACAACAGGTCGATTATGTTACCGTGCGTAATAACAAAATACATAATAATGCCTGGTATACCTTATACGGAACTAGTGGTTTGAACTTATATCAATTTATTAATACTGATGGGACTACGGGAGTTCATAACCTTATAGAAAATAATTTATTTTATGAAAATCAATTAAAAGTACCACAATTACCTTCCTGTGAATTTTATGATGGTAACGGCTTAATTGTAGATGATTTTAATCATGTTCAAACCCGAAACTATAAAGATCCAAACATTACCTACCCGTCTTATAGTGCAACTACTTTGGTTCGTAACAATGTTGCCGCTGAAAATGGGGGTAGCGGTTTACATTTTTATTTAAGTTCTAATTGTAATATCTACAACAACACGGTAGTAAATAATGCTTTTCAAAATGATGGAGACAACGGAAATGCAGAGATAAGAGTAGGTTTATGTAAAGATTTCGAAATTAAAAACAACATTTTTTTATCAGAATCAAGGGTTAATGAAATAGACCCAAATAGAAATGTCGATTATTCTAACAATTACCATTCAGGGCCTGAGATTGATAGTGTTTTTGCTTTATGTACTACTTGTCCTAAAGAAGGGATTTCTTTTATAAATACTTCGATTAGTAGTGAGAGTCCTTATATTACAGCTAGTAACAGCATTCAGGATTTAGGGATACCTCTTGCAGAAGTACCTTTGGATTATTTAGGGAATACCCGATCAGATGGCAAGCCGGATTTAGGCGCTTATGAACTAGACGGATGCTCTGAAACAACATGGTATGTGGATGCTGATGGAGACGGAATTGGAGCTGATACGGATACGGTGGTTGCATGTGAACAACCGGAGGGCTATGTAGCCACATCCGGTGATTTATGTGATGATAATCCAGACGTTACCGAACCTACTACCTGGTATGTAGATCAAGACCAGGATGGAATAGGATCAGAAGATGAGGTACTATCTGCTTGTGAACAACCGGAAGGTTATGTTGCGATAAAGGGGGATTTTTGTGACGATAATCCTGATGAAACAGAGGGAGTTATCTGGTATGAAGATCAAGACGGAGATGGTGTAGGTTCTAATACAAGTACCCGTACCGCTTGTGAGCAACCGAGAGGATTTGTAGCTATCAACGGTGACTTTTGCGACGATAACCCGGAAGCAACGGAAGGTTCTGTTTGGTATGCCGATACGGATGGAGATGGAGTTGGTGTAGAATCAGAATCCCTGGAAGCTTGTTCGCAGCCTGAAGGATATGTTGCAACCTTCGGAGATTTATGTGCTACGGATGCTAATAAAACAGAACCGGGTGAATGTGGTTGTAATAAGATAGAAGGAACCTGTGACACTTCTACCGAAGCATGTGATGCTCCTGCTTATAGTCCGACAGAAATATACAGTCAATCTGGTACTATCGTTACCTACCTGGGTAGAGCATACCAGAATAAATGGCATAGTGAAGGTCAAATACCTACTGATGGAGGACCCTGGGAATTAATTGAAATCTGTGATGGATCCGGTGCGGATTGTACTTCGTTAAATGAATGGAATAGCGAGCTGATTTATGATAATAAAAATACTGAGGTTGTTTATGAGGGTAAGGTCTACAAAAACCAATGGTATACAAAAGGAGATATTCCCGGTGAAAACAATGTATGGGAGTTAGTAGACATTTGCACATCAGTTGATACCAAATTAAGTAGTAATTCCATACAGAATGGCGGGACTATCGGACAAATTGCATTATACCCTACCCATTTTGAAAATCAAGTAGTTTTAAAATCTAATAAAGGAACTGTAGTAAAAGTGTTTACTACCGCAGGGAAATTAGTATTTATAGATGTAACCATAGCTACCACTACTTATATTACACTTTCAAATGTACAATCCGGTATGTATTTAGTACATATTACTTCAAAAGAAAATACAATAATAGAACGAATTGTAAAAAAATAATCTTAGATCAAAAACAATAAAAGAGGGCTGTCTTAATCATTAGTAAGACAGCCCTCTATATTTATAGTTGAGTCCGTTACAGGAATACTACTTTAATAAAAGTACATCATTTATAATATGAACCGTACCATTTGATGCTTCAATATCAGCTCGAATGACTTTTGCCTGATTTGCTACAACAACATTACCCTTTTTATCTTGTTTTACGGTAATTTTCTTTTGTTGTATATTCCTTACGCTTCCTTGGTCTAACAAATTGGAAGCTTTAAAACTACCTGCCAAAATGTGATTCTTAATGATAGTTTCATATTCACTCATTGATATACCAGGATTTTTTTGGAAAGCTCTATTGTTTGGAGCAAATACCGTAATAGGGTTTGTTCCGTTAAGAGCATCTTCTAATCCCAGACTACCAATTATACCGTAAAGGATAGAAAAATTATCATTTTTCTTTACTATATCTAATATGGTGGGAGTGTTATCTTGTTCCGGAATTAACACTCCGGTAATTACATGGACAATACCATTAGAAGCTTCGATATCAGCAATGGCAACTTCAATAGAGCCGTTTAGTAAAACTTTATCACCTTGTTGCTCAATAGTAACTTCGTCTCCCTGTAAGGTAGTAACCGTTTGTTTTTCTAACAAATCTGCTGCTGAAAAAGCTCCGGAAGCTACGTGATACGTTAATACTTCAGTTAAAGCATCTCCTTCTGGTAAAGCACTTAAAGCTGCAAAAGCATCATTAGTTGGTGCAAATACGGTTAACGGACCTTCGCCATTTAGGGCATCAACCAATCCAGCCGCTTGTACTGCGCTAACAAGAGTCGATAACTCAGGAGTTTCTAGAGCAATCTCTACAATTGTTTTTGAAGGAGCAACAGCCGGAATTAACACTCCGGTAATTACATGCACAATACCATTAGAAGCTTCGATATCAGCAATAGCAACTTCAATAGAGCCGTTTAGTAAAACTTTATCACCTTGTTGCTCAATAGTTACTTCGTCTCCCTGTAAAGTAGTAACCGTTTGTTTTTCTAATAAGTCTGCTGCTGAAAAAGCTCCGGAAGCTACGTGATACGTCAATACTTCAGTTAAAGCGTCTCCTTCTGGTAAAGCACTTAAAGCTGCAAAAGCATCATTAGTTGGTGCAAATACGGTTAACGGACCTTCGCCATTTAGGGCATCTACCAATCCAGCTGCTTGTACTGCGCTAACAAGAGTTGATAACTCAGGAGTTTCCACAGCGATTTCTACAATAGTCTTTGGAGTTGGTGGAATTAACACTGCATCAATAACATGAAAGATACCGTTAGATCCTGTAATATTAGCTTCTAATAATTTAACCGTATCGTTAATCACGATTTCATTATTATCATTTAAACTCACCTTGACTTTACTACCTTGTAAGGTTTCCGTCATTTTTTCTACTAATAGTTTACGGGTATTAAACTTACCACTAAGCCCATGATATAATAATACCTGGAGTAAATCATCTCCGGAAGGTACTGCGGATAAAGCACTAAAAGCTTCATCTGTTGGAGCAAATACGGTAAATGGTCCTTTTCCGGATAAAGTTTCAACTAATTCTGCTTCTTGTAGCGCGCCTACTAAAGAGGTAAAACGTCCATCTGCTACAATCAAGTCAACAATGGTTTGTGTAGGTACTGTAGAGTTTACTAACTCAGCAGTCCAATCTCCGCGTCCTAAGCCATTTGCAAATAAGGCGAATCTTCCGGCAAGATTTCCGTCTTTTCCTATCCTACCGATACCTGCAACTCTATCAAACCTTCCTAATTCAATAATCAGATAAACAGTACCGTCACTTACAATAGCCCCTCTGGTACGAGCTCTACTTCCATCAGGTAAAGTGAGTCTCCCCCGTATAAGGGCAAAGCTTGCGTGATATAGAGTAATATTTAGTCTTAACCTTCCGGATAAAACGGTACCTACTCCACTTCCACTATTTACCTCAGCGTTAAAATCATAAGTAAATCGTTCTCTACTTATTTTAATCCCGTTTTTAGTTACTACTTGGTCATCTTCCGGTAAGTTTAATTCACCATCTACCGTATTTTGTGTAAGCTCATCAATTTCATCAAAACTAATGATAGGAGATTCTTCAATTCCTATAGGTTCCGGTTCCGGTATACTATTATTATCATCCTCCTGACAAGAAAACAAAACGGTCAGCATAATGACGCTTATAAAGGGTAATAGAAATTTTTTAAAATAATTTTTCATGTTAATAAATTTTAAAGTGTTAATTGAATAGTAGTACGTTAAATCAAAGGATTCTTTGCTGATGGCGACAACCGGTTGTATAGATAAGCCTCTCCGCTAATTAAAATTGTTTAATCTTTTATACTAATCATTAAACAACTTGATTTCTGATAATCATACCTAGGAATTATCACTTTAATAAAATTTTAACTTTTTGTTTAATTAAAAACGTAAATTATTAAACAAAATGAATTAATAAAATAAAAAATTATAGAAGAAGATCGCAGTTATCTGCTATTTGAAGTATTGTAACGCTAAAAAATTATGTAGTAGCATAAAGATACTAGAAGGAGTAAAAGATTCTTTAAGTTGCTTATTTTACTGTCCTATTAAGCGAATTAAAAATGAAGATCTAATTTTCAGCTTATTGCAACTATGGTTCGCAACAAGTACAGACAAATTATTTAAAATTACAGGATAGTAATTTATTACTTTTTAGAAATTCTTATCGTGCAGGAGTGTTATATGTTCTGCTTGTTTCTAGACGGAAGTACCATACTGAGTTAAACCTATGCTTTTAAGAATTTAAGATAATCTTAGAGCTAGATTTTTTGAAAGGTCCCTAATAATCTGTGATGGTAAACAATTAGAATCAATTAAAGGCATGTATTTTCGTTACTTTTCAGAAATTCTTCCAATTCGTCATTATTAGTAACTTTAAATATTTCATCTAGTCTTAAACACTTCAGATAAATAGGATAATTAATAGAAACTCTGTCCCAGGACTTTTTATCCTTTACCAGTTGTTGTACCACTTCGTCATGACTCATAGCCAATGTTTTAAAAGAATTTCTCTTAGTATCAAACATCTTTACATCAAAGGGATACATAAAATCCATACAAAGAATATTATCACTAACTATGCTATCTTTCCTTGGACACAAGGAAACCTCTGCAGCTTCTAACTCATCTTCATCAAAAATTAAAACTTCGGTACCTTCCGTAAAACTTTCATCGATAAAAATAGGATAAAACCAAACTACAAAGTCCTCTCCTTTTAGTTCTACAATACTATCATATTGTTCTTTACTTTCAATAAGAACTTGTTCATATCCATCCAGCAATAATAAATCATGCGGAAGTTTTACAACAAAACAATTTTCGTCTATAACTTCAATCACCTCACTATCATCATCTGATACAACTTTACTAAGCAATTCTAAGAGTTCGCTATCTACTAACTCTGCGAATTCTTCTTCAATCATCATTTCTTCCTCTACCTGACAACTTACCAAACAGAGCAGAAAGACGATGAAAAATGCTATTTTCTTAAAAAAGTTAAACCACATAACCTGATATTTCCTATCTATAAAACAACTAATTCGAACAATATCCTACCATAAAAACATATTTTTCAAATTATAACTTCTTTTCAATTAAAAAACTATAACAATTCTTAAATTTACAACTTTTTAAGTTACTAAAATAGAATTCTCTACCTGATGTAAAAATATATGAGATCAAAAACTAAATCTCTTTTTAGTAACGTTTGTGATGAAGGTATTTATGCGAAATTACATGCAGAACATGCAAAAAACCTCCATGATTTTATTTACTATAAATATGGTAACGCAGTAGATCCGGGGGATAAAGTCCAGGAGGCTTTTATAAAACTTTGGAATTTATGTAAGGAGGTCACTCCGGATAAGGCCAAAAGTTTTTTATTTACAGTTGCCAAGAATCTAAGTTTGAATGATATAAAGCATGATAACGTTCGATTCAGATATCAAACTGATTATTCTGCATATCATAAGGATGTGGATAAAAACAACCCGGAACGAATACTTGAAGAAAAAGAATACTTTAAAAAATACGAGATAGCGTTAAATAAACTTAGTGAAGCTCAAAGAATTGCGTTTTTAATGAATCGAGCCGAAGGTAAAAAGCACCAGGAAATTGCAGATATCCTTGGTATATCAAAAAAGGCTGTTGAAAAGAGAATCTACGGAGCGGTAGATAAATTAATGGAAGAAATTAACAAAATATAATAAAATTATACTTAAAAGTTAGGAATTTTTGTTCTTGAGTTGTTTTATATGTAAAAAGAAAAGATATTGCTAGTATAAAGCTTGAAAAGATATGAATAAGGAAGAATTAATTTTGAAATGGCTTAATCGAGAATCTATGTCTTCCTCAGAAATGAAAGCTTTTGAGGAATTAGATGTTTATCAGTCTGTAATAAAAATAGGAGAAGGAGCTACATCTTTTCGGGCGCCTGAATTTAATCAAGAAGAAAGTTTACAACACTTATTAGAAACTAGAAATCAAAATTCTAGATTAAAGAAATTTTTAGATACCCCGATAGTAAGTTGGATGGTTCGAATTGCAGCTATTTTTATTCTAGGGTTCGCTGTTTATTTTATCGGTTTTACTAGCAATGGTAGTAAAAACTTACAGACTACCATTGCAGAAACTAAAGGTTTTAACTTACCAGATCAGTCAAGAGTTGTACTCAATGCAGCTTCTACTATAGCCTACGATAAAGAACATTGGAAGAATAATCGAAGTGTAAAGTTAGAAGGGGAAGCTTATTTTAAAGTAGCCAAAGGCAAAAAGTTTGATGTTAAAACCAAACAAGGTACAGTAAGCGTTTTAGGTACCGAGTTTAATGTTATTAACCGCGGTTCCTTTTTTCAAGTTCAATGCTATGAAGGTAGAGTAGGTATAACTGTTAATAAAAAATATTATGAATTAACTAAAGGTCAATCCGTTCAATTAGTTGAAGGTACGCTTCATCAATTTAGTGATTTGCAATCCGCACCTTCCTGGTTAGACAATGTTAGTAGCTTCAAAAGTGTTCCTCTTTATTTAGTAATTGAAGAGTTTGAAAGACAGTATGGTAAAAAGATAAATTATAATACTATTGATTCTAAGCTGTTATTTACCGGTAATTTTGTAAATTCAGATTTTAAATCTGCGTTGCAATCGATTATCGTACCAATGCAGTTAAAATATTCAATAAATCATAATATTATAACTTTATATAAAGATTGACTTTCGGAAAAAACAAACGAAAACATATACTTTCCATAGTTTTTTATTTTATATTCTCTTTTGTTTTTAGTCAGGCTAAGATTAAAAAAAAGAGTTTATCTGCTATATTGGTAGAAGTTTCTAACACTTCTCCTTACACCTTTTCCTATTTAGATCGAGATATTAGAGATGTTGAAATACCGATTCCTTTACCTGATCAAAAGGAAATTTTAGTTTTATTAGAATACTTTCAAAAACATTGCAATCTTGAATTTAAAGTATTGCCTAATAATATTATAGCGGTTTACCTTCAAGATGCTAAATCGATAGTTAAATGTGGCATTGTCACAAATATCAATGGCAATCCAATTGAAGCCGTTGTGAATGGAAATGATTTTAGAAAAACAACGGATGGTCGTGGTGAATTCAACTTTGTAGCAACAGAAGAGAAAGAAACCATCGTTATCTCAGCACCGGGATACATTACAAAACGCTTCTTAGCTAAACAATTTACTTCTAATACCTGTAAACCTATTATATTGCAAACAGTCTCTCTTGATCTGGAAGAAGTGGTTGTTACCAATTATTTAATAAAAGGTATCTTCAAAAATTCAGATGGGTCTATCTCTTTGGACTATTCGGATTTTGGTATTTTGCCAGGGTTAACTGAACCGGATTTACTACAAACCTTACAGTCTTTACCAGGGATCACCAGTGCTAACGAAACTATCTCAGATTTAAATATAAGAGGAGGTACTCGTGATCAAAATCTTATTCTTTGGGATGGAATTAAAATGTATCAGTTCAGTCATTTTTTTGGTTTGATTTCTACATTTAATCCCTACCTCACGAGTAATGTAAGAGTTTATAAAAACGGAACGGACGCTTCTTACGGTGATGGAGTATCTTCGGTTATTGAAATGAATACCAGTAATGAAGTCCAACACACTTTTACCGCTAGCGCAGGGTTAAATCTAATTAGTACGGATATTTATGTTGACACACCCATTTCAAAAAATTCCTCTGTTCAGATAGCTTTCAGAAGGTCCATTAATGATTTTGTAGAAACACCAACCTATACTCAATTTTTTGATAAAGCATTTCAAGATACAGAAGTAGTAGATATGAACAATTCTGATATCGATTTTTCATTTAGAGATGCGAGCATTCGGGGTCTTTTTAAAATTGGAAAAAAAGATATGCTAAAAGTTAATGGGATCTTAATGGGCAATAATCTTCTATTTCAGGAAAATAGTATGGAAGATAACAACAATACTTCAAAACAAAGTAGTATTTCTCAAAATAATTATGCATTAGGACTTTCCCATATTCGAGATTGGACTCCGGACTGGAAAAGCGAGATTTTTATATATGGTTCCAGCTACCTCCTGGAATCTAACAATTCTGATGTAATTAATAATCAGACTTTAATACAGCGGAATGACGTACTGGAAACAGGGGTTAAAAGTATTTTAAATCGTACTGTCTCTAATAAAATAAATGCAAAGATAGGTTACCAGTTTAATGAAACGGGAATTGCTAATCTAAGAAGAATTGATAACCCCGGATTTATAGCTAGTGAAAAAGATGTATTAAGGACGCATAGTGGGTTTACCGAGGTTTCTTTTAATTCTTTAAATAAAAAAACAATGCTAAATGCCGGATTACGCATAAACTATATTACTAAGTTAGATAAAACCTATGTAGAACCCAGAATCAGTTATCAACAAAAATTAAATAAGCATTTTACTTTTGAATTGTTAGGAGAATTAAAAAGTCAGACTACCACTCAGATTATTGATTTTCAAAATGATTTTTTAGGTGTTGAAAATAGACGGTGGGTACTTGCAGATGATACCAGTGACAATCCTTTAGAAATTATTCCAGTGGTAACAAGCCAACAAATTTCTTCAGGTTTACAATATCAAAACCGGTCTTTCCTTATTCAAACTGATTTTTACTATAAAAACGTAAATGGAATTTTAGCTAGAAGCCAGGGTTTTTTAAATCAATATGAATTTGCAAATGACACCGGTGCTTATAACGTAAAAGGTATGGACTTTTTAGTTACTAAGAAGATTAAAGATTTTAATACTTGGATTGGGTATTCCTATGCTCAAAATGATTACGAGTTTACTACCTTAGAAGACTCCAACTTTAAAAATAACATCGACATTCGGCATCAGATAAATATAGCAGCTGCCTATAGTACCAGGAAATTAGCCGTATCGGCAGGACTTACCTGGAGAACTGGAATACCTAGTACATTGCCCCGTTTTGATACAGATACTTCAATTACTGATTCTATTACCTACGAATTTCCTAATTCTGATCGACTGGAAGACTATGTACGAATGGACATTTCAGCAACCTACAAATTCCGATGGTCTGATAAATTGAGAAGTATGGTAGGACTCTCCGTATGGAATACATTTTCTAGAAATAATATTACCAATCGCTACTATCGTTTAAGTTCTGACAACCAAATTACAGAAATTGAAGAAGAGGGATTAGGTTTTACCCCTAATCTAGTTTTTAGAATAATATTTTAAATATTTTATGGCTACTAACTCTTTAAAATCCTCGCTTCCCACAGCTTTCTGAACAGTTGTAGCTATTTCAAATCCGACTTTTTTAAAGAACACTGTTCTTTTTTCCTCAATAGCGATTTTAAGAACTAAAATGTGATTATGTAAAGCAACTGCTTCCAAAGTATGGTAAAGGCGGGTAGCAATACCCTTTCTACGATAGTTATGATGTACTAATAAAACAGGAATCGTTCCGTCTTTAAGCAGCATAGCAACTCCAAGGATTTCACTATTTAATTTTACCGTATATACAAATGCATTTTTAAATTTATCGTTCCAAAAATTTCTATCTGCAACTAATCGCATATATTTCTGAGTATCAAGACTCATAATTCTTTGCGATTTAAAATTAGTCACAACATCATAGAAAAATTGTTGTAATTGCCCTAAGTCACTTTGAGTAGATTTAGTAATTTGATAATTCATTAAGATTATAATAAAGGTCAGTAAAGTGTTATAATCTTAAAATTAACACAAAATAAATTGATATGGAAATTTAAATGTTAAAAAATTAAACATTTGTTTAATCTTTCGTTATTAAAATTAAGGAAATTATTATTTTTATAATTATAAAAATTAATTACTTGATTATCAATTAGTTATATTAATAGATAGTACGATGAAAATAATTAACAAAGAACACTAATTACATTCTTTCGGGCACTGCGATTCCCAGTAATTCTAAAGAATTCTTAATTGTGTTACCCACTATACTGGATAGTGTTACCCGAAATTGAGTTTGTGCTTCATTTTGTGCTCCGAAAATGGAGATATTTTGAAAAAATGAATTATAACTTTTAACCAGGTCATACGTATAATTTGCAATTTGTGCCGGACTTAAATCCTGGGCGGCTTGTTGAATAATTTCCGGAAATTGTAACACTAATTTTAATAATTCGCGTTCTTTATCTTGTAGTTCAATAGTAGGAACCTGGTAAATATCCTGACCATCCTCTTTTGCTTTCCGAAGTATAGCCTGAATACGAGCGTAGGTATATTGAATAAAAGGACCGGTATTTCCCTGAAAATCTACGGACTCTTCCGGATTAAATAGAATTCGTTTTTTAGGATCTACTTTAAGAATATAATATTTCAATGCCCCCAAACCTATAGTTTTATAAACCGAATTTTTTTCTTCTTCGGTATATCCCTCCAGTTTTCCTAATTCTGAAGAAATCTTTTTTGCCGTGGTTACCATCTCCTGCATTAGCTCGTCAGCATCAACCACAGTGCCTTCCCGGCTTTTCATTTTTCCACTAGGTAAATCTACCATCCCATAACTTAAATGAAATAGATTTTGTGACCAGGTATACCCTAGTTTTTTTAGGATACTAAACAGTACTTTAAAGTGATAGTCCTGTTCATTACCTACCGTATAAATCATCCCTCCTACGTCCGGGTTATCTTTAACCCTTTGTACGGCAGTACCTAAATCCTGAGTCATATATACTGAGGTACCGTCACTTCTTAGCACCAGTTTTTCATCTAAGCCTTCATTAGTCAAGTCACACCATACGGATCCGTCTCCTTTTTTAATGAAAACTTCTTTTTCCAAACCTTCACTGATGATATCTTTACCCAGTAAATAAGTATCACTCTCGAAGTAATAGCTATCAAAGTCGACACCCATGGTTTGGTAGGTTTCCTCAAAACCTTTGTAGACCCAGCTATTCATTTTCTTCCATAAAGCTACCGTTTCCGGGTCACCTGCTTCCCATTTTCGGAGCATTTCTTGGGCTTCTTGTAGAATTAATGCTTCTTTTTCTGCAACTTCTTTGGTTTTACCTTCATTTATCAACTCTTGTATTTCAATCTTATATGCTTGGTCGAACTTTACATAATATTCACCGACTAAATGATCACCTTTCTTACCAGTAATCTCCGGGGTATCTTGTTCAGAGACAGGTTTTCCCTCGTTTTCTTTTAACCAGGCGACCATACTTTTACAAATATGAATTCCGCGGTCGTTAATGATTTGAGTTTTGTATACTTTTTTTCCGCTAGCTTTTAAAATATTGGCAATCGAATAACCTAATAAATTATTTCGTACATGCCCTAAATGCAAAGGCTTATTAGTATTAGGAGAAGAATATTCAACCAGAACGGCATCTTCGCCTTGTTGCGATACATAACCAAAAGTAGGTTGCTCAGCAATACTAGTCATTGCCTGTATAAAATAAGAATCTGTAAGTACCAGGTTTAAAAAACCTTTAACCACATTAAAAGTTGCTATCTCATCTACTTTTTCAACCAGAGATTTACCAATAGCCTCTCCAATCTGAACCGGATTTCCTTTGATTTGCCGTAGCATTGGAAAAACAACAACGGTATATTCGCCGTCAAACTCTTTTCGGGTATATTGTATTTCTACCGAATCTAAAGTTGTATCGTAAATATCACTAACAATTTCTTTTACAGTAGTTGTAATCTGGCTTCGGATATTCATTATGGTGATGGCTTTTCTAATAAGGCTGCAAAGATACTAACTTCTACATAGTTGAGTTCATTATTTTAAGTTCAGTTTATTATTTGTAAATTCATTTTATATGTAACTTTAAAGAAAAATGCTATTTACCTATCCATCCGTACAAATTACCCATCGTAAAAAGATAGAAGAACTTATAGGCAAACCTTTTACGTTAAAAGAACGAAACGCATTAGGAGGTACCACCTCACGGCTTCTTCGTATAACAGAAGTGAGTATCCAAATTTATAATCTTCTGGTTGTTGACCAGGAACCTATGTACTGCCAAATAGCATTAAGAACTAAAGGGATTTTAGTACATCTGGGGTCAAAGGCAGACAAATATGCGCTCCCCATTCCATATTACAAACTAGTAGTTTATAAAGGAAGATCTGAAGAATATAGTATACACAAAGACACTTACTTTGTAAAATTCGAAGTTTTAAAAGATCAAGTAGAAGTTCATCAATTCTTAAAGAAAATTACTGATCAAAAATCAAATCAGGCCTTTACCTATATAGATGATTTATAGATGTAATATCCGTAAATCACAATTATAAAGCATTTCAGCAATTTAGCATCTTTACTATTATGAAAATATTACTTACTGGGGCAAATGGATATATAGGTATGAGACTTTTACCTTTATTATTAGATAAAGGGCATGAAGTACTTTGTTGTGTACGAGATGCAAAACGCCTGTCTGTGGATAAAGAAACCCTTAGTAAAATTGAAATTGTTGAAATTGATTTTTTACAAACTCCGCAACCGGATACACTTCCTCAAAACATAGATGTTGCTTACTATTTAATCCATAGTATGAGTTCTTCTACCACTGACTTTGATACAAAGGAAGAAATATCAGCACGTAATTTTAATACCTATGTAAAGCAGACACAAATTAAACAGGTGATCTATCTCAGCGGTATTGTAAATGAAAAAAACCTGTCTAAACACTTATGGTCTCGTAAAAATGTAGAAGAAACCTTGTATGGAGCAGACTATGCGCTCACTGTTTTAAGAGCAGGTATTATTGTAGGATCCGGTAGTTCTTCTTTTGAAATCATTAGGGATTTATGTGAAAAGCTACCTGTAATGATCACCCCAAAATGGGTAAATACTAAAACACAACCCATTGGTATTCGAGACGTTTTGACTTTTTTGACTTCGGTATTAGGCGATACGCGTTGTTATAATAAATCCTACGATATTAGCGGACCTAACGTACTTACTTATAAAAAGATGCTACTGCTGTACGCCCGGATGAGAGGATTACCCCTTTTCATCTACACATTACCGATAATGACCCCAAAGTTATCCTCTTACTGGTTGTATTTTGTAACCTCTACCTCTTTTAAATTGGCTTTAAATCTAGTAGATAGTATGCGTATACCGGTTATTGCAAACGACCGAAGATTAGAACAAATGTTAGGCATTCAGCCTATGACGTATACCCGGGCGTTGGAATTGGCTTTTATAAAAATTGAACAGAATCAGGTAGTTTCCAGTTGGAAAGATTCAATGGTTAGCGGGAGGTTTGAAAAAAATATTCAAAAACATGTAAAAGTACCTAAGCACGGCTGTTTACGAGATTACAAAAAAATAAAAATAAAAAATCCCAATCAGGTAATGCATAATATTTGGGCAATTGGCGGGGAAACCGGATGGTACTACGGGGATTGGATGTGGAAAATTCGTGGTTATATCGATAAATTAATTGGTGGGGTTGGCTTACGAAGAGGTAGAACACACCCGGACAAAATTTTTTCAGGAGATGCTCTGGATTTTTGGAGGGTACTGGTAGCAGATAAAGAAAATAATCGCCTGCTATTATTTGCAGAAATGAAAGTACCCGGTGAAGCCTGGTTAGAATTTGACCTTGATGAAAATAATGTTTTGCATCAGACCGCTACTTTTAGGCCCAGAGGTTTATTGGGAAGATTGTACTGGTATACTATGGTACCCTTTCATTATTTTATTTTTGACGGAATGTTGCAGAATATAGTTAAACATACCTCAAAAAAAGCTACACCGGTTGAAGCTTCCACCGGAGTGTAAAAGGTTTTTAGTACTACGGTACATTAAGAAAGGACTTTACTAGATAGAACCAAAATCTTGTCAGAAAAAGGTATTACTATTGAATATCCTTATTTATAAAATCCGCAAGCGTTTTGTTAGCTAAAACTTTAAGAGTTTGATCCCTAACCTCAATCATTAATTCATTGACCGCACAAGCTTCTTCGTCCTGGCAATCTTCGCAACGTTTATAAAAATTAAGACTAACGCAAGGAACCATCGCGATAGGCCCTTCTAATATCCGTATGATATCCACCATGGCGATATCTTCCGGGTTTTTAATCATTAGGTATCCCCCGCCCTTTCCTTTTTTTGAAGCTAACAACTCATTCTTTTTAAGAGTCAATAGGATACTTTCTAAAAACTTTTGTGAAATATGCTCTTTCTCTGCTATTTCAGAAATAAGTACAGGTTTTTCCGTATAATTTTTTGCTATGTAGATCATAGCTTTTAATCCGTATTTTGTTTTCTTTGAAAGCATTATAACAAGTTTCTACCTTAAAATTACGTTTTTTTAGGTAGAAAAACTTCAGCCATCATACATCGGGCACTTCCTCCACCTAAAGTTTCAATGGTAGTCAGGTCACTATACAGGATTTTAGAATGCTTTGAAATGATAGCTAGTTGCCCTTTGGTTAAACTATGATAAGCCGACTGAGACATGACCAGAAGTTCTTCGCCTATATTATTTGTAACCTGCAATGTGTTTCCGGCAAATTGATTGATTTGAGCTTCGGTTAGATCTATAATTTCTTTACCATCTTGTTTTAAATGTTTGACAACATTCTTCCGCTCTTTTTTATTATCGATACTATCTAAACAAATCATGGCAAAACTACTGGCAACACTCATCATCACATTGGTATGATAGATGGGTAATCTTTTGTTTCCAACCGTTTGATATGCCGTAAAAATCACCGGGGTAAATTCAAAATCTTCACAGAATTCAACAACCAAACCTTCATTAGCACGCTCTGATAAGGCGCAGTACGCTTTTTGATGAACCCGATCTAATACCAGGCTACCCGTTCCTTCCAGAAATAATTCTTCATCTTCGGCAGTTGTATAATCTAATACGTTTTCAATCATAAAACCCGCTTCTTCTACTTGCTGTAGGACTTCCTGCCTCCGCTCCAACCTGCGATTGGGGGCAAACATAGGATAAATACCAATAGTTGCATCTTTATGAAAAGAAATCCAGTTATTAGGAAAAACTGCATCCGGAGTTTTATGGTTCGGATCTTCCTGAACCGTTATAATAGTAACGCCAGCTTCAGTAAGTTTTGCTACTAATTGATCAAATTCCTTTTGTGCTTTTTCAAGAATTTCTTCTTTAGACTGGTTAGTATCCTTTTGGTAATAATTATTTACGGCAGTCTGCTCGTTTTTTTCAAAACTTGAAGGCCTAACCATCAGTATTGTATTAGTACTCTGCGCCATTTTTTATGATTGATCATTAATAATCTCTAAACAGTGGTAAGGTAGAACACCGGAGTAAGCCCTCCTGCTTAGCAATTTCAGCATACGGTACTTCTTCTACCGTAATCTGTAAACTACGAAGCCAACGGTTTAATCTTGTAAATCCCTTTTCAGAAATAACCACGTCTTCTGCAATAGAAAAAATATTAGAATTCATATAATACATTTCTTCTTTGGTAATATGAAATAGCTTTTCATTACCAAAAAGCTTTACTAAAAATTCATAATCTCGGACATCCTTAAACCCTTCTTTATGAATAATTGCATACTCTTTTCCCACAGGTTGAAAACAACAATCTAAATGTAATGCATTATCCTTAGGGTCTTGCATGGACTTTTGCAAATCGAATTCAATCACTTTCTTATTAGGAAAAAAATCCTTAAAAAACTGTACCCCTTTCATATTTGTTCGGGCTACAATACAATCCGAATAATCTGCTCCTTTATAAGTGCCGATAAAGATATAATTCTGGTACATGATGATATCCCCACCTTCAAAATGAATGTTTTGATCTTCTACATTTATAACTTTTTCCGGTGTGATTTGACTAACTACATGATTAATTGCTTTTATTTCATTTTCCCGATCCGGAAGAATATTCGTTTTAATAAAATAGTCTTCTACTACTAAGGCAATATCTCTTGTAAAAATTTGATTACAATTTTTAATAACTTCCGGACGATATACTTTTACGTCATATTTTTCAAGAACCGAAGCCACTGCATCTAACTCTTGTACCATATTTTTTTCAGAAGGATAAGTACCTTTATTAATATGTTCGATTGATTTCGGATCATACGCATCTTCAACCCTAGGTACCGGACCATTACTTGTGGCAATTCCTAATACCACTGACCGTAATCTTGAAGTTTCGTTAGTAATATGAATTGGAATTGTGTTCAAGTAGCTAAGTTTAATAATAATAATTGGGATATGAAAGGCCGGTCTAAAACTAATTATTTAGGGACTAAATCCAAATTTTAATAAGAATAATTTAAAATTATTTATATAACTTCCTGTAAAGTTATTGAAAATGCAAAAGGCCAGATAAAATCAACTACTTTCATTTATTTGGCCTTTACATTATGTTAGGTAAATATTACCTTTCAGATACCGATTTAAACTCCCGATGGGTTTCACCAATATAAATTTGTCTTGGTCGACCAATAGGTTCTTTTCGAAGTCGCATTTCACGCCATTGGGCAATCCATCCTGGTAATCGTCCCAGAGCAAACATTACCGTAAACATTTCAGTAGGTATCCCCAACGCCCGGTAAATAATCCCGGAATAAAAGTCCACGTTAGGATATAATTTACGTTGTACGAAGTAATCATCTTTTAGAGCAACTTGTGCCAGACCTTTAGCAATATCAAGTACCGGATCTTCAATTCCTAAATCTCCTAAGACTTCATCGGCTGATTTTTTAATGATTTTAGCCCGCGGATCAAAATTCTTATACACCCGGTGACCAAATCCCATTAAACGGAAAGAGTCCTCCTTATCTTTAGCTTTATCAATATATTTAGCAGTATCACCACCATCAGTTTTAATTGCTTCCAGCATCTCAATTACTGCCTGGTTTGCTCCACCATGAAGAGGTCCCCAAAGCGCAGAAATACCCGCAGAGATAGAAGCAAATAATCCAGCGTGAGAAGAACCAACCATCCGTACCGTTGAGGTGGAACAGTTCTGTTCGTGATCAGCATGTAAAATTAATAACTTGTCTAAAGCGTCATTTACAATTTTATTAGACTCATAGGTTTTATTAGGTTTTGAGAACATCATTTTATGCAAATTCTCTACATAACCTAAAGAATTATCACCATAATCCAAAGGTAGGCTTTTTCGCTTTCGCATGGTCCAGGCTGCTAATACTGGAAACTTTGCCATAATAGTAACAATAGCTTCGTACATAGCTTCTTCAGAATCCACATCAACGGATGAAGGATTAAAAGCGATTAAAGCACTAGTTAACGAAGATAATACCCCCATAGGGTGAGCACTTTTAGGAAAACCATCCAGGATTTTCTTCATATCTTCATCTACATGAGACTCTTCTTTAATATCCTGATCAAATTTTGACAATTGCGCTTTAGTAGGTAATTCTCCAAAGATTAACAAATAAGCTACTTCCAGGAAGTTTGCTTTATCTGCTAAATCCTCAATTGCGTATCCTCTATATCTTAAGATGCCCTGTTCACCATCAAGATAGGTAATGGCACTTTCGCAGCTTCCTGTATTTTTAAAACCCGGGTCAAGGGTTGTAATTCCGCCAGAGGCATTTCTCAGATTTTTAATATCAATTCCCTTTTCATTTTCAGTTCCGGTA
The DNA here is from genome assembly GCF_026222555.1 of Aquimarina sp. ERC-38. Classification (NCBI taxonomy): domain Bacteria; kingdom Pseudomonadati; phylum Bacteroidota; class Flavobacteriia; order Flavobacteriales; family Flavobacteriaceae; genus Aquimarina; species Aquimarina sp. ERC-38. Next base: position 2,339,236 of record NZ_CP098511.1, on the reverse strand, counting down.
ATTATTGGGAATTCATAAGATTTACCATCAATTGTAATCGTTGCTTTCTCTGACATATATCTAATTTATTTTAAAGGCCTAAATTTACAAATTATCCTTTTTTTCTTTTGAATTTATAAAGAATTGAAGGTTAAAGAAACCTTAAATCCTTGCGATATTTCTTTAATTATCCTGTTTTGTTCTAATTGTGCGCTAAACAAATTTGTTTAGGTTCTTTATCATTAACTAAACCGACTTGTCAAGATACCTAATTACTAAATCGAACTTGGAACAACCTCAATATTTAATTCTTACTATTACACTAAACTATCCTGATTGTAGCTAAACTCAAACTTCTAAATTTAGTTAGTAGAAAAGTTAAGGTAAGTTCAGTGAGATTATGATAATCTAACCCGGAATCAGACTAGTGTCAAAATTCCGGTTTTAGATTTATTTCTGTAATTAGTATCCTTGTAATAATGATATACTTTTCAAAAATTTAGAAAAGACATTATCTATTCTACAATCGTAATCAACAAATATTGTATTGAGTACTATGTTCATACAGGTATCTACTAACGAATAATCAAATTATACAATTTTAAAAGCTTTATTTTGAGGGTAGTAAGCTACTTCACCAAGTTCCTCCTCAATACGTAATAACTGGTTATACTTTGCCATACGATCACTACGAGATGCAGAACCTGTTTTGATCTGACCTGTGTTTAAAGCAACCGCAAGGTCAGCAATGGTATTATCTTCTGTTTCTCCTGATCGATGCGACATTACCGATGTATATCCGGCATTATGAGCCATATTTACTGCCGCAATAGTTTCCGTCAGTGTTCCTATTTGATTTACTTTAATCAATATAGAATTAGCTATATTTTCTTTTACCCCTCTGGAAAGACGTTCTACATTGGTAACAAATAAATCATCTCCAACTAATTGAACCTTATCCCCAATCTTATCCGTAAGGTATTTCCATCCACTCCAATCATTTTCGTCCATTCCATCTTCGATAGAAATGATCGGATATTTATCAGCAAGTTCTGCCAGGTAATCTGCTTGTTCTTCACTGGTACGAACTTTTCCTTTATCCCCTTCGAATTTTGTGTAATCGTAGGCACCATCTACATAAAACTCTGCCGCTGCACAATCCAGGGCAACCATTACTTCATCTCCGAATTTATATCCTGCATTCTTTACCGCAGTTGCGATAGAATCCAAAGCATCTTCGGTACCATCTAATGTAGGTGCAAAACCACCTTCATCTCCTACAGCAGTACTTAAATTACGATCGTGTAGTACTTTTTTAAGGTTGTGAAAAATTTCAGTACCCATTTGCATGGCATGTGTAAAGCTTTCTGCCTTTACCGGCATCACCATAAATTCTTGAAATGCTATAGGTGCATCACTATGAGAACCTCCGTTAATAATATTCATCATAGGAACCGGAAGTGTATTTGCACTTACCCCACCGATATATCGATACAGTGGCATATTTAATTCATTAGCCGCTGCTTTTGCTACTGCAAGCGATACTCCTAAGATCGCATTTGCCCCTAATTTTGATTTATTGGCAGTACCATCTAACTCAATCATAGTATGATCGATTAGGTTTTGATCAAAAATACTAAAGCCAATCAGGTTTTCAGCTATTATGGTATTTACATTATCGATTGCCTTTTGAACTCCTTTCCCCATATATGACTTACTACCATCGCGCAATTCGACAGCTTCATGTTCTCCCGTAGAGGCTCCGGAGGGAACCGCGGCTCTCCCCAGCACCCCGCTTTCTGTAATTACATCTACTTCAACCGTAGGGTTACCTCGAGAATCAAAAATTTGTCTTGCGTGAATGTTGATAATAATGCTCATTGTGATTTTATTGAAATGATTTAATAGATTGGCAATATACAAACGGGTCTTTTAATATCCCGGATACTCCCTTTAAATTTTATATATTATAATATATCCTATAGGTTAAGTTATTAACTACAGGGTTTTAGCTTTTTTTGTTAAGCAACTACGGTTGCTTTTTTAATGTTCTCTATAAACAGGTCGAATAAATATTTGGAATCATTAGGACCAGGACTTGCTTCCGGGTGGTATTGTACGGAAAAACAATTTTTAGACTTCATACGGATACCGGCAACGGTATGATCATTAAGATGTACATGTGTAATTTCTACATCTTCATGTTTTTCGGTTTCTTCTCTATGAATAGCAAAACCGTGGTTTTGAGAGGTAATCTCTCCTTTTCCGGTAAGTAGGTTCTTCACCGGGTGATTAATCCCCCTATGTCCATGGTGCATCTTATAGGTACTAATCCCGTTAGCTAATGCAATTACCTGATGTCCTAAGCAAATACCGAATAAAGGGTGATTGTTATCTAATATTTTTTTAGTCAATTGAATAGCATCAGATAAAGGTTCGGGATCTCCCGGTCCGTTAGAAAGAAAATAGCCATCCGGATCCCATGCTTTCATTTCCTCATACGTAGTTTTCTGTGGAAAAACTTTAATATAAGCTCCTCTGCCCGCAAGATTTTCTAATATACTTCTCTTAACTCCCAGATCTAATGCTGCAATTTTGATTGTTGCATCTTCATTACCTACAGTGTATGGTTCCGTAGTAGATACTTTAGATGCTAATTCCAACCCATCCATACTTGGTATGTCCGCCAATTCTTTCTTTAACTGATCAATTTCATGTACTCGAGTAGAAATCACTGCGTTCATTGCCCCGTTCTCCCTTATGTAACTGACCAACGCCCGAGTATCTACATCTGAAATAGCCATAAGCTTATTTTTATCTACAAATTCCTGAAGGGAACTATCTGCTTGATCTCTGGAGTATTCATAACTAAAATTTTTAACTACTAATCCTGCAATTTTTACGGAATCTGACTCACTCTCTTCTTCTTTAGTTCCGTAATTACCAATATGGGCATTAGTGGTGATCATAATTTGTCCGAAGTAAGAAGGATCGGTAAATATTTCCTGGTATCCGGTCATTCCTGTATTAAAACAAACTTCTCCGAAAGCTGTTCCTTCTTTTGATACTGATTTACCAAAAAATACGGTTCCATCTTCCAGTAAAATCAAAGCCTTATGTTGTGCTTGATACTTCATATTAGTTCTTTGGTTACATATTGTTATCTAAAAAAAAAGGATAAACTAAAAATTAGCCTATCCTTTTTTATCTATATTTTATCAATTATCATCTTTTACTCTTCTTCTGAATTAGAAACCTCAGCTATAGGAGCTACCGGCTGTGATGCTGTGGTAGCATCCTTTTTAGACCTTCCTCGTCGAGTAGTTTTCTTTTTAACTGGCTTACCTGCATTATACAATGTATTGTAGTCTACTAATTCTATCATTGCCATATCTGCATTATCACCTAAACGATTACCCAATTTAATAATTCGGGTATATCCACCAGGGCGATCACCGATCTTAGCTGCTACATCCCGAAACAATTCTGCAACCGCATATTTGTTTCTTAATTTACTAAAAACAATTCTTCGGTTATGAGTAGAATCCTCTTTGGATTTTGTAATTAAAGGCTCCACAAATTGCTTTAAAGCTTTAGCTTTTGCCGTAGTAGTATTGATTCTTTTATGTTCAATAAGCGAACATGCCATATTCGCGAGCATTGCTTTACGATGGGCAGTTTTTCTACCTAGGTGATTTATCTTTTTTCCGTGTCTCATGACCTTTATTTTATTCCATCATCTTGCTCAATTCACCTCATGCGAAGAGCAAAATATGATGGTATTAATTAATCTTTATCTAATTTATATTTAGTTAGGTCCATCCCGAAATTTAAACCTTTTACATTCACCAGTTCTTCCAATTCAGTTAATGACTTCTTACCGAAATTTCTGAATTTCATTAAGTCATTTTTATTATAGGAAACTAAATCACCCAATGTATCAACTTCGGCTGCTTTTAAACAATTTAAAGCACGCACGGACAAGTCCATATCTATCAATTTAGTTTTTAGCAACTGTCTCATATGAAGTGATTCTTCATCATATGTTTCTGTCTGGGCAATCTCATCTGCTTCCAGTGTAATTCTTTCGTCAGAGAATAACATAAAGTGATGGATTAAAATTTTGGCAGCCTCAGTCAAGGCTTCTTTAGGATGGATAGAACCATCAGTCACTATTTCAAAAACCAATTTTTCATAATCCGTTTTCTGTTCGACACGATAATTCTCAATACTATATTTTACATTCTTGATAGGTGTATAAATAGAATCTGTAAAAATAGTCCCAATAGGTGCATTAGATTTCTTATTTTCTTCTGCTGGAACATATCCTCTACCCTTTTCGATAGCAATCTCAAGGTTTAATGTAACCTTTTTATCCATGTTACAAATTACCAAATCAGGATTCAAGACTTGAAAACCTGAAATAAATTTTTGAAAATCACCTGCGGTTAATTGCTCCTGACCTGATATGGAAATGGTAACAGATTCATTATCTACATCTTCAATCTGACGCTTAAATCTAACCTGCTTTAAATTTAGAATAATTTCAGTAACATCCTCAACTACTCCGGATATAGTAGAAAACTCATGATCTACTCCTTCAATCCGAAGTGATGTAATGGCAAAACCTTCTAATGACGATAATAATACTCTTCGTAAAGCATTACCAACAGTTAATCCGTAACCCGGCTCCAAAGGCCTGAATTCGAATCTACCGTTGAACTCGCTAGAGTCAATCATTATAACTTTATCGGGCTTTTGAAAATTTAATATGGCCATAGTATTAATTTGTTCTAGGGATTTTAATTACTTAGAATATAATTCAACAATAAACTGCTCATTGATATTTTCCGGAATCTGTACTCTTTGCGGTACACTAACAAAAGTACCTTGCTTGGTATCATTATTAAAGGTAATCCATTCATATACCTTACTATTAGCAGCAAGTGAATTCTGAATTACTTCAAGACTTTTAGACTTCTCTCTAACACCTACAACATCACCTGGCTTTAATTGATATGAGGGAATGTTAACTAACTCACCGTTTACAGTAATGTGTCGATGTGAAACCAATTGTCTGGCACCTCTTCTTGAATTGGAAAGACCCATTCTAAAAGCCACATTATCTAAACGCGATTCACATAATTGAAGTAAAACTTCACCAGTGATACCTTGTGCACGTGTAGCCTTCTCGAATAAATTTCTGAACTGGCGTTCTAAAATACCGTAGGTATATTTAGCTTTCTGCTTTTCCATCAACTGGATTGCATATTCACTTTTTTTACCTCTCCGGCGGTTATTACCATGTTGTCCGGGAGGATAATTTCTTTTTTCGAAGGATTTGTCTTCTCCGAAAATCGCTTCACCAAATTTTCTAGCGATTTTTGTTTTTGGACCGGTGTATCTTGCCATTATGAAATGATTTAAACCAGGTAGTTATGAATTAAGGTCACTTTCCTTCGATAACTCGTATTCCCAATTGATTATAAATATGATATAAAGAAATAAACTAAACTCTTCTTCTTTTAGGAGGTCTGCAACCATTATGTGGCATAGGGGTTACATCAATGATTTCGGTTACTTCGATTCCAGCGTTATGTAAGGATCGAATTGCGGATTCCCTACCATTCCCAGGACCTTTCACATAAACCTTAACTTTCTTAAGCCCGGCTTCAGTAGCTACTTTTGCAGCATCTTCGGAAGCTAATTGAGCCGCATAAGGAGTATTCTTTTTAGAACCTCTGAATCCCATTTTCCCGGCAGAAGACCAGGAAATTACATCACCCTTCTTATTAGTAAGCGAAACAATAATATTATTAAACGATGCAGTAACATGTGCCTCTCCATGAGCGTCCACAATTACCTTCCTTTTTTTTGCAGTTGACTTTGCCATATGTATATCGTCATTAGAATTAATTAAAGTAATTACTAAATCCTATTGCACTTATTTGAACAAACAGATTATAGTTCACTAAATAATTCAAGTCTATTTTAATTATTTGGTTGCTTTCTTTTTATTAGCAACAGTTTTTCTCCTACCTTTTCTCGTTCGGGAATTATTTTTAGTACGTTGCCCTCTTAATGGTAATCCGGATCGGTGTCTAATTCCTCTATAACAACCGATATCCATTAAACGTTTTATATTTAACTGAACTTCGGATCGTAATTCTCCTTCAATAGTATAAGAACCTACAGCTTCACGAATTTTACCTATTTGATCATCATTCCAGTCGGATACTTTAATACCTTCGTCCACACCAGCGGTCTTAAGAATTTCCTGTGCACGGCTACGACCAATACCAAAAATATAAGTTAATGCGATAACGCCACGTTTCTGTTTCGGGATATCTACCCCTGCAATTCTTGCCATACTTACCCTTGTCTTTGTTTGAATCTAGGATTCTTTTTATTAATTACGTATAATCTGCCTTTTCTTCGTACAATCTTACAATCGGCACTTCTCTTTTTTACGGATGCTCTAACTTTCATCTTTTATTGTTTAAACTCTTTATAATCAAGAGAATTCTGAGATATAATTTCGAGCCTGCAAAAGTACAGAAAAAATCATCATATCCCAATTAATAACTAGCTAATATCTATATGTAATACGAGCCTTAGATAAATCATAAGGACTCATCTCTAACTTCACTTTATCTCCAGGCAACAATTTAATATAATGCATTCTCATTTTCCCGGAAATATGTGCTGTAACTACATGCCCGTTTTCGAGCTCCACTCTAAACATTGCATTTGATAGCGCTTCAATAATACTACCATCCTGTTCAATTGCGGGTTGTTTAGCCATATTTACTAATCACTAATTATTTATGTTATTATTTAAAAACTTACTATTTATTATTATTTAATGTTAAGCAACCGCTTTACGGTTCTTTCCGGTTTTCATCAAACCATCGTATCTTCTATTTAGTAGATACGAATTTACTTGCTGTACCGTATCTATTGCAACTCCGACCATAATTAGTAAAGAAGTTCCGCCAAAGAACAATGCCCAACCCTGTTGTACATTTAAAACCTTAACCGCTATTGCAGGAAAAACTGCAATAAGTGCTAGAAATATGGATCCTGGTAAAGTTATCTGAGACATAATCTTATCTAAATACTCAGCAGTTTCTGATCCAGGGCGTATCCCTGGAATAAATCCGCCACTTCTTTTTAAGTCATCAGCCATCTTATTAGTTGGTACTGTGATTGCGGTATAGAAATAGGTAAATACAATGATTAAGAGTGCAAACAATAAATTATACCATAATCCGAAGATATCACTAAAGGCAGCTGCAACGCTTTGCGAAGCATCTGATTGTGACAATCCTGCTACGGCTCCCGGTACAAACATGATTGCCTGTGCGAAGATAATTGGCATTACGCCGGAAGCGTTCAGTTTCAACGGTATGTACTGACGAGAACCAAAAACGTTTTTTTCATAACCACCATCCGCCGTACGACGCGCATACTGAACCGGTATTTGACGAACTGCCATTACTAAAAGAACAGAAGCTAGGATAATTACGAACCAAATTACAAGTTCTATCAGAACCATAATAATATCACCACCGTCTCCGGAAGTTCTTGAAATAAAATTCTGAATGAATGCTTGAGGTAAAGTAGCAATTATACCTACCATAATTAATAACGAAATTCCATTTCCAATCCCTTTATCCGTAATCTTCTCACCTAACCACATGGCAAAGATACATCCGGTTACCAATATGATAACAGAGGAAGCAACGAATACAGTTTGATTTTCAATTACAAAGGCACTTCCCGGTAGAATATTAAATAAGTTATAGATATAACCAGGAGCTTGTATTAAGGTAATACCAATCGTAAGCCAACGAGTAATCTGATTGATTTTTTTACGTCCGCTTTCTCCTTCTTTCTGTAGTTTTTGTAAATAAGGTATAGCAATACCCATGAGTTGAACCACGATAGAAGCAGAGATATAAGGCATAATTCCCAATGCAAAAACCGAAGCATTTGCAAAAGCACCTCCGGTAAAAGCATTTAATAATCCTAATAAACCATCTTGAGTTTGCGTACTTAAGTTTGCAAGCTCTGCTGCATCAACACCAGGTAAAACTACTTGTGCTCCAAATCTATACACCAATAATAATCCAAATGTAACTAATATACGATTTTTTAGTTCTTCAATTTTCCAAATATTTTTTATGGTATCAATGAATTTCATAAGAATTATTGTATAGTAACCGCTTCTCCACCTGCTGCTTCAATAGCTGCTTTGGCAGTTGCTGTAAATTTGTGTGCTGAAATAGTAATTTTTGATGATAATTTACCTCTTCCTAAAATTTTTACCAATTCATTTTTTCCTGCTAACCTCAGTGAAACCATTTGATCAAACTGAAGGGAACCATCAATCTTCCCATCATTAATTAACCTTTGAATGGTATCAAGATTAATTCCTTGATATTCTTTTCGATTAATATTTGTAAAACCAAATTTAGGAACACGTCTTTGTAAAGGCATCTGTCCACCCTCAAACCCAATTTTTTTAGAATAACCGGATCTTGACTTCGCTCCTTTATGACCTCTTGCAGCCGTTCCTCCTTTTCCGGAACCTTGACCCCGGCCTAAACGCTTGCTATTCTTTTTGACTGATCCAGCCGCAGGTTTTAAATTACTTAAATCCATGTCTTATACTTATGCTGTTTCAACTGAAACAAGATGTTTAACTTTATTTACCATACCTAAAATATTAGGCGTATCCTCATGCTCTACTACCTGACCTATCTTTTTGAGACCTAAAGCTTCTAAGGTTCTTTTTTGACGTAAGGTTCTATTAATAGCGCTTTTTACTTTTTTAACTTTGATTTTTGCCATTGCTTCAATCTTTTAACCGTTAAATACTTTTTCTAAAGAAATACCTCGTTGCGCTGCAACCTGATTCGCACTTCGTAATTGTAGTAAAGCATCAAAAGTAGCTTTTACCACGTTATGCGGATTAGATGAACCTTGGTTTTTAGACAATACATCATGAACTCCTACTGCTTCTAATACCGCTCTTATAGCTCCACCGGCAATTACTCCGGTACCTGTTGCAGCAGGCATTAATAATACTCGGGCTCCTCCGTATTTACCTTTTTGTTCGTGAGGTAACGTACTTTTATGTAATGGGATCCGTACCAAATTCTTTTTAGCGTCTTCAACAGCTTTGGAAATAGCTTCGGCAACCTCTTTGGATTTACCTAGACCATGACCTACTACTCCATTTTCATCCCCTACGACAACAATTGCAGAAAATCCGAAAGCACGTCCTCCTTTAGTTACTTTAGTTACCCTTTGAACTCCTACCAGTCTATCTTTTAGTTCCAAACCACTTGGCTTAACCAGTTCAGCGTTTTTATATTTTTGATACATAATTTAAAATTTTAAACCGGCCTCTCTTGCGCCTTCTGCTAATGACTTTACTCTACCGTGGTATAAATATCCGCCACGATCAAAGGTTACTGTTTCAATTCCCGAACCTTTGGCTTTCTCAGCTAATTTTTTCCCAACCAATTTGGCAGTTTCTGCCTTATTTGATTTCTGTTCTGCAACTTCCTTATCTCTAGATGAAGATGATGCCAAAGTTTTACCAGTAATATCATCTATAATTTGAGCATAAATCTCCTTATTACTTCTAAAAACAGACAATCTCGGACGCTCTGAAGTTCCATGAACTCTTCCTCTGATTCGCTTTCTGATTTTTGACCTTCTACTACTTTTTGAAAATGCCATAACTATAATTTATGCGGATTTACCTGCTTTTCTTCTTAATTCTTCACCTACAAATTTAATACCTTTACCTTTATAAGGTTCAGGTTTTCTAAAAGATCTTATTTTGGCTGCTACCTGACCTACTAACTGTTTATCGTAAGAAGTTAGTTTTACAATTGGATTTTTACCTTTTTCAGATATGGTTTCCACTGTAACTTCAGGGGCAATATCTAAAACGATGTTATGACTAAAACCTAAAGCTAAATCTAATTTTTGCCCTTGGTTAGATGCTCTATATCCGACACCTACAAGTTCTAATTCTTTAGTCCAGCCTTTTGCCACACCTTCAATCATATTATTTATAAGAGAACGATACAAACCATGTTTTGCTTTGTGATCTTTATTTTCCGAAGGACGGGTAAGAACCACCTGATCATCCTCTATCTTTATATCAATGCTATCAATCTCTTGTGATAACTCTCCTAGTTTTCCTTTAACAGTAACAAAATTTCCTTTCACATCTACAGTGACACCAGACGGAATAGTTACTGGATTTTTACCAATTCTTGACATTTTAAGTATGTATTGTTGTACTGTTATTAATAGATATAGCAAAGCACTTCACCGCCTACATTCTCCTTTTGAGCTTGTCTTCCGGTCATTACTCCGTGTGAAGTTGAAATGATAGCGATCCCAAGACCATTTAATATTCTAGGTACTTCACTTGCTCCTGAATATTTACGTAAACCCGGCTTACTAATTCTTTGTAAATCTTTAATTACAGGCTCTTTGGTTACTTTATCGTATTTCAATGCTATTTTAATACTTCCCTGAGCAGTAGTATTTTCAAATTTATAACTTAATATATACCCCTGATCAAATAGTATTTTTGTAATCTCTTTTTTAACATTAGAGGCAGGAATTTCTACTACTCTATGTTGTGCGTTATTTGCATTTCTGATTCTTGTTAAATAATCAGCAATCGGATCTGTATTCATCTTTGTTTATTTATGAATTTGGTTTTTAGTCCACTATATGCCTAAACCTTAATTCAAGTTACTTTAAATTTTAGTGCCTAGTAGTATACTTACCAACTAGCTTTAGTAACACCAGGTATCAATCCCTGGTTTGCCATTTCTCTAAAGGTAACCCTGGAAATACCAAATTGTCTCATATATCCTTTAGGTCTCCCTGTTAATTTACATCTATTATGTTGTCTGATAGGAGAAGCATTTTTAGGTAATTTTTGTAAAGCTTCATAGTCTCCAGCTTCTTTTAATGCTTTTCTCTTATCGGCGTATTTCTGTACTGTTTTTGCTCTTTTAACTTCACGAGCTTTCATTGATTCCTTAGCCATACTAATTCTTTTTAAATGGCAAACCTAATTCTGCCAATAATGATTTTGCCTCTTTATCTGTTTGAGCAGACGTTTCAAAAGTGATGTTCATCCCAGAAATCTTATTTACTTTATCTATATCAATTTCCGGAAAAATAATTTGTTCGGTGATTCCCATAGAATAATTACCTCGTCCATCAAAACCCGTAGCATTTATTCCGTTAAAATCTCTTACCCTAGGTAATGCTGATGTAATTAATCTGTCGAGAAATTCATACATACGTTCGCCACGTAGGGTAACTTTTGCTCCAATTGGCATACCCTTTCTTAATTTGAACGTAGCAACATCCTTTTTTGATATGGTAGCTACTGCTTTTTGCCCGGTGATGAGTGTTAATTCATCTACTGCATAATCAATTAACTTTTTATCTGCAACCGCAGCACCAACTCCCCTACTAACTACAATCTTTTTAAGCTTTGGTACTTCCATAGTATTACCATAGCTAAATTCGTCTTTGAGGGAAGAAATTATCTTTTCTTTGTACTCTTGCTTTAATCTCGGTGTATAAGACATAACTATATTACTTCGTTAGATTTCTTAGAAAACCTTACTTTTTTATCATTCTCAATTCTATAACCAACTCTAGTAGTTTCCCCGGATGTGGTCAAAAGGGATAGGTTGCTTATATCAATAGCTGCTTCCTGCTTTACAATTCCTCCTTGTGGATTTGTAGCACTAGGCTTTTTGTGCTTAAATACCATATTAATTCCTTCGACCATTGCTTTATTAGTTAAAAGAGATACTGACTTTACAGTTCCCTTTTGCCCTTTATCGTCTCCGGCAATTACCATTACCGTATCTCCGGTTTTTATCTTTAACTTTTTCATTACACTATATGGTTTAAAGTACTTCAGGTGCCAAAGAGACAATTTTCATAAACTGCTTATCGCGTAGTTCTCTGGCCACCGGTCCAAATACACGAGTTCCCCTCATTTCTCCAGAAGGATTTAATAATACACAAGCATTATCATCAAAGCGAATATAAGATCCGTCAGGTCTTCTGACTTCTTTTTTAGTTCGAACTACAACTGCAGTAGAAACAGCTCCTTTCTTAATATTACCATTAGGGGTAGCTTCTTTTACACTTACCACAATCTTATCTCCCACAGAAGCGTACCTTCGTTTAGTACCACCTAATACACGGATGACAAGTACTTCTTTACCTCCTGTATTATCAGCGACCTTTAATCTTGATTCCTGTTGTACCATAATTATTTAGCTCTTTCAATTACTTCTACTAATCTCCAACACTTCGTTTTACTTAAAGGTCTTGTTTCCATGATCTTTACAGTATCACCTATATTGCAGTCGTTTTTTTCGTCATGTGCAACGTATTTCTTCGTTTTTAAAACGAATTTTCCATACATGGGATGCTTTACCTTTTTAACTTCAGAAACCACAATGGATTTCTGCATTTTATTACTGGTTACAACACCGATACGTTCTTTTCTTAAATTTCTATTTTCCATGTTTAGTAGAATCAACCGTTTAATTCTCTATTTCTTAATTCCGTACTTATACGGGCTATTGTCTTCCTTACTTTTCGAACCTGTAAAGGGTTTTCTAAAGGTGACATTGTATGTGCCATTTTTAAATCCGTGTATTCTTTACGAGATTTAGCAAGTTCTTCCTGTAATTCTACCGTAGATCTTTCTTTAACTTCTGTCTGTCTCATATTCTTAAGCTTGATAATCTCTTGCAACAATAAATTTTGTCTTAACAGGTAGTTTTTGCGCAGCTAATCTTAGTGCTTCTTTTGCTATAGGTAGTGGTACACCACCTATTTCAAATAGAATTCGACCTGGTTTCACAACAGCTGCCCAATACTCAACAGCACCTTTACCCTTACCCATCCGAACCTCTAAAGGTTTCTTGGTAATTGGCTTATCCGGAAATATCTTAATCCATAAAGCTCCTTCTCTTTTCATATACCGGGTGGCCGAAATCCTGGCTGCTTCAATCTGTCGCGCGGTTACAAAACTGGAATCAAGAGATTTTATACCGAAGGTACCATTTGAAAGTTCATGACCTCTTTGAGAGATTCCTTTCATACGCCCTTTTTGCTGCTTTCTGAATTTTGTCCTTTTAGGCTGTAACATCTTTTAGTTTTTATAGGTTATTTACGACGGCGTGATTTCCCAGCGCCTCGATTATCGCCTCTATCATTACCTTTACCTTGTTTCTTTGATAATCCTACTAAAGGAGAAAGTTCTCTCTTACCATAAACCTCCCCTTTCATGATCCATACTTTTATTCCTAATCTACCGTAAGTGGTATGAGCTTCTACTAGGGCATAATCGATATCTGCTCTAAAAGTAGATAAAGGAATACGACCATCTTTGTAAGACTCCGAACGAGCCATTTCTGCTCCATTTAATCTTCCTGATATTTGTATTTTGATACCTTCGGCATTCATACGAATTGCGGCTGCAATAGCCATTTTAATAGCTCTACGGTAGGAAATACGACTTTCGATTTGTCTTGCTACACTAGATGCTACTAGAAAGGCATCCAGTTCAGGTCTTTTAATCTCAAAAATATTAATCTGAACTTCTTTGTCAGTAATTTTCTTAAGCTCTTCTTTTAGCTTATCTACTTCCTGACCACCTTTTCCAATAATAATTCCAGGTCGAGCCGTAGTAATAGTCACTGTTACTAACTTTAAAGTTCTTTCAATAATAACTCTTGAAACACTAGCTTTAGATAATCGAGCATGAATATATTTCCGAATCTTATCATCTTCGGCTAACTTATCTCCATAATCATTTCCACCGTACCAGTTGGATTCCCAACCTCTGATAATACCTAAACGATTTCCTATTGGATTTGTCTTTTGTCCCATACTACCTGTTAGCTTTGTGTTTTGGTTTTAGCATCTAATACTACGGTAACGTGATTAGATCTTTTTCTAATTCTATGAGCCCTTCCCTGAGGTGCAGGCCTTAATCTTTTTAACATACTTCCTCCGTCTACGCGAATTTCCTTTACAAACAGGTCGGCATTTTCTATATCCGCATCCTCATTCTTTGCTTGCCAATTAGCAACAGCAGATAATAATAACTTCTCTAAGCGTCTTGAAGCTTCTTTTGGGTTAAACCTAAGAATGTGTAGTGCTCTTTCTATACCTTCACCTCTAACTAAATCTGCTACTAATCTCATTTTTCTTGGAGAAGTAGGGCAGTTATTAAGTTTTGCAAATGCAACCTGCTTACGCTCTTCCTTAATACGATCCGCCATTTGTCTTTTACGAACTCCCATAGCTATATTATTTTTTTCCTTTATTTTTAGCACCTGCATGACCTCTAAAAGATCGAGTTGGTGAAAATTCGCCTAACTTATGTCCTACCATATTCTCGGTAATATATACAGGAACAAACTGCCTACCGTTATGTACTGCTATCGTTTGCCCAACAAAGTCGGGAGTAATCATAGAAGCTCTTGACCAAGTCTTAATCACAGACTTTTTATTAGCCTCTACATTTGCAGCTACTTTCTTTTCTAATTTATAATGAACGTAAGGTCCTTTTTTTAATGAACGTGCCATATCTTCTTATTTCTTTCTACGTTCTACAATATATTTATTACTTGCCTTAGTTTTAGAACGTGTCCTAAAGCCTTTTGCAGGAAGCCCTTTTCTAGATCGAGGATGCCCACCGGAAGAACGTCCTTCACCACCACCCATTGGGTGATCAACGGGGTTCATAGCTACCGGTCTAGTCCTTGGTCTTCTGCCTAACCATCTTGTTCTACCTGCTTTTCCTCCTACGATCAATTGATGATCACTATTAGAAACCGCTCCGATAGTTGCTAAACAATCTGCAAGAATTAATCTAACTTCTCCTGAAGGTAATTTAACGGTGGCAAATTTACCATCTCGAGCCATTAACTGTGCAAAAGAACCTGCACTTCTTGCCATCACCGCACCCTGACCGGGACGTAATTCTATACAGGAAATAATAGTACCTAAGGGAATAGAACTTAAAGGCATTGCATTACCAATCTCTGGAGCTACATCGCTACCGGAAACCACATTCTGACCTACTTGTAAACCATTTTGTGCAACAACATACCTTTTTTCGCCATCCTGATAATTCAATAACGCGATAAAAGCTGTTCTATTAGGATCGTATTCTATAGATGCAACAGTAGCAGGAATGCCCTGTTTATCTCTTTTAAAATCGATAATTCGATATCTCTTTTTATGACCACCACCTTTATAGCGTATGGTCATCTTACCTTGACTGTTTCTACCACCTGATTTTTTTAACGGAGCTAATAAAGACTTCTCCGGCTTATCAGTAGTAATGGCGTCAAACCCATTGACTACTCTAAAACGCTGACCAGGTGTAATTGGTTTTAATTTTCTTACTGACATTTAAAAATCTTAAAGATTACTATATAAATCAATTACATCACCATCCGCCACCTGTACGATTGCTTTTTTATAAGCTGCCGTTTTACCAGTGATCATTCCTGTTTTTGTAAACTTGGAACTACGATCCGGGCGAACATTAATTGTTCGAACTTTATCAACAGAAACTCCATAAGCTGCTTCTACAGCTTTTTTAATTTCTACCTTATTAGCTTTCTTATCCACTACAAAGCCATAACGGTTAAAAAGTTCGCTATCCGATGTTGCTTTTTCTGTAATAATAGGTTTAATTAAAATACTCATGGTTTCTAATTACTTAAATTCGTTTCAATTCCTTTCAAAGAACCTTCTAAAAGCACCAAGCTATTTGCATTCATTATCTTATAAGTACTTAATTCAGAATACGTTATAACTTCAGAACTCTTTAAATTACGTGACGACAAATATACGTTTTTATTTGACTCACCCAACACAAACAAGGTTTTTTTATCCTGAACCCCTAAAGAGTTTAAAACATTGGTAAAATTCTTTGTTTTTATAGTATCAAAAGAGAAATCTTCGATTACTGTAATTTGTTTATCGGTTGCTTTTAAACTTAAAGCTGACTTTCTTGCCAACTTCTTTAAATTTTTATTTAGTTTAAAAGAATAATTACGTGGTCTTGGACCAAAAATTCTACCACCTCCTTTAAAAATAGGAGACTTAATACTACCTGCCCTTGCCGTACCAGTTCCTTTTTGTTTCTTTATTTTTCTGGTACTTCCGGTAATTTCAGCTCTTTCTTTAGCTTTATGGGTACCTTGACGTTGATTTGCCAAATATTGTTTTACATCCAGATAAACTGCATGGGTATTGGGTTCAATACCGAAAACTTCATTAGAAAGGTCTGCCTTTCTACCTGTTTCTTTTCCGTTGATATCTAATACTGCTATCTCCATTACTTCTGAATTGTTACGTACGCATTTTTATGCCCGGGAACACAACCTTTTACTACTAATAGGTTTTTATCTAAAACTACTTTTAATACTCTTAGGTTTTGAACTTTTACTTTTTCTCCGCCCATTCTTCCGGCCATCTTCATACCTTTAAAAACACGAGCGGGATAAGAAGCGGCTCCAATAGAACCAGGTGCTCTTAATCGGTTATGTTGCCCATGAGTTGCTTGTCCTACACCGCCAAAACCATGACGCTTTACCACTCCTTGAAAACCTTTACCTTTAGAAGTTCCGGATATATCTACGAACTCTCCCTCAATAAAATGTTCAACAGTTAGCACATCTCCTAATTTAAAATCCTCCTCAAAACCTTGAAATTCTACGATTCGACGTTTTGCAGCAGTTCCCGCTTTTTTAAAATGACCTAAGGCCGCTTTAGTTGCGTTTTTGTCTGCTTTGTCATCGAAACCTAGCTGAATTGCTTCGTAGCCGTCAACTTCTTCGGTTCTGACTTGGGTAACAACGCATGGACCTGCTTGTATGACGGTACATGGAATATTCTTTCCATTCTCGTCATAAATACTAGTCATGCCAATCTTTTTTCCAATTAACCCAGACATATTTATTAATTTAAAATTATGAAATCAAAGTGGTAGTTATTCTAACCCACTTTTCTTTCGTTTACAAAATTTATTTCAAATAAAACGGGATCAAACACATTTCGATCCCGAATTGTATTTTCCGTTTTTCTCTTGCACGCAGCTTGAGACATGTTTTTTAATTCGGAATTTTGAATTCAGAATTAATTTTTTATTCCAATTAAAACCGGAATTTAATATTAGCTAACTTTTCATAGAAAAAACAAAGATCTTTCTTCATAATCTTTAGAAAAGCTAAACATAAAAGCATTTCAATTTATTCGCTCTCAGCCTGTGCTGGGATTTGATACTTCTAACCATTCAATTTGCTTCGCTCTTGAAAGCTAAGAATTATCAAACCTTGATTTCGACCTCTACTCCACTTGGTAATTCAAGTTTCATTAAGGCGTCAATAGTTTTTGATGAAGAGCTATAAATATCCAATAATCGTTTATATGAACTTAACTGAAATTGCTCTCTTGATTTTTTATTTACATGTGGTGAACGTAATACCGTAAATAATTTTTTATGTGTTGGTAAAGGAATAGGCCCTGTTACTACAGCTCCGGTACTCTTTACTGTCTTTACAATTTTCTCTGCAGACTTATCTACTAGATTATGATCGTATGACTTTAATTTTATTCTGATTTTTTGACTCATTGCTGTACTACTTAAGCGTTAACTCCTTTTGCTGCTGCAATTACTTCTTCTGAAATATTAGAAGGTGTTTCAGCATAATGTGAAAATTCCATAGTTGAGGTTGCTCTACCTGATGATAAGGTTCTTAAGGTTGTAACATACCCGAACATTTCAGATAAAGGCACCGTAGCTTTTACCGTTTTGGCACCTGCCCTGTCTCCCATATCGCTAACCTGTCCTCGCCTTCTATTCAAATCACCTACAATATCACCCATATTTTCTTCGGGAGTAATTACTTCCAATTTCATAATAGGCTCCATAATTACTGCTTTTGCCGCCTTTGCCGAATTTTTAAATCCTAACTTGGCTGCCAACTCAAAAGATAGTTGATCCGAATCTACATCATGGTAAGAACCATCCTTTAAAGTAACTTTCATAGCATCCACTTCGTATCCTGCTAAAGGACCGTTAACCATAGCCATTTTAAATCCTTTTTCAATAGATGGGATAAATTCTTTAGGAACATTTCCTCCTTTAATCTCAGATATAAATTCTAATCCTTCTTTTCCTTCTTCGGCTGGCTCTATAGTAAATACAATATCTGCAAACTTACCTCGGCCACCGGATTGCTTTTTATAGACTTCTCTATGATCAGCAGCTTGGGTAATTGCTTCTTTGTACTCTACTTGCGGTTGTCCTTGATTTACTTCAACCTTAAATTCTCGTTTTAAACGATCTACAATAATATCCAGGTGTAATTCACCCATTCCGGATATAATAGTCTGACCTGAAGCTTCATCTGTTCTTACGGTAAAAGTTGGATCTTCTTCAGCTAATTTACCAAGTGCCATTCCCAATTTATCGACGTCAGCTTTAGTTTTTGGTTCCACTGCAATACCAATCACCGGATCCGGGAAGTCCATTGATTCTAATATAATTGGATTTTTTTCATCAGTCATGGTATCACCTGTCTTGATGTCTTTAAATCCAACCGCTGCACCAATATCCCCTGCCTCTATAAAATCAATAGCATTTTGCTTATTAGAATGCATTTGATAGATTCTGGAAATACGTTCTTTCTTACCTGATCTATTATTTAAGATATAAGAACCTGCATCAAGTCTTCCGGAATATGCACGGAAAAACGCTAATCGCCCTACGAAAGGATCGGTAGCAATTTTAAAAGCCAATGCTGCAAAAGGTTCTTTTACATCTGGTTTACGCAGCTCTTCTTCTTCAGTATTAGGATTTACTCCGGTAATACCTTCTTTATCCGTAGGAGAAGGTAAGTATCTACATACGGCATCCAGTAAAAACTGAACTCCTTTATTTTTAAAGGCAGATCCGCAAATCATAGGAATGATAGACATATCCATTACAGCAGCTCTTAAAGCAGCATGTACTTCATCTTCTGTAATAGAATCTTCATCTTCCATATATTTCTCAAGAAGGTCTTCATCATATGCAGCAACTTCTTCAATAAGTTTACCACGTAAAATTTTAGCTTCTTCTTTAAGATCTTCGGGAATATCTACTATATCAAAAGTAGATCCCTGTGTTTCATCATGCCAGATAATAGCACGGTTTTTTACTAGATCTACAATACCTTTAAAATCAGATTCATCACCAATATTTAATACAATAGGTACGGCATTCGAACCTAACATATCTTTGACCTGTTGGCAAACTGCCATAAAGTTAGAACCTTGTCGGTCCATTTTATTTACGAAACCTATTCGAGGTACTTTGTAATTATCGGCAAGACGCCAGTTAGTTTCAGATTGTGGCTCTACACCATCCACTGCACTAAATAGAAATACCAGTCCGTCTAATACTCTTAAAGATCGGTTTACCTCTACGGTAAAATCAACGTGTCCAGGAGTATCAATTATATTAAAGTGGTATCCTTTTGTATCGCTAACAGGTTTTCCGTTTTCTGTTGGAAAGTTCCAGGTACAGGTGGTAGCTGCAGAGGTAATGGTAATACCTCTCTCTTGCTCTTGCTCCATCCAGTCCATAGTAGCTGCGCCATCATGCACCTCACCTATCTTGTGACTTACTCCTGTGTAGTATAAAATACGTTCTGTAGTCGTAGTCTTACCAGCATCAATATGTGCGGCAATACCTATATTTCTTGTATATTTTAAATCTCTAGCCATTTCTCAGGAATTAAAATCTAAAGTGTGAAAATGCTTTATTTGCTTCTGCCATTTTATGAGTATCTACTCTCTTTTTAACTGCAGCGCCTTCTTCTTTTTCTGCTGCAATAATTTCAGCAGCTAATTTCTGTGCCATAGACTTTTCATTTCTCTTTCTAGAAAACTGAATAAGCCATTTCATTGCAGTAGATACTTTTCTATCTGGTCGAATAGGGTTTGGAATTTGAAAAGTAGCTCCTCCTACTCTTCGACTTCGCACTTCTACGTGAGGCATTACATTGGATAATGCATCCTTCCACATTTCAAGTGCGGTTTTTTCTTCGTTTTGCTTTCTTTCGTCAACTAGGTCAATAGCATCATAAAATATTTTAAACGCTACTGATTTTTTACCGTCCCACATCATCATGTTTACAAAACGGGTTACTAGCTGATCGTTAAACCTAGGATCTGGTAAAATAGGTCTTTTTTTCGCCTTTCTTTTTCTCATGTTTACTTAGTTACTTGATTGATAAAGAGGTTTCCATTTTTAACCCTCCCTATAATACTTCTTACTTTTTAGGGCGTTTTGCACCGTACTTAGACCTTCTTTGCGTTCTACCTTCAACACCAGCGGTGTCTAAAGCTCCACGAACAATATGATATCTAACTCCCGGCAAATCTTTCACCCTACCGCCTCTAACCAATACTATCGAGTGCTCTTGTAAATTGTGTCCTTCGCCACCTATGTACGCATTTACCTCTTTACCGTTAGTTAACCGTACCCTTGCAACTTTACGCATTGCAGAATTTGGTTTTTTAGGTGTAGTGGTATAAACACGCGTACACACTCCGCGACGTTGCGGGCACGAATCCAAAGCAGCCGATTTACTCTTCTTGGTTATTTTGGCTCTACCTTTTCGTACTAATTGTGAAATTGTTGGCATAATTTGCTTATACTATTTTATTGATTTTAAACAATCCCTTTTTTATTAAGGGCTGCAAATGTAGAAATATTTATCTGTAAATCAAATCTTAATTCATTAATTTTGAAATAGTTTTTAGATCATGGATGAACAGCATTCTATAATTCTTTAACTTTTCTGATAAAATTGAACAGATTCAGTTGAAATATACGTACTACTTTATAATTTTTATCTTGTTATCAGTTGGTACTTCCTATGCTCAAAAAGAAAATTATCTAAACTTGACCGTCACTGGAAAAGACAGTTTAGAAACTTCTATTATTCGTGAAGTATTTAATAAAAGTAAATTCAAAAGTTACGATAGTTTAACCACGTATGTTTCCAAAAAGATCATTACCCTACAAAAAAAAGGTTTTATAGATCTTCAAAAGAAACCTGGAGAAAAGATTAGTGATTCGGTTTTAACTATTACTATTTATTTGAATAAGAAATATGAGCATCTGACTATTTATTATGACCAAAAGCAACTTCCGATAGCAACTATTAAACAAATTTCAAAAGTCTATACGGATAGTACGTTTGCTTTACCTTTTGAAAAAATAACTACTAGCTTACTTCAAATTAATGAATTTTATAGTAATTCCGGAAACCCTTTTACCTCAGTTACTCTAAAAAATATTAGGAAGAGAGATTCTGAAGTGACGGCTTTGCTTCAAATTCAAAAGTCTAAACAAAGAAAAACTAATAAAGTAATTGTCAAGAATTATTTAAAATTTCCAAGATCATTCTTAAAATACTACAGTGGTTTAAAAAATGGAAAAACTTTTAGTAAGGATTTAATTGTCGAAAAATCTAAATTACTGGACAATCTCCAGTTTGTAAATAACATAAAGGAGCCGGAAGTTCTGTTTACTAAAGACTCTACTATTGTTTATCTTTATTTAGACAAAGTGCCCGCCAACGTTTTTGATGGGTTTATCGGGTTTTCAAATGATTCCGAATCTCAAGATTTTGAATTAAATGGAAATATAAACGTTACTCTTTTAAACAATTTAAATTTTGGGGAAGAATTATTTATCAACTACAAAGCGAACGGGGGGGAACAACAGCGCTTTAAGATTAGTACTAAATTACCTTACTTGTTTAAAAGTCCTGTAGGAATAAATGCCGGATTAACTATTTTCAGACAAGACTCTACTTTTGTCACTACTGACCAACAACTTAACCTAACCTACCAGGCAACTCCTAAAAGTAGTATAACTTTAGGTTATGAACGGTCTACATCAAATAGTCTTTTGGACACGTTAGCTCCTACTAATATTATTGATTATACATCTAATTTTGTAAAAGGCGGGGTAACTTATCAGATCCCGAGATCTCATAATTTTTTTCCAATAAAACTAGGTATCCAAACTTCTATCTCTACGGGAAACCGAAACTCAAACAACACTACTATTAATCAACAGAAAGGAAATTTTATATTAAGCTATACGCCTGCGCTTAATAGTCGAAACTTTATTTATTTTGAAAATCAGTCTGCTCTTATTTTATCAGATTCTGTTTTTACTAATGAACTGTATCGATTTGGCGGATTAACTTCTATACGTGGTTTTGAAGAAAATTCAATTAACAGTTCTCTTTATTCCGTATTTAGAACTGAATACCGCTACCTATTATCTTCAAATCTCTACATACATTCCATTTTGGATTTTGCCTATTTTGAAGATAACACTACTAACCTGTCATCTAATCTAAGCACCGTAGGTTTTGGGATCGCTTTTAATACCAAAACCGGAATCTTTAAGCTACAATTTGCAAATGGCAAAACCGATGAAACTAATTTTAAATTTTCTAATACCAAAGTCCATTTGAGTTTATTGGCGAGGTTTTGATAGAAGTTTTTATAAAATTTTAGAAGTCAAGAATTACTAATTCCTCAAAATAAAGTTATTTTTTTTGGATACTGATAAAAAATTAAAATTTATACTGTAATATTAAAAAATAGTCCTATCCCATATTGTATATACTTCAATTCCATAGTTTTTAAAGTTTTCTTTTATTTCCAATAAAAGTTGTTTTATTAAGTATTTATTCACATTTTTGGTGTTGGCTAATTCAAATAATTAAATATGAAAACAAAGTTATGTGGGATTCTAATGCTTTTTATAGCATTAGTAGTGCATCCTTTATTTGCACAAGAACAATCTATCTCCGGTACGGTGACTGATCCATCGGGTTTGCCTTTACCTGGTGTTAATGTAGTTGTAAAGAATTCCAGTAATGGAACTCAGACAGATTTTGATGGGAAATATAGTATTTCTGCAAATAATGATGATGTATTGAGTTTCAGTTTTGTTGGTTTTGCAACTCAGGAAGTTACTGTAGGGTCTACTTCTACAATCGATATTCAACTTGCCGAAGATGCCGCTCAATTAGATGAGGTTATTGTAACCGCACAGGGTATTACGAGAGAGAAAAAGTCTTTAGGATATAGTGTAAGTACTGTTTCTTCTGAAGAAATTCAACAACAACCTCAGGGGGATATTGGGCGAATACTCCAAGGTAAAGCAGCCGGTATAAACATTACAGCAACCAACGGCGTTTCTGGTTCTGGAACCAACTTTATTATTCGTGGTTACAATTCTATTTCAGGAAGCAATCAACCTCTTTTTATAGTCGACGGAATTCCTTTCGACGGAGGGGCTAATGAACAAACCGCATTTTTTGATTCTGTAACTGAATCAAGTAGATTTTTGGACTTAGACCCAAATTCTATTGAGGATGTCAAAGTTTTAAAAGGGCTTAGTGCTACGGTTTTATATGGAGAGCGAGGAAGTAATGGGGTAGTTTTAATTACTACAAAAAGTGGTAGTAAGAGAGTGGCTAATAGAAAACTGGAAGTAACCGTATCAAGTTCTTATTTTATCAATGAAGCAGTTTTACCTAAGTTTCAAACAGAATTTGGAGGTGGTTTTCATCAAGGTTTTGGTTTTTTCTTTAGTAACTGGGGGCCAAATTTCAATAATACCGATCCAGCACCGTACGGTACTTCATTTAGAGGTGTTGCTGAGGATGGTACCATACTAGTAGAACATCCCTTTGGACGTCTTTCAGATGCTTCTCTACAAGTAGGTTTTGAAGACTTGATAAATTCTAACTATAGATATCAAAACTATAATAGTGTAGAAAACTTCTTTAGAACCGGTAGTGTTAGTGATAATTCGATAAGTGTTCGAGGATCTTCGGATAAAGCTACTTATAACTTAAGTTTAGGGAATTTGGAAGACACGGGATTCACGCCTGGTAATAAACTTAGAAGAACTACCATTTCCATGGGAGGTAACGCAAATTTAACTAATAACCTCAATGTAAGTGGAACCTTAAACTATGCTAATACGGACTACAAAACTCCACCTATTGCTGCTTCTGCAGGAAGTGGAACTGTAGGAGATGGTTCGTCTGTTTTTGGAGATGTTTTATATACACCGCGTAGTGTAGATTTATTAGGTCTTCCATTTCAAACAGCAGACGGAAGAAGTATCTATTATCGATCCGGAAATGATATTCAAAATCCTCTATGGACGGTTAATAATGCAGAAACTAATCAAAATACTAGTCGTATCTTTGGAAGTTTTGCTTTCAACTACAATTTCAGTGATAATATCGGTGCAAATTATCAATACACCATTGATGATTACACCGAGTTTGGTTCATACGGTCAAAATAGAGGCGGTGTAGATGGTAATCCTCTAGGAATCTTTCGAACCACACAATCGCGTAATCAAATTCAAAGTCATACAATTAATTTGAATTATGATAAGAATATTACGGAAGATTGGAATCTAAGAGTTATTGTAGGTGGACAATCTAGAAATGATTTCTTCGAACGGGATGGGGTTGAAAGTACAGAACAATTAGCATTTGGAGTATTAGAACATTTTAACTTTGTAAACCACGCTACTGTTAATAGTTTTACCGGGAATAATATTGCTTTTAGATCTGAAGAAAATCAATTAGGTTTATATTCTGATATAACCTTCGGATATAAGGGCGCTTTCTTTATTAACTTAGCAGGAAGAAACGATTGGACTTCTACTTTAGAAACGGATAATTTTAGTTTATTTTATCCAGCTGCCAGTATTTCTTTTATTCCTACTGAATTATTTGATGGCTTAGTAGGTGACAATGGACTAGATTATCTTAAATTAAGAATTGGTTATGGTACCTCAGCTGGATTTCCTGTTCCTTTTGCTACCAGAAACACATTGGCCTTGACAACCCGAACCTTTGTAGATTCTCAAAGTAGTGTAATTTCAAGTAATGCCGTAAGTAATAGATTAGGAAATCCTAATTTGGAACCTGAAGAATTTCGTGAAGTGGAAGCAGGTATTGACACTCAATTTTTCAATAACAAATTAACTTTAAATGTTAGTGTTTATAAAAAAGAATCAATAAATCTAATTACTGATCAATTTTTAGATCCTGCCTCAGGATTCTCAGTAACTCAGATAAATGCTGGTTCATTAGAAAATGAAGGTATTGAAATTGATTTTGGTATAAAACCTATTACCACTGAAAATTTTAGGTGGGAATTAAACGGAAACTTTTTTGCGGATCAAAATGAGATAACAGAACTTCCAGAAGGTACTGACCAAATTGCTTTAACTAATACAATAAATGGTAGTGCGGCTAACTACGCTATAGTAGGACAACCCTTTGGTGTTTTACAAGGTAGTGCGGTGCAGACAGATGATAACGGAAATCGCATTGTTGGTTCAAATGGGGAATATTTACAAACTACAGATATAGAAATTATTGGTGATCCTAATCCTGATTGGACTGCTGGTTTAACTAGTTCTTTTACCTTCTTTAAGGATTTTACTTTATCTGCTAATATGTTATATAGGCATGGAGGTGATATTTATTCACTAACTGCAGGAACACTTTTAGGGAGAGGAACCGTTAGTTTTCCAATCGATCGAACTGCAACTTACATTCTACCTGGTGTAAAGCAGGACGGAACACCAAATGATATTCAGGTTACTGCTACCACCGTTGGATTTAATACTATAGGATTTGGACCTAATGAACTACAAGTTTATGATGGCACTACTATTAGATTGCAAGAAGTTAGTTTAACGTATACCATGCCAGAAAGATTTTTAAAAAACACATTTTTTGGTTCACTATCCTTATCTTTAAGAGGAAACAATATTTGGTATAAAGCAGTTAACTTTCCTGACGATATCCGTTTTGATACGAATACGTTAAGTACTGGAGTAGGAAATGGTCAAGGTATCGACTTCATTACAGGTCCATCTTCGCGTAGATATGGTGTAAGTGTGAGGGCAACTTTTTAATAAAAATGAAAATGAAACATACATATAAACTTATAGATTATGTATTTGCAACGGTGATTGCAACTACATTACTGTTCTTCACATCATGTGAAACTACAGAATTAGAAATATTAGATAGCCCTAATGCATTAACTCCGGAGGAAGCGGATATTGACTTGTTTTTAAACTCCATTCAAGTAGGATTAGCTGCATTTTTTGATGGTGATCAGCTAAATGATAATGCAGGAATCTCCGAAAATGGTATGGAAGTTACTCGAATTTTACATGCTTTTGGACCTATATATGATAATATTTATTTACCATCCAGAACAGATATTTTATATCAAAATGCTTACGCTGGACCGCTAATTGATGGGCGAACTATGATTCCATTAGCAGAAGAAGCAGAGTTATATACCCATATAGGTATTTCGCAAGTAGTGGAAGCATATATTATAATGGGATTTGTTGATTTATATGGTCCAGTGCCTTACTCTGAGGCGTTACAAGGTGCCGATTTTTTAAATCCTAATCTTGATAGCGGTCAAGATGTTTACGAAGCTGTTGAATCCTTATTAAATCAAGCTATTGAAAACTTTAATAGAGATGAAGCTAGTTTACCAGCTAATGATCTCTATTATGACGGTGATGAATCTAAATGGATTAAATTAGCAAACACATTAAAATTAAAATTATATATCCAAACTAGATTAGTAGATTCTGATGCAGGTTCTAAAATTAATGCTTTATTATCTGAGGGGAATTTAATTTTAACTACAGATGATGATTTTGAATTTCAATATTCGACTACTGATGCTAATCCTGATAGTAGACATCCTATATTTGGCCGAAATTTTGACGTAGCTGCTGATGTTACGGATTACATGAGTAACTCCTATATGACTTTAGTAAAAGATGACTATACAGATGGAGATCCTAGAACTCGTTATTATTTCTATAGGCAATCTTTAGATTTTACGATGGATCCTAATGAAAATGAATGTATTACTATTGCACGTCCTATACACTATTCATCATCTGACACTTATTGCAATCCTGGAGATGGATATTGGGGAAGAGATCATTTAGATAACGATGGTATTCCTCCTGATGGTGGATTAAGAACTACTTGGGGAGTTTATCCAATAGGAGGTCTTTTTGACGATCAACGAGGAACTCCTATACCAGGAAGGGATATAGGATTACAAGGGGCAGGTATTTCTCCTATTATGTTATCTTCATTTACTAACTTTATGCTTGCTGAAGGTGCTCTTACTATTGGTGTGGACGGAGATGCTCGAGGTTATTTAGAAGAAGCGGTAAGACAGTCGATTTCTAAGGTTGTATCTTTCGGCGAACGTTTAGATTATTTAGATAATGTAGTAGTTCCTGATGATCCAGATACTGATGCGGATGAAGAGCGTACTATTCGAGATTTCTATGTTCCAAGTAATGATGATATTGAAGATTATGTTGAAGATGTTTTAGAAAGATATGATAGTTTATCTGGAAATGATCGATTAGAATTAGTCGTTATCGAATATTTTAAAGCGTTATATGGAAACGGACTAGAAGCTTATAATACATATCGTAGAACAGGATTTCCATCTATGTTACAACCAGCATTAGAGCCTCAACCTGGAGAGTTTATAAATTCGTTTTTATACCCTCAAGAATTATTTCAACAGAATTCAAATGTAGATCAAAAACCAAATCAAGCCGTTCGCGTATTCTGGGCAGAAGGCGGGCCGACGGTTGATTAAAACTTAAGAAAATATGAAATATTATAATTTAACATTTAAACTAATTCTTTGCATGTTGTTTTTAATTGCATGTGAAGAAGAAGATAAAAATCCATTTGCTCTAGATGATTTAGAATCGGCAGCGGTTTTAAGAACGCTTGAGCTAGTAAATTTAGAAGTAGATATTAACGATATCACCAACTCGCAAATTGCAGTTAGAGTTCAAGCTGACGATTTTGTTAACAATGCTCAATTTGAATCAGTAGATGTTTTTGTAAGTTTTGTTGATACGTTCATTGATACTGATGGAGATTTAACTATGACAGATAGAGATGATGAGGATATTAGTAGACCTGATGCTTTAGTTAGAAATATTGCTGCTTCAGAATTTACAATGGATGAAAAAGGAAAACCGGTGAATACAATTACCATTGATGCAGCAGAGGCTATTAGTTTATTAAATCTTGAAGATGATCTAGACAGAGTAGATGGTGGTGATATTTTTAGAGTTCGATTAGCAATTAAATTAAATAATGGTTTAGTTTTTACAAATACTAATCTTAATGGTAATGTAACTGGGTTGTTTTTCAATTCACCTTTTCGCTACGATGCCAGCGTTGTTTGTGGTTATCCTAACACTTTTTTAATAGGAAATTATGAAATGGAAATTATTGAAGGTACTGGACCTTTCGGAATATTTGTTAATAGTGGAAATGTTTCTATTACAGCTACTTCAGGTACAGCTAGGGAGGTTACCTTGGATTATTTACCAGATGCTGGCCCTTTTAATTTTGCTTTAAAATTCAATTTAATTTGTGGTAAAGTTATTGTTCCTGAACAAGATTCTGGTGGAGGTCTAGGTTGTGGTGCAGGCAATATTCAGTTAGAAACTGAAAGTCTAATAACTGCTGGATTATTTGATGGGGATAGTCTTGATGATTCTAGTTTCACTATAAAATTTAATGATTTTACTGCAGATGGGGGATGCGGAGGTTCTGCTTATCCTGTAGAGTTAAAATTTACTAAAATTTAAATTTTATAGTCTTACTTTATCTTATATGCATGGGCTATCCTTTCGGATAGCCTATTTTATTTATAGTATATAACCATTTATAGTGATTAATGTTATGCACTAAAATAGTTAATTCAAGTTATCAATGTTACTAACTTATCAGATTTTAGCATAAACTATTTGCTGGGTAGCCTTAGTCAAAGAACCGCTATATGTTAATCTCGAATTACTAGCGTTAGTAAGAATTACCATTATAGTATTTAGGTTACTCTTACGACACGTTGGTTTTATGTTCTCTTTGAAAATATGAACCTCCATGTTAGGAAATAGGTTTTTCGGAGGGTTTGCTAATTATAGGTAATTCTATAGAGGATAAATCTTGTAGTAAGGATAATACACTGATTAGTTGATACTATAACTATTATTCTAATCAGAGGTTAAAAGGGTAAATTTTGTAAGTTCAATTTATCGTGATTTTAGATATTTAGTTGTTCCTTAAGAAAGGTTTAATTTGCAAGTATCTATTGGTCTATAGTTGATAATAGTTAATTTTAGGTAGCTAAAATTAAAGGGTTTTGTTTAAATTGGGTGTAAATACTAGCAATAGATATTAGGAAAAACGAAGTACTCCCCTCAAAAAGATTTGTTCAAACCCCACCTTATTGATTTTATAGATATGAGTCAAGAGTTGGTACTATTAGCAAATAAGGTTGATCGGGGTTATTTTGAAGATAGCTTTCGTAGTTTTTACTTTGAGAAAGGTCGTCCTTCCATGCTTATCCGTTTAATAGTGGGTTCGTTGTTGTTAAAATTTTGGTAGTGTCCATTTTAGTGTGTCTGGGGTTGTTTAGAAAAAGTTTTCAATCAAATTAACAATCACGTTTTTTTAGTTTATTCTCAAATTTAAAATTATAGGGTTACCCATTTAGTTCGCAATGATTTTTAATTGTTTGATAGTTATGGGTTCATGGCTAGTGCAACGTTCTATTATTTTATCTAGGATTGACACCCTGTGGTTCCGTCTATTGAACCTAAAGAAATATTCATCGATGTATTTTTGAAGGTATTCTTTATTACAATAAGAATGAACCCCTCTCAACCAGTTTTTAAAGTTCCTGATCTGTATGTGCAACATTTTAAAGTTTTTTCCTTTGTTTGATAAAGTTTGTTTCAAGTCAGGGTATTCTTCTTTGATTGGGTGATAACCAGGCCAACCATCCGCTAATATACTGGCATCATTCTTTATATGCGTGTCAAACAATGGTTTTAAAGACCTGGCGCTATAATCTTCTATAACTTTAGCATAGCCCCTTCCAGACTTACCATCCCTGTATTCAAAAGCAACGACTACCCTCATTTTCGTATCACTTTTACTTCTTCCCTGTTCCCCCTTTTAGGGTGTACCTATCTCGAACTCATCAACATGGACTTCATCTTCTAAAGGGTACTGCTCACTGCTTTCCATAGCTAACTGTACTTTCTGGCGAAATGCCCATGTTGTTTTTTGGTTCAAACCAAAACGTTCTGCTAACCAAATACTATTTGCCCCTTTCTTACTAGTGGAAACCTCGTAGAGCATCCCAAAGGCTTTAAGGATATCAAACTTAAGTTTATGAAATAGGGTTGCTGCCGTTGTAGATTCGTCATAACCGCATTTACTACAACGACGGCTATAAGGTTGCTTGCCCTTTGTGTAAGCAGTTGAGCTACATCTCCTACAACTATAGCCGTTTTCCCATTTTAATCTTGCCAAAAACTTATAACAATCTTCGTTAGTTGTAAACCGATCTATAAATACCTGTCTATCAAGCTCTTTTAATATCTTCATTTGTGAAATATTTACCTATAATTTACAAAATAATATCCTCACTTACAAGTATTTGAGACTTAAATGGGTAACCCTATTAAATTATATATGGGATAGGCATACTTTTTATTGCCTTTTTCTATGGCGACACTGGTAATTAAGGTTAATACTGATTCTTCGCTAGGGAGTCCGGACCTTACTTTAAGGGTCCTTCTTGCGCTTCTGTTAAAGCGTTCTATCCAGTTGGTAGTATAGAGCATTCTTTGTACCCTATGGTCAAAATCCAGATAAGTAAGGTAATCTTCCCATGGCACTTTGTCTATATGAGAGGTTAGTTTTGGGTAGTCTTTCCATTTGATCTTGATCTGGCCTATCTTTTTCATTGCCTTTTCCCGGGTATGACCTACTACACCTGGCGAGAGTACTTCTCTGAGGTCTTTTGCCAGTTCCGCTTTATCCTGATGGCGTACCCTTGCCTGCAAGTTTCGCTGCAAGTGTACGCAGCACAACTGATGCGGGGTAGCTTTCCACACGCTGGCTACAGCTGAGGTAATACCACTCAAGTTATCCGAGGCCACCAGCCCAACTGTTTGTAACCCCCGTTCTTTAAGTCCCTGTAGCACCAACCTCCAACCTGTAGCTGATTCATTGGGCAGGGTTTCTATAGCAATGACCTCCCGGGTATAATCTTCTTTTAAGGCTAGTATAATATAATAGCATTCGTTTTGGTATTTACCGTTGCGCCTGACTTTTACCTGCAACCCATCTATAAAGATGGCAAGGTAGTGGGACTCCAGGGTACGCTCTCGCCATAGGCGCATCTGATCATAAAAGCTTTGGGTGAAATTACTAATGCTACTTTTGCTATAGTGACGCCCATAGAGAGTTTGCATTACTTCACCGATATCCCGGGTAGTAAGCCCTTTACCGTAGAGCTGAAAACTTACCTCTCGAAGGTAACCTTCCTGCTCCCTAAATAGGGCTAGAAGTACTGGGCTAAACATCTCTGACGGTCCCGGGGGATGCGCAGTTCTAACTGGCAACCCTGACCAAAGACCTTCCCCAAACGGTAGCCATTGGCTTTATTACCTTGAGTAGCATTTGTAGCCAAAAATTCGCTGCGCTTGTTGTAAAGCATTGCGTTAAGTACCATTTCCAGAACATCGTTGAGTCCGGTTGGCTTTTCTAAAAATTTGCTCAGTACAAATTCAGTTTGTTTCTTTGTAAGATTCATGGTTTCCTTCAATTTTTAAAATTTTACAGTGATGTTAATTTTGTAAAATTGTTAAATTGTTGGAAACTTTTTCATTACACAGACACACTTTTTTGGACGGGTATCAAAACGCATGTATAACCTTTGGGGGGGGTGAGACCCTAGCAAAAGCCTAGGAGCATGACCCTTACATGCGGTATTTTTGTATGATGGATCACTTCGAGCATTGCTTTCCTACAGACCCTAGTTACTTTGTTCATTTCAGGGATAGGATTGGTACCTCCGGAATTGAGAAGATATTTGATTATTCGGTAAGTTTTCACGGCAGAAATGCCAGGGAAGATGTGGTATTCTCAGATACCACCGTCCAGGAGAAGAATACTACCTTTCCTACGGATGTTAAACTGGCAAAGAAAATTATTGATAAAGCTAATACTATTTGAAATATCTAGTTTTGTTGTGACGGTTTTTTGAAGCTTTTTTACTTTTATCAGATGAAAAAGAGGAGTTACGATTTAGATTTTAAAAGAACGATTGTCGAATTAGTCGTATCGGGCAAGCGTGTTAGTGAAGTTTGTAAGGAATATGATCTTGGAACCGGCATGGTAAATCGCTAGAGGCGAGAGTTTACTAAGAATTCTACGGATATAAAAAGTACCCAAGAAGTCTCGTAAATGCAGAAAGAGATTGTTAATTTGCGTAAAGAACTACGTGAGATCACTATGGAATGTGACATCTTAAAAAAGGCAGTGCGCATCTTCTCCAGGAGCGACCGGTAAGGTATCAGTTTATTGCTAACCATAAAGAAGAATATCCGGTTGAGAACCTGCCGGCAGGCAGAGTTGTGCAAGTATATGAGCGTAAGTAAGAATTCCTAATTATCATCGGGTAAAAACCAAATCCTTGGAAAAAACAAAAAAGTCTTTGATTTACCTTAAAGAACGTATTAAAATTTTATTTATACAGAACAAAACAATCTACGGTAGTAACCGCGTTAAAAAGGCATTGAAATGCGAAGGTTTGTTTTATACTATTTACACTTTAAAAGTACCGTTATACGATTTACGAGATAATATTTCGTATATTTAGATATGGGAAAACACATATCATTTGAAGTATTAGAGACTTCTTCACAACTACGTTCTATGATTGGTAAAGCATCACATTCTAAGAATGTTTTGCGGTTACAATCCTTGCTTTATATAAAAGAAAAGACTTTTAAAAAGCAATCTGATTTAGCAAAGCATTTGGGTTATAATGTCCGTACAATGGAGTTGTGGTTAAAAACATACAAAGAAGAAGGTATTGAAGCTATGTTAATTGGTTCAAAGCCTAGGAAGGCTAAAGAGCGTAAAGTGACCAAAGCTGTTCACACTGGTTTATCCAAAAGGTTGAATGATAGCTATCAAGGTTTTGAGAGTTACGTTCAGGCAGTAAATTGGGTCAAAGAGCAATACGGGATTAGCTACCCATACAATACCCTACGTGAATATATGATTGATGTTTTTGGTTCTAAAATCAAACAACCAAGAAAATCCCATATTAAGAAGGATCCGGAAGCTCAGGCTGATTTTTTAAAACTTACCAAATCTAATTTCTGAATTAAGATTAAGTCTAAATAAAGATATCTACGGTTCTATAAACCTTTACTTTCAAGATGAAGCCCGTTTTGGCTTAAAAACCCAGGTAGGTACAGTTATTACAGCTAAGTCTGTTGCCCCTAAAGTTAAGTTTCAACATAAATTTAAAAACACCTACCTCTATGGTGCGTACTCCCCAATAAATGGGACAGTATAGTCTTAGAGGTAGAAAATGTGAACAAAGAAATTTTCCATAACTATTTAAAGCAACTATCAGAGCATAAACCTTGTGAGTTAAAGATAGTAGTAATAGATAATGCAGGGTTTCATTCAACAAAAGATATGCTAATACCTGATAATATCAAACTCCTTAGGATACCACCATATACCCCTGAATTAAACCCTTGTGAGCAAGTCTGGGCTTATATCAAAAAGAGGTTTAAAAATAAAACGTATGAAAATTTAGAAGACCTAAAAGATTGGCTGAAGCAATTCGTTGATAGTATGAGCCAAGAAACAATAAAATCTATTGTTGGGAACCATCACTACTTAAACGCCTTTTATGCGAAATAAATAACCGTATATCGTATTAGTGGAATACACCCCAAAGTAATGTTCTACAAAATTCAGTGTACTAGATTCAATGCCAATTATCACTTGTTTGGGGAAGCGTTCAGCAAGGGTTGCAACCAAAATTACAAACAAAGGCTATTGTTCTACAAAGAGTATTATTATTATTATTATTATGGGGTAAAACTCCATGCTATTGGTTTTTGCAACCCAAACAAGTTACCCCATCCCGAATAGATGATAGTAACAAAGGC
The DNA here is from genome assembly GCF_026222555.1 of Aquimarina sp. ERC-38. Lineage (NCBI taxonomy): Bacteria > Pseudomonadati > Bacteroidota > Flavobacteriia > Flavobacteriales > Flavobacteriaceae > Aquimarina > Aquimarina sp. ERC-38. The sequence continues at coordinate 2,304,966 of NZ_CP098511.1, read as the reverse complement.
TTCTGTAAGCGACTTTACGGTCTTTAAAGAAGCCTGGTCAGAGAAAGTGAACCGGACATTTTTTGGTGATAAGATATATAATGGACAAAATTTCCTTACCGATATGAACAACAAGTTTAACTCCGAGATGCTAACCCCTGTAAAGGCTATAAAGGGAACGCCAGATGTTTTGAAAAAGTTTGATAAGGCAGTAAACGATTTGTATTCAAAGGCAGTCTCTAAAATAAGGCAACCTATTGAGGCTCTATTTAGTTGGATCATTGAAAAGTCAGATATACAAAAAGCCAGTAAGGTAAGGTCTACAAAAGGTTTAAACCTTCATATCTATGGAAGGTTAGCAGCTACTTTTATAACCCTGATTTTTAACTCTTGATTCGCATTATATATATGCTACTAATTAGTTCCCAAACTATTATCATTCACTTTATTCTTGTGCATTATTCTTAAATTCTTTCACTCTATTTAAAAATCCATTTTTATCATCTACATACAATGCTAAAACTTTAAATTTTCTCTTAATACCATACAATCTGATCAGCTCGTATTCCTTTTTCAATATTAGAATTATATTATGACCTTCCAACTCACCAAAAATAGACAGTCTCTGTGTTTCTTCATCAGATTGAATCTCTTTTGTTGATAGTTCAATAGATTCAATATCTTCTAATTGGATAGTACACTCACTCATAATACCATATTTAAGATATAGTTTACCTTGATTGAAGGAAATTGGTCTTTTTAACATCGATTTTAAAAATCCGAAAATCTGAATCGCAGAGTATACACTTAAACTAGTCAAAATCCAGGCTACGATATTATTCCATTCTGAGAGCTTGATATGAAAAACAAACGTTTCTATGCCTATAATAAAAACAAAGGCAACTAATAATGTTAGTGTACCACTATCCTTATGATAGCTATAATCATTTTCTTGTAATGTTCGTTTTTTCCAATATACAAAGCCGTAATAAAACACAGCGATCTCGGTCACAAAAGGCATAACAAGTTTTCTCGGTAGCATCTCATAGCACGTTTCTTTTAACGTTGTAAAAAAGTCAACGTTTATTGAGTTTTTTTTGCCTTTGTATTTTTTTATGACTTTTCTTACACTAACTATAATGAACGTTACTACTCCTACTTCTATAACTGGAAATAACCAATTTTTAAAAAAATCTAAATATCTATGGTCTTGAGTTGGTAATATACTATAGCACAATACCATACTAAAGACCAAAAATGGGATAACTGAAATTTTAGGAATTTTAGTTTTTATTATGACTAAGAAATAAAGTAATGGAGGGAAAATTAGTAAATCAATAGTAATTCCTAATGAAATAGAATTAGCATAGGCAGTGTATATAGATGATTTTATCAATACCATCATAATCACGATGATCATCAATATACTTCCTAATAAAAGTACGTTTCTTGGAAAATTATACGATTGTTTCAATTTCATCTGAAAAACACATATACTTATCAAATTTAATGATTTCTATACAATAAAATGCAATTAAAATGGCTAATTTCAATTAATAAATATAGTTATTTGATTTTATTTTTGAACTATGACTATACGTTTCCTTCTTACTTTTCGACAGGAGATGACTACTTCCTTATAAACCCCCAATACTTTATTTATTTTTAATACATATCACAACTATCCGAAAGTTTGGTTGAGAAATTAGCCTGAGAATCCTGTATTTTAGAATTGGACTTTCAAAATACATTTTATGAGACTCTTCAGGCGAACTAAAAATAATAATAAACCACTAATCCGTCAAATTTTAGATTTAGTACCACCTTGGCTTTTCCATCGTTGCACCGCTCAGCACAAAAGTGATAAAGGCTGTAGTAAGTACAAGGCTTACGATCAATTTGTGGCTTTAAGTTTCGAACAGCTGAATAAATGCTATACTTTAAGTGATATTAGCTCTGGTATTGGAGTTTCACAAACTTTTATTTCAGACTTAGGGTTATCTCAAAGCCCAGCTAAATCTACAATGAGTGATGGTAATAAAAAACGCGATTATAGAGTCTTTGAAACTTTGTATAATAGGCTTTTAACCCATTACCGAAGTATTTTATCCAAACAATACAAGTCCCATATAATCAAAGAAATTGAAGGGCGCGTGGTTAAGTTAATCGATAGTACTACAATTAGCCTATGCTTATCAATGTTTGATTGGGCAAAGTTTCGGACAGCAAAAGGGGGCATTAAAATCCATACCTGTTGGGATGATACATTGATGTTGCCAGACCTGGTAAACATAACACCTGCCAAAGAACATGATCGTTACGGTTTAAAACAATTAGTGTTTCCCAAACATACTATTGTAGTTGAAGATCGGGCTTACTTTAATTTTGAATTGATTGCCCAACGTATTGCTGCTGAAAATATATTTGTGACCCGTATAAAAAGTAACACCCTTTATCAAGATATAGGCGAAATAGAATTACCTGATCATAAAGATCAAGATATCCTTATAGACCAAATAATTCATTTGAATAGCAACAAAGCTAAGGAGAAAGGCCTTGACAAGGTTCCTTTAAGATTGGTACAAGTTTATAAGGAGGATGACAATAAAGTGATCCGGATTATTACCAATCAATTAGATTGGGAGGCAAGAACGCTTGCGGACTTGTACAAAAAGAGATGGGATATTGAGTTGTTTTTTAAATCAATAAAGCAAAATTTACAGATCAAAACTTTTCTTGGTACCTCTGAGAATGCAGTTAAATCTCAAATATACATAGCGCTCATTAATTTCCTTTTATTACAGCTAATGGTAAGAACTATAGCTAAGAAAAAACATGCGTTTTCTAATTTCGTGGAAAAAATAAGGATTTGCCTGTGTTTTTACCTAAGCCTAGACTACGTATGCAATCAAATCGATGCTAAATCTAAAAAAGCAAAACCTCCAAATCAACAAAAATTAAACTTTCAAGAAGACTTATTTTCTGTAAAATGATAAAATGACTACCTATTTATAGAGGATGGCCAAGGTTTTTTGACTTTTTTTAAAAACTTTCGGATGCTTGTGAATACATATATATGTTTTAAAATAAGTATTCTTCAAAAATTCCAGCTCATTCTTAGGTATACAATCTGAGTTGGACTATGATATATTCTGGTTGGTGAATCTTCAAATATAATTTGGCCAATGAGATCCACATCTAAATTTTCACCTAGTGAATAACTTAAGGTTGGATTCATAAAAATCGGTTGCCCAGATACTGGAGAATATAATATCACTATTGCTCCAGAAAATATCGGGGTAAAAGGTTTTGCCAAATTTATATAGGTAGTCCAGTTGTATGGGTACAGATTTTTAGCATTTAATTCAAAACCTAAAATGGTACTACTATCATCGCTACCTCCACTATTATATAACAGTCCTGTTTCTATTAAAGTATTATTTTTAAAGGAATAATCAAGTCCAATAGTTCCGCTAAATATGTCTTCCTCATTATCCTTGGTTGCTTTAAAAAAAGTAGCTTCTCCATCAAAACCAATTTTCTTGATTCCTCCTGACCATCCGATACCTATGGCTATATCTTCATTAACCCACCCGGATAAAAACTGAAAATCATATCCATTATTATTTGTTTTCCATATTATTCCTGCGATAATGTCATTCGAATTGTTAAAGGCTTTGGCTGCAACCTCTATACTACTCGTTGCTCCTATATAATACTTAATTCTAATTGATTCAGAACCAGGACGTTCTACGTGATCAAAATCCGTAAAGGAAAAAGCATTAAAAATATCGTTAGGGTTCCAAATAGTATGTACTCCCCAATTAATTCGTTGTCTTCCTGCTCTTATTTCTAAGTTTTTAAGGATATATTCTAGATACAATCTATCAAAAACACTATGTAATACTACTTCTTCTCCAGTACTTATTACCTGCAGATCTACAACATCATTTACCGTTTTATATAGGTTTTCTCTAAAATTTATTGCAAGTGGCGGTTTGGATAATTCTCCATAAAAAAAACGAGTTCTTAGCTCTGCTTTAAAAGTAATTTTATCAGTAGGATAGTATACAAAATTCAATCTTGAATGAAGAAAAGCATCTGTTGCAACAGTTGTTTCATCTACCGCTTCGTTACGTAAGCTATATATACCTTGTAATGATTTAAAATACCCTGATAGCTCCCATTTTTTTATATTTTGTTGAGTTTCTTGCGCACTTATTTTTAGAATAAAAAACCCAAAAACAATAACTAAGATTATTTTATCGATATACATCACTTACAATTTGCCCATCTACTAATGTTATTACTCTATTGGCTCTATCAATGACCCTTTGGTCATGTGTCGAAAAAATAAAAGTCATCCCTTCTTTATTCAAGAATCGCATCATGTCCAACAAATCTGCTGTAGATTCTGAATCTAAGTTTGCTGTAGGCTCATCTGCCAAAATAAAATCTGGTTTAGAAGCTAGTGCTCTAGCCACCGCAACCCGTTGCTGTTGTCCTCCAGATAATTCGCTGGGGCGTTTATTTTTTTTATCCAGTAACCCTACTGCTTTTAATAATTCATTTACACGTTGATTACGTTCTAATTTTGATTGCTTTTTAAGCACCATAATAAATTCTATATTTTCTGATGCGGTAAGGACAGGAATTAAGTTATATGCTTGAAACACAAACCCTACATGATTTTTTCTAAAATCAATCATCTCGTTTTCAGATAATTTTAATGTATTTACTCCAGCAATAGAAATCTCTCCTTTAGAAGGTTTATCTAACCCTCCTATAATATTAAGCAATGTCGTTTTTCCTGATCCTGAAGGCCCTACAATAGCTGTAAATTCTCCTTTTTTTATTTCCAGATCTACTCCTCGTAGTGCATGCACACGAATTTTTTTTGGGTTATATATTTTCTGAATTTTTTGGGCTTTAATAATTGGGAATGTTTTCTCCTTTTTTTCTGATGAGTCATTAGATTTTATTATTTTCAAAACATCTTTCATTTTAGGTTTTTCTTTATAATGATTATATTTTTCTAATCGCAACAACAGGTCTTAGTTTTGTAGCTTTTATAGAAGGATAAATCGCTGCAAGAATTGTTGTAATGAATACCCCTATCATGATTAACAGACATACTTTTAATTCTAAATCAGGATATATGATAGATTTTACTCCAAACCATTCTGTTCCTTTCCCAAATTGACTGAGATCGATTCCGTTTTTATGATAATAATTGATTGTTTGCCAACCAAATAATAACCCCATTGGTGCACCTATAAGACCTAATAATATAGTTTCTAGCGTAATCATATTAAATATTTTATTTCTATTCATGCCTATCGCCATAAGCACACCTAACTCTTTTGTTCTTTCAAGAACAGTCATCATCATGGTATTAAGAATCCCAAAAACGAGTGCCAACATAAATATGACTAATAAAATACCCAGACTTATATAAATCTGGGATTCATATAATTGGATATTCGGAGCTATCTGTCTATAATTCCTAACAATTACATCTTTTTGTTTTAAATTAACTCGAATATTCTTTTGAACAGCAGCTATCTCTTGGACATCATTAAGTTTAACAGCTATTTCATGAATAGCATCTGGTTTTCCATATAATCTGTTTATGTCTTTTTTTTGCACATATACTTTTGTCATATCTGTTACCGCATTTTCTGTCTTAAAAATCCCTGCTACTCTAAAAGATCCAGCTATCAAATCACCATTTTTATCTCTAAATTGAAGTACTATTTTTTTTCTTACTTTAATCTTTAATTTTTCTGCAATCTTATGGCTGATAAGAATTTCATTTTTTTTGCCTTCCTGAAAATAATTTCCGTCAATAATCGCTTTATTAAAAGAATTTAGTTTTAGTTCTTTTTTTAGGTTTCCTCCACAAATTACAATACCACTTACTGCTCTACTGGATTGAATCATCCCTTTGATAATTGTCCTATCTGCAAAAACATTGATAGTATTTATATTGTCTAACTCCTTTTTTATATCAGGGTTGAGCATGTATTTTCCTTCCTCATCTTTGATAAATTCTTCGTGGTGAATTTGCAGATGAGAAGTTTGAAATCGTATTGCACTATCTACGTATCCTTGTATAATTGCAAGAATAAATGAAGTAGAAAATATAAATGCCCATACTCCAAAAAACACAGTTATAATTACGACAAAGGATCTCATTGGTGCGCGCCATATGTTTTTCCAAGCTATTTTTGATATCATAGTTAAGATTGTTGTTTTACAAAAAAAGTATTTCTATTATTTTTCCTATTATGAAATACTAGTGATGCGTTAACTTTTTAATTTTTTCAATAACCCCTTTAATGATAAGGGTTAATATACGTTCTTTGATTTTTTGATTTGAAATGGCTTTTAGTTTAGCAGTTTAAAAACTGTTATGAACTCTGGAAAATATGTCTTTGCACAACTTTTACAATTTATAAACAAGTATGAGTTTGAAAAATGCGTAAAGAGGTACAACGGAGATTACAGATTCAGAAATTTTAATTGCTGGAATCAATTCATCCAATTGTTCTTTGGTCAATTGACTTCTCGTAATTCTTTGAGAGATATAGCTACTTGTTTAAAAGCACATAGAAGCAAATTATATCATCTTGGATTCAGTGGGTATGTAAACCAATCTTCTTTATCTCGTGCAAATGAGCGTAGAGATTGGCGGATTTTTGGAGATTTTGGACAATATCTTATTGATCAGGTCCGACCTCTTTATAATTCATCTCCAATACCAAATGTCAACTTAGACAATGAAGTCTTTGCCCTAGATTCCACTACAATTTCTCTGAGTCTTATGTTATTTAATTGGGCTCCTGGAAAATATTCTAAAGGGGCTATAAAGATTCATACATTACTGGATCTCAGAGGTAGTATACCTTCATTTATACTAGTAAGTGATGGAAAATATCATGACAGTAACATATTGGATTTGTTAATTCCTGTGCCTCATGCTATTTACCTGATGGATAAAGCTTATGTCGATTTCCAAGCGCTCTATCGTATTAATACTTGTGAAGCTTTTTTTGTCACAAGAGCTAAGTCAAACATAAGTTATGACATCGTAGAGGAAAACTTTAATATCGATAAGACAACTGGTCTTAGAAGCGACAAAATAATAGTTCTAAATGGTATAAGTCTAAAAAACTATATCCAGAACCTCTCAGATTAGTAGAATACTATGATAAGAAAAACGATACGACACTACTATTTCTGACCAACAATATAGAGGTGTCAGCACTTGAAGTGGCAAAACTCTACCGTAATCGCTGGCAAATAGAAACCTTCTTTAAGTGGATAAAGCAAAACTTAACTATAAAAAAGCTTTTGGGGACATACTGAAAATGCAGTTAACACTCACGTATGGGTGGCTATATGCACATACTTGATAATAGCTCGTGTCAAACACTCTATAAAGAGTGAATTATCCATTTATCAAATTATACAAATCTTAGGCATATCCTCAATGGATAAAACACCAATAAAAGAATTGCTTACCAAAACAATTTCAAAACAAAATGTCAATGAACAAATAAAATTATTCGATTAATAAATCTTAACGCATCAGTACTATTTATGAATTATGAATCGCTTCCATAGGGTTTATTTTTAAAATTTTGATAAAAGGGTATATTCCTAAAAACACTGTGATTACAAAAATCAAAACAGCCTGATTTATAAATATCTCTGGTACAAATGCTACTGGGATAATAGGCGCCATCGCAAACTTTTCATAAACCACAATAGCATCGCTCTCTAACATAGATAAATCAATAGGATTACGGTAAAAATAATAGACAATAGGAAATGCCATTAATACTCCCGAAGATACTCCTAAAAAAGCCAGAATTATGGTTTCTAAAAAAGTCATTAAGAATAATTTCCATCTTCGCATTCCTATAGCGATCAATATACCATACTCGTAATTGCGTTCTTTGGTAATCATTAAAATGGTTCCAAAAATTGTAAATGCAATAAGTCCATAAAGAATGATCAGAACGATTGAGCCACTTGCTTCATCCAATGCTCTTGCTTGAACGATTTCTGGTAATAATTCTTCATAATCCATAACCTCATAGATATCGGCATTGAGTGACGCTATCAATTCTTTTTTAACTACCGGTAAGTTCTCTGAGGTAAGATCTAATACCACTGTAGTCACTAGATCTGGAGCGGCAAAGAATTGTTGCGCTGTATGGATTGGAAAAAACACTAAACTTTTATTAAAATCAGGAATGGCATATTCAAATATTCCAGAAATAGGATATTTACCTGTAGCACTTACCCCGTGGTATCCTTGAGAAATAAGAATTATTGTGTCTCCAACTGTGAGGTTCATTTTTTTTGATATTCCTGCTCCTATAATAACTTCATCTTCATCAGATAGATAACTTCCTTTTATTATTTTATTTTTAATTCTGGTTAGTTCATTCTCTTTATCAGGATCAATCCCAATTACTTTTACCCCATGAGTGATTTCTCCTGCAGATGCTAATGCAAAAGATTCAATCCTTGGAACTACATCATCTAATTGAGGTATTTTATTTTTCAGTTTTTTAATATCATTATCATATTGAAAAGCATTATTTAAAATTTTATCTTCCCAATATCCTTTTTTATGAATTTGTGCATATCCAACAAATAGATTAACTGAGCTATCCACAATATTATCCCAAGATCCTTTTTGAAAAGCACTCATTATAGAGGATAAAAACACAGCAAATGCTACCGCACTTATTGTAAGTAAGGTACGTCTCTTATTTCTCCAAATATTACGTACGGCTAGTCTAAACTGCATAAGGCTTTTATGATTTTTGAAAAATGATTATTTAAAAAAGGCTATGAACGAGCAAGTTTCCAGAGTTTACCCTTGATCGTTTTTCTTTTATCCATCCTTGATGAAGATGTTGTTTTATACCCTATTAGCCAAAATAATGGATTATAAAGGCATATAAACAATAGTACTATCAACAATCTCCTAAAAGAATAAGCTATAGGTAACGATTTTATCAACTTTATACTATTTGCTTTTTGTTCAGATTGTTTGAGCCTATAAAAGTACGGTAAGTGAGACCCAAAAAACATCTTAAGAGTGAGGTTCATATCGCTCCAATACCACAATTTTGGCTTACATCCTATAAGCTCTGCCATGGTAATCATAAAATCATGATAACTGACCAATGACCGTATCTTTTTGCTATGATAAAACATATCATCATAATATGTACGATCTACTTTAATCTCCTCTTCAATCTGTTTTTTAATTGGTAGTTCTTTTTTTCCTGCAATTAATAATGCAATATATCTCGCTTGCATTTCTGAACATGCTGGTAATCCTCCTTGTGATGGTCTCGCCCATCCTACAACACTTACAAGTGTACCTAACTCGGAATGAATCATTTGCTTGTACAATGATCTTGGATCTACAAAATAATCTCCAAAGGCATATTTTTTAAAACATGTTTGATATCCCGTATTACACAGAATCACATCTGAAGAAATTTTCTTACCAGATTGCGTAATGATTCCATTCTTGGTAAGCGACTTTATACTGTCTTTAATCATCTCTACTTTACCATCCAAAATGTCTTGAATAAAAATGTCATTTTTAGTAAAGAACTTTCCCATAAAACTTTCTCTATTCAATGTCCATTCCTGTATCAATCGATCAGAATCTTTTACTTTCTTTCCATATTTTAAATAAAATTTTGCTTTTAATCTCATGTACGTATCTATGCCTTTCTTTTTCATTGCATAAAAGCAGTATGATGTAAATGCATCGTTTGTATATCCATTAATCCATCTCGCAATAATATTTGGATACTCTGATACTAATACCTTACAAGAAGTTACTTGCCCTATTTCATGTACTACATCTGCTCCAGACTCACCCAAACCTACACACACTACTTTTTTACCTTTATAGGCTTGGTTATTATTATAAGCACTAGAATGAATAATTTTACCTTCAAAAAGATCTTGCCCATCAAAATCGGGAGATTTAGGTGTAAAATTACTTCCTGTACAGATAATCATATGATCAAATATTTCTGAAAATTCTTCTTTCGCATGAGTTCCTTTAACTTCTATTTTTGAGTTTCTAATATGAGCTGAAATAATTTCATGTGAAAACAGTATATAATTTTTCAGTTTGTGTTTTTTCACATATGCATCTAGATACTCTCTATATTCATGTACTTTCCAATATTTTCGTTCTTCATTCGTATTTGGCATAAAATCTGAATATGCCATAAAGTAGTTGGATACTGTTAACTCTAGTGAATCATAGGATCTTCCTCCATCCTGAATGGATCTAAATGCCCCTCCTATCTCATCTTGAATTTCATAACATGTTACATCTATATCATTTGCTATTAATTCTTTTATGGTAACCAGACCTGAAGGGCCTGCCCCTATAACACAAACTTTTTTCTTCATTTGTTGATTTTTAGGTAATTAATATCCCATCAAAGTGTAAAAAACACTATTGATTAATATTACGAATTGCTATGTTTTTGTATCTAGGTTGTTCACTCCATAACAACTAGTAAAGACTATTTATACAGTTATATGGTAGTTACTCCGGTATTAGTGCAAAAAACTATTAATGGTATTAAATTACCTAAGCCTTTTCATATTTTGAATTGAAAAAAAAGTATCAAGTATTGGTTTATCAAAAAATAACGACAAATATTCTATTTTGGTTTTATGCCCTTCTTCTTCTGCTGGAATTACTTCTATTATGGAGGGTAACATTTTATCTCCTATTTTTCTTATTTGCTTTCCGGTAGTAGTTTGTATTAAGTAATCATCTTCGTCATAAAATTCTGTTTTCATTTGTATATATTGCTCTTTATCAATCCATATCTTTATTTTTCCCCATACAATAGCTGTTCCCTCCTTGGGGATTAGTTCTAGCACCCATACTCTTCTTTCTTCTATAGTTTCTTCACCTAAAATCTTATGAGTATAATCTTCAATTTTGGAAGAAGCATTGGCGAGGTCATCATTTGTAAAATCAGACCCCATCCAACTCTGAGACATCATTGATGGTGGCATTTTAATAACGCGCTCGATACTAGGTCTCCAATCCCACATTTCTTTATCGATTTTAAGAAATGTAGTTCCTTTATCTCTGGCAGGAGATGTTATTAATATCATAGAATATTTTTGCCCACTAGACCAGCTTTTAATGATTATTTCCCTTTTCCAATTAGAGCGTATAATAGTCATTTTTATCTCTGCTTGACTATATTCACCAAATACTATATCATTTGCTTTTTTAATAATATCTTTTGGAGAAAGCTCTTGAGAAAATCCCTGTACTAATGTAATTAAACAGATAAGTAGGTAACTAACATTTCGTTTCATATGTATACTATAGTTTTATAAATTCAAAAAATATTATTTATGGGTGTACGACAAATTTCCGTAAATAGAGATTTTTATGATTTTTCAATTTCCAAAATCGCTTGATTTTATTGAGTTTTTGTTTCTCAAAAAAATCAAATTATCTACAAAACCGGAAATTTGTCGTACACCCTTATTTATTAGAATTCTTTCGGTTTTCAAACCATTGTCTATCTTTTAGTAAGTGTACAGTACTTTATAAGTATGTATTGTTTTATGCCAATCCAGATATAATACCACTTTGGTGTATTAACAACTTTAGTAAGTCCATCAATTAATACTTTTACTTCTGCATCAGATATATTTAATGGTGGTAACATCCTACCGTAGTATGTGATTATTTTACCTTTTTCATAAAAAATATGAGTAATAATATTACTGATTTTGGAAAAAGCAAATAGTTTAAAGGGGTACTTTTTCATAGTAAGATTAAATCGAATATGCAATCCAGACATTTCTACATTTCTATATAATTCCGAATTTCTAAAAATACTTTCTATCTGTTGTTTAATAAACAACGATTGTTTTTTTACATTCTGAGATATATTATTTTTTTCTAAGGTCCTAATTACATCTAATGCAAAATGAGCTGCTAGCTGATTTTTAAAAATTTCTTTATAAAACTGGACTACTTTATCGTTTTCCATAGAGGCTTTTTGGTAGATTTTTTCTGACATCATAGTTACTGATATGGGAAATATCATATTACTCAATGCTTTAGAAAAAGTTATGATATCCGGTTGTAATCCTGTACCCTGTATACTCAAAAAATCTCCAGTTCTATATACCCCGTGTAGAATTTCGTCTACTCCAATTAAATACTCATATTTATTTTTATGTTTATTTAATAAAGAAATTAAATCCGGAGGGAGTTTTAACAATACCCCTCCCTGAATGTATTCAAACCATACCAATGCTACTGCTTCTGTTTTCAGGATTTTCTCAAGATCATATCTTGCCGAACCTGCATAAGGGTTTATTGTTTCTACCTCTGCATAAAGCGGTTCAAAATTACTGTGATCATCAGATGTACCATTAAGCGCAATTAATGTTTTACCAGCATAATTCCCGCTAAATACAACTATCTTCTTTTTTCCTTTATTAGCTAATAGTGCCATTGTCATCGCTATTTCTACCGCACCCGCACCACTATTACCCATAAAACAAATATCCAGACCTGTAAGTTGAGTCATAGAAGTATTTAGAGAACTAAAATAATCGATATTATGATCATGTTTATCGATAATATCATGTATTATTTCTTTTCTATTATGACCTATGAGATTACATCCCGACCCTCCAACACAATCCAAATATTTTTGTTCATGTACTTTCTTTTTTCTATTTTTAAAAAAATAAGATCCTGAAACCTTTTTAAAATTCATCGGAGTAGTAGTACGAAATAATATATTCGTATATCCATTAATATAGGAGGTTGCCATTCTATACTTAGATTTAGTTGAATTTTCTACCTTATTAAATTTTCTTACATATTTTTTCTCATTAAAAATTGTAAATTCTTTTTTAAGAATCTTTTTTACATAACTCAACACCATTCCATTTCCTCCATAGGTAGAAGAATGTGTCAGGCAGGTTTTTAATGAATCCCATGGTTTATAAATCGTATCTCTTGTAGAGAATGCTCCAAAAGGAAATTGATAGTCACTATATGCTTCTCCCCACACAACACAATCGAACTGATTTAGAAAATTTGCAGTGAGTTTTTTTGTACTTTTTATAGATAGACCGCTAAGATCTATTATCGATACAATGTTTTGTTTTGTAGCTTTTTTAATAACCTCTCTAACATCTTCTTCACTAATATATTCATCGACAGACATAACAATAACATTCGACCTGTTTTTTTGTATCAAACCCTGAACGATTTCTATTTTTGTACAAAAACAAACTCCTGGTATCAAAGCTTTCTCCTCTCCTTCTTGTAAAGGATCGAATAAAAATTGATACCTTTTTTTAGGATCATAAAAAATGACTTTACCTTCTTCTTTCTTATAAATTTCTTTAGAGGCAGTACGAGCTATTTTTACAGCTCCATGTATGGCTTCGAGATATGAATTTGAAAAAAAAGTTTTATACTTTTCTCCTTTTCTAAAGCCATTAATAATCTCACAAAACATATAGGCCACCTGAACCGACTCTTCAAAAACCGGATTGATAGAAGATAAAAAGGTAGGAACTTTGCGTATAATACGATCTTTAATATGTGCTAATTGGTGTGTCGAGGCTTTTTTTAACAAAGAATGCCTTGTTTTATTTTTGTGATATCCAAAAATTAATTGCTCTTCCATAGTCTAACATTAATTTTACATCTTTTTCTTTTATTTGATTCCATTCAAATCCAACTTTCTTTAATAAAAATTCAGTTTCTTCACTACATACCAAATGAACAGCTCTTTGCTCTTTTTCGGCATCAAAAATGTTTAAATGAAGTAAGAATCGGTTTATTAATTCTGTATTCTTATCGTATTTTTCTAATACATTTTCTAGAAATGGTCTAGCTTCTAGAGCTGCCACCTTAAAATTGCTTCTATTTAGCGCTTTTACATAGTCCTTATTTGATAACAAGTGTTTATTTTTGAGGTGAAAATTTCTATTTAGCAACGCTTTTTTATCGAATAACTTCACAATTCCTTCCGCAACTTTATCAATACACGAAATTTCGAACTTCACCTCACTATCAATTACTGCTTCTAAAAATAAACTAGCCCGAACCTGATTATAAAAAGCATTATTTTCAATGTTTTCCTGAAATTTACCGGTTTTGCTATGATAACTCAGGTTTCCTACTCTATAAATGTTTACAATAGCACCATTTACTCTGGCAGTATCCAACAAATAATCTGCTTCAAATTTACTTTTAGTATAATTATTAATATGATGTTGATTGGTGTTCGTTTCTTGTTCTGTAAATACTACGGTTATATCTTTATCTTCTACATCTCCATCTACATATCCAGCAATACTAAGGGTAGAAATATGATGAATTGGTTTTTGTTTTTTAACTATTGAAAAATCAATAATTGTTTTTATTGGATAGGTATTCACTTTCATAAATTCTTCTGCTTCTCCGTAGTGTTTTACGTTGGCCGCACAATTGATAATACAATCTGAATTCTTGGCTAAATCATTATATTCAAATACTTCTAACCCAAAGGCTGGCAATGTTATATCACCATTATATATTTGTAACCTATCTTCGAATTTCGCCAAATTATTAGTAAAATAGAACTGAAATTTAGTCTGTAGTTTTTCAAAAGCCGCTTTCTTATTTTCTGCTCGTATTAGTACCGTAATTTTTGCTTCTTTTCGATATAAAAGTTCGTGCAATATGTGAATTCCTAAATATCCTGTTGCTCCTAACAAAAAGATGTTTTTATATGCTATTTTTTCTTTAAAATTAAGTTTCCGAAGACCCTTTATTGTGTTCAAATATTCTTTTTTCTGTTTTTTTATCTTAGCTTCATTTTCCTTTCTTTGTTTCTTTATTGCTTTTGAAGCTACTTGTTCTGCCAATTCCATAACTTTTAGTTTAGTTATGTAAGACGCTAGTTTATTCTTTAGATAATTCTTTTCATAGCTTATATTTTTTACCAATTCTTGAATAGTCTGATATTGAAATATGTCATTAATTTCTACCTCAAAATATTCCTGAAGTTTGGCAACCAGCTTTATTGCTAATATGGAACTTCCTCCCATTTCAAAAAAGTTATCCTGAATCCCGATTTTTTCGATATCTAATACTTGTGACCATATCTCAGCTATTCGTGCTTCAATCTCATTATGTGGCGATACATATTTCTTTTCGATTAATCCATCTGTAGTAGGCTCTGGCAATGCTTTACGATCTACTTTACCATTAATTGTGAGAGGAAATGATGAAATCTCTACAAACAATTGAGGTACCATATAATCTGGTAATTTTTGCTTTAAGGTATTTTTAACTTTCATACAATTAATGGTAGCATCACTAATGATATAGGCAACAAGCAATGCTGTATTATTTTTGCTTTTTTTCATTAACACAACCGCTTGTCTAATTGCAGTAAACTGCTCTAACTGATACTCTATTTCACCTAGCTCTACGCGATATCCTCTAATCTTAACCTGTGTATCTTTTCTTCCAATAAATTCTATCCTCCCATCTGGCATCCATCTTGCCAAATCCCCTGTTTTATATAATCTAGATCTATCTCCTAAATCAAATGGATTTGCTATAAACTTTTCTTTTGTTAATTTTTCACGATTCAGATATCCTCTAGCTACTTGCACTCCAGAAACACATAGTTCTCCTATCACTCCTACCGGACATAATTGATCTGACTCATTTAATATATAAACTTCTACATTATAAAGAGGTTTACCAATGGTTACTTTATTATCTATAGTAATTGGATTTATTGACATTGCTATACCAATGGTATTCTCTGTAGGGCCATAACCATTAACTACAAGTACTCCTTTCTCTTTCAATTTTTTTGCCACCTCTTTGTTTAGTGCTTCTCCTGCCGATAATACAACCTTCAGGCTTCCTAAGTCCTCTAATAACTCAGCCTGATAGCTAGGAGGAAGCGTGGCAATTGTAACCTTCTTCTCTAATAATATCTTTGTAAGCTTCTTTTTAGAATAGATATCGTCTTTACATACCATGATCAAAGAACCTCCAGAATTAATTGCTGTAAATAATTCAGACACAAAGGCATCAAATGCAAATGATGAGAATTGTAAGATTTTATCCTCTGCACATATTGACATTAATGCTATCTGATTACAAATCAAATTAGTTACTCCCAAATGTTCGATCATTACCCCTTTTGGCTTTCCTGTAGTTCCCGAAGTATATATAATGTAAGCTAATTGGTCTGTTGCAATATACACTTCTTTTGAGATGGGCTTTTTACAACTCAATTTTTCTTGTACATCAGCATCATCTATACAATGTTGAACAATGTTTTTTTCATCAAAATTATCTATAATAGTAGCTTGAGATATTATCCTTTTTGCATCTATATCTTCTAGAATAAACTGTATTCTTTCTTTTGGATACGATGGATCTATAGGCACATATACTGCTCCAATTTTTAGCACTCCCAATACAGCTGTAACCATATCCAAAGAACGTTCTACACAAATTGGAATTAACTCTTTTTCTTCTACATTATTTTGCCATAACATATTAGCAAATTGATCTGATCGAATATCCAGTTCTTTATAGGTGAGTTGTTGTTCTCCAAAATTTACTGCAATATTATTAGGTGTTAACGCTACTTGTCTTTTAAATAAGGTTACTACTGTCTCTTTAGGATATTCTTTTTTTCTATGATTAAATGTATTTACTATCTCATCTCTTTCAGAAGAGGTGATCATCATTAGTTCATCTAATCTGCATTTACTATTATTTAAAACCTCATCAATAAGTATCATAAAGTGTTTAGAAATCCTACTTATGGTTTTTGGAGTAAACAGCGTAGTAGCGTATTCAAACATTACTAATAATCCTTCCTGATGCTCTGATATACTACAGGTAAGATCAAACGTAGCACTGGTATTTTCTATTGGGAAAGGAGTGATTTTTATTTCTCCAAGCTTAAGTCCAGAAACTTGTTCATTATTTTGCATGATGAACATTACCTGAAACAAAGGGTTTTTACCCTTATCTCTTTCTGTTACCAATTCATTGACTATTTTTTCGAAAGGAACGTCCTGATATTGATATGCTTGTATTGTTATTTTACGTATGTTCTCTAGATATTCCTCAAAACTTAATTTACCGTCTAAAAAACTCCTTATTACCAATGTGTTTGCAAAGTATCCTATCAAATTACCTACTTCTTTTTGTGATCTATTAGCTACTGGTGTACCAACGCTAATATCTTGCTGTCCAGAATACCTATATAACAGGGTTTTAAATATTGCAAGTAACCCTATAAATAATGTACTATTCTTACTGGTAAAATATTTTTTCAGTAGTGTAGTAACTTCTGCATTGATTGCCAGATAATGTGAAGCACCTTCGGTTTGTTGTTCCGATGGTCTTGGGTAATCTGTTGGTAATACCAAAGAAGAACCTCCTTTCAAGTTCTCTCTCCAATACGTCATTTTTTTTTCTAGGGTTTTGCCAGACAAATAATTTCTTTGCCAAATACTGTAATCTTTATATTGGATTGGTAATTCTATTAAACTTATTTTTTCATTATCTATATTAGCTTGGTAAATATGCTCTAGTTCTTTTATAAAAACAGGTATCGACCATCCGTCAGAAGCAATATGATGAAAGACAAATACCAAAATATTTTGATCCATAGTTATTGGAAATATTTCAGTCCTTAATTTAAAATCAATTGCTAAGTTGAAGGGTTTAGCTATGCTCTTTTTTACTTCTTCCTGAATTATTTTATCATTATCCTCTAGTTTTTGATGAACGTGTATTTCATAATTCGCTTCATCTAGAAATTGTTGATACCCTATTCCTTCTTTTTCAATGAATACAGTTCTTAAGGCTTCGTGACGATAGAGAATCTGTTTAATAGATTTTAATACTATTTTTTTATTTAATTCTCCTTCTAATTTTAAGACAATAGGACTGTGATAAGCTTCTGATCCTGAAAGGCGATCTATAAACCATAACCTTTCTTGAGAAAATGATAACGGAATAGCATCGACTTGATTCTGTTCGGTTATTTGAGGTAGTTGTGATGTTTGTCTATTCTCTATATAAGCTGCCATTTCTGACAGTACCGAATATTGAAACACAGTTTCAAGTCCAAGATCTATTTTTAAAGTACCTCTAATAGTAGTGATAAGTCGAGTTGCAAGAATAGAGTGTCCTCCGAGATCAAAAAAATTATCCTGCGGTTCAATACCATCTACCTTTAACACCTCTTTCCATATAGGGATCAGCTGTCTTTCTATACTGGTATACGCTCCTTGTTTTATATCTAATGATCGATCCTGATCTCTTCCTGGTTCTGGCAATGATTTACGATCTATCTTACCATTGGGGGTTAGTGGAAACGAATCTAAAACTATGATAAACGAAGGAATCATATACTCTGGCAACATATTCACTAGCTGTGAATCAAGCAAACCCTTATTAAAATCTGACCCGCCAACAACATAACCTATCAAACGCTTACCTCCACCAGGGGCTGAATCTGATATGACAATAGCACGATCAACCATGGGTAGTGATTGTAATGCACTCTCTACCTCGCCCAACTCGATTCGATAGCCACGTATCTTTACCTGACTATCCCTACGACCTATAAAATCTATGCTACCATCTTCTAACCAGCGACCTAAATCTCCTGTACAATATAAAAATCCTGAGCCAAAAGGGTTCTTTACAAAATGTGATGACGTTACATCATCTTTATTCAAATACCCCTTAGAAACACCTTCACCACCTATACAAATCTCTCCGCTAACTCCTAATCCACATAACTGAAAATTATCATTAACGATATAAATCTGTGTATTGCTCAATGGGGAACCAATAGGAACACAATCCCCTTCTATAGCATAAATCTGATGACTCGTAGCATAAACAACCGTTTCTGTTGGACCATAAACATGAACCAAATTACCTGGAACCATAACTTCGAGAGCACGAGATACATGACTCGGTGACACCAACTCCCCTCCAAACAATACTCTGCGAACTCCAGACAAACTTGATACATCATAATCGACCAATGCATTAAACAAAGCCGTGGTCAAAAAACAAACACTAATAGAACGCTCAACCAAAAGCTTTGATACAGCAATAGCACTCGAAGCTTCTTCCTTATTTATCAAATGCAACGTAGCTCCGCTTAATAAACAACTGAAAATCTCATAAACTGAACCATCAAAAGCATAGTTTGACCACTGCAAGACAACATCTGATGATCTCACCCCTATTGCGCCTTGATCATTTACCAACTTCTGAATATTACCATGGGTCACCTTAACGCCCTTAGGAACACCTGTACTACC
Source organism: Aquimarina sp. ERC-38 (assembly GCF_026222555.1). Classification (NCBI taxonomy): domain Bacteria; kingdom Pseudomonadati; phylum Bacteroidota; class Flavobacteriia; order Flavobacteriales; family Flavobacteriaceae; genus Aquimarina; species Aquimarina sp. ERC-38. The sequence continues at coordinate 2,285,553 of NZ_CP098511.1, read as the reverse complement.
AGAAGTGTACATCAAATATGCCAAAGAATCATGACATAATAGAACATCGATAGGAGTATCTGGGCACTCTGATAGATCAGAAAAAGAAACTATATCATAAAGTCCTGATATCCCTTTTGCTGATAATAAATCCATATCGGTACACACCAATTGCTTAACTCCAGCATCTTCTAAAATATAGGATAATCGCTGTGAAGGATATTCAGCATGCAAAGGAACGTACACACAGCCAGTCTGTAGAATTCCAAAAATGCTTACCAACATATCCAAACCTCGATACGATAACAAACCTATCCTATCACCAGGATTTGCTCCTTTGGACTTAAGACAATGTGCCAGTTGATTAGAACGATCGTATAACTCCTGGTAGGTCATCGATTCTTCATTAAATACCAAAGCGGTCTTTGAAGAATATAAAACAACCATATCATAAAAACTATCTATCAAACTACATCCGCGATCATAATCAAAAAAAGTCTTGTTAAATGAAAGTAATTGATGGTATTCAGACTCTGGAAGATAATTAATATCACAAAGCTTAGGCACTTCTATAATTTGCTGTAATACTTTATCAAAATGTAATTGAATACGCTCAGCAATAGTATCGCATAGAATTGCTGAATTATATTTAAAATCTACCTCTATTTTATTATCAGATAGATGACAAGATATAGTTAAGGTATAATTTGTTTGTTCGTCTGCTTGTATATTTTCTATTGCCAAATCAGATTGCACTTTAGAAACAGTATCTATAGGATAATTTTCAAATACAAGAATACTATCGAATAAATCCTTAGCAACCTTTTTTTGACCTTGTATTTCTGCAAGAGAATAATACCCATATTCTTCTCTGGATACTGCATATCCTTTCTGAATTGACTGTAACCAACTTATACAGTTCTCATTGTTATTAATTTTGGCACATAATGGAATTGTATTAATATATAACCCTACTTTTGATTCAATATTTTCTATAGATGAAGGTCTTCCTGAGATTACCGTACCAAAAACGATAATGGGATTATTTGTATATCTGAATAACAAATATGCCCACACTCCTTGAAGTATTGTGTTTACAGTAATATGATTAGACTTTGCATACGTTTCCAATCTTTCTGTAAAAACGTTATCCTTTATTAGCTTTATAGTAGTATTACCAAATACTCTATTAGTCGTATTTGATTTCACAAAAGGCAATAAAGAAGGTTCTTCTATCTCTCTAAGATATTCTTCCCAATAATTAGCAATATCATACGCTGATTTATTATTTAAATATCGGATATAATCTTTGTAGGTATCCTGTGGTATTACATTAGGTCTATTCCCTTTATTTAAAGCAGTATAAATAGTGAGCATTTCACCCAGTATAACAGGTAAAGACCAACCATCAAATAGTATATGATGATTAGTAAAAATCATCTTTGTTCTATTATTTTCTAATGTGATAAGTGTAAGTCTTAATAATGGTGGTTTTTTAAGATCAAAAGGTTCTTTGGCATCTTTTTCTAAAATTGTAGCCACCTCTTTATCTTGTTGCTCCTTATCCTTATTGGTAAAATCTAAAATGCGTATTGGTACCTCTACATTATAATATAAACATTGTATAGCTAACTCAAAAACATCATGAAAAAACCCCGTTCGTAATACACTGTGTGCTTTTATAAGTATTTTCCATGCTTTTTCAAAATGTTCTAAAATAAAAGTCCCTATTAGATCCAAACTCATTTGAACGACATATGCATTAGCGCTATTTTCATACAAACTATGAAATAAAATACCTTCCTGAAGCGGACTAAGTATGTAAATATCTTCAATCGACCTCACATCTTCATGCCCTTGGATGAAATTATTAAGCTCCTTAATACTTGCGCTACCACTTAATCCATAATCATTTGGTGTTTTTATGATGATTTTGGTTTTTTTACATACCTGAATTATTTCGCATAAGATCTGTCTAAAATTTTCTGCTACTAAACGAATCGTGTCATTTTCATATCGATTAACATCATAACTCCAAATGAATTGTAACGTATCATTGATAATACTACCATTTACAATTATCTTGCTTAGATTTTGATTTGCTAAACTAATATCATTACCCTTTGGTTCTCTGGCAAAAGAAAATATATTGTTATGTGTATCTGATTCAAATTGCCCCAAATAATTAAAGATAACTTCTTCTACATTTTCTGATAATTCTTCCCTAGTGATACTATTCTCATTGAGATATCTCAATACACCGTAGCCAATTCCTTTATTAGGTATCCCTCTTAAAGATTCTTTTACTCCTATAATTGTAGATAATAGCCCTTCAGGGCTTTTAGTAAGAGAAATAGGAAATAAGGTAGTAAACCACCCTACTGTATGACTTATATCTATATCATCAAAAAGTTCTTCTCTACCATGCCCTTCAAATCCAATTCTTATTGTGGATTGTTTTGTCCAATCACATAGAGAGATCGTCAAAGCAGCTAACAACAGATCATTAATTTCAGTTCCGACTGCTTGGTTACATTCGTGTAAAAGCATGTGAGTATGCTCTTTATCAAAATCTACAACATAATTTTTTGTTTCTAAAAAAGTGGTTATACCATCATACTCTTTATCCTGAGGAAAAGAAGTTTTATGCGCAAGGATGGATTTCCAATAGGGTAATTCTAATTGTAACAAACTACTATTAGCGTATGCTGTTAGTTTTTGTTGCCATTGTCTATAAGATGTTGTTTTGAAATAAGGTAGTTCTGTGTTCCCGATTTGTAGCTCATAAATGTAATTAGATAAGTCGTCTAGAATAATTCTCCAAGATACCCCATCAACAACCAAGTGATGAATTGTAATAAACAATCTATTATCTTTTTCACTATAAGGAGTTTGAATCCATACGAATTTTGCTAAATTACCATTTTCTATAGATAATGATAATTGATATGAGCTACAGATTTCTGTGATTCTTTCTTTCCAATTATTTTGTTTTGCTACATTCTCGGCATTTAAAACAGTCTGTTGAGTATCATAACTCCCTATAAAAGTATTATCATTTTTCACATACCTAAGTCGTAAACTATCATGTTGTTTAAGCAATATTTGTAATGCTTTTTCTATAATTACCCTAGAATAATTTTTAGAAACTGTTAATAACACTGATTGATTATAATGATCATTATGAGTAAAGTTTTTTTCAAAAAATGAAGATTGAATTGGCAACAACTTTATAGTTCCATCTAAAGGAGCCTGATCTGCTTTAGCATCTATCTGATTTTTAACACAGACCATTAGTTCATGAATGTTCTGATAAGTAAATACATCTCTAACTCTAAAATTATATCCTTTTTTTCTTGCTCTATTCACAAATTGAATTGCAATGATAGAGTCCCCGCCAAGTGCAAAAAAATTATCATAGACACCTACTTGATCTATTTTTAACAGACCTTGCCATATGGTAACTAATTCTTTTTCCAAATTAGATTGAGGAGCTACGTATTTTTTAGTTGATAATGTATTTATATCAGGATCAGGAAGTAGTTTTGTATCCATCTTTCCGCTAGAAGTTAATGGAAATTCCTGTATCTCAACATATATATGAGGGATCATATATTCTGGCAAGAAACCTTTTAATTCACTTATAATTCTGGATGAATCCAAAGCACCCTCTAATTTTATGTACCCAACCAGTTTTTTGTTTTCTAATGCATCTTGCTTTACTAATACAACGGCTTGCTTTATATAGAGTAGTCTCTCTAGTTGCACTTCTATTTCTCCAAGTTCAATGCGGTATCCTCTAACTTTTACTTGTGAATCTTTTCTTCCAACAAATTCGATAGTACCATTAGGAAGCCATCTTACTACATCTCCTGTACGATATAATCGACTATTGCCTTCTTGATCAAATGGATTCTGAATAAACTTTTGGTTTGTAAGTTCTTGTCTATTTAGGTACCCTTCCGCCAGTTGCGCTCCTCCGATACACAGTTCTCCAAGCACACCTATGGGTACCAATTGTATAGAATCATCAACAACATATAATACTACATTATTTAATGGTTTGCCGATTGGAATATTATTTCTATCACTATTCTTGCTAAGATCTAATACATAGTGACTTGTGTAGACTGTGTTTTCTGTAGGACCATAAATATTTACCAATGTAGCTGATAAACCGGATTTTCTATATTTTTCTATTAATACTGGAGATAAAGCTTCTCCAGCTAAGAATATATATGTAAGATTAGGAAGAACTATTTGATCAAAATCTAGTATGGTATCAATAAATACTGAAAATAATGAAGGTACCATCTGCAATTGCGTGATACCATACTTTTCTGTTATATCTATTAATTCATTTACATTCTTATCATGATCTATTGGATAAATTACTAAACTAGCACCAGCTAAAATCCAACCAAATATCTCATAAATCGAAACATCAAAAGTAAACATTGTTTTAAAAAGTAAGCGATCCATACTATTTAAAGGATAATTTACCGACATTGAATTTAATAGTGTATGTAACGCCCTATGCGATACCTGTACCCCCTTTGGATTTCCTGTAGTTCCAGAAGTATAAATTACATATGCTATTTGATCCGGTGTTACTACTCTTTCTATAAGTGCATCTTCATATACCTCTATGTCAATATCCAAATCATCAAGGTAGAGTACCGTAATCGTATCTAGATTTTTATATAAATCTTTATAGTGTGAATTGCTAACAACTATATCAGCATCAATATCATTTAAAATAAACTGAATTCGATCTATAGGATTATAAGGATCAACAGGAACATATATAGCGCCTAGTTTTAATACCGCCATGATGCTAATAATCATCCCCGAAGATCTATTCATACAAACGGGAATCATATTTCCTTCTCTTACTCCCTTTTCATACAGAAACAGTGCTAGTTTGGATGATGTAAGATTCAATTCTCTATATGTGATCGTTATTTCGCCATCAATAACTGCCTCTTTGTTTCCATAATATTGCAGTTGCTCAGTAAATATATCTAAAATTGTTTGGTCAGGGTAAACTGCCTTATAGTTATTAAATTCTTTTAGGAGTTGGTATTTTTCTTTTGTAGAAAGTAACTCAAATGTACCAATCTTACTCGTAGGAGAAGCTACTATCGACTCTATTAAATTCTTAAAATGATCTGCCATTCGTATAATTGTAGACTCCTTGAATAAATCTGTGCAATATTCTATCGAAAACCCTATCTCAGTGCCAGAATCCCCAACATACAATGTAAGGTCCTCTTTTGCTGCTAAGTAATCATACGATTCTATGTTAACCGATGCGCCTCCAAAACGAACATCGGATACCCGATCATTGTTCTGTAAAACCAACATCGTCTGAAATAATGGAGATCTACTCTGATCACGATCCAAACCCAAATGACTTACCAACTTCTCAAAAGGAACCTCTTGATGATCATAAGCTAATAAAGTAGAACGCTTTACTGACCCTAGAAAAGTAAGAAAATCTAATCCCTCATCTATCTGGTTTCGTAACACCAAAGTGTTTACAAAGAAACCTATCAAACCCTCTATTTCTTGATATGGCCTATTAGCAACAGGAGTACCAACACTTATATCATACTGACCCGTATACCGATGTAATAACAAAGTATAACTTGCCAATAAAAACATAAATAAACTACAATCCTCTGATTGACTCAGCTTACGAATCAATGCACTCAATCCTGAATCTAAACTAAATACATAATTAGAACCCTTGGTACTCTGAACCGAGGGACGAATATAATCGGTGGGGAGCTCTAAGACAGGAACTCCTCCTAAAGTCTCTTGCCAAAAAGATAACTTTGATGATAATACACTAACTTCTGAATCTGAACGTTGCCATATACTATAGTCTGAATATTGAATAGGTAAATCAGGAAGAACTATTACGCTCTCTGATGCTAAACAATCATAAAAATACTGTAACTCTTTAAACAAAATAGGAATCGACCATCCGTCTGACGCAATATGATGCATCACTAATACCATACAATATTGATCTGTACCAATACCGTAAACCGATGCACGTAGCATATAGTCATCTCCTAGATCAAAAGGAATTGCTACCACAGAGGAAATTCGTTCTGAAATCAAACCTGGATTAATATTATCAAAATAGGAAAGCTTAAATCCAGCAGACTCTTTAACCTCTTGATAAGCAATACCATCCTCCTCCTTTATAACAGTCCTAAGGACCTGATGACGCTCAAGTAATAACTGAAAAGACCGTTCTAAAATAGTAATATCAAGGACCCCATTAATACGCATGACTACAGGAACATGATAATGAGAACTGCCAGATAACGCATCGATAAACCATAAACGCTCCTGAGAATACGATAAAGGAATACGACCCTCATGTAAATCTGACTCTCTAGTAATGGGGGTTCTAACGTTATCTGATGTTTTTTTAAGAAAAGAAATGATTTCTACTTTGTTCTCTTTTATTTCTCTTATTAAATTTTCTTCGATAGTTTTACCTTGTTCGACCTTTATTTTTAATTCTTCATCTTCCAAAAAAAGTAATAACCCGTCCTTTTTTGCCTGATAGATTACGTTTAATATATCTACTTTGATTTCGTTCATCTTATATTATCGTTGTGTAATGCTTACTAAACAATTAATCATATACTAAAAACATCAAATGTTTTTTCTGCTATTTCTTTTTCTTCTTTTGGAAGTAACATTTCTATGTATTTCGAAATATTTTCTACTGTTCCATATTCGAATATCACTTGTACTTTTATATTGAACCCATATAAGGATGATATTTTCGAGGCCAATCGAATTGCCATTAAAGAATGCCCTCCTAGCTCAAAGAAGTTGTCTCTAATCCCTATGGTATCTACCTCTAATAGTTCTTTCCAAATATCAACTATCTGTATTTCAATATTCGTAACCGGAGCCACATACTTATTGATTTCCAATAGATTACTATCTAATTCGGGTAATTTCTGCATATCAATTTTGCCATTAGGGGTTAAGGGAATCTCCTCTAGCTTCATAAAAACCTGAGGGATCATATATTCGGGAATTTTTTTCTTCAATTCTTTTTTTATAACTTTTGAGTCCATAACTTTACCTGTGTAATATCCTACAAGATGCTGATTTTCATTGCCCCTTTTTTTCGTGGTAACAATAGCATTCATAATCCCTTGTATACTAATAAGCTGATGTTCTATTTCACTAAGTTCTATTCGATATCCTCGTATTTTAATCTGAGAATCCTTTCTCCCTATAAATTCTATAGTACCATCAGGTAACCATTTTACGAGATCTCCAGTTCTGTACATATAGGTATCTTTTTTATCATCAAATGGATTGATTAAAAATTTCTCTGTAGTTAACGGGGCATCATTTAAATATCCACGAGCTAGACTATCCCCTGTAACATACAATTCACCAATTATTCCAATAGGACATATTCTTTGCTTATCATCAAGAATATATACAGTAACATTAGCTATTGATTTTCCTATTGGTATTGTATTTGTTTTTGATTCTTTAACCGGCAAATATGTGGTTACTACTGCATTCTCTGTAGGCCCATAGTTATTAAATAATTCTATAGACTCATTATCCACAATTTTTTTTAAAGATTCTCCTCCTATTAATAATTTCAGAAGAGTATTAGATGTGTAACCTGATGCAAAATTCTTATATAGTGAAGTTGGGCAATAGGCATGCGTTATGCTATGCGCTCTCATAAAACTTCTAAGATCCTGCATGTTAAGGCGCATTTGATCCGCAATAGGGTAAAGGCAACTTCCTGATATAATATATGGGAAGAGTTCCCATACAGAAGCGTCAAAACCAATTCCAGAAAACAATGTTGATCTACTATTTTCATTCACATCATAAGCATTGACATGCCATTGGCATAAATTCATTAGTGCTTTATGCTCGATCATTACTCCCTTAGGCACGCCTGTGGTTCCCGAAGTATAAATTACATAAGCCAACTGCTTATTGTGTACGATAGGAAGTAACACTTCATCATGAGACCTAAATGCTTTAATATCCTCGGGATTAATTATTAGTAAGTCTTTGTTCTGCTCTAGTATTGAAGAGATTTTAGGCGTTGCAAGAATAATTTTTGCGTTCGTATTATTAATTATAAACTGAATTCTATCTTCGGGATATCTTGGATCAACAGGTACATATGCAGCTCCCGATTTTAAAATTCCTAAAATACCCATTACCAAACTCCCCGATCGATCCATACAAATGGGAATAAGTGCTTCTTTATCTACTCCCATCCTTATCAAATGTTTTGCTATTTGATCTGATTTTTTATCTAGCTCTTCATAACTTAGTTGCAATTCTCTATCATGAACAGCAATAGCTTCTGGATTTTTAAGAGTCTGCTCCTTGAAAAGATCTAAAACGGTACCGCTTTTTGAAAATTTAAGTTGGTTTGCATTAAATTCTTTTAGGAGTTGGTATTTTTCTTTTGTAGAAAGTAACTCAAATGTACCAATCTTACTCGTAGGAGAAGCTACTATCGACTCTATTAAATTCTTAAAATGATCTGCCATTCGTATAATTGTAGACTCCTTGAATAAATCTGTGCAATATTCTATCGAAAACCCTATCTCAGTGCCAGAATCCCCAACATACAATGTAAGGTCCTCTTTTGCTGCTAAGTAATCATACGATTCTATGTTAACCGATGCGCCTCCAAAACGAACATCGGATACCCGATCATTGTTCTGTAAAACCAACATCGTCTGAAATAATGGAGATCTACTCTGATCACGATCCAAACCCAAATGACTTACCAACTTCTCAAAAGGAACCTCTTGATGATCATAAGCTAATAAAGTAGAACGCTTTACTGACCCTAGAAAAGTAAGAAAATCTAATCCCTCATCTATCTGGTTTCGTAACACCAAAGTGTTTACAAAGAAACCTATCAAACCCTCTATTTCTTGATATGGCCTATTAGCAACAGGAGTACCAACACTTATATCATACTGACCCGTATACCGATGTAATAACAAAGTATAACTTGCCAATAAAAACATAAATAAACTACAATCCTCTGATTGACTCAGCTTACGAATCAATGCACTCAATCCTGAATCTAAACTAAATACATAATTAGAACCCTTGGTACTCTGAACCGAGGGACGAATATAATCGGTGGGGAGCTCTAAGACAGGAACTCCTCCTAAAGTCTCTTGCCAAAAAGATAACTTTGATGATAATACACTAACTTCTGAATCTGAACGTTGCCATATACTATAGTCTGAATATTGAATAGGTAAATCAGGAAGAACTATTACGCTCTCTGATGCTAAACAATCATAAAAATACTGTAACTCTTTAAACAAAATAGGAATCGACCATCCGTCTGACGCAATATGATGCATCACTAATACCATACAATATTGATCTGTACCAATACCGTAAACCGATGCACGTAGCATATAGTCATCTCCTAGATCAAAAGGAATTGCTACCACAGAGGAAATTCGTTCTGAAATCAAACCTGGATTAATATTATCAAAATAGGAAAGCTTAAATCCAGCAGACTCTTTAACCTCTTGATAAGCAATACCATCCTCCTCCTTTATAACAGTCCTAAGGACCTGATGACGCTCAAGTAATAACTGAAAAGACCGTTCTAAAATAGTAATATCAAGGACCCCATTAATACGCATGACTACAGGAACATGATAATGAGAACTGCCAGATAACGCATCGATAAACCATAAACGCTCCTGAGAATACGATAAAGGAATACGACCCTCATGTAAATCTGACTCTCTAGTAATGGGGGTTACTGATCTGATTCCTTGAAAATCGTTTTCGAAAAAATGAATAATAGCATCTTTATTATTTTTTATGATTTCTGAAAAATGGTTTGACAATGCTACCTCCTTATTTTTTTTCATTCCTAATCGGCCATTTTCAATAAATAATTCTATTCCTTCTTTTTGTAAAGATTGGATAATATCAAGAACATTATGTGTACTCATCTTACTGTAGTATTTTGCTTCTTACAACGTTTGAATTATATTATGGTAAATTATTAGATTTCAAAGTTGATTCTATTAAATCTCAGAATCATACCTATCAAAAAAGTGGTTTCTAATTTAGAAAAAAGTAGTTTCTAGTTCTTTACTTTCTTCATCATCTTCTTTATTTCCAAGAATATCTAAGAACTTGGCCAATTCATGTATGGTAGGGTAATTGAAAATCGTTTTTATAGGAATTCCTATCCCATATTCACTTTTGAGTTTTGAAATCAATCTTGTTGCTAAAAGAGAATGTCCACCAATAATGAAAAAATTATCATGAATTCCTATAGTTTTGATTTCTAATAGTGTTTTCCAAATTGTTTCTAAAACTATTTCATTTCCTGTTGAAGGCATTACATATTCTTCTTGAATAAAGTCTAATACCTCTGGATCTGGCAGGAGTATTCTATTAATTTTTCCGTTTGATGCTAATGGAAATTCATCCAGAATCACAAAAGCAGCAGGAATCATATATTCTGGCAATACTTCTTTTAAAGATGCTCGTACTACTGTTTTATCTATAGGTTCCTTTATAATTAGGTATGCAATCAATTTTTTATCATTCTCCTGATCTTCTTTAACGGCAACCAAAGCCTTAACAACCTGTGATAATTGTTCTAATTGATTTTCTATTTCCTGAAGTTCTATTCGATATCCTCGTATTTTGACCTGATGATCAGCTCTTCCTACAAAATCGATATTTCCATCATCAAGCCACCGAGCTATATCCCCTGTTTTAAAGAGTTTTTGATCCTTATTAAATGGACTTTTAATAAAACATTCACTTGTTTGAGTTGGTAGATTGATATATCCTGAGGCTACCCCTTCTCCTGAAACATAAATTTCACCAGAAACACCAATTGGTGTAATATTTAGGTTTTCATCTAAAATATAAATATTTACATTACTAATAGGCTTTCCTATTGATATTACTCTTTGTTCACTTTTAGAAATATTAATCTCTTTATAATCTATCTGCTGTAATTGTAATGCTATTTTTTCTTGATCTTTTAATACTTCTAGAAATTCTTTTTCTGTAGAATATGGATTCATGAATACTGCTCTGAATACGGTAATCCATTCTTGTGTTATTGATTGTCTTAGGTTGGTGTAGGATACAAATGTATTTCCTTGGGCAAACTGTTCTTTTTGAATCTTTTGGTTCAATTCATTTACGGTGATCAATTCATCTGTAGTTAATTTAGATTTCCCTCTTAACTTTTTAGGAATATATCGATACAATACTATAGTAAGATCTGGCATAGTCCACAATTCAAAAGAAGGATGTTCGTCTATACATTTTGCAAATTTTTGAGCATTCTCGTAATTGTGCCGTATTACTTCTGCAAATCCTTCTTTACCATAGATATTTAATGTTGCATGAAGCATAAAACTCATAAAACTTCGAGATCCTTCTATCGTAAATTTGCCTAGGTCATAACTCCCTTTCCTTGCTTGATATTGCGTATTGTTTTCTGAAAAAGTTGCCAACTCAGGATCTTTAAATAGTACTAAGCTAGCTCCTATTGGAAGATATAATTGTTTATGAGCGCAAATGGTAACTGAATCTGCCAACTCTATACCGCTTAACTTAGCACTCAAATGGTCATCCATTAATGCCGCTCCACCATATGCCGCATCTACATGAAAATGTATATTATGATCTAAAGCAATAGAACCTAATGTTACCAAAGGTTCAATATTACCTCCCTCTGTGGTTCCTGCTACTCCTATAATTGATAAGATATATACACCCTGACTACTCAACTCTTCTATTTTCTGTTTTAATACCTTTTCTAGTTCAGGCTTTGTTTTATTTGAGAAGTCCACTTCAATAAAAGATTGTTTTCCTAATCCTAAAAGCTTTAGCGTTTTCTGAATAGAATAATGACACCAAGAAGATCCTAGAATAACTACTTTTTTATATTCATAATAGTGTAAAGCATGTATTAACCCTTCTTCTACAATTCCTTTAAAATCACCTTTAGGTCTAAATGCATAATTTAGGGCATAACTCAAAGCAGAAATATTAGATATGGTTCCGCCATTAGTACAAATCCCTAGACAAGTATCTGCATTCTGAACATGTGTACTATAGAAATCAGTATTTTTTTTGTACACCAAATTATGAAATTTACCAATGACTTGTCTTTCTATAAGAGAGGCCGCCATCGACGTTTCAATTTTTACCTGATTTTGATTCATAGTCGTTAACAAAGCTCCTAACTCTCTAAATAATTTTGGTATCGGTCCAGTCATATGACCTATATATGTTCGACTTGAAATATTGGGTACCTCTCCAGATACAATGGTTTCTATAAATTCTGTATATCCAGTTAAAGATACTTGAGATTCTAGAGAGACATCGGAGAATGTTTTATTTTTTAAAATCTCTGAAAATGAACTAGATGTTATTTTTTGTTTATTATCGTATTTATAAATCAATTCTTCTATCCGTTTCTCTATAGAGTCTTCGAATAGACTAAATCGAAGTTCTTTATATGTATTAAATAGTTTATATGTATCAAAGTATGTAGCATCCGCAGCCACTTCAGAAGATCCATATATATTAAGAAGGTGTGCTTCTTTATTTTGTACAGTAGCATAAAATTGCTCTACTAGGCTTTTCTTTAATGTTTCTCCACTACAAATCCACAGACAAAGGTCTCTTAGCTTTTTCTTGCACAGTTCTGGATATTCTAGCAATGCCTTAAGTAACGAAGGAACTAAAACAATCCTAGATACCTTCTCTTTTTCTAGACTTACAATAAACTCTGGTATATCTAGTATTTGCTCTTTATTATAAAACACCAAAGGAATTCCTTTAAGAATTGGTCCAAACAATTCCCATATATGATCTACAAAGCTTATAGATGTTTTTGCACAACATCGCTCTTCTGTTTTAAATGCATAATTTTCCCACATCCAATGCATTCTATTCAACACATTTGATGCTTTTAATAATACCCCTTTTGGTTTTCCAGTAGATCCAGAAGTATATATAATAAAATCGCTATCTTCTGACTGCTGTTGCTGCCAGAGATACTCATTTTTCTTCACTTCTTCATTCATTAAATCAACAAATTCCTGTTGTATAACCAGACTACATTGACTGTCATTCTGAACATAGGTAATCATGTCTTTAGTTGTATCTGGATCAAGAGGTATATATATGGCTCCTATTTGTTTTATTGCTAATAAGATTGCCAAAAGATCTTGATGATGTGGTATGGTAACCAGTACTTTATCCTTTGGATTAATACCTTCTTTTTGGTTAAGATAGGCCGCATAAGAACATACCTGATTATTAAACTCTAGAAAAGTCACTCTTGTATCTTCAAAAATTATAGCCTCTTTATCAGGATTTTCTTCGACCTGTTTTTGAAACAAACCTATAATAGTTTCATTTTTAGGAAATTCCTGAATTGTTTGATTAAAATCAACTATTATTTTCTCTTCTTCTTCCTGAGATAGTAATTGATAGGTATTTATATTTTTATTTGGGTTATTGGCAATTTCAGTTAAGAGATTGGTGTAATGTTTTGCCATTCTTTTAATGGTAGACTCCTTATACAGATCTGTACAATATTCGATTGCTATATCTAATTGATCATTTGACTCCACGGCTGTAAAAGATAGGTCGTATTTTGCAATATCAAAATGGAATGGTTCTAGTTCCAAAATGATGTCCCCCATATGAATCGTATTAGAGATTTGCTTTATGTTCTGAAGGCTAAACATCGTCTGAAATAAGGGTGGTCTGCTTTGATCTCTTTCACGAACTACCTTCTCTACTATTTTTTCAAAAGGAATATCTTCATGTTCAAATGCTTCTAGAGTTTCATGTTTTATTGTTTCTAAAAATGATATGAAATCTGATTCTTTATCAATCTGAGATCGCAATGCAAGTGTATTAATAAAGAATCCTATTAGTGGTTCTATTTCCTTGTGACCTCTATTGGCTACGGGGGTACCTACACATATATCTTTCTGACCAGAATATCGATATAAAAACAACTTGTATGATGCTAGTAATGTCATAAAAAGGCTAGCATTCATAATCTTAGAAATACTATATAATTTTTCTGTTACTTCTTTACTTATTGAAAAAGTGTATTGTGATCCTTTAATACTCTGAACAGGAGGCCTTGTATAATCAGTAGGTAATTCTAATGGTAGTACTCCTGCTAGTTTTTTGGTCCAATATGTCAACTTTCTATTCAATTTCTCACCACTCAAACTCTCTTGTTGCCATGCACTGTAATCTGCATATTGTATTTCGAGTGGTTGTAAACAAGTTTCTTGTTCTTGCTGATGTGTTTGATATAATAGACTTAATTCTTCAAATAATATAGGCATTGACCAACCATCTGATACAATGTGATGCAACATCATAAATAAGGTATATTTTTGATCAGAGGTACCTATAATCTTTACTCTGATCATGTAATCCTCGCTGAGATCAAAAGGTTGGATTATACACTGCTGTATATAAGAAGTTACTTCATCACTATGTACCTCTAATGTGATACGCTCCAATCTAAATTGATCAATATCTCTGATTTCTTGCCATCGTATACCTGCTTCTTCTTTTATAATAGTTCTTAGTATCTCATGTCTCAATATTAATCGTTTAAAAGACTGTTCAAGTATGTTAACATCGAGGTTACCACAGACGTTAAAGATAAAGGGCATATGATATTGAACACTTCCTTCTAATTGATCTATAAACCATAATCGTTCTTGTGAAAAAGATAGTGCTACTTTTTCTACTTTATGCGTTTTCTTAATTTTGTCAATTGTCTGGTTTTGCAATGAACCCATATATCTTGCCAATTCTTCTATATTACAATGGGCGAAAACACTTTTGATAGTAATATCAATCTGCAATTCGTCTCTTATCGTAGAAGTCAATCTAGTCGCAAGAATAGAATAGCCACCCAGTTCAAAGAAATTATCTTGCACTCCTATTTTGTCAATATTTAATATCTTACTCCAAATTTCATGTAAACTTTTCTCCATATCATTTCTTGGAGCTATATACTTTTGAGTAATGAATGCTTCCTCCTGTGGTTTTGGAAATTTTGCTTTATCTATTTTCCCATTAGTATTAAGTGGAAAAACATCCATCTCTACATAAATTTTGGGAATCATATAATCTGGAAGCTTTTCTTTCATTTTTTTGACGCTCTCCAATTTATCAAAGTTTTTATTTGATATTACATATGCTATTAACCTTTTAGACGTCTGTTTACTTTTATCTACCAGAACCACAGCTTTTTCAATCTCCTTTATTTCTTCTAATTTTTCTTCTATTTCTCCCAGTTCAATTCGATACCCTCTAATTTTTACCTGATTATCTTTACGACCTATAAAATTAATATCTCCATTAGGTAGTCTTTTCACCAAATCTCCTGTTCTATATAATTTTCCTAGATCTTCTAGGTTCAAAATGTTATCCACAAATTTTTCTTCTGTTAGCGCTGGTTTACCCAAATATCCAGAAGAAACGCCATCCCCTCCAATCAATAACTCACCAACTATGCCTATGGGACATACTTGTCCTTGTTCGTCCACAATATGTGCACTGGTATTGGATAAAGGTTTTCCTATCGGCACTTTCTCATTATTAATTTCGTTTATAGTATGAAATGTTGCAAATACGACTGTTTCAGTAGGTCCATAAACATGAATTAGAATATTAGGCCCGATTACATTTAATGCTTTTCTGGCATGAGGTACAGAAACTGATTCTCCTCCAAATAAAAGTTTTCTTACTTTTTTTAAGGATATTACATCATAATCTACTACTGCATTAAACAAAGCCGTGGTCATAAAACTTATTGTAATTTTTTGATTAGAAATAACCTCTGATAACTGAGCTGCATCTGATGCTTGATTCTCTTCTATAAGATGTAAAGTAGCCCCTTTTAATAAAGCACTAAATATTTCATAAACCGATCCATCGAAAGCAAAATTAGACCATTGTAATACGTTATCATTTGAATCTACCGCGATGTCTCCTTGATCATAAACTAATTTTATTACATTTTTATGAGTAACACATACTCCTTTGGGCTTTCCTGTGGTTCCAGAAGTATACATTATGTAAGCCAATTCGTTTTCTATGTAATCTATAGCAATTGGTTTCTTAATATATTCCATACTCTCTACAATATCAATACATTCATGAATCAACACCTCTTTTTGATTAATGAGTTGCTTATCATTTGTAATAACCTTAGAAATTTTGGCATCATTCAATATATATTTTATTCTTTTTGCTGGATAATCGGTATGTAAGGGTACATATACTGCTCCACATTGGAGCACTCCAAAAATTGAAATAATCATATCCATACCTCTCTCCATCAAAATTCCTACATGTTCTGATACAGATACTCCTTTTTCTATTAAACAATTTGCCAATTGATTAGATCGTTCCCACAGTTCTTGATATGTAATTGAAGATTCACCTAAGCGTAGTGCTATCTTATTAGGATATTCTACTACTTTATTATTAAATAACTGAAATATGGAAACTTCTTTCGGGATTTTAATCTTTGGTGCAATTGCTAATGATAATAAGGTATTCTTTTCTTCATCACTTAATAAGTTCAATTTATTGATTTTCGTATTTTTATCAGAAATAATAGCCTTCAAAAGTGTTACATAATGGTTTCCCATGTTTTCTATTGTTTCTGACATAAACAAATCAGAGCAGTATTCTATATGCAATTGAAGATTTTCGTTATTTTCTATAATCGTAAATGTAAGATCATATTTTGAAATCTTATAATCGTATTTATGAGGTTCAATTGTTGTATTTCCCAAAGTAAACTCTTCTTGTTTTTTATTATTCTGAAGGGTAAACATTATTTGAAAAATCGGAGTTCTACTTTCGTCTCTTTCTATATCTATATTTTCTACGACTCTTTCAAAGGGAACATCCTGATATTGATAAGCGGATAAAGTGTTTTCTTTTACTTGCTGCAGTAACTCTGTAAATAAACTATTCTCTTCTATATTACTCCTTAAAACCAAAGCATTTACAAAAAAACCAATTAGATTTTCTACTTCGGCAACAGTTCGATTTGCTACCGGGGTTCCTACAACTATTTCTTTTTGACCACTATATCTATATAACAATACTTTGAAAGCTGCTAACATTAGTGTAAATAAAGTAACATCTTCTTCTTTTGAAAGTTTTGTCAATTGCTTTTGTATATTTTTGGGTATGGTTATTTGGGCAGTTTCTCCATGCGTACTTTGATATTGTCGCCTAGGAAAATCTGTTGGCAACTCCAAAGGGGAAATTCCTTGCAGTTTATCTTTCCAATAAGATAACTTTTCAGTCATTATTTTTCCTCGGAGATACTTTTTTTGCCAAATTGCATAATCTATATATTGAATTGGTAATTCTTGTAAGTTATATGAAGACTCCCCCTTTAGTTTTGCATTATATATCTTGGTAAGTTCTTCAAAGAAAATGAGTAACTTACTATCTCCTGCAATATGGTGGAATATAAATATCAAAACATAATCTCCTTTTGTTTTCTCAATGACAAGCCCCCTTAGCATATGATCTTGTGATAAATTAAAAGGTTGATTAAGTGTTTGATTAATAATTTGTGGCACTTGCTCTTCTTCTATATTTTTAACTATTTGAATCTTCCATTTATTTTTGAGCATTACTTTTTGATAGTAGTCTCTTTCATATTCATAAAATACTGTTCGAAGTGGTTGATGTCTATTAATAATTATATTTACAGAATCTTCTAAAATATTTATTTTTAATGTTCCTTTAAGCTGCATTATTGCAGGAATATGATAGTGTGTACTTCCATTCATCTTATCGATGAACCACAATCGCTCTTGTGCATAGGAGAGTGGAATGTGTTCTGGCCTTTCTTGAACGGTAATTTTAGGAAGTGTACTTTTTGACTTCTGGTCTTCAATAAAATGAGAAAATTCAGCTATAGTATCGTGAACGAATACGTCTTTTAATTCTATATCTATTTCGAATTCTTTTCTAACTTTAGTAACAACTTGTGTTGCCAAAATTGAATGTCCTCCCAAATCAAAAAATTCTTCATGGATATTAATCGTATTAATTTTTAATATCTCTTTCCAGATTTCGGCTACTCTTTTCTGAACATCATTTGGTGATGTATTTATAAATTCTGCTAACTGAAAAATGGTATCATAAATAAATATATCTTCAATTTCTATATCAATTTTAAAAGTGTTTCTAACTACAGTAACCATTTGTGTTGCAAGTATAGAATGTCCTCCCAAATCGAAGAATTCGTCATGAATACTTATATCTTCTAATTTTAGAATATCCTTCCAGATTTCAATTAATATATGTATTGTTTTATTAGATTCAATAGAAATAAAATTAGCCAATGTGGCTATAGTATCGTGTATAAATACATCCTTTATCTCTATATCTACGGTAAAAACATTCCTTATTTTATTTACTAATTGTGTTGCAAGAATAGAGTGTCCTCCGAGATCAAAAAAATTATCCTGCGGTTCAATACCATCTACCTTTAACACCTCTTTCCATATAGGGATCAGCTGTCTTTCTATACTGGTATACGCTCCTTGTTTTATATCTAATGATCGATCCTGATCTCTTCCTGGTTCTGGCAATGATTTACGATCTATCTTACCATTGGGGGTTAGTGGAAACGAATCTAAAACTATGATAAACGAAGGAATCATATACTCTGGCAACATATTCACTAGCTGTGAATCAAGCAAACCCTTATTAAAATCTGACCCGCCAACAACATAACCTATCAAACGCTTACCTCCACCAGGGGCTGAATCTGATATGACAATAGCACGATCAACCATGGGTAGTGATTGTAATGCACTCTCTACCTCGCCCAACTCGATTCGATAGCCACGTATCTTTACCTGACTATCCCTACGACCTATAAAATCTATGCTACCATCTTCTAACCAGCGACCTAAATCTCCTGTACAATATAAAAATCCTGAGCCAAAAGGGTTCTTTACAAAATGTGATGACGTTACATCATCTTTATTCAAATACCCCTTAGAAACACCTTCACCACCTATACAAATCTCTCCGCTAACTCCTAATCCACATAACTGAAAATTATCATTAACGATATAAATCTGTGTATTGCTCAATGGGGAACCAATAGGAACACAATCCCCTTCTATAGCATAAATCTGATGACTCGTAGCATAAACAACCGTTTCTGTTGGACCATAAACATGAACCAAATTACCTGGAACCATAACTTCGAGAGCACGAGATACATGACTCGGTGACACCAACTCCCCTCCAAACAATACTCTGCGAACTCCAGACAAACTTGATACATCATAATCGACCAATGCATTAAACAAAGCCGTGGTCAAAAAACAAACACTAATAGAACGCTCAACCAAAAGCTTTGATACAGCAATAGCACTCGAAGCTTCTTCCTTATTTATCAAATGCAACGTAGCTCCGCTTAATAAACAACTGAAAATCTCATAAACTGAACCATCAAAAGCATAGTTTGACCACTGCAAGACAACATCTGATGATCTCACCCCTATTGCGCCTTGATCATTTACCAACTTCTGAATATTACCATGGGTCACCTTAACGCCCTTAGGAACACCTGTACTACCAGAAGTGTACATCAAATATGCCAAAGAATCATGACATAATAGAACATCGATAGGA
This sequence comes from Aquimarina sp. ERC-38, assembly GCF_026222555.1. Taxonomy (NCBI): domain Bacteria; kingdom Pseudomonadati; phylum Bacteroidota; class Flavobacteriia; order Flavobacteriales; family Flavobacteriaceae; genus Aquimarina; species Aquimarina sp. ERC-38. The sequence goes on along the minus strand of NZ_CP098511.1, from coordinate 2,265,795 downwards.
GTATCTGGGCACTCTGATAGATCAGAAAAAGAAACTATATCATAAAGTCCTGATATCCCTTTTGCTGATAATAAATCCATATCGGTACACACCAATTGCTTAACTCCAGCATCTTCTAAAATATAGGATAATCGCTGTGAAGGATATTCAGCATGCAAAGGAACGTACACACAGCCAGTCTGTAGAATTCCAAAAATGCTTACCAACATATCCAAACCTCGATACGATAACAAACCTATCCTATCACCAGGATTTGCTCCTTTGGACTTAAGACAATGTGCCAGTTGATTAGAACGATCGTATAACTCCTGGTAGGTCATCGATTCTTCATTAAATACCAAAGCGGTCTTTGAAGAATATAAAACAACCATATCATAAAAACTATCTATCAAACTACATCCGCGATCATAATCAAAAAAAGTCTTGTTAAATGAAAGTAATTGATGGTATTCAGACTCTGGAAGATAAGATAACTCTCCTAGAGTTTTACTTGTTGAAAGCATATTATTAAAAACACATACAAAATGTTTACAAATCCTCTCTATAATAGCTTGATCCAATAATTCTTCATTATATGTAAATCCTATTTTAAATGAATTATCTAGAATTGATACCGATAAACTAAGTGCAAAATTACCATATCCTCTCCCTTCAATATTGGCAATATCAAGTTCGTTAAATTTATGAGATGCTAGAACTTCTAATGGATAATTTTCAAAAACTATAATATTATCAAATAATACTCCTTGAACGGAAGAACATGATTGGATATCACTCAATGACATATATCCAAACTCCTCACGGCCTTTTGCATGCTCTATTTGCAATTCTTCAAGCCATTCTATAATGTTCCTCTCTGGGCTAATAATCGTTACAACAGGAATCGTATTAATATATAAGCCTACACGCTCTTCTATTCTATCTAATAGCGTATTTCTTCCTGAAATTGTTACCCCAAAAACTACAGATTCCTGATGTGTATATTGGCTCAACAAAAAAGACCAAGCTCCTTGTAAAAATGTACTTATAGTAAAGGAGTTGTTTTTTACAAAATCTTTGATTCGTACTGTTAATGCTTCATCAAGAGTAATTAAATGTACTCTATTCCCAAAGACTCTATTTCTTTTGGCAGTATTTTTTATAAATGGAAGGTAACAAGGAGAGGAAATTGGAGATAAATACTTTTTCCAATATGTCTTTAATTCATAAATATCTTTGCTTTTGTGCTGATTGATCAGGTCTACATATTCATCTTCTCTTTTCTCTATCAAAAACTCATTATTCTTAAGGCTTTGATACTGATCCATAAATAAGTTCAGTAATAAGGAAAAGGACCAACCATCCAAAATAATATGATGATATGTTATCAATAAAGTACATCCTCTGTTTTCATGATGTAGAAGTGACATTCTAAACAGTGGTGGGTTTTTAAGATTAAATCCTAGAGATCGATCATGTAAAATAAATGCTTCAATCTTATCATCTCCTTCCGGCAACTCATTATAATAGACTTCTTTTAAAGGGGTTTTAATATTTGCATATACACATTGAACGGGTATATCAAAATAATCAGAAAACACTCCTGTTCTTAATACACTATGCTGTTTGATTATCTTTTCCCAACTTTTTTCAAGAATATTTACATCTACGCCATGTATAAAATCTAATTTTGTTTGGATAATATAATCACCCATATTATTATCCAATAAATTATGAAATAACATTCCTTTTTGGAGGTAACTAAGCTCATATATATCCACTACTTGATCGCAATGAAAATCCTCATTTATAAAATTTTGTACAGATTTAAAAGAAATACTAGTAGGCAATCCAAAATCAGAAGGTGTTTTGACAGGTTGACGACTACAGCAATGAACTATTATTTTTTTTAGGTTTTGACTAAAAGATTTTATTAAAAACTCACTTGTCTCTTTATTGTATACAGAACTATCAAAACTCCAAATAAAATTTAATTTTTGTTCAAGAATCAAGCTTGTAATCGTAATACTGTAGGGGTTTTTATTGTATACCCCTATATCTTCACCTCTTTCTTCAAGAGATATTTTTATCATATTCTGATTATCTAGGGAAGTATCAAAATCACCTAGGTAGTTAAAAATAATAGAAGAGAAGTCTATGTCTAGATTTAACTTAACCTTTTGATCATCAGATAAATATCGAAGTATCCCATAGCCAATTCCTTGATTTGGGATGTTTCGAATCATATCTTTTGTATTGGCAATAAGTAATTCGAGATTATTAGAGTCATCAGGTACCGATAGTGTAACTGGATATAATGACGTAAACCATCCTGTAGTCTTTGTAACATCAATATCATCAAAAAGTTCTTCTCTACCATGTCCTTCTAAACCTATTACTACTTTAGGTGTATTGGACCAAGTAGTAAGTGTTAAAGTCAATGCACTAAGAAGAATATCGTTTATTCTGGTGCCATAAGCCAAGTTAGCTTTTCCCAAAAGCTCTTTCGTTTCTTTTTTACTAAAACCAAATTTGTAATCTATTTTATTCTTATACGTTTTTATTTCGGTTTCTGTAAAATCCTTAGGCATTGCTGAGACATTAGACAAAGTTTTTATCCAATAATCATATTCTGCTTTTAGTTTCTGTGCATCTGCATACTCTATTAATCGATTAGTCCATTGTCTAAAGGAGGTTTGCTTTATAGCATCATCTAAATTCTTTTTTTCTATATTAATTATTTTAAAACTATCGATCATATTTTCAAACAATATTCTCCAAGAAACCCCATCTATACCTAGATGATGTACTACAATAAATAAAAAATCATTTTTTAGATGATTTGGCATAGATATCCAAACAAATTTTGCTATTTCTCCTTGAGTAATATCTAAGTTCTCTTGATATTTTTGACAAACTATAGAAAGTTCTTTTTTAGAATTACATCTTTCTTTAAACAGTATTGCTTCTTTATCTTTTATATAGTTTTGAGACCATCCTTGTTTCTTTTTAAGATTAAACGATAGCCGTAATGAGTCATGTTTATTTATGAGTATGGCTACTACTTTTTTCATTACATCAAATGAAATTTTTCTATCCACCTCCAACAACATCGATTGATTGTAATGATTACTTCCGCCTTGTTGATTAAAGAAAAGATGCTGTATCGGTGTTAAAGAAAATTCTCCCTCTAGTTTTCCTTGCTCTGTCAGAACTTTATTTTCTTCTTTTGCAATTAGAAGTATCCTCTCTATAGTTCTATATCTCAATACATCTTTTACCATAAAAAAGATTCCATATTCTTTGGCTCTACTAACCATCTGGATTGCCATAATAGAATCCCCTCCTAAAGCAAAAAAATTATCCTTAACACTAATCGTATCTATCATTAAAATTTCTTGCCAGATTTCTAACAGTTGTTTTTCCTGCGCTGTTCTTGGAGCTATATATTCTCTGTCATTAGTAAAAGACGTATTTATCTTGGTAAGTGATTTTCGATCTATTTTACCATTTGAAGACAAAGGATATTCCTGTATTTCTTCAAAGAATTCAGGAATCATATATTCTGGCAACACCTCATATAAAGAGTTCTTAGTTTTTACAATATCTATTTTCTCTTTACTTTGAACATATGCCAATAATTTATTAGTTCCATTTTCCAATGGTATAGCCAAAGCAACAGCTTTATCTATCCAAGAAAGTTGTTCTAAATGAGTTTCTACTTCTTCAAGCTCTATACGATATCCTCTTATCTTTACTTGGTAATCTTTTCTTCCGATAAATTGTATATTACCATCAGGAAGCCATCGTACCAAATCTCCTGTTCTAAACATTTTTTGATTAGGTATATCTATAAATGGATTTGTAATAAACTTTTCTTTTGTTAATTCACTTCTGTTCCAATATCCTTTAGCAACCTGTGGACCAGAAATACATAATTCCCCGATTATTCCAACAGGCAATAAGGATAAATTTTTATCAACAATATATAACGATACATTTCTTAACGGCCGTCCTATAGGAACATAACTTACGTCTGATTTACTCAGGTTAAGTTCATATTGACTACTGTATACAGTAGCCTCTGTAGGACCATAAATATTGACTAACTTTGCATTTAATTCTAGTTTTTCATACTTTTTTACCAATGAAGGAGATAATGCTTCCCCTGCTAATAAAATATGTTTTAGATGTGGTAATTCAATTTTTTCTCTATCAAGTACCTCAATAAATACAGCAAATAAAGATGGAACCATCTGAAGCAGAGTAACCGCATACTTTTTTGCATAGTTAATCATCTTTTCTACTTCTCTATGTAATTGAGAAGGATAAATCACTACCCCCGAACCCGTAAAGACCCAACCAAATAGTTCGTATATAGATACATCAAATGTAAAGTTAGTTTTAAAAAGTAGTCTATCAACTTCTAATAGTTGATATTTTTCTGACATACATTTTAGATATATATATAATGAAGAATGACTAATTTCTACTCCTTTTGGTATTCCAGTACTTCCAGATGTATATATCATATATGCTGTTTGTTCTGGAGTAATTGATTCTTCTACTTTATGATTTGGAAAATTCTTAAGGTTTTTAGAAAAATCTTCTATGTATATACACTCAACATTCGTATCTCCATTAAAGACTAATTTTTCAACTTCTTTTTGAATAACACAAACAGAAGCGTTCATATCTGAAAGGATAAAACTTAATCTTTTTAAGGGTACATTAGGGTCAACAGGAACGTATGCTGCTCCCGATTTTAAGACCCCAAAGATCGCCACAATCATTTCGATCGAACGATTGACACAAATAGGAATAAAATCTCCTTTACCAATTTTATATGATCGTAGTTGATTGGCAAATTGATTAGAAATCAAATCTAACTCCTCATAAGTAAGTGCTCTATCGTCAAAAATCAATGAAATATTTGATCCCTTATCTTTTGATTGTGTTCTAAATTTATCTAAAAATGTCTTTTCTGATAATTGATAGCTTATGTCATTGTTGGAAAATTCTTTTAGTATAACTGCCTTCTCATCTTCATGCAACATTTGCAATGCTTCTAACAGTATGCTATCATCTTTAATGGTTGACACTATTAATTCTTTATAATGCCTAGCCATAGACTTAATAAAAGATGCTTCGAACAGATCTTTGCAATATTCCAAACTTAAAATAAGTTCGTTTTCCTTTTCGAGAAATTTAGCAGCTAGGTCATATTTAGACACATTATACCCTATATCCTCAAGAAAAATATCTGCAGTTCCTATTTTGGTATTTACAATTTCTTTTTTAGGTTCATATGTAAATAATGTCTGAAATATAGGTGTTCTACTTAGATCCCTATCTTCTATCATTTCTTTGACAATCAAAGAAAAAGGAGTATTCTGATAGTCATATGCCTGTAACATTTGAGATTTAACTTCTTTCAAAAATTTATTAAAAGAAATGTTAGGCGTTAATATGGATCGTATTGGCAATGTATTGGTAAAACAACCTATCAAACCTTGTAACTGCTCTTTTCCTCTATTTGCAAAAGGACTGCCAATTACTATATCATTTTGTCCTGAATATTTTGCCATTAATACTTTAAACACTGCTAATAAAAAGATGTATGGAGTTACTCCTTCTTGCGAAGCATATTCATATATCTGATTAGAAATATCGTTATTAATATTAAGAGATATTACTGCCCCTTTTGAGCTTTGAATAGCAGGCCTTTTTTTATTAAGAGGAAGTTGTAGATTAGTATATTCTATAAGCTGTTCTTTCCAATACTCGAGTGCTTTTTGTTTATTTTCTTGATTAGAAAAATATTCTTTTTCCCATATTGCAAAATCACTATATTGAATATCCAATTTAGGCAAAGAATTTTTTTTCTCTTTTAAATGATTATTATAACATGCTACTATTTCATTATATAGTATTTCAATTGATTGACCATCAATAGCGATATGATGAACTACAATAACCAACACATACTGCTCTTCTCCTTCTTTGATCAAGTGTGCACGAAGCAGATAATCGTTAGATAAATCAAACGGTTTTTCTATGGTTTGCTTTATATTATTTGCTACTGTAATAGACTTCTGATTATCATCAATAATTTCAGAATATATAAGATTCCAATGATTTGTTAACAAGATACTCTGAAGAATGTTATGTGAATCTCCTTTTATTATAGTTCTTAAAATCTGATGTCGATCTAAAACATCTTTAATAGCCATTTCTAATTTGTCCTTATCTATGGTACCTTTAATTTTACATAAAATAGGCATATTAAAATGGGCACTTCCTTGTAGTTCATCAATGAACCATAGCTGTTCCTGATTATAAGAAAGAGTACTAGTTGCACTCTCTTGTTTGACAATACGTTCGTCTACATTACGCAGATTAGAAGTTACCTTATACTTTTGTAGAAACAAGATAATATCTTCTTTATTTTCTTTAATTTCTTCAATAATAGCTTTGGGCAGTTTTTTACCTATTTCTTTTTTGATTTTTAAGATTCCATCTTGAAGAAAAATACTTGCTCCATACTGTTTTACTCTATCTAGAATATCTAAAGTCTTATTAAGTACATTCATAATCTTTTATGTGAAATTTGGTTTTAAGAAATTGACAACTATTATATATTAAATATCAAGTACTTCATACAAGCCTTCTGGGTAATGATCTGACGGATCCATCGTGTTTTGAAGATATTTACCTATCATTGAGATCGTTTGTAATTCTAACAATGTACCTACTGTAATCGTTGATAGAAATGTATTATTAATCAAAATGACTAGTTTGGCTGCCACAAGAGAGTGACCACCAAGTTCTATAAGTTGTTCGTGAACTCCTATTTTTTGTATTCCCAATACTTTTTTCCATATATGTACTAGTTCTTTCTCAACGGAGGTTGAAGGAGCTATATATCTTTCTTCTAGCTTTATGTCTTTTTGGGGTACTGGAAGTTTATTTTTATCAACTTTTCCATTAGTATTTAATGGCATTATTTCTAATTCTAACCAGATATTAGGGATCATATATTTTGGGAGTTTTAATCGTAAATGGTGTGTTGCTTCAATTTCCCATTCTTCTTTTTCAGGAACTACATATGCTATTAATTGCTTATCTTCAAAATCATTTTGAGAGACAATAACTACGCATTGTTTTACCCCATCAACCTGAGATAGTATCGTTTCTATTTCTCCCAATTCAATTCTAAAACCTCGCATTTTTATCTGAGTATCTTTTCTTCCTATAAATTCTAAATTACCATCTGGAAGCCATCTAACTAGGTCTCCCGTTTTATAAATTTTATTAGATGTACCTGTCTCAAAAGGATTTAAAACAAATTTCTCTTTTGTTAATTTTTCCCTATTCAAATACCCTAGCGCTACTCCATCTCCCCCCAAATATAATTCTCCTATTATTCCTTTTGGTAATAAGGTTAAGGTATCATCAAGCACATATACTTGTGTATTACTAATAGGCTTACCTATAAGTGATTTTGAGCCATGGTGTAACCGATAGCAAGTACTGTAGGTAGTATCTTCCGAAGGTCCATATAAATTACGAGCTATAATTTTGTTAAAATCTATACGGTCAATAACTTTTTGAGGTATTGTTTCTCCAGCCATATTGATCTGGTTTACATTGCCAAAATCAATATTGTTATCCTGAAGATTTGCAATAACACTTGGTACAGTGTTTAGTAGAATATTTTTGTCAGTTTTTATGTATGTAGAAATACTCAATCCATTGGGTAGTATTCTAATTTTCTTACCTACACATAATGGATATGTCATCTCAAAAATTGATAAATCAAAGCATACTGATGTAACAGCATATACTATTTCGAAAGAATCATTTTTAAATTCTTCTTTACACCACCCTACAAAGGCATTCAGATTACCATGAGTAATCATAACTCCTTTAGGCTTTCCTGTCGATCCAGATGTATAAATAATATAGGCTAACTGATCACTAGTTATGGTTCGTTTTTTTAATTGTATTGAAGATTCTTTTTGAAATAAAGCTTCTGTAATGTATATACTGTTAGGTTTTTCTAATTTTTGATGTACTGTAATAGTACTACTATAAACTATATTTTTAATGTTAGCATCTTTCACTATATAATTAATTCGTTCTAATGGATATAATGGATCTATCGGCACATAGCAAGCATTAGCTTTCCATATTGCTAAAATTCCGATTATAACATCAAATGAGCGATCTGTACAAAGTCCTATTTTATCGCCTGTATCGATTCCATTTTCAATTAAAACAACCGCCAATTGATTAGATTTTTTGTCCAATTCGTGATACGTCATTTCTTTGTCCTCACAGACTAAAGCTGTTTTTATTGCGTTATCATTACTCACTTTTTTAAATTGATCCAGAACAAAATTTTCGAAAGGATAATTGACATCTCCGTCATTAAGTGTTACAAGTAATTCATCTTGTTCTTCATCTAATAACATTTCTAATTCATCAATACGACTATTTGGTTTCTCTAATACTTCTCCGACTAGCTTTTTATAATGATTTGCTATTTGTTCTATAGTTTTTGATAAAAAAAGATCATCACAATATTCTATTAAGACTTCTAGCGTTTCTTCTTTATCTGTAATGCTAAAAGTCATATCATACTTAGAAGTATTCCCTTCATAAGCAATTTCGTAAAGGTCTACATCGCCTAGTTTTACCGATGCTACTGATTTATTACTTTGCATAATAAACATTACCTGAAACAGTGGTGACCTACTTCTATCATGTTCTGTTACAAGTGCTTTAACTATTTTTTCGAAAGGTAAATCTTGATGTTCGTATACATTCATAAAATTCATCTTTACCGTCTCTAATAAATCTTTAACAGTTATAGTATTTGAAAAAGTTGTTCTTAATGCAAGTGGATTGACAAAGCACCCAATCAGCCGTTGATCTTGAGGGTTCATACGGTTTGCAGTAGGGCTACCCACTATTATATCAGTTTGTCCTGTATATTTATATAGTAATATATTATAAACCCCAAACAGTATCATAAAAGGTGTTGCCCGATATTCTTTTGATATATTTTTAAGCGACTCTTTATACTCTTTCGGTAACTCAAAAATGTAAGTTTTTCCCTTATAACTTTGTACATTAGGTCTCGGGAAATCAGTAGGAAAGTTTAACGGAGTATGCCCTTCTAAAAAACTTTTCCAAAATGTTAATTTATCTTCAAAAACAGTTTCTTTTTCTTCACTTCTCTGACTCATCGCATAATCTGTATACTGATATGTGACTTCTAACAAATTGTTTTGATTCTCGCTTATTTTCAGGTTATAAATTTTTTGTAACTCTTCTAAGAATAGTGATGAAGACCACCCATCAAATGCGATATGATGAAAAATTAAAATTAAGAAATATTCATTATCACGTTTTTTAAGAAAATGAACTCTTAGCATATAATCTTTTTCAAGATCAAAAGGAATAGCGTTTAGTTTCTCAACATAGGTTTGTAGTTCGCTTGTATTCCTTATTTCATATTCAGCTTCATAATCAATTTTCCAGTTTTCTATAGTCAATATTTCTTGTGAAACATCTCCTATCTCATTTTGTTTAAATACTGTTCGTAAAACTTGATGCCTTTTCAAAATTGTTTGAAATGTTAATTTCAAAACTTCTAAATCAATTGCCTGATTGAGTTTATATAACAACGGAATATGATAATTCAGGCTTCCCATAGCTTTATCAACAATCCACAAACCTTCTTGTGAATATGATAATGGAACAGGTAGTATATCTATATATTTATTATTTTTCATCTTTTGAACCATAATCTTGTATTAAAATTAATCTACTATAAACAGGTCAATAATTATTATTATCTATCATTTAAATACTTAGTGTAGTATCTATAGGCATAGCTTCTTTTTTCTGGTTGCTATAAATTTGCTAAGTTTTCGCACTGTATGCTCCCTAAACAAATCGCTCAAAGAAATTTCTACGCCATAGGTTTCATGAATTGCTGTTAAAATTTGATTTGCCAGTAATGAGTGACCGCCTAATTCAAAAAAATCTTCGTCCAACCCTACCACTTCTAAATCCAAGGCTTTGCTCCAAATTTTAGAAATCTCTGCATACTGTTCTTCATTGTCAGAAACGAAAGACTCTCCTCTATAAGGCACTATCGATTGTATATACTTAGTAAGTTTTCGTATTGTATGCTCCCTAAACAAATCGCTCAAAGAAATTTCTACGCCATAGGTTTCATGAATTGCTGTTAGAATTTGATTTGCCAGTAATGAATGACCGCCTAATTCAAAAAAATCTTCGTCTAACCCTACCGTTTCCAAATCCAAGGCTTTGCTCCAAATTTTAGAAATCTCTGCATACTGTTCTTCATTGTCAGAAACGAAAGACTCTCCTCTATAAGGCACTATCGATTGTATATACTTAGTAAGTTTTCGTACAGTATGTTCCCTAAACAAATCGCTCAAAGAAATTTCTACGCCATAGGTTTCATGAATTGCTGTTAAAATTTGATTTGCCAGCAATGAATGACCGCCCAATTCAAAAAAATCTTCGTCTAACCCTACCGTTTCCAAATCCAAGGCTTTGCTCCAAATTTTAGAGATTTTTGTACTGGAGAGTTTACATAATTGAAGGGAGGATATTTCTTCTTTAACAATCTCTGGCAATGGTTGTTCTTGTTGAACAGATTCTTTATCTGCCTTGCCATTGTGATTTATCGGTAATGCATCTAATTTTTTGATTAAAGATGGTATCATATAATCAGGCACTATAGCTGCTATTTGATTTCTAATGCGTTTATAATTAAATACATCTTCACATACCACATGAGCCACCAACCTCTTCGAACCACTAGGGTCATCTTCTGTAGTTACCACACAATGTGTTACATCATCACACTTGCAAATTAAACTTTCTATCTCTCCTATTTCAATTCTATACCCTCTTATTTTTACCTGATCATCTTGTCTTCCGATAAATTCTATTGTACCATTTGGTAACCATCTTGCTAAATCTCCTGTTCGGTATATTTTAGATTCTTCGGTAACAAATGGGTTATTTATAAATTTTTCTTTCGTTTTTAAAGTATCATTCAGATATTCAACTGCAAGCCCATCACCACCTATTAATAATTCTCCAGTAACGCCAATTGGTTTTAAATTAATTTCTTCATTCTGTACACTTCCTATATATACCTGTCTATGATCTATTGGTTTACCGATAATCTCTTTTTGATGATGAACATTTTCTGAAGTATCTATTTTATTAACTACTGTAAATGTAGTAGACTCTGTAGGTCCATATCCATTTATGAATGTAAGTTGTTTATTTTGATTTAGAATCATTTGTACTTTATCTGAATGTATCGATTCTCCTCCTGCTAGGATATATTTTAATTTTTTAAATAACTGCGGAGTTGATTTTACGGCAAGATGAAATAATGATGCTGTAAGCCAAAGTGTATTAATCTCATTTTTGATAATATCATCAGATAGTGCTTCGCTAGATTTATATGTTGGTGTGCTTATAACCAATATACCACCTTTAAGCAATGCTCCCCATATTTCAAAAGTAGATGCATCAAATGTAAAAGGTGCATATTGATACATTACAGTATCTGTTCCTAAAAAGTTGAAACTATGGTTGAAAATCAAACTTACAATCGCTCTATGATTGATGACTACCCCTTTTGGATCTCCGGTAGATCCAGATGTATACATAATATAGGCAGGAGTATTTGCATGGATAAATTGCATTTTCTTCTTATCCTTTTTTATTTCTACATTAAAAATATCTTGATAATTTGTTATTTCAATTACTGGTATCTTTAATTCTTTAAAAACATCTAATTGTGACGCATCAGTAATCAAACATTTTACCTCTGTATCCTCTATTATAAATACCTTTCTTACATAAGGATAAGAAACATCAATAGGCACATATGTTGCTCCACTTCTTAAGACTCCAAGTATAGTTATAATCGTCCATTCTGATCGCTCCATTACAATTCCTATTCTATCCTTTGGTTTAATCCCCAGTTGATCTTGCAAGTATTGTTGTAGTTGAATGGATTTATCTTGCACATCTGCATACGTAAGCTTATTAGAATTACACTGTATTGCTATGGCTGCAGGTGTACGTTCTGCTTGTTGGTCAAAAAGTGCTATCACAGAAGAGTCTTCAGGATATTCTTTTTCTTTACTATTAAAACTAATCAACTGCTGTTGGTCTTTTTCCTTAAGTAGCCTAGCATGGCCAATGTATTGATTTGAGTTTTCTATAATAGCATTTATGATATACTTATAAAGCTTAATTAATTCTTGTATAGTGTTTTGCTTAAACACATCTGCGTTATAATTTACTGATCCTCGTAATCTTTGTTGATGTCTTATAAGAATCATATTTAAGTCATCTACAGCAACGCCTTCTATACCTAAATTTACTCCTTCAAAAACCCAATCTGATTGGGTCTCCAATAATCCTGACAAATCAAAATTATTGACTACAAAAGAAACATTATACAAAGGATTATCTACTGGGTTTTTTCCTGATCTATTTTTTAATACGCTTTTTACCACTTCATTAAAAGGTACTTCATGGTGAGGCATACTATCGTAAATGGTTTGACTTATTTGCTCTAGAAACTCTTTAAAAGTGATCTGATCTGAAACCTTACATCGAATTGCAATAGTATTCACAAAATAACCTATTATGTTTTCATATCCTTCGTCATTCCTATTTGCCATTCCGCTACCAACAACAAATTCTTCCTGATTAGAAAAATAGTATAATAATAATGAGTATGCTCCAAAAAGTATTGTGTTTAATGTTACTCCCTCTTTTTTAATGTATTTTTCTATCGCTGCAGTTTCTTCTTCATTAAACTCAAAATTCAGATTTCCTCCTTTGTATGTTTTTATATTCGGATATGCATTATCAAGGGGTAGTTTTAACGTTGGAGCTTCAAATAAATGTTTTTTCCAATAAGAAATATCTTCTTCAAAGTACGATGATTCTAACTTTTTGTCTTCTGCTCTTACTAATTGCTCATACTTTTTGGTAATAATAGTTAATTGCGGATCTTTTCCTAAATTCAATGCATTATAAACTGCTATAATTTCTTTCATCAATACAATTATTGACCACCCATCAGAAAACAAATGATGTTGAGTAATCATTAATCGATACTTCGAAGTTTCTAGTTTTACAAGTTCAAAATGAATTGGTGTAGAAGAAAAATCAAACTGATAATTCATCAATGCTTTACGCAGTTCCTTTACAGCTATTTGCTGCTCTTTTATGGATTTTTTACTTAAGTCATTTTTAATGATTTTGGGACACCAACCTTCTATTATCTCTACATAAGGATTACTATTATTTTGCTCTACCACTCTAGAACGTAGTGATTCATGTCGTTGTGCTAGATAGGAAATCGTTCTTTCCAATGTCTCTTCACACAAGTCTCCGTTATACGTCAACTCAAAGAAAATATTATGAAGCTCATTCTTTTGAGTTAGCTTGTATACAAACCATAGCCTTTGTTGCATTGAAGAAAGAGGAAGTAACTTTCTTTCTAATTTACCATGATCATCCTCAATTAAAACTTCGGTTTTGTCTATATGTCCTTCATCCTTAAAATATTTATTTACAATCTCCTCGGATAGTATATCAATATATGGTTTACTTAGAATTAATGCCACTGGTAACGATTTGGATAGTCTGGTTGATAATCTATTTTTCAGTTCTACCGCCATTAAGGAATCCAATCCTTGCGAAAAAAGATTTTTATAAATATCGACCGTATTTTTAGAAGAAAGAGACAAAACCTTTACCACTTCTTTAACGATAATTTTATTGATTATTTCCAGTTTTTCATGTCTTGACAACCCAACTAGTTTCTCTTTTACACTAGTTATTTTTTGACTATTATTAGTATCTAGTTTTTCTGTATCTATAATTTCACTATATAGTAATGGAATATTATTATCCTGGAAGCTTGAGTTAAATATGTTGGTATTAAGGTTTAGTACTGGATATTGCCCTGATGGTTTTTCTAAAATTTCTTGTAAAATCTCAAGTCCTAACGCTACTGATATATATTCAAATCCTAATCTAGATAACCTTTGTAGTTCTTTATCAGTCAAGGCTGAAGCCATTCCTATTGATTCCCAAGGAGACCAATTGATACTATGTGCTGGTAAATTCAATCCTTTTCTGTAAGTTGCCAATTGATCCAAATAGGTGTTCCCAGCCACGTAACTACTCTGTCCTATAGCTAGTGTGTTTACCACAGATGCTGCAGATGAATATAATATAAAAAAGTCAAGGTCTATATCCAGTGTAAGTTGATGTAAGTTCCATGCTCCTTTTACTTTAGGAGCCATTTCTGTCAAAAATCCTTCCGTATGTTGGTTTTTTATAGTAACTGTATTGGTCAATCCTGCCGAGTGAATTATTCCTATTAAAGGAAATTCTTTTGGTATGTCATTTATTACTTTCTCTAAGAATTTTTTATCGGTAACATCGCCTGTCGCAATAGTAATTATAGCTCCTTCATTTCTTAAAGATTCTATTTGCTTCAATACTTCTGTAGTAGGTTTGCTTCTGCCCAGTAATATTGCATGCTTAATTCTATATTTTCTTATTAATAATTCAGCGGTTATGTATCCTAATCCTTTTAAGCCTCCTGTTATCAATACAGTACTCTCCTGTTGAGGTAAAAACTTAACAGGTGCTTCTGTACTATGCACAGACGATAATAATCTTAATCCATATATTTTCTTTTCAGATATACATAATTGACTTTCTTTGGTATTAGAAAAAAGAAGAGGTAATAAGCTTGTTTGATATGCTGTATTTTTCGCTACATTAAGTAACTTGAAAGAAATATCAGGACATTCTCCTAAAAATGCATTCCCCATTCCCCATAATGTAGCATGATGAAAAGTACAAAACGGATTAGATAATGTTGTTTCTGTAATCCACCAAAGATTTTTAAGTTCTGGGTATTCATTAGTATTTAACCATTGCTGAACTTGCTGAAGAATTCCTAATCCATCTGCTGTATCTTGTTGAAATGACGATATATGATTATTTTCTTGATGCAGCTCACTCCATTGAATGATAATATGATTAACTTTTTGTTCTTTAGCCCATATTGCTGCATCTGACCATTCTGAAAATTGAAAAACTGTTTTGCCTTGTTTACTCAATTGATTATGTAATGAACTATTTGAGTTATTATGATTGAAAATCAACCAAGTACTCGTATCATCCATTACTTGTTTGCTTAGTAAACTTGTATCAATTTCTTTCCAATCCAATTTGTATTGCCAATTAATACTTTTGTCATTTGGTAACAGTTGAGAAGAGTTCACTTTTCTTGCATATGCAGATCCTATTGTTGCTATATGAACTCCCTGATCATCCCAAACACGTATGCTCGAATTAATTACGCCCTCTTTTATCGATCGATCGTTCGTAACTACTGCTTCTGCCCATATAGATGTATGTTGCAATGGAGCAAATACTTTCATATCTTCTATGGTATATAACAAATAAACATTTTTATCTTCTGTACCCATAATATGAGTCAACAATTGAAATACACAATCCAGTAAAACAGGATGAATTTTGTAATCATTTATCTGATCATTCAAATTTTCTGGTAAACAAATCTCTCCTAAAACTCCATTTTCATTCTTATACACTTTTTGTACTCCCCTAAACATATCTCCATATTGAATTCCTTTTTCCCACAGATTATTGTAAAAATCTGCTTGTGATATGTATGGAGAGTAGGTTCCTTTTAGTATTGAAATATCTACAGTATCTTTTTTTTCTTTTATCTGAATTGGTTCCAGAATTCCTTTTGCATGAAGTTGCCATTCATCCTGATCACTTATTCTACTATATTGATTAAATTCATATACGTCTTCTTCTATTTTTTGTAGTATTAATTGACTTATAACTTCATTTTCTATTGATAATGCCATTGGTGATAGTATTAATAACTCTCTAATACCATAAGAGCTATCGACTCTATCATTGGTATGTGCAAGTAATATTTCTACATAATAAGATCCTGGCATTATGATCTGACCTACTACTTTATGATCAATAAAATAATTTAGTTTTTCTAAAGATATTATCGATTCGTATACATCTAATCCTACTATTTCTAATCTATTACCTAATAACTTATGTCCAGTGAATCTCCCAGAATGTGTTGAGTTTTTTAATTCAAACCAATGTTTTTCTTTTTGGAATGGATATGTAGGAAGTATTACTGTTTTTCCTAAAGTATGGCTATGTATTGATTTCCAATCTAAATCACCTCTACAAGTATACCATTTGCATAAACTCTCATACACTATAACTTCATTTTCTTCTCTAGAAGAGGGTAACCATAACATTTCTGACTCTTGTAAACAAATACCAGCAATACCTAATAGCACTGGTTCTGGCCCCATTTCTATACATGTATTAATGTCTAATGTTTCTAGTTGTTTTATCCCATCAGCAAATCGAACAGTTTTTCTCAAATGATCAACCCAATATTCTTCGGTTTGAACTGTATGATCTGCAACTTTTCCTGTGAGATTACTAACCATTACTATTTTAGGAGCATAAAATTGAATAGATGACACCACTTTTTTATATGCCTTTAGAATCGGTTCCATTAGTGAAGAATGAGATGCATGAGAAACTTTCAACACTTTAGTTTTTACTCCTTTAGTATCAAATAATAATCGAATAGTTTCTACCTCATTTTTATTTCCGGAAATTACCGTCTGCTGGTCTCCGTTGATAACACCAATAGCTGCATTAGATTTATTTCTCTTTATTATCGACTGAACTTCTTCTTCTGTTGCTTCTATAGATGCCATAGCTCCTCCTTCTGGAAGACTTTGCATTAATTTTCCTCGTTCACAAACCAGCTTTATTCCATCTTTTAGACTAAAAACTCCAGCAATACAAGCTGCTACAATTTCACCTAGGCTATGACCTATAAGTACTTGTGGTTCTACTCCTCTAGATTTCCAAAACTCACACATGGCATATTCATAAGCAAATAATGCAGGTTGCATGTAATCTATACGATGTATCAATTTTTTAGTTATAGAGTCATCCTCTGGAAAAATAATTTTAAGTAAATTTTCATCTAATAAAGGATTAGCAATTCTACAGCACTCATCTAATGCTTGCTTAAACAATTCTTCGGTTTGATATAGCAATCTTCCCATCCCTATATATTGAGCTCCTCCTCCTGTAAACAAAAAAGCTGTTTTACCAATAGTATGGTTTAAAGACCTTTTTATATCCTCATTTAGAACAGACTCTAAACTATCAATCAATTCTTCTTTATTTCTTCCATAAATAGCAGTTTTAAAACTAAAATGTTCTCTTTTTAAAGCCAAAGTAAAAGATATATCTGCAAGAGATTCTTCTTTGTTATTAGCTAAAAATCCTTCCAGATTTTTTAATTGTATTTTCAAAGCTTCTTCGGTTTCAGCTGAAACCGGAAGTACATAATACTGTTGATTTAGCTGGTTGGTGTTTTTAATTTTTTCTGGTATCAAAGGCTCTTCAAGTATTATATGAGCGTTTGTTCCACTAATCCCGAATGAACTTACTCCTGCTCGTCTAATTCTTTCTTTATGCTTAGACCAAGGTGTGTTTTCATCTAACACTTTTATTGCCATTTGATTCCAGTCCACATTTTTATTTAAAGTATCTAAATGAATTGTTTTAGGAAACTCTTTCTTTTGGAAAGCCAATATCACTTTGATTAAACCTGCAATGCCTGCGGCTGATTCTGTATGTCCTATATTTGTTTTGACAGATCCTACTAATAATGGTCCCAATCCGTTTCTTGAATCGTTAAATACTTGACTTAATGCTTCAATCTCAATAGTATCTCCTAATGTTGTTCCTGTACCATGAGATTCTATGTAATCAATATCAGATGGTGATACTCTTGCATCTGATAGGGCCTTGCGAATAACCTGTTGTTGAGCATTGCCGCTAGGTGCAGTAAATCCCTGACTTTGACCATCTTGATTTATTGCACTTCCTTTAATCACTCCTAAAATTCTATCTCCATCACGTTTTGCTAGAGATACTCTTTTTAAGATGATAGCTCCCGCACCTTCACTCCTTACAAATCCATTAGCTTTATCGGAAAAGGCATAACATCTTCCTGTAGGTGAGAGTCCATTAATTTTACTAAGACCTACTGTATTTTCTGGTTTAAGAATGACGTTCACTCCTCCAGCAATAGCCATATCGCATTCTTCATTCCTCAGTGCCTGAACAGCTGTGTGTACTGCTACCAAGGAAGAAGAACACGCTGTATCGATAGCCATACTAGGTCCTTTTAATCCCAACCAATATGAAACTCTTCCTGTAATAGTGCTATGTAAAGAGCCGACAAAAGAATAAGCATCAATATGCTCTGCCTCACTCATTACACGATGCTGGTAATCATTTGCATACACACCTGCGTATACACCAGTATTACTATTAAATAAATTTAATTTCGTATATCCAGCTTGCTCAATTGCTTCCCAACACACCTCAAGAAATAATCGTTGTTGTGGATCAATAAATTTTGCTTCTCTTGGTGAAATGCCAAAAAAGCTAGTATCAAAACTTTCTATATCTGACAAAAAACCGCCCCATTTAGAATACGTTTTTCCCTGTTTATTTTTTTCTTCTGAAAACCAATCTGTATGATTCCATCGTTCAACAGGAACTTCAGTAATTGCATCTTTTCCTTTGCTTAAAAGTTCCCAGTAGCCTTCTAAATCTGATACTCCACCAGGAAAACGACACCCTATTCCTATAATCGCTATAGGATCAGATACCTTTGATCTTTGTAGTTCATTTTTTAGCTTTTTAATTGCTATTAAAGCTTGTTTTAGTTGTTCTTTATTGCCATTCATCGAATATCAATTGGATTTTAATAGTTTATGAAATACTAGTGATGCGTTAACTTTTTAATTTTTTCAATAACCCCTTTAATGATAAGGGTTAATATACGTTCTTTGATTTTTTGATTTGAAATGGCTTTTAGTTTAGCAGTTTAAAAACTGTTATGAACTCTGGAAAATATGTCTTTGCACAACTTTTACAATTTATAAACAAGTATGAGTTTGAAAAATGCGTAAAGAGGTACAACGGAGATTACAGATTCAGAAATTTTAATTGCTGGAATCAATTCATCCAATTGTTCTTTGGTCAATTGACTTCTCGTAATTCTTTGAGAGATATAGCTACTTGTTTAAAAGCACATAGAAGCAAATTATATCATCTTGGATTCAGTGGGTATGTAAACCAATCTTCTTTATCTCGTGCAAATGAGCGTAGAGATTGGCGGATTTTTGGAGATTTTGGACAATATCTTATTGATCAGGTCCGACCTCTTTATAATTCATCTCCAATACCAAATGTCAACTTAGACAATGAAGTCTTTGCCCTAGATTCCACTACAATTTCTCTGAGTCTTATGTTATTTAATTGGGCTCCTGGAAAATATTCTAAAGGGGCTATAAAGATTCATACATTACTGGATCTCAGAGGTAGTATACCTTCATTTATACTAGTAAGTGATGGAAAATATCATGACAGTAACATATTGGATTTGTTAATTCCTGTGCCTCATGCTATTTACCTGATGGATAAAGCTTATGTCGATTTCCAAGCGCTCTATCGTATTAATACTTGTGAAGCTTTTTTTGTCACAAGAGCTAAGTCAAACATAAGTTATGACATCGTAGAGGAAAACTTTAATATCGATAAGACAACTGGTCTTAGAAGCGACAAAATAATAGTTCTAAATGGTATAAGTCTAAAAAACTATATCCAGAACCTCTCAGATTAGTAGAATACTATGATAAGAAAAACGATACGACACTACTATTTCTGACCAACAATATAGAGGTGTCAGCACTTGAAGTGGCAAAACTCTACCGTAATCGCTGGCAAATAGAAACCTTCTTTAAGTGGATAAAGCAAAACTTAACTATAAAAAAGCTTTTGGGGACATACTGAAAATGCAGTTAACACTCACGTATGGGTGGCTATATGCACATACTTGATAATAGCTCGTGTCAAACACTCTATAAAGAGTGAATTATCCATTTATCAAATTATACAAATCTTAGGCATATCCTCAATGGATAAAACACCAATAAAAGAATTGCTTACCAAAACAATTTCAAAACAAAATGTCAATGAACAAATAAAATTATTCGATTAATAAATCTTAACGCATCAGTACTAGTAAGAAAAGAAAATGCTAGTCAGCTGCATTAAAATAAGAGGTTCATTTAAAGTAGTTTCAGAAAATGAAAATAGGATTGTACTACAATTTACAATCCCAGTAAATCGAGTTCTTTTTCTAACTCAAGTTCTAGTTCATCCAAGCTCATATTATTAATTTCATCAATATATTGCTTGACATTACTATCCGTATTTTTATCTTGAATTCTGGAAACATTAACTGTTTTTTTATTTACATCTGATACTATAAAATTTGCCAAAGAAGTTACAGTTGGGTAATCAAACAGATTAGAAACCGTTATATTTTGATGTAATATTTTAGAAAGGTTTTTAACTAGTTTTAAAGCTTTAATAGAGTTTAATCCTAGCTCTTTTAATGGTTTTTGAATTGGTAAGTTTTCTAAATCTACAATAGAAAGAATACTTCCTATTTCTTCTTTTACAATCGATCTTACTTGTACATTATTTTTAATACAATTAACCTCTAGTGCATCATTCTCATTACTCTCAGTAGTATTTATAATTTTAGAAAGGTTATTAAAAAAGTCTTCAAACTTTTCAATATCAATAATTACATCTTTATAAATAGATGTATCATCAACACTTCCACCTTCAACAATCCACTTTTTAATACTATTGTAAAATTTGCAGGGTTCATCCATATCAGCTGAAGATATTTGTAAAATATCAGCTTCAAAATCAGGATGTTCATCAATGATGCCCAATAATACTGGATTAGGGCCTACTTCTATAAAAGTATCTATATCGTAGGTTTTTATTTTTTTAAATCCCTTAGAGAATTTTACCGGATTTATTAAATGTCCAATCCAATACTCTATACTTAACACCTTACTATCTACTTCTTCACCTGTAATGCAACTAACCATTTTAATACTTGGAGTTTTAATTTTTATAGATTTAATTAAAGAAATGTAAGGTTCTAAAGCAGGAATCATTAACGGAGAATGAAAAGCATGAGAGATTTTAAGAATCTTCGTTTCAAAACCACTTTTATTAAGATCATTAAGTACTTTTTTAAGATTATTAAGCTCTCCAGAAATTACAGTTTGTAACGGACTATTTATTACTGCAATACCTATTGTTGTTTTGTAATCTTTAATAAAACCTCTAACAACATTTTCTTCTCCTTGCACGACAGCCATCTGCCCTTTTTTAGTGTAATTTTCTACTAGCTGACCGCTCAAACAAGTTAGTTTTATTGCATCTTCTAAAGAAAAAATTCCCGCTACGCAAGAAGCTATAATCTCTCCAATACTGTGTCCAATTACTATATCTGGTTTTACTCCTGTAGAACTCCATAAAGAAAACATTGCATATTCATAGGAGAATAATGCCATTTGCATATAATCAATCCTATTGATTAATTTTCCTTTTTTAGTTGTTTTACCAGAAAACATTACTTTTCTAATGTCATGTTCCAAATAGTTCATCGCAATTTCTGCGCATCGATCAATCGCTTCTCTAAAAACAGTCTCATTATCATATAATTCTTTTCCCATTTTTGGGTATTGCGATCCTCCTCCTGTAAATAAAAAGGCTTTCTTTTTTCTTTCTACTGTGTTGAACTCTGGATAGATAGAAACGGAAGAATAGTTACCTTCTTCTATGCATCTCAGTTTATTTAGAACTTCGTTGTTACCTTCGTCAATTGAAACAATTATTTTATTTTTAGCAGTATGAAAAGCTGAAAAAAAACTATTAGTAATCTCATCTAATGTTAATGATTGATTATTATCTAAAAACTCAATGCATTCCTTGCTAATAGCTGGTAATTGAGAAATTGATTGATATGGTATGGTGAGGAAGTGACTTTTCATAAATTACGTTTCAAAAAAATAAAGTCTTATACTATGAGCCCATAATTCAATGTTTATTTAAGCCTGACGGTGTACATTGTGTCAGAATTAAACAACAATGAAGATGATATATCTTTTAAATTTGGAATATCTATTTAGGACTGTATTATGAAGATTTCGATCACTATGAAGCATTGTTTTTTATTAAATTAAAATAGCATACTAGCTGCAATTAATTTGAAAAACGTAACGAATCGATATATCTTATAGCTGTTAGAAGTTGTAAAAAAATCTAATGCATGGCAAGTCTAAAGAAGGCTATTTCTCTTTAGTCATAGAAAACATATAACATCTTCTAATCCCAGAAAGATTGTAAGCTCTTCTATATTTTTTTTCATCCTTTGGATTCAGTTTCACACGAATATCAGAAACATTCTTGCCTTTGAACCTTTGTTCTCCAAACTTTGCAGCACCTTGAAAAACCCATTGACTAATATCTTCAAATTTTGCATCATCAAATCCTATGGACTTTGCAAATGATATCAGATGTTCTTTGGGATAAAAATTTTCTTTAGGAATAGCATTCAGTTTTAAAAGATAATTACCAAATCTGCTGTTTTTTTCCTTTATCGGCATCATATCTGTGAAAACTAACTTACCACCAGGCTTTAACACTCTGGATGCTTCTTTTAGAAAATCCTTTCTCGTTGTAAAGTGATATGCACAATCCAAGGCTATTACAGCATCAAAACTTTTATCTTCAAAATCCAGAGAAACAGCATCCCCTTCTCTAAGATCTATAACATCAGACAATCCTGATTCTTCGACAAGTTCTCTAGCAACTCTAACCTGAGTTGGAGAGATATTAACTCCTTTTATGCTCTTAATATTATGTTTTTTTGCCCAATGAATATCTTGCACTCCAAAGCCATAACCTACATCAAGAATATCACAATCATCTTTTAAATCCCCAAAATCGAATAAATTATCAGCATAATTTTTACAGGCATCTTCAAAAGATTCAGAGTCTTTCCAATACCCCACATTGAACCACAGCGGTTTTTCTTTGTTTTGAAATTTCTCGTTTCTTCCTTTAACTAAATCGTCTCCTAAAGATTCATAATATTCTTTAGCATCTTTAAACTTGAATAACTTAATCATATAATATTTTTAAATTTATTAATTCTGAACTTAACTTTTATAAGATTATAGCCCTACTCTCTGAAAGTTTATTTTTTGAGATATCATTTATAATCTCTCCTATTTCTTTAAACCTTTCTAGAATAAAGAAATGATGCCCAGGAAACTGTAAAAAATCTAAGGAAAGAGCTGTCTCATCTTTCCAACTTTCCAATTCTTCTAGAGTTATATTTTCGTTTAACCCGGATAGGACCGTAATTGGGACTTTAAAAGGTTCTTCTGTTTTATATTGGTATGTTTCAATAGCTTTAAAATCTGCTCGAAGTATCGGAAGAAAAAATGTTAGCAACTCATCATTCTCCAACGCTTCTTTGGGAAACCCCCCTAATTTTTTTAATTCTAATTTAAAATCCTCATCATTTAATAAATGACAGGTACTAGATCTTACATGATTAAATTTTGGACCTTTACATCCCGATACTATCAAATGCCCAGGCATTTTAAAATTGTTTGTTTGTAACAATCTAGTTACAAGAAATAGTACTGTACCTCCAAGACTGTGACCATATAAGATATATTCATTATCATCTAAAATAGGTTTGATTTGTTCAAAAACATCTTTAGCAATTAATTCTAAATCTGTAAGTAATGGTTCATTCAATCTTTTTCCATGTCCCGGAATTTCAAGAGATTTCATTTCTATTGACTGATCCAAAAATTCTTTTAGCTTAAGAAAACTAAAACGATTTCCTCCTCCGTAGTGCAGGCAAATTAATGTAACCGACATAAGATTTATTAATTTTGAATATTGATTTTTATTGATTAAACGCTTTTGCACCAGTATTAATGAGTTACCGCTACTACTAGTCTATCGAATAGCTGCTCCCCTAAATACCTCCTGTTGAGCTTATAGCAAAACTCATCGAGATAGCTCTGTAAATATTTGCCATCGATTTTGTGGTAAATGCCCAGCAGTGTCCTCTTTGCATTGCTTATTGCGATATGCACCTGTTTTAGGGTTGATACCGTGGTCTCCCTGCCCGATCTCTCTGTAACGTGTACTTCGACATAATCGGATATGTCCACGTAGCTTGTACTCTGGTCACTGAAGACAATGCTCAGTTCGTCAATGTTCTCTCTTACCAGTTGGTTCACCTCGTCCTTATTATACGAGCCCAGAACCTGCATCTTGAAATACCTGCACTGGCTATCCTTCTTGCCCGATTTCGGGTCTTCCAGTTTTGTCGATTCGGCCATGACCGCCACATTGGACTGTCTCTGGCTGCCCCTGCCACGCTTCAGGTTCTTTTGCTCTGCCTTACTGGTGGCCTTCTCAAAGTATCCCTCATCGAATTCTATCATCCTTTCCAAGTCATAGAGCGCATCCCTCTTGCCCATGGCGCCCCTTATCCTGTGTATCAGCGACCAAATGGTATTGTACCTCGAGTAGCCAAGCTGTCTTTGTAGTTCCGTGGCCGAGATCCCCTCTTTGGAATAGGTCATGAACGCCATCGCGAGATACCAGGTCCTAACGGGAAGATTAGAGTTCTCCATTATGGTCCCGCTGCGCAGGGAGATCCTGAAGTTACAGGCTGAGCACTGCCATGCCCATTTGCCCTTTAGCCAATAATGCTTCTTGCCATAGCACCTCTTGCACACAACGCCTTCGGCGTTACGAGCCTTTACAACGTTGTCACGACAGGATTTTTCGTCAGGGAACTATTCTACGAACTTCAAAATATTCATACATTTCTCTTTTGTTATCAAGATAGCTAAATATTATTACTGGTGCAATTCCGACTAATCAATTGATTTTATTATTTTGTTGGCTCCAAAACAGGAAATGGTTGCCCTAAATTATTATCTGTTCTAAATTTATTATGGCCATATTTATCCACTCCACTTACTTGGACACATCCCCATCTACTTAAATCAAAATCAGAGCCATGAGCTCTAAATTCGTTAGTATCGGGATATACTTTAACATGACTTTGTACATAACGACAGGCTACTGCGAATCTAGTTGATCTTTCTGAAGTATTAGGGAAAGAAGAATGCATACATCTTGCAGAAAAAATAACACATTCTCCAGGTTCCATTTCCATAACTACAGCTTTGGATTCATCTGGTTGCCAATTATTGTCTACCTTAAAATCAGAAAAATTATACCCATAAAAACCAGTATCAGAATCTACTGCGGTATATAATTTATTCCTTCCTTCGCTTGGTTTCTTGGTTTCATCAAAAAACATTTTATTATGTGACCCTGGCATTAATTTTAAACAACCATTTTTTCTTGTAGATTCTGTAAAACAAGTCCAAACAGTAAGATCAAAAGGTATCCCCGATGTTGTATCTGTAGGAATAAGTTGAGGTTTACCTGTAGCATAACTATAATCCTGTACTTGATGCCACTCGGTCCCCTTACTACCAGGATACTTAGGAAAGTATTCCATCCTCCATAAAATTACATCTTCGCCCATAATACTACTTAACCTATCTACAATGCCTGGATGACATATATGATTTGTTAGCTCCGATATATCAAAATGCCGATCATAGTTAAGTGGGTTATTATGAAGAGTATTGGAAGTGTCTGCACTTTTAATTCTGATTTGCTTAAAAATGTTTTTTGCTTCTTTAGGCTCATAAAGTTTAAAAGGCCC
Source organism: Aquimarina sp. ERC-38 (assembly GCF_026222555.1). Classification (NCBI taxonomy): domain Bacteria; kingdom Pseudomonadati; phylum Bacteroidota; class Flavobacteriia; order Flavobacteriales; family Flavobacteriaceae; genus Aquimarina; species Aquimarina sp. ERC-38. The sequence goes on along the minus strand of NZ_CP098511.1, from coordinate 2,239,895 downwards.
TATAAATCCTTGTTCAAAGAATTTCTTTTTTTCTTCTGCTGTTAAATCAATTTTCATAATATTAAGGTTTTACGTATTAATGATTTTCTTTTAGGCTATTATTTATTGCAAAAACAATTGTAGAGCTTTTATATCTGTGTTTTTGACCTCTTGAATTTCTTCTAAGTACATAAAAAATGTAGTAGGAATACTTAATATTAGTCCTATGGTAAAGTTACTTCTTTATCGTATATAATATAACTATTAAGATTAGTACTATTGTGAATATGCATATTCCGGGAGCAAGCTTGCAAGGTATATTCTAAAAAGGTATTTTTTAATGCAAAACTTAATATATTAAACCCTCTATGAGAAATTAAATTACAGATACACTACTTTAGTTTGTTACCAAGGATTTAGCAAGAAAATATGAAGATACACTTGCCATAATATTTAATTTTAAAGAATTTACTCTAACAACTATTTTATTAATATTATTTACTTTAAGTACTTTGCATTCAATCCCAGAAAGTGCTCCGGTATTTATTGTTCTCATTTCTCCAACTATTAGGGAAGTTGAGTTAATTTTAATTATCATTTGTTTTAATCAAATGTCTAATCTGTAGAATCTCTTTTTCAGTAACTTGTGCATATTTTTAACCAAAATGCACATATCTATAGGCACCATCTACAGAAAGTGATTTATGGTGTTCTAAAGATGAACTGACCTTTACAAAAAAGTAAGATAGAAAAAGAAGTTTAAATATCGTTTTTTTTCGATCACTCCATTCCCTTACGGTTTTAATCATTGGCAGAAAAGATTCTAATTGATTTTCTTCTAAAAGGTTATGAACTTTTTTCTCGTGGCATAATTGTACATAAAGAACATACCAACCAGATTTAAAATTTTTTGACATAGGCTTATCTATTTGAATAAGTTGATTAACATAAGAAAAATAAAAGATGGAGTAGATATAAAACAAGGCTTCGCCTTTTTGGCTCACATAATTCCTTCTGTTAAAAAAATGTGATCAATATAAAATTAGAGAATAATTAAAATTTCAGCTTTGAAATAAAATTTTCACTAACAATTAATTATATACTATTACAAGTGATTAATAACTAACAGACTACTATGAGATAAAAATATGAACTTGATTTACTATTCATATATAAACAAATATAAGAAAGTATTTACTTAAACTGTTACGGTTTAACCTTAAGTGATTATTTGTTTGTTTAAAAAATAAATAAGCATATGATTTTTAAAAACTTACAAAAAAAGGATTGTTAGAATTAACAATAATATAACTTTTTTAAATTCATCTTATTAGTAGATAGTTGATAAGAAATAAAAACTCTTTGAATTAAAATTCCCTTTTGGTGGACTCCTAATTATATACATTATAATACTCTCCATTTTTAAGACAGCTACTTAAATTGTAAATTTAATACTGTAAATATGAAAAAATTGAGAATACAATAGGTTAAGTAGAGTCTTTGATACTATTCATGTTTCTAAGTCAGATGAAACAAGACCTTTACAACAAAATAAACCATTAATAGTAAATTCAAATAAAGATTTTTGCAGGCAAAGAAAATACAGAAAGAAGGGTATTCCACTAGAGCTATTACTAGAAACCTTAATATCCATAGAGAAACTGTTAGAAAATACTTTGATCATGATGCACTTCCAAGAAAAGTTTATTGGAAAAAATGTAGTGCTTACTGCTTTCAATACATTAAATACCAGAATGGATTAAAAACCAGATATACTAATAGCAACTCTCTGTGGAGAACTTAAAAATCGAAGGTATACAGGTGCATACAGTACTTTACCTGAAGCTCTACCATATTATGGGATACGAATTGGTAAAAAAGCAGGTAAGAAAAAATTACCTAAAAACAGATTATCTTTCTTCAAGGGTGTACGACAAATTTCCTTTTATACTGCATTTTGACATAATTGTTTAATCCTGTGTTCTTGTTTGCTTTTGTATACCACTCTGAATTGTGCCATTTGTTGGAACCCTTCCATAGTCCATCGCTGACCTGATAGTTTCAAGCGTTGTTGTAATACATCTTTATGAGCAGATTCATACGATTTACGGTTATTTATTGGTCACAGAAATAGTTAAAACTATGCACTTTAGTGCATCTCGCTTTAGCTTCTAAAAAAACCTACCTTTGTTTGATGTCAGGACAAAGGGTAAATGGTCATACAGTATCGAGGCTTACCGTACATATAGTATGGAGTACCAAATATAGGTATGCCGTTTTAATTGGAGATGTTCAAAGAAAGTGTAGGGAGCTTTTGATCCAGGTTTGTGATGCAGAAGGTGTTCAAATTCTTAAGGGAGTTGTAAGCAAAGACTATGTTCATATGCATATAGAATATCGTCCTTCCCAAGATATCAGTAGTTTGGTAAAAAAGCTAAAGGAAAGGAGTTCAAGACGGCTTCAACAAGAATTTCCTGAACTGCACAAGCGTTACTGGGGCAGGCATTTTTGGGCTATAGGTTTTGGATGTTGGAGTACTGGTAATATTACTGATACTATGGTGAACGAGTATTTAAAGCATCACAGGAAGTCCGGCAATGACAGTGGGAACTTCATACTTGAGTGATCGGTAAAGCTTGCGTACTGATGACTTTAGTCGGATTTACAAACCTATGGACTTTAGTCCATAGTGATTTAGTTCATATAAAATGCCACCAGTGTCCACTTAAAACAAATTGATAGACAGTTGTTTACATTCTAGTTCATTGGCATTATTGTAATCTGTATTTTTAAATAGCTCATTTACAGGGGTTTTATCTAGTAGGGATACTCCTAGGATCTGTAATATTTCGTAAGTTGATCGATTGATTTTCAATTCCTGTGCTACTATTGCTACTAAGCAATAAGTGCTGATTGCTGTATAAATTTGTATCCGGACTGCATTTTCCGAAGTTCCCTAAAAAGACTTGATTTTCAGATGTTGTTTGATCCATTTGAAAAACAGTTCGATTTGCCAACGCTTTTTGTATAGTAAAGCGATATGTTCTGCTGTAGCTTCCATATTATTAGTTTGGAATACAAATGTCCTTTTGTTTTCGCTATCATAATATTTGATTCGCCTGAGTTTATCAGGATAGTTTTTGGAGGTGTAAAAACCAGTTAATTTTCCAATCTGGTCACATAAAACTCCTTTTGCTTTGTTAGCTTTATCTGAATACATTCGCTTAAATTTAAAGTTCGCTTTAGCTATAATAACAAAATAAGCTGCGCATTTTGTAATCTTGTAAAGCCTCTCAAAGTCGAGATACCCTCTATCAAAAACATAATAAGCCCCAACTTCATAAATTAGTAGATCCATTGCTTTTACATTATGAATGTTGGCGGGGGTAACATGGATAAAGCTAGGTATTTGCGTCTGAATATCAAAAAGTGTGTGCAATTTAATTCTGCCTTTCGATTTTCGAAATTTAGCCCACTGAAAGACACTTAAGCATAGATCAATTGTAGAAGAATCAAAGGCGTAAATTTTTTGTCCGGTATTAGGATTTTGATCAGAAAGTTTAGCGTTTGCTATGGTTATTAAGTTATATGCAAAATCTTCAAAGATCCTATAATCACGTTTTTGATTTGCCTTAGCCAAATTACTTCTAGTAACCCTTCTACCAATTCCTAAATGGTAAGATTTCTTGTTATGTGCATCTAATGTAACAACAAGATCTCGTAAACTATCACAGTTTGTAAGTTGTCTAAATATCATACAAAGTAATTGGTTCCAACAACTAAAATGACGAACATACTTATTAACAATACCGTTAAAAGTACGCTTCGGTAAAAAAGTTAGTAGTTGAGCGAATACATATTTACCTTGGTTCCTAAGTGTCAAGTTAAAAATTGACTAACCTAGCCATTTTAAATCGACACGCAACTCAAAACCCTACAACTTATAGAGTATCAATAATTTCAAAGAAAATCTAATTATTTATAGTGGACACTAGTGATATAGTTATTGAAGGGTGTACGACAAATATACTGTTTTACTAATAACTTGATTTTTTCCAGAAACAAAAACTCACTAAAATTAAGCGATCTTGGACATTGAAAAATCATAAAAATTTCTATTTATGGAAATTTGTAGTACACCCTTATTGAATTTATAATGGTTAAGACATTCATATTTAATAGTTTTAAAGAAACTTTCAGCCACTGCATTGTCCTAACAATTCCCTTTCGGACTCATACTTTGACTATGGTTTTTGCTTGGGGTTGGTAAAGCATTGTTTCATTAGATCACTAGCGTATTGTACCCCTCTATCGGAATGGAAGATATGGTTAGAAGTAATCTCTCTTACTTTGATAGCTTTTTTCTATGCTTTTAAGACTGTATTTTTTGTAGTCATATCCTGGCTTACTACCCAAGATATGACCTTTCTATTAGCCAGTCTAGTATAGTTGTTAAGTAATTCCAATAACCCACTACTTTGATATAGGTAATATCCGAGACCCATTTCTCTCCTAATTCTAAAGAAGTAAATTCTTTATTTAATTTATTAGGGTTACCCATTTAGTTCGCAATGATTTTTAATTGTTTGATAGTTATGGGTTCATGGCTAGTGCAACGTTCTATTATTTTATCTAGGATTGACACCCTGTGGTTCCGTCTATTGAACCTAAAGAAATATTCATCGATGTATTTTTGAAGGTATTCTTTATTACAATAAGAATGAACCCCTCTCAACCAGTTTTTAAAGTTCCTGATCTGTATGTGCAACATTTTAAAGTTTTTTCCTTTGTTTGATAAAGTTTGTTTCAAGTCAGGGTATTCTTCTTTGATTGGGTGATAACCAGGCCAACCATCCGCTAATATACTGGCATCATTCTTTATATGCGTGTCAAACAATGGTTTTAAAGACCTGGCGCTATAATCTTCTATAACTTTAGCATAGCCCCTTCCAGACTTACCATCCCTGTATTCAAAAGCAACGACTACCCTCATTTTCGTATCACTTTTACTTCTTCCCTGTTCCCCCTTTTAGGGTGTACCTATCTCGAACTCATCAACATGGACTTCATCTTCTAAAGGGTACTGCTCACTGCTTTCCATAGCTAACTGTACTTTCTGGCGAAATGCCCATGTTGTTTTTTGGTTCAAACCAAAACGTTCTGCTAACCAAATACTATTTGCCCCTTTCTTACTAGTGGAAACCTCGTAGAGCATCCCAAAGGCTTTAAGGATATCAAACTTAAGTTTATGAAATAGGGTTGCTGCCGTTGTAGATTCGTCATAACCGCATTTACTACAACGACGGCTATAAGGTTGCTTGCCCTTTGTGTAAGCAGTTGAGCTACATCTCCTACAACTATAGCCGTTTTCCCATTTTAATCTTGCCAAAAACTTATAACAATCTTCGTTAGTTGTAAACCGATCTATAAATACCTGTCTATCAAGCTCTTTTAATATCTTCATTTGTGAAATATTTACCTATAATTTACAAAATAATATCCTCACTTACAAGTATTTGAGACTTAAATGGGTAATCCTATAATTTATTTTCTGCCACAGTTAAATTATGTTTGGAATCCGTAGTAACCTTGTATTTCTTTTTAAGAATGCTTCTTAGCCCTAATTCTTAATAAGCAAAGCAATGTAGGATGTTGAGTAAAACAAACCTTCGCATTTCAATGCCTTTTTAACGCGGTTACTACCGTAGATTGTTTTGTTCTGTATAAATAAAATTTTAATACGTTCTTTAAGGTAAATCAAAGACTTTTTTGTTTTTTCCAAGGATTTGGTTTTTACCCGATGATAATTAGGAATTCTTACTTACGCTCATATACTTGCACAACTCTGCCTGCCGGCAGGTTCTCAACCGGATATTCTTCTTTATGGTTAGCAATAAACTGATACCTTACCGGTCGCTCCTGGAGAAGATACGCACTGCCTTTTTTAAGATGTCACATTCCATAGTGATCTCACGTAGTTCTTTACGCAAATTAACAATCTCTTTCTGCATTTACGAGACTTCTTGGGTACTTTTTATATCCGTAGAATTCTTAGTAAACTCTCGCCTCCAGCGATTTACCATGCCGGTTCCAAGATCATATTCCTTACAAACTTCACTAACACGCTTGCCCGATACGACTAATTCGACAATCGTTCTTTTAAAATCTAAATCGTAACTCCTCTTTTTCATCTGATAAAAGTAAAAAACCTTCAAAAAACCGTCACAACAAAACTAGATATTCCAGTAACGCTAACATGTTTTTCGTATTAAGGTTGTTAATAGTTTAGGATAGGTGTACATAATGCCTGTCCTTTTTTCCTGCCCAGTAGTGTTTGACCAGTTCGCTATGGTGCAGGCTAAAATTCTGATGGAAGTGCGGGCGGTCTGCCCTTTTCTAATCCCCACCCCAGGAAAACAGGAACTTCTTTTCTTCCTTTCCGATCAAACCCCAGTCCGGGTTCTTCCAGAGGGGTTTGCCGTTTTTGATTTCCACTACACCCAAATTTATTGACAAACCCCTTAAATACCTGTAAACATTATAAACCCAACCCCATCACAAAAATCACTAAAAACATATTTTATCAATTATAATAAGATTTTGATATAACTTTAATTTCTATATTTGTGAGGTGCAAAAGAATATATTTAAAAATAGCATTACCTTATTTTTTCTGTTTGCTTTTCTACTTCTTAGAATTGTAAATGTACATGCTTTTTCACATTTTGTAGATGAAGATGGTCAGGACGATCGATTAAATTGTGAGTTGTGCAAAATTATTACTACTTCTCATAAACTCACTCCTTTTACTGGAGGTACTAGTACTGATAGTTTACAAAATATGGTGCTGGATTACCCGGAGTACCAAACGAATTATTATTATCAAACTTCTCAATTTAGCATTACACTCCCCAAAAGTGTTTATAACAAACCCCCGCCTTCTACTTTGGGGTAATTATTTATTGATTTCCGGAGATTCTTATTTTCTAATGTAAAGATTAGTTTGTTGGTTCAAACCTTCCTTTATTGTAATTACTGACATTGTAATTGTATTTAAATGTAAAGGAATTCTCGAATACTTTTAGCTTTTAAAACTTCATTTGAATTATTAAATCTTTTTAATAATAGTATGGATTTAGTTATAAAATCTATTTAGAGAAACTTAAGATTTTGATGTTTGTACCTAAAATTAAGATACATAAGGTTTGTGTCTATCTTATTTAAATACAATCTAAACATAAAGGTTTGCAGATAATCCTATAAACAGATAAAACTTTATTTCCGGATAAATAAGGAAACTTTATAGATCAAATACACCTCTAGAGCCACAATAAAAGCACTATACATCCTAAGCAATAAAAACGATTATTCTTATAAGGAATAAAGGTATGATCTGGTAAACCAATTATTTCTTTACACGACTTCAAAAAAATCACACATCCATCAATAGTAAAATACACAAAAATGAAAACTAAAATTTATAGAACTATAAAACAAATAGGAATAGTAGTAGGTAGTATCTTTCTGCTCAATGCACATCCTATTAAACTTACCTCCTCACTAATTCAATATAATCCTGAGACTACTCAATTACAAATTGAATGTAGGGTATTTCTGGATGATTTTTTAAATAGCATAGATAGTAAAACTGCCAAAAATATAAATCTCGATAATTTATCAAACCAAGATAAAAAAGGAATTGAAAGCTATTTTAAAGAATATTATGTAATAAGTATTAATGGAAAACAATTCCCTCTTCAATATGTAGCGTCAGAAGTGATGGAAGAATATAACATTTGTATTTTTTACTTTTCTCAAAATATTACCAAACCTAAAAAAGGAGATCAACTCTGTGTAGAAAATAAGCTGTTTTTTGAGGAATTTGATTTTCTACAAACCAATATGGTTACCGTACGGTTTCCCTCTTTGACAGAAGAAGTTTATTTTGAAGCGATGTCTACAGATTACGATCTACCCATTAATTTTTAAAACCTACCCTAATGAATAAATTAAGTTCTTTCTTTTACAGCGGATGGCATCATATTGTAGATATTACAGCTTATGATCACTTGTTATTTGTGATGACTTTATGTGCAGCCTTTACCTTAACACAATGGAAACAAATTTTAGTTATTATAACTGCATTTACCATCGGTCATAGCGGTACCCTGGTACTAAGTGCCTTAGAAATAATTCCGGCTAATTCTAAACTGATTGACATGCTGATTCCCTCTACTATTATGATTACGGCAATTGCTAATATTGTTAATTACGAAAAACACGGAAGGTTTTCAGATGCAACCATAAAATATAGTATTGCTCTGATCTTTGGGCTTATCCACGGACTAGCTTTTGCCAGTAATTTTAAATTTATGCTTTTTAGTGATCGTATAATCATGCCTTTATTGCTATTTAATTTAGGTATTGAAGCAGGGCAGATCTTTATTGTATTATTATTTATGACCTCTCTATGGATATATACTAAAATAGTAAAGGGTTCCCATTTTAAGTGGAATCTTTTTGTTTCAGGAGCAGGGTTCGGGATTGCAACTACTATTTTAGTATCGGCAATGACTTCTGGTTAATAGAATTGGGTATATTTCACTCTTTCTAATTAATGCAATAGCATTTCATCGCTTAAGATGATTACATTAAAAATAACTTTAAAAATTTCTAAATAACATCAAATGAAAAAAGCAACGACACACTTAGGTTTTACTTTTTTAGCCTTACTCTTTGTAGCTACCGCCTGTAAACAAGAAAAAAAAGCTTCGGAAGAAAAAGAAACAACAGTAGATACTACTGAAGTGGAAACACCGACCACTCCTCCTGAAATTACCCTGCAAAAATTAGAAGGCTCTCCTGCCTATGCAGATGCATCTCTGTTATTAGATACTCCGCAACATATAAAAGTTGCAGAAGTTGGAGAAGTAGACTTTTCTTTTGCTGTAGAAAATTATGAATTAGGTAAACAAACCGAAGGGCCTAACGCACAAAGCCTAGCAAATTCAGGAAAAGGACAGCATATACATTTTATCCTGGATAACCAACCCTATTCTGCACATTATGAGCCTATCTTTCAAAAAGAAATTCCGGCAGGAACACATCACCTGGTTGCTTTTTTAAGTCGTTCTTATCACGAATCCGTAAAAAATGAGAATTCGGTAATAGTTCGTAAATTAACTGTAGGAGATACTACTAAGGATACTCTTGATTTTGACCTGAAAGCGCCTACGCTCATTTACAGTCGCCCTAAAGGCACTTATAAGGGCAAGGACACGGAACAAATTCTATTGGACTTTTTTGTACTTAACACCACGCTTTCAGAAAGTGGGACTAAAGTTCGTACTACGATAAATGGTAAACAATTTATGGTAGAAGAATGGGTTCCCCATGTAATTAAAGGGCTCCCAATGGGAGAAGTTACTATTCAATTAGAACTAACCGATACATCCGGAAATTTAATCCCGGGTCCTTTTAATTCTGTAACCCGAAAGGTAACCTTAGAACCTTAGAGAACTAAGTTGAAGAAAGATTATAAGAATCAAAAAATATAAAAGTAAACTTCAAACTTCAATAGAAATTAGCCAAAAAGTTTAAGGTTTACCTAAAAATCCCGTCGAATTCTGAAACAATTTCAGTAAAGGCGGGATTCATTAACTATTTTGTTCTAAGAACATTATTAAATAGGAGTTTTTAGATTCAAATAAATCCATAAAAAGAAATAGTATACCTATGATAGCTATTATCAAAAAAACCAAATATCCCAATCTTTTAGGAGTTACAGCTAGCGGATTATGTTTGATTCATTGCTTGATAACCCCATTATTTTTCAGTTTACAAGCCAGCACTTTTGGGTTAAGGAAAGAGCATTTACTATGGTGGCAATTGCTAGATTTAGTTTTTCTTGTTATATCCCTTATTGCTATCATTGTTTCTACTACCCAAACTTCAAAATCATGGATAAAATATGCCTTATGGAGTAGTTGGATTATTTTGGCCGGGATTATCCTAAATGAAAAATTCGGGATTTTAGAAATAAAAGAAGTCGTCATTTATGTTCCTTCTATCGCCTTAATCCTTCTCCATTTTTATAATCGTAAGTATTGTCAATGTACGGGTACGGATTGTTGTACAAATTCATCGAGTGTATAGTACGCATAAAATTAAACCATAATAATCTCTAAAAAACTCCTACTACTTCTTATATTAATTTACCAGATATAGAATCATTGGTGTCCGGTTAAAATAAATAAAAGTTTACAAAACATAGTAATTTAAGGTAATTCCAAACTTTGAGCTGTTTGGAGGTTGCTTTTTCACTTTTTTAAAAGTAATTTTTCTTTAACGTAAATATTGATTTTCAATACTATAATGATTAGTCTTGATTCTGGAAGCGATAGCGATCTTAAATCTTTACCGGACACTAATATATTTTAACTATTATCAATAACTTTCAGGTATTCCGTACGACAAGTTGCTTTCTAAAAAATCCTTTAGTGACAGGTCTTCCGGAAGTTTTAGTTTTGATTTTGCCCTGTACCTGGCAGTTTTAACCGTATTAGGGTTCACATTTAGCAGATCAGCTGATTCTTTTATAGAAAGTCCTAATTTAATTAATAAACAATGTCTGATATCTGTTTTAGAAAGTTGAGGATAAAGATCTTGCAATTGTAAAACCAAACCCGGGTATTGAGATTCTATACGTTCGGTTAAAATCTCATCAGAGGTTGTGGTTTTTAAAAATTTATCCAATAATAATACGGTTTTTTTGATCTTTCCGGAAGTCCTTTCGTCGATAGCCTCATGTACCTGATCTTTGATCTCTTTTAATTCTTTCATTTTATTAGATTGTCCTATCAATATAGCAGACAATTCGTTTTCTCTTAACCGAATATGGTTTTCCAGGGTTCGTTTTTCATTTCTCTTAAGTATATTAAGTTCTTTTTCTGACTTTTTATTCTTCTTGTAAAACATAAAAGCAATTACTCCAATAATCAGACAAATAGTACTAATAAACAAAATGGTAATATAATAGCGTTGTTTTCTATTTTCTTTAGCCAGTATGATTTGTTTTAACTTGATGTTCTTATTTTCCTGAACAGTATTTATAAAATCCAGTTTTACTTTATAAAAATCAACATAAACCTTTTTTTCTACCTTTCTAATACTATCTATAATCAGGCTTTTCTGGTTATTATAATACAAAGCAGAATCCTTATTACCTAATTGAATATGGTAATTAGCAAGATGACTATATAATTTAGGTAACTCAGCTATTGGAGACGCCGTAGTAGCCTTTTTCATTAAGTGGGAAGCCTTCTTATAATTCCCTAATTTAGCATAAGACATTGATAGAAATTCATAGTGATTAATTAATCCTCTAGGCCAATGTTTTTTTAAAAGTTTAAAAGTAGAATTAAGGGAATCTATAGAACTATTATATTTATTTTCGAGATAAAGATTATAACCTTGATAAACTTTAGCAAAGGTGTATTGAAGACTATCTTTTTCTTCAGCTGCTTCCTTAATAATACTTTTTAATATAGGTCCGCTCTTGTCAGGTCGTTCTTGTTGTTGATAAGCAATGGCTAAGGAACCTTTTATAAAGTTTTTTGCTTCTATAGTGGTCTTAGCAGAATCTTCAAGCATTTTATTAACTTGTTCTATGACAAGATCGTATTGTCCTTTATAAATATAACTATCTACAATACCCTTATTTAAACTAAATTTCTTATCAAAATCATCTTCCTTACATAATCGTAAAGCTTCTACATAATATGGTAACGCATACTCCGGAAGATTATAACGATATAAAAATCCATATCCCACGGTATATAAATAATCTAATTTTAATTTTTGATCCGGACAAAGGCTTTGGTATTTTTCGAATTTCTGACTGTAGTGAAACAAGCTGTCCAGGTTTCCATTCTTCGTTTGGTAGGTAATAATTTTAATGCAAGACTGTAAAACACCTCTGGAATAATTTAGTTTTTCGGAGTCTTTAAGTATGGTTTGATAAAATTGATAGCTATTTAAATCAACAGTTTTAGTATTTAAGGCAAGTAAACTATCAATTTGCTTCCCTAGAGTAAGGGTATCTTGATATGCTAATACGTATAAATGAAACGTACAACATACCATGAAAGAAAACAATCTCATGGTTTTAACAGTTTTAGGTTTAAAGAGTATTGCTATATTAACGTGTATTATGTAGTAAACGTATGATTTTCGTTAATTACATTATTACTTTTATACATACAACTTAGATTCTAATATAATACAACAAGCGCTTACTGTAAACAAACTACCCACCTTTTTGTTATAAATTAAAGTATTATAAAATCTAGCCTCAAAAAATTTAGATAAATTAAAATATCTTTCAGAAATTTTAGCACTAACTAATAAGGTGGTTTTACATGGTATTAGCACAAACCAGTTAATATTCCTTAAAAATTTAATCTACATCATAAGCTTATACCTATAATAGATAGGGTCAGCAACTATTCAATTATACATGCTTACCAAATGCTTTACCCTATCGTATACCTTTTGATGACCTTATTTTAAATAAGCATAAAAGAAATACTATAGTTTTGCCTATCTAATTTGGTATCTCTATTTATGTATAACAAAACAGAATACTAGATTAATTACACAATTAATTTTTAACCTAAATTTCATTTCTATGAAATCTCTTAAAACCTTAACCCTATTATTATTTGTACTCTCTTTTTCTTTTACCTCTTGTGAAGATAAAGAAGAAACTAATGAACCTCTTATTTCTGTTGAAGATGAAGCAAAGGAATTTGAAAAAAGCTTAAAAAGTGATATTGATCCCCGTGCTCCGTCTGAGAACAATTGTTCTTTTGGTGGTGTAATCAATGCGGAGGTAAGAAGCGGTCACTTTGTAGGTGTAAATGAATTTCCTTTTTTATTCGGAGACGATGCAAAAGTTACCTGGACCATCGATGGAAACGTGGTAACACCATTAAGACCCAGATTTGTTAGAGTTAATGACCACATTTCTCAGGCAGGACAACTAGAAGTTTGTTACAGGGTAACTTCTTTAAGCTGTGGAACCCTGGGAGCTTGTGTGGTTATAGACTTTGAAGGTTAGAAATGAACACATTTTTATAAGCCTGGGTTTTATCTTTTTTGTTAAGATTCGGGCTTATAATTATAACTTCATATTGGAATTTAAGTAGTTCAAGTTAGTACGTATACCTGTTGGTTACCAATACACTATTATATATTGTAAGATTACCATTTGTATGGGTATTAATTCTTTTTACTATATATAGATGATTATCTATCGGCACATTACTTAAGCTAAAACATACTTCATTTTCCATTCATAACAACACAGCTCCTTTATATAACTACAATACCTTAAAATGAGCAGCTATAGACAGTAATTACTAAAGTAGGTCGTACCTAATATTAGACCCTGCTTTATAAACACATAACATTATAATTCTACTGAAATGAAAAAAATATATACCCTGGCAATTCTACTGATTTGCTTGATAAGTCAGCCCCTACTCTATGGGCAAACAAAACCTGGAACTACTCAAATACCTACCGGGCATCAACTTTACAAAAGCCTAAAAATTAAGGCTCAGAAGAACGCAAAAAACAAACCTGTAAACCCTTCAAAAATAGGAGATAAAGCAAGCGACCGGATGTACTATGAATTTGATCGTACCTGTGACCCTAAAACCCGAAAAATACCTAAAGATATTTATCAAAAAGAACAGTTGTTTACCAAACAATCAAAATCTCTATCCTCTGTAGGTAATATTAAAAAGTCTTCTGCCAACTGGGAAAACCGTGGTCCTTTTAACGTTGGAGGACGTACCAGGGCACTGGCTATAGACAGAACCAATGAAAATATTATCCTTGCCGGAGGGGTTTCCGGAGGCCTATGGCGTAGTGAGGATGGAGGTGAAAATTGGAAAAGAGTAACCAGAAGATTTCAAAACCCAAGTATTACCGCAATAGTACAGGACCCAAGACCGGGATATCAACATATCTGGTATTATGGAGGTGGAGAACGTATCGGTAATTCTGCCAGCGCAACTGCCTTGTATACCGGAGCAGGAATCTATAAATCACAAGATGGCGGACGTACCTGGGAACTATTGGACGCTACAGCAGATCAAACTGTACTTGATGTTTCACCCTTTGATGTGGTAAACAGTATGGCTATCCATCCTCAAAACGGAGATCTATACGTTGCTACTTTTGACGGAATTCATCGATCTCAGGATGGCGGTAAAAGCTTTCAAGAAGTATTTGCTAGTGGTCGTGATAAAAGAACAGAAATTATAATTACACCTAAAAGCACCTTCTATATAACAGTTTCTGAATTAACAACAAATTCGACTATAGCAGGGGTATATAGCTCAAAAAATGGGATAGATTGGACACGTATTGGTGAAGATATCGAAGAACTAAATAGGTCATTAAGAATTATATGCGCTTATAACCCTTCAAATGAAAATGAGGTCTATATTTTCAGAACTGTTACAGCCAATAGGCCTAATCAACCTTTAAATTCTATCTTTAAATATAATGCTACGGACAACACTTTTATAGATTTTACCGATAAACTTCCCCCAACTATAGCACCAATAGGCGGTTTAAATACGCAAACAGGATACAATATGGTGCTTGCCATACATCCTACCAATCCGGATATAATTCTCTTTGGAGGAACCAACTTATTTAGGACTACGGATGGTTTTCGAACTGTGGTAGATAATGTTTCCAATGATTGGGTCGCTGGGTATTCTCCATTAAATGATGTTTCATTATATCCTAATAACCATCCGGATATGCATGCTGCTATCTTTTTCCCTTCTAACCCTAATAAAGTATTAAACGCTAACGATGGCGGAGTTTTTATGACCGAAGATATTACCACAGATAACTCTTTTGAAGAACCGGTCTCCTGGATTTCTTTAAACAATGGATATATTACTACACAACCTTATGCCATCTCTTTCGATCCGGAATCAGAAAGTGATGAACTTCTGGCAGGTTTTCAGGATAATGGTAGTTGGTATACAGATCAAGAAGACCCCATTGCAAGCTGGATTGAGCAGTTCGGAGGGGATGGTAGTTATAACGCCTTTGCTGATAAGGGGCGTACCCGATATGTTTCCACCCAGTTTGGTAACGTTTTACGTTTTAATTTGGATAACAATGATGAGGTAGCATCCATAGCCTTTGTAAAACCAGCAGGTGTAGTAGGATTTAGTTTTGTTACCCCCTTTGTTTTGGATCCCAATGATGATAACGTAATGTACCTACCAGTAGGACGTTCTTTATATAGAAATAGTAACCTGGATGAGATACCGTCTTTTGCAAGTATTGATGATATAGCTGGACCAGCTACCGTAAACTGGTCTAAAATTGCTTCGGTAGAATCTATAATAAGTGAATTTAGGGAACTTAATAGTATTACCGCACTTGATGTTTCAAAATTTCCCGAAGCTGATAAGGTATATTATGGTACCGGGCAAGGCCAAGTATATAGAATGGATTTTGCCAATTTATCTACTAGTAAACCGGTTGATATTTTTACTGACAAGGGTTTTCCTGAAGATGCCTTTGTTAATAGTGTGCAAGTAGACCCTAATAATTCTGACCGCGTAGTGATCGCTTTTTCCAATTATGATGTCAAAAGTGTATTCTACACTACAGATGGCGGAGAAACCTGGACGGATATTAGCGGGAACCTTGAAGAAAACAAAGATGGGAGTGGAAATGGCCCTTCGGTAAGATGGGTTTCCTTTTTAGGGAATAATAACGGTCTATTAGCAGGTACCAGTACCGGATTATATTATACAGATAGAATAGTAGATGAAAACACAGTGTGGAGATTAGAAACTAATCAGATTGGTAATGGTGTAGTCATGCAAGTCAGAACCCGTAAAGATGGACTAGCTGCATTAGCCGTACACGGTAACGGGGTATATAGTAAAAAGTTTAACGTAAGCCCTCCAACAGGGGAAAGAACGTTATTTATCGATAAAAAACCTAAAGATGTTTCATTTTCTATAGAAAATACCCCAGAATTTATAACAGTGGATCTTAACGAAGTTTTTAGGGAAGTTAATGATCAGGAATTTACCGTAAAGGTAGAAAGTTCAAATAATGAATTTATAGACTATAACCTCTCCGGAAAGAAGTTACAAGTTTTATTTTCTGCAACTAATTCAGCTACAGCAAATCCTGATAAAGTAGGGGAAGCAATAATAACGTTGATTGCCGTATCAGGAGCACAAAAAGTAGCCACTGAATTTAACGTACGGGTATTTCAAAATCCTCTTTTTGATAGTTTTGACCCTAATAAACCTCTTATTCCAACCGATGTCAACCCTTCAATAATACCTTTTGACAAACTTCGACTAGTAGAGAATGTATCCCAAGAACTAGCAGATCAGTTTATCATTCCGGAAGGCGAAACCTGGACTATCGAACGAATGAAAATGACCGCAGTTTCAGACGTATTATTAATTCCTGATCTTTCTATTCCAGGTAATCAAGCCCAATTTAGAATTTATAAAGATGATAACAATAGACCTGGGGAACAAATTCTAGACGTAACGGATACTATAAGAACAAACCCTGTATTTGAAGATGAACTTACACCAGAGCAGTTTGAATTTGTATTACCTAAAAAAATTGAGTTGACTTCCGGAAAATACTGGTGTTCCTTTGCCAGGATTGAAGAAATTATATTTGTAAATAATTTAAGATGGCTCTACTATATTGTAGAACCTGATGAACCAACTTTCAACAATATAGCAGATGCCTATGGAAGGGGTATAAATTCAGCAGCATTAACAGTAGAATGGAGTTCCTTTACAGATGTTCCAGTAGCAAATATTAATGATTCTCCGGAAGGAAAAGCTACCCTACTCTTCTCCTTATTTGGAGTAAAAAATTCAGTTAGTAAAAAATCTTTAAATCTTACGGAAAATGACGTAGTAGCTTATCCTAACCCTACTAATGGATTGGTCGATGTAAAGTTTACGACTTTGCCGGAGGAAGCGATCACCATAAAAGTCATGGATATCAGTGGTAAGCAGGTGGCAAGTTACAGCTTTGATCATACTCAAAGCGAGTATTTAATTGATACTTCAGATTGGGTATCCGGAATGTATATTGCTAAAATAAACGGAAATACAACCAAAATGACGACTAAAATCATCCGTAAATAGATAAAGAGTTTTGACTATTATATAAACTATTATAACTAAGTATGATATTTAATCACACAAATCATCTTTTAAATAGATCATACTTCTTGATAATAAAGTAAATGTAATAGTATAGTTTGTAGTTTGTAGTTTGTAGTTTAGATTGCCAGGCGGGGTTTCGCAATAAGAAACCTCGCCTTTTTTTATGGATCATACCTTGAATTTGATCTAAGAAGTTTAGCGTAATTTAAATAATCTTCAATAAAAAATTAACCTAAGTCAGGGTGATTATAAAAGAAAATTAGCCTGGTCCAAATGATTATTGATAGAAAATTAGCATGGTTAGGGTTGTTCCCAAAAAAAAATCAGCGTTGTCCGAGTGATTTTCGATAGAAAATTAGCATAGTTAGGGTTGTTTTCAATAAAATTAACGTTGTCTGAGTGATTTTCGATAGAAAATTGTATTGAAGACAGGTTAATTTAATCATAGATACCTGTCAAATAATCAAAGATGTATATGAATTAAAGGTTTATATCGAGTAGGTGCTATACGCTAGTACTATTTTTCAAAAACATATTGTGAGACAGCACTATTAATTTAATTCTATTAATAGCTAGATAAATTTTACGCTCTAGTTTAAATAAGCGTTGTTAGTATAAGTTAGCGATATTAATATTATTACATAAAATACTGATAATCAGATTTTAAAATTAGCATCATTAAAAACATCCTTCCCCAACCCTTCCTTCGAAGGAAGGGAGCAAAAAAGTCTCCCTTTGAAGGGAGATTTAGAGGGATGTTCAGCATATTTTAATAACAACGCTAATTTAGACTAGAGCCAAATTTTACATTAATAACCACAAAAACAGTATTTTACAAGTATGCTTACCAAATGCTTATTACCCTTGTATACCTTTTGATAACTTCTTTTCTACTGTAAAAGAAAGAAATACTATAGTTTTACCGTAAGTAAATAAAAATCCTGATTTTTTTACCAACTGTGGTTGTTACACCATATTTAAAAATACGGATGCTGATTTTACATTATTATTTTAACCTAAATTTCATTTTTATGAAAACTTTTAAAACCTTATTTCTTTTAGTATTAATAATCTCTTTTTCTTTCACCTCTTGTGAAGAAAATGAAAAAACCAATGAACCCACTGTTTCTACCGAAGAACAAATTGCACAGTTCGAAGAAAGCTTAAAAAGCGATACCGATCCACGCGGACCTTCAGAGATCGATTGTGCTTTTGGTGGTGTAATTGATGCCAAGGGAATTACCTCATCAGGTCATTTTGTAGGTGTAAATGAGTTTCCTTTCTTATTTGGAGATGATGCAGAAGTTACCTGGTCAATCGACGGAGAGGTAGTAACTCCATTACGACCTAGATTTGTTAGGCTTGAAGATCACCTATCTCAGCCTGCTAAAGTAGAAGTATGTTTTAGTGTAACTTCTTCTACTTGTGGAACCATATCAGATTGTATTATTACTGACTTTGAATTATAAAAGGTAATGAACTTAAAATAGCCCAGATGCTGACTTTTATTTTAAATCCGGGCTATTACTATAAGTAGCGATATGCTAATTTCCATCCAGAATTAAAATTAGGCAATTCGTTATGATTAGTTCACACCTGATTTGTTATGTAGTCTCTTTATATTTTATTTAAACTGATTCGCATTCGTAAGATCGGACTCTTAATTTTTAAAGATTGGTACTGATTATAACTGTTAAGCTGCGCGACTTTTAACAAAATATAGGTAGATGAATATAAGACGGCATAGAAAATTTCTAAACAAAAAAATTGAAGATCAAAGTAATCTGCTTTCTTAACGTAAGTCATATGATAATATTGATTTTTCAAATGATAATAATTAATCTTAATTCCTGATTCTAGAAGCGATAGCAATCTGCCCGTCCGCAAGCGGGTCTTGAATTTTTACAGAATGCTACTAACTTTTAATTAACACAAAAAACGATTTACTTATAATTTCAAATTAAAAGCTCACATACACAAAACATTATAATACTACTAACATGAAAAAAAAATATACCTTGGCAATTCTACTGATTTGCCTGATTAGCCAACCCCTACTCTACGGACAAACAAAACCTGGAACTTCTCAAATACCTACGGGACATCAATTATATAAAAGTCTAAAAATCCAGGCTAAAAAAAACAATAGCAATAAAGTCAATCGTGTCATTCCTTCTCAAATTAGGGATAAAGCAGTCGATCGTATGTATTACGAATTTGACCGTACTTGCGACCCTAGAACCGGAAAGGTACCTCAAGATATCTATCAAAAAGAACAATTATTTACAAAACAATCCAAATCCTTATCCTCTGTAGGGAATATTAAAAAATCTTCTACTAGTTGGAAAAACCGCGGGCCTTTTAACGTAGGAGGACGTACCAGGGCACTGGCTATAGACAAGACAAATGAAAATATTATCCTTGCCGGAGGAGTTTCCGGAGGCCTATGGCGTAGTGAGGATGGAGGTAAGAACTGGAAAAGAGTAACCAGAAGATTTCAAAACCCAAGTATTACTTCAATAGTACAGGATCCAAGACCTGGATACCAACATATTTGGTATTATGGAGGGGGAGAACGTATTGGTAATTCAGCAACTGCCGTAGCCCTTTATACCGGAGCTGGTATTTATAAATCACAAGATGGTGGCCGTACTTGGGAATTATTAGAAGCTACGGCAGATAATACCATACTTACCGCCTCCCCTTTTGATGTGGTAAATAGTATGGCAGTTCATCCTCAAAATGGTGATTTATATGTTGCTACGTTTAATGGTGTTCATCGATCTCAGGATGGTGGTAAGAGTTTTCAGGAAGTATTTGCTAGTGGTTTTGATAAAGGAACTGAAATTATGATTACCCCTAAAGGCACCTTATATGCAACTATTCCCGAACCATCAATAAGATCAAATGAAAACGGTGGAGTATATCGATCTAAAAATGGGGTAGATTGGACGCTGATTAGTGAAGGTATTTTTGATTTAGACAGATCAACCAGGATGATATGTGCCTACAATCCGTCCGATGAAAATGAAGTCTATATATTAAGTACTTTAGTAACCCCTGTAGCTACTTCAACTAATTTATTTAGATATAATGCGATAGATGATACAATTACAGATTTCACGGATCAATTACCAATAACGATAGAGCCGGTAGGAGGTCTGAATACGCAATTTGCTTATAATATGGTACTTGCCGTACATCCTACTAATCCGGATATGATTTTCTTTGGTGGAACCAACCTCTTTAGGACTACCGATGGGTTTCGAACTGCGGTAAATAATTTTTCCAATAATTGGATCGCCGGATATTCTCCAAATAACGATGTTTCCCTATACCCGAATAACCATCCCGATATACATGCTATTGTCTTCTTCCCTTCTAATCCCAATAAGGTTTTAATGGCTAATGATGGTGGGGTATTTGTAACCGAGGATATTACTACAAACAACTCTTTTGAAGAACCGGTCTCCTGGACTTCGTTAAACAATGGGTATATTACCACACAACCCTATTCCATTTCCCTGAACCCGGAGTTAGAAAGTGATGAACTTCTGGCAGGTTTCCAGGATAACGGTACCTGGTTTACCAATCAAAAAGATTCTAAAGCGAGTTGGGTAGAGCAATTCGCAGGGGATGGTAGTTATAGCGCTTTTGCTGATAAAGGACGCACAAGATATGTTTCTTCACAGCTTGGAGATATCTTCCGCTTGAATATGGATAATAATAACGAAGTAGAATCAATCGCCTATGTGACACCAGCTATTGCAAATCCTGATAATTTTAGTTTTATCAATCCATTTCTATTAGACCCTAATGACGATAATATAATGTATTTACCGGTGGGAACTTCTTTATTCCGGAATACTAACTTGGATGATATACCAGCTGTTGCTAGTATTGATGAATTAACTTCACTAGCTACTGTAAACTGGTCTGAGATTGCCTCTATTGAATCTATAGCAATTGATAACAGAGAACGTAATAACATCACCGCCCTGGATGTTTCAAAATTTCCTGAAGCAGACAAGGTTTATTTTGGTACCGGACAAGGGCAGGTGTATCGAATGGATTTCGCAAGTCTGTCCTCCAGTAAACCAGTGGATATTTTTACCGGTAAGGGTTTTCCTGAAGATGCTTTTGTCAATAGCGTACAGGTAGACCCTAATAACTCTGACCGGGTAGTAATTGCTTTTTCAAATTATAATGTAAAAAGTGTCTTTTACACTACAGATGCAGGGGAAACCTGGACGGATATTAGTGGCAACCTGGAAGAGAATAAAGATGGTACCGGTAATGGTCCCTCGGTAAGGTGGGTATCCTTTTTAGGAAACAATAACGGCCTTCTTGCAGGTACCAGTACCGGCCTATATTATACAAATAGAATAGTAGATGAAAATACGGTTTGGCAGTTGGAAAATAATCAAATTGGTGATGGTGTAGTAATGCAGGTTAGAACTCGTAAAGATGGGTTAACCGCACTGGCTGTACATGGTAATGGAGTATATAGCAAAAAGTTTAATGTTGCCCCTCAACAAGGGGAAATAACCTTATTAGTAAATAAAAAGCCAGAGGATATTTCTTTTAGTATAGAGGATACCCCTGAATCCATAACAGTAGATCTCAGCGAGGTTTTTCGAGACACCAATGGCGAAAAGCTTACATTAAGAGTGGAAAGTTCAGATACCAATAATGAATTTATAGATTATAAATTGTCCGGAAAGAAGCTACAAATTTTCTTTACCCGAACCAACTCAGCAATAGAAAATATTGATAAAATAGGAGAAGCTGTCATTAGAATAATTGCTGCATCTGGTGCTCAAAAAGTAGCAACTGAATTCAACGTGCAAGTTTTTCAAACACCTCTTTTTGACACCTTTGATCCCAATAGGTCAATTTTACCAACCATCTTTAATCCTTCAGAAGTACCACTTAATATAAATACCTTAGAAGAAAATATTCTTCAAGAACTAGCCGATCAATTTATTATTCCGGAAGGGGAAACTTGGACAATTGAGCGTATGAAAATGATTGTATTTTCAGATTTAATCTTCCTGGAACTGTCTGTTCCTGGAGATCAGGGTCGTTTTAGAATTTATAAAGATGATAATGGTAAACCCGGGAAAGAAATTATTAATATAACCGATACGATAAAAACCAACCCTGACTTTGATGATACGGAGACATCAAAAGAATTAGAATTTGAATTGCCAGAAGCAACTAAATTAACATCTGGTAAATACTGGTGTTCTTTTGTTAGGATAGAACAAATTAATAGCATAAATAATTTAGTATATTCTTATCATTTGATAGAACCTAACGAACCAAATTTTAATAAGCAATCCGATTTTTATGGAAGAGGTACTAATGTAAGAACATTACTACCAGAATGGAATTCCTATAGTGATCTTAGATTACTAGATTTATCTGTTGGTCAGGAAGGTAAAGCCACACTTATTTTTTCACTATTTGGAGAGAAAGAATCCACAGCTAGTAAAAAATCCTTAAACCTTACCGAAAATGATGTGGTAGCCTATCCTAACCCAACTACCGGATTAGTTGATCTACAATTTGCAACTTTACCGGAGGAAACGATTACCATAAAAGTCATGGATATCAGCGGTAAGGAGGTAGTAAGTCAAACTTTCAAAAGTACACAAAACAGTTATACCATTGATACCTCAGATTGGGTATCAGGGATGTATATCGCCAGAGTTAACGGAAATACGACCAAAATGACAACCAAAATAATCCGTAAATAAGTAAATAAATCTATCATAGCTACTACTTGAATTTTATAGATAAGTACGATCCTATAAATCACACAAATCATCTTTTTAAATAGATCGTACTTTTTATAAAAAAGTAAATATAAAAGTTTGTAGTTTGTAGATTGGATGGATTGGCGGGGTTTTAATTAAAAGAAAATCCCGCTTTTCTTTATACGTTTAATTTAAAAAGGATGTAAATATTTAATATATAAAAGCATCATTTAATCAAGTATATAGTTAAGGATAAACTGTTATTTTGTGCTTTATAAACAGAAAATTAACGCAATAAAATTATATCAATTGTAGAATAATAATCCTAAAGCAAAACATTTGTTAATAAATTCTTAATCTACTTAATAAATAGTTAATTCTTACTGTTTACACTTATACTTCTTAAATTAAAACTACACTATGTGGTAAAAACAATATATATTAGCCGTAGGATAGTTTATAGTTTTAAACTTCTAATTACTATAATTATGACATAGTATGTAAGTAATAAGAGCATAAACTATCAATATTAGTCATTTTTAATTTAATAATTTAATTTTATGAAAGCTTTTAAAACCCTAATTTTATTGGTGTTAGTAGCCACCTTTTCTTTAACATCTTGTGAAGAAGAGCAAGAAATCAATGAACCACTTGTTTCTGTTGAAGACGCAGCAAATGACTTTGAAGAAAGTCTAAAAAGAAGAAGAAGAAGAAGAGAAGGACGAGGTAGACGAATAAAGCCTGATTGTGTTCTTGACAGCATCATTGATGGAAAAAGACCTGGAGATATAAATCATTTTGTAGGAATAGCCGGAGGAAGAGAAACTAATTTCGGACGAGATATTGTTGGAACTTGGACCGTAAACGGAGAGGTGGTTACACCTAGAAGGCCAACTCATATTTTAGTTAATGAACACGTTACTGAAGCCGGACCAGTAGAAATATGTTTTACTGCGGTTTCTCCTATATGTGATGAAGTAACACGATGTACTGTTGTTGACTTCGAAGGATTAGAATAACATTTACATCCATTAGGATAGTGTAGCCCGGATTATAAATTTATAATCCGGGTTTTTCTTTATAGTTAGATAAACATAAAAATACATAGAAGATTTATGCAATTTAATGTTGATTTAACTACATGTATATATATCATTATGACAACGCTTTACATATATCAAAAAGCTGCCGTAACTACAAAATAAAAAGTTATATACAGTTAGTTTTGAACCAAAAACTTATAAGTGCATAAAGAAATATAGGTTTCTCCCGGACGTAATAAGGTACTTGGAAAATTCTTTTGATTAGGCGAATCAGGAAAATGCTGTGTTTCTAAGCTAAAACCTCCCCGGTGGACGTAAGGCCTTCTTTCTTTTCCAATTAGCTTTTCAGACAAAAAATTACCACTATAAAACTGGATTCCGGGTTCATCGGTATATACTTCCATCATTCTTCCGCTCTTTGGTTCTGCAACTATAGCTGCCAGAGACAGGCCTTCACTGCTTTTGGGTACATTATTTATGACAAAAGTATGGTCATAACCACTTCCGTTAACCAGTTGTTGATGTTCTTCAAATAAATCTTCTCCCATAGGCTTTGGTTGCCTAAAATCAAAAGGGGTATCTGCTACCTTCTCCAATCTTCCGTAAGGAATTGAATTATGATCAATAGGAATATATTGATCTGCATTAATCAGTAACAAATGCTTATAAATTGTACCACTGTCTGCTCCGGCAAGGTTAAAAAAAGAATGATGCGTTAAATTAACTACCGTAGATTGATCCGTAGTAGCCGTATACCTAATTTTTAATTCGTTTTGATTGGTCAACTTATATTGAACCTTAACACTAAGATTACCCGGATACCCCTCTTCCCCATTAGAAGATATTCTTGAGAATTCAATTTCCTGGTCAGATACCTGATTAGCATCCCAAACTACCCTATTAAAACCGTCAACTCCCCCGTGGAGGTGATTACTCCCATTGTTAGTCTCCAATTGGTATATGCTATCTCCTATGGCAAACGTTCCCTTTGCAATTCTGTTAGCATATCGTCCGATAATAGCCCCAAAGTATTTTCCTTCCGGTTTAGTGTACTGATCTAAATCAGAAAAGCCTAATACAATATCATCAAAATTTCCTTTTTTATCCGGAACTGATAGCGATAATAGTCGTTGTCCGTAGTTCGTAAAAACAGCTTCAAGTCCGTTAATATTCTTTAATACATAAAAACCTACTGCCTTCCCTTCTATTGTTCCTTTAAATTGTAAAGAATCTAAAGAGGTAAGTAAATGTTGCGGTTGATGCTGATCAGTATTTTTTTCAGGGGTTTTAGTCTTATGAACCGGATTACAGCTTATTACTATAATTACAGCAGATAACACAGTGAATAATAATATGGATACTTTCATATACAATTTTAGATACTAATTATTGGTAATATATACTTAAAAAATGAGATTTAAAGACTTCCTGTTTTTTAATAGTGACTTTAAGAAAAGTAAACTTAATCTAATGAGATCATCTAAACATCTACTATGAAAACAGAATTAACGCTTATGGAGAAATCAATAGCAGTTTTAGAGAGACCTCGATTTAGTTTTTAAAATTGTATTTTAACTATTTAATTATGAGTGTCCTGTTAAAATCAATAAAAGTTTATAAAGCACAGTAAAATAAGGTGATTCCAAACTTTAAGGTGTTTGGAGAGTACTTTTTACTTTTTTAAAAGTAATTTGTTCTTTAAATATAGGAACGCTCTAGTTTAAATAAGCGTTGTTAATATAAGTTAGTGATATTAATATTATTACATAAAACACTGATAATCAGATTTTGAAATTAGCATCATTAAAAACATCCTTCCCCAACCCTTCCTTCGAAGGAAGGGAGCCAAAAAGTCTCCCTTTGAAGGGAGATTTAGAGGGATGTTCAGCATTATTTTAATAACAACGCTAATTTAAACTAGAGCCTATAGGGAATTTAAAATATTGATTTTCAATACTATAAATATTAGTCTTGATTCTTAATTCTAGAAGCGATAGCGACCTGCCCGTCCGCAGGCGGGTCTTAAATCTTTACCGGACGCTAATAGTATTTAATCATAGATGCAACCCCAAAATAAAAAGTATAAATAGTAATCAAAAAAGAGGAGCTGTACTTCAGTTAGGGAGATATCATACATTAAGTTAAGGGAAATCCTAAACTACTTCTATATCAAAATGATACACCTCAATATTAAGTTAAAATTTTGTAGCCAGATGATAAAGTATACCTTAAAGAAATTTAGTATTTTTATACAAAATAGTCTAAACTGGACTTATAAATCACAAACTTATTCGTAATGAAACTAAAACTTACACTAGCGGTAATTTTTTGTACCACTTTCCTGTTCGGACAAAACATACCCCCTGAGAAATTCTTTTTTAACGGCAGCGTTCCAAACAAGATTATTAAACTCGATCCTGTAAACAGTACGACTTTACAAGATGCAATTGATAAAACTTCTGCTAATGGAGGAGGGCGTATTACCATCCCACCGGGTTACCACACCCTGGCAAGATCAGTTAGTTTAAAGTCTAATGTTCATATTATTGTAGATTCTAAGGCCAACCTTAAAGTTCCTAATAGTTTTAACGGCCCTATCTTTAATCTTGGAGAAACAAATACGGAGCAAGAAGTTTCTAATGTAAAAATAGCGTCTAATAACGGTAGAAAATTTACCGTGGACTATTCCAATATACCTCCTGAACGACGAGTTTTTGTAGGGAATATAGGTTATATCACCAATTTCAGCATATCTAATGTTAATATTGTTGATAACAAAACCCTCTTTTCTGCTTTTAGAATAGGCCCTAAAGCTAAGCGAGGTAGCGGTAAAGATTTTGAAACCAGAAAACCTTCCAATGGTATTATTAAAAATTGTTCGATCAATAATGCTAATTATGGCTATGGACTTGTACAATTTGCCGGCGGAAAAAACATGTTGTTTCGTAATCTTAGAGGAGTTGGAGGAGTAACTTTACGTATGGAAGGTTCTGCAACCGGATTAAAAGAAGCCGGGTTTACCTATGGTAATCAGGAAAACATTTATGGAGATCGTATACGTTGTCGCAACGGTAATGCTGCTGTAATGATTTCACCACATGCTAAAAAGCATGGCAAAGTACTTATTAATGATGTAGTCGCAGTAGATTGTGGTATCGGTATCAGAGTTGATCCTGGTTTTGGAAAAGTAAAAGGTTTTTATTCTCCAAAACCAATATTTAAAGGTACTATCAGAATCATAAAGACTGGTAAAAAAGTAGCGCAGATCAAACAGAAACATTATGTATATTATCCGGTAGACTTTATAAAAAACAATCCGTTTAATAGTTTACCAAATTCAGTAAGTAGTGAGCCTCAAGTAAAGGTAAGTGAAGCCATAGCACCTATTCTTTACAGGGCTAGACCTTCGGCTTCCGGAAAGGTGGATAACAATAATGGGGATTATGATATAGATATAAAAGCAAAGACGATCATAAAAGGCTTTGGCTGTACTCCGGATATTGTGTACGGATTACAAAAAAATAAAGTTTGTTCAAACAATAAAACCAGGTTTTTAGATACAGATGCTACAAGCCCGAAAACGATAAATCTTTACCCCCAACCTGCAAAGGCAACGTTGACTATTGATCATCTTATAGGTTCTGGTACCATTACTATTTACAACATATCCGGTAAAATAGTTCAAAAGGACGTTTTTAATACGGAAAGTAAAACGATAAATACCGCTACGCTCACTTCTGGAAGTTATTTTCTTACCGCCAAAGGATCGGAATTAAATTTTTCTAAAAAAATATTAATAAAATAATTTTTTTGGAAACAAAAAGTAACTTATCTATAAAAAAAACCAGCCCTTTAGTGAGGCTGGTTTTTTTTATAAAGATATTTATGTTATTTATTGTTGATTTAGCTATAACTATACTATCCTAAATCCTTTCCAAAGGAAAGGACTTTTAGCTACCTTTCCTTTGGGAAGGGCTGGGGATGGGATTAGTTTATATGAATTAGAATTATCTACGCTATCTTAAACTACAACTAAGTTGACAGTTATAGCGTCGAGCGCAAGGTACCCATACTAAGTACTTAAAAACTTTATCAAACCGGAAAATCTAGTCTTCCCCTTCCTTTTTATGACCATTTAGCTAAATACCAGATACACCCCAATCACGATTACACAAATAGCGATTCCGACGGGAGTTGTAAATTTCCAGGGTACAATATTTACCTCTTCGGTATATTTCATTTTATAAGCTTCCTTAAGCGGATATAGCTTACCAATGATTAGCATTACCACGATGTTAAAGGCAAATAGAATAGCCTGTACATGTAAAAAGTGTGGGAACTGACCTTTCATTACCGTATTATCAAGAATTACATAGATCAAATAAACCACTGCACCGATCACAATAGCAACTTTTGCCGCTACTGCCGGAACGCGTTTGGTTAAATAACCCATAATAATAATGGTCAGAATTGGAATCGTATAACATCCGTTTACCTGTTGCAAGTAACCAAATAAGCCGGAAGGTGCATTCGCAATTAAAGGAGCAATAAACATGGACATAATGGCCAAACCAGTTCCGAATAATTTACCGGCTTTTACAATTTGTTTTTCAGATGCATCTTTCTTAATGTACCCTTTATAGATATCTACCCCAAAAAGGGTAACCGAACTATTTAAGGCACTATTAAATGAACTTAAGATAGCCCCAAAAAGAACCGCAGCAAAAAAACCAATTAAAGAAACAGGCAACACTTTACGAACTAAAGTCGGATAGGCTTCATCCGGATTGGTAATACTATCGCCATATAGGTGAAAAGCAATAATCCCCGGCAATACTACCAGTATCGGACCTAATATCTTGACAAAAGCAGCTAATAAAATTCCTTTTTGACCTTCCTTTAGGTTTTTCGCCCCAAGAGCCCTTTGTATAATTGCCTGATTAGTTCCCCAGTAAAATAACTGGACTAACATCATTCCTGTAAAAATAGTACTAAAGGGCACCGAAGCTTCTTCAGTACCTATGGATGAAAATTTATCTTTATTAGAGGAGTACAACTCGGCAAAACCATCAATCATATTACCATCACCTACTACCATCAACCCTAAAACCGGAATCATCGAACCACCGATCAAAAGTCCTATAGCATTTATAGTGTCCGAAACCGCAACTGCTTTTAATCCCCCAAAAATGGCATAGATGGAACCAATAATACCAATAGCAAATACGGTAATCCACAGGGCAGTGGTTTTATCCGTATTTAAAATTTCGGGAATATCAAAAATTGTACTAATAGCTAGGGCACCGGAATATAATACTATGGGTAATAAAACCACTACATATCCGGTAAGAAATAATCCCGAAGTAATAGTCTTTGTTCCCGCATCATATCGACTTTCTAAAAATTGAGGAACCGTGGTTAAACCTTGTTTTAAATACCTGGGTAACAAATAAAGTGCGGTAACAACCATAGCAATTGCGGCTAAAGTCTCCCACGCCATTACTAAAATACCTTCTGAAAAAGCCTGTCCGTTAAGACCTACAATTTGCTCTGTAGAGAGGTTGGTAAGTAATAAAGACCCTGCTATGACAGGAGCCGTAAGACTTCTTCCTCCCAGAAAATAACCTGTATACGAACTTTCATCCGTTTTTTTTGTTGCTAAATAAGAAATAACGGCTACCAGAAGAGTAAAGCCAATAAATGTGATAATGCCCATAAAATTTTGTTGAAAATGATCTTTTAATTAAAACGCTTTTGCTCTAAACAAATGTACTTGATTACAACGGTTTATCATTTAAACTAACGTATAGCGTTTCCGGAAGCAATGATAATTACTCCAACAATCATAGCAGCCAATCCCAAATATAAAAACTTTCTCGGTTTTGAACTGGTTTTACTCCACTCTCCGGTAAGAATTCCAGTCACAATAGCTACCGCAACACAAACCGTATTAAAAATAGCATACCCAACCGTATTTCCCGAAGATCCTAATTTATAGGCTGCAAACGCAAAGGTTCCGGAAGCTGCAAAGTTTAACAAGGCCATAATAAAAGTATAAAATAAGTTGGTAGGCGTATGTGAAGAACTGAACTTACCCCATAAGTTTTTTGCACTTAATTGATAGATAAAATACGGAATCACAAAGATGGCTCCGGATACATAGATAATGACCATAACCATAACTGCAGTAATCCACTCCGGGTTTCCGGCTTGTTGACATGCTTCATGTAAATAAGGTCTTCCGTAGGCGTTTGCATAACTAAACCCGGTAGCTAACAATCCTCCTATAATGGCTATAGTAATACCAATGGTCATAGAAGAGGACTTTGAAGAAGTTTCTTCAGTAAGATCTTTTTGATCTTCGGCTTGTCTTAACATCCCGGCTTTTCCATTAAAAGAAACCCCAAATAAAACCACCAAAATTCCTAGAAGAATCACCATAAATACATTATTAGGAGGCAATCCGTCTACCAGGAATGGTAGTAAGGAGCCGACCAATATAACGGTACCTATAAAAATAGAAAAGCCTAAGGACAAGCCAATATAATTGATCGCTTTACCCCACATCATTACTCCTATTCCCCAAAGCAAACTTGCCAGTCCCATCTTCCATAAAATATCGGCAGGCATATTAGAAATAATATCACTAAATCCATTTACGAGTAAAAACCCCGCGGCAATAGGAATAATGAGCATATTTATAAAAAACATCATTCCCCAGGTATTCTCAAATTCATAGCCTTTAGTATACTTTTCAGGTAATGCGTATAATCCTAACATTAATCCGGCAAAGACCGCAAATAATATTCCTATTGTCATAATAATTAAATTTTAATGATTAAAGATGTGGTTGTTTATGTGAATTGTTTACTTGGTAGTGTAGAACTTAAAAATAGTTGTACTCGTATAGGGTTCTCCCGGATACGTAATAGACTTAGGAGCATCTTCAAGATTTACCCCGTTAGGATATCGGTGGGTTTCACAACAGAACGCTCTATACCGGCCGTACTGATCTCCGTTCTCCCGTTTTAATAAATCCGAAGTGAAATAACCTGAATAAAATAACATCCCAGGTTCTGTAGTCGAAACTTCCATCCCTCTGCCACTTTCTTCATGTTCAAAAGAAGCTACTTTCCGAAGTTGAAAATCTGCCGGAAATAAGTAGTAATTATCAAAACCGGTTTCCATTTGATCCAGGGCTTCTTTAAATAGTTTGGCTTTTCTAAAATCTTCTGGCCTTCCGTCTACTTTGACAACGCCCCCTTGTGGAACACCTTTATCATCTCCTTCCAGAAATGCATCGGAATCTATCTGTACCTTATGGTGGTGTATCGTTTCTTTAAATCCTGATAAATTAAAATAAGAATGATTGGTTAGCGAAATAGGAGTTGCTTTATCCGTTTCGGCTTCATAAGAAATGATCAATTCATTATCCTTTGTTAGTGTAAACGTTGTAATCACCGTTACATTACCTGGATATCCTTCTTCCATATCCGGGCTGTTCAATTGTAGGCTAAGAGTTGCTTTATCTGTTGTTTTACTGCTATCTTTTACTTCCCACATTTTTTTATCAAATCCCTGGGTACCGCCATGCAGGTGATTTCCTCTATCATTACCTACAAGGGTATAGGATTTTCCTTCCAGGGTAAATTCACCTTCATGGATTCGGGAGGCACATCGACCTACCGTTCCCCCAAAGTAAGGGGCATTGCTTTTATATTCATCAGAAAAATAACCGGAAACATCTTCAAAACCGCACGTAATCTCCGTAGATTTACCTTGCGCATCCGGTGTAAGAATAGAGGTAATGGTTGCGCCATAATCAGAAATTTTAACGATCATTCCATTCTCATTGGATAATTCGTACAGGGATACGGGATTGTTATCAATCGTACCAAAATTTTGTTTTTCTACTTTCATATGTTTTAAGATGAATAATTAATAAATAGGTGGTGTGAATTCAATTTTTATCATTTTTGTTCAAAGGGTGCTAACTTCTCCCAGTCAAAAACTACCCCGGTACCTGGAGTATCAGGTGCTACTGCCCGATAATTTTCTACTACTAGTGGTCGGGTGGTATATTCATCGATTGGAAAACTATGAACCTCAAGCCAACCTGCATTTTCTTGTGAAGAAACCAGGCTAACGTGTAATTCCTGCATCCCATGAGAACATACCGGAATGTTATGTTTTTTAGCCAACTTTGCTACCCGTAACCATCCGGTGACCCCTCCGCAATTAGAAGCGTCAGGTTGTATAAAAGATAGTTTTGCCTGTTCAAAGGCATACTCAAATTCATGAATGGTATGTAGGTTTTCTCCCATGGCCAAAGGAAAATTAGTTTTATCTACAATTTCACCATATCCTTTATAATTGTCCGGAATGATAGGTTCTTCAAACCAAGTAATATCATATTCCTTAAATCGTTCTATGGCTTCGATAGCTTTATCAATATCCATAGAATAATTGGCATCTACCATAAAAGTTACATCCTTACCCACATGTTCACGAACAGCTTTAATTCTTTCGATATCTTCATCCAAGTTTTCCCTTCCGATTTTAATTTTTACCGCTTTAAAACCTTTACTAAGATAAGTATCCATATTACCAAGTAATTTAGGTAACGGAAACTGCAAATCAATACCTCCGCAGTAAGCTTTACAAGTCTGATCAGCACCTCCGGCAACTTTCCACAAGGGTTGCCCTGCTTTTTTACAATGAATATCCCACAAAGCAATATCTACGGTAGAAATAGCAAATGATGCAATCCCTCCTCGTCCTACATAGTGAATATGCCATTCTAAGAAATCATAGATACCTGCTATATCAGAACCATCTTTACCGATAAGCACCTCTTTAAAATCATGGTCGATCATGGCTTTAATAGCCTTTCCGCCTTTACCCCCTGTATACGTATATCCGGTACCTTCGGTTCCGTCTGCAAGGCTTATCGTAGTGGTAATCAACTCAAAATGATAATGATCCCCATGCTTTGCATCTGATAATACCTCTGGTAAAGGAACCTCAAACAAACGCGTGGTAATTACTGAAATTTGTGTATTCATAATGTAATATATCCTATTCTAAGATTTTATAATGCTATATACCTGTTTACTGATACTATTTATCCGGGTTTTAACTTTATCCCATGCATCACCTAATTTTTTAGCAAAAGAAAATCATTACTTCTCTTCTGAAAAATCGACACGTAGAATGTCAATCTGCTCATAAAACTCAAGCAGGTGTTATCAGTATCTCAAAGGAGCACTATAAATTTGCTAAAAATTTCTTTTGTATTATTATATACGAAGCTGTTTAAACTTCTATTTATTATTCAGTACAATTCTCAAATGAAACAGATTTAACCCTTGGTGCATTTAAATAATAATTATTGTAAAATCCGTCAGTTCGAGTGCTTCGACCAAAGGAAGAAGTGTATCGAGAATAAGGATTTTAGTCAGAAAAGCTATTCTCGATACATTTTTTCTCCATTTCATTACGAAGAAACACTCGAATTGACGCTTTTCCCTAAATGTAACAGAGGTAAATTTAACAAAACATCATAGATGAATGTACCCTGCAACATTTGAGAATTGAAATCATACTATTTAGAAAAACCTAAAAAGTTTTTCATATTTTACATACAGAAATATTTATAAAAATCCTGTCTGTAAATTATCGAATCTTATTAAGAACCGTAATTTATATAAAAGGTTTTCTTTTCCAAATATTGTTCAAAACCATATTTACCATCTTCTCCTCCACTTCCGGAAAGTTTATATCCGTTATGGAAACCTTGGTGCTGCTCTCCATGACCACGGTTTACATAGATTTCTCCAAATTCCAGTTCGTCGTTACAACGCATAATGGTCGCCATATCTTTAGTAAAGATCATTGCAGCTAGTCCGTACTCACAGTCATTAGCGTACCCAATTACCTGATCAAAATCTTTAAACTTGATGACTGGTAAAATAGGTCCAAAAGATTCTTCGTGTACAATAGTCATTTCCTGGGTTACATCAGTAAGAACTGTGGGCTCATACCAGTATCCTTTTTCAAAAGCTTCTCCTTCCGGTTTTTTACCTCCGGTTGCCACCGTAGCGCCTTCGTTAATACTTACCTCAACCAGGTGTTCTATATTTTTAAGTTCGGAAGCATTTACTTTAGGTCCCATAGATACACTTCTATCTAAAGGATTACCGACTTTATACGTTTTAATCTTTTCTAAAAACTTAGCCATAAATGCATCGTATATATTCTCATGTACGTACATTCTTTCATTACAAGTACACACTTGACCACAATTGTCAAAACGGGAATTAAATGCAGCCTCAGCAGCTTGATCCAGATTGGCATCTTCAAAAACAATGGCGGGTGCTTTTCCCCCTAACTCTAGTTGAACGTGGGTTAGGTTTTTTGCCGCAGCTTTAAAAATTTGCTGTCCGGCAGGGGTACTACCGGTCATTGTCACCATCTTGGTGATAGAATTTTCAACTAATGCGTTTCCTAAAACTCTCCCGGATCCAGTAACAATGTTTAACAAACCTTTTGGTAAACCTACTTTTTCTGCAATGAAACCTAGTTCCAGTGTTACCAATGGTGTTTCCTGGGTAGGTTTTACAACAATTGCATTTCCGGCAACCAGGGCAGGTCCAATTTTTCTACCCGCTAGGGCTAATGGGAAATTCCATGCGGTAATAGCCACTACAACCCCTCTTGGGATTTTATGAATGTAGATATGTTCCTTTTCATTATCCGAAGGCATAATATCCCCTTCTATATGTCTCGCCCATTCACACGCATATTCAATAAAAGTAGCGGTTACCTCTACTTCTATTTCTGCTAATGAAATTATTTTTCCTTGTTCCCGGGTTAGTAATTCTGCTAAATAGGGTTTATTTGCCCGGATTTCTTCGGCAAATTTTCGCATCAGTTCGGCACGTTTTCTGGCCGGAATCTTTCTCCATTCTTTTTGGGCCTTATCTGCTGCTTCTAATGCAATTTCCGCATCTTTTTCTACCCCCATTTGTACGGTACCTACAACACTTTCGTCAATAGGACTGGTAATCTCCGCAGTTTTACCTGAAGTTGCTTTAGTCCATTCTCCGTTTATAAAAAGTTGATATTCTTTAGCTTTCATGTGATTATTTTTCAAATATTTTTATTCTGATTATCTACCCATCCATCCGCCGTCAACGACCATGATAGAACCATTCATATACCCTGCAGCCTCTGAAGCCAGAAATACTACCGGTCCGGCGAAATCTTCAGGTGCGCCCCATCTATTGGAAGGTATTCTTGATAAAATAGATTCCGAACGATTGGGGTCATTTCTTAAAGCTTCCGTATTGTCCGTAGCAATATATCCGGGAGCAATAGCATTTACATTAACTCCTTTTGATGCCCATTCATTAGCAAATGCCATGGTCATTTGACCAATAGCTCCTTTACTGGCTGCATATCCGGGAACGGTAATCCCTCCCTGAAAAGTTAACAAAGAGGCAGTGAAAATAACTTTTCCGCTCCCTTTTTCTACCATTTTTTTTCCTATTTCCCGGGTAAGGATAAACTGTGCGTTTTGATTAACCTCTATCACCTTATCCCAATATTCATCAGAGTGTTCTGCTGCCGGAGCTCGTAAAATAGTCCCTGCGTTATTTACCAGAATGTCTATTACCGGAAAATCCGATTGTACCGCTGCGATAAATGTATACAATGATTTTCTATCTGAAAAATCACATTGATATGCTTTAAACTCTTTTCCTCTTTTTTCTACTTCTTTAGCTACATCACTTCCTTCTTTCTCCAGACTTGCCGAAACACCAATAATGTTAGCTCCGGCTTCTGCTAGACCAATAGCCATTGCTTTACCGATACCCCGTTTACATCCGGTTACTAAAGCTGTTTTTCCTTCTAAACTGAATTTATTTAAAATGCTCATTAATTATAAGTTGTTAATTTTATTGTTGGCAATCCATTAATACTTTAAGCCCGTCAGGATTCTTGTCAATATTTTCAAATACCTGTTGGATATTAGTTAAGGGTTGAACATCGGTAATTAGATCCTCAAAAGGTAAGTTATTATCTGTTATTAATTGAATAGCTTTATCATAATCTTCTTTCTCATATACTCGTGCGCCAATTAATTTTAATTCTTTCCAGAAAAACTTAAACAAATTTACTGGTTTTGGTTCTCCGTGGATCGCTACCACCACTATTCTTCCGCGAATTCCTGCTACTTCGGTCATTACATCCAGGGCCGGTTGTACTCCTGCTACTTCAAAGACCACATCGGCCAATCGACCTTCTGTTTTTTCTGTTACGTATTGCACCAAATCGGTTTCTACAGGACTTACTACATCAAAACCTAAATCTTTTGCCTTAGCGATACGTACCGGATTCACCTCAGAGATAATAACCTCAGCTCCGGCTTCTTTAGCTACCATGGCAACAAGTAAACCAATAGGACCACCTCCTAAAACAACAGCCGTTTCCCCCGGTTTTACCTCCCCTAATCGGACGTCATGAACTGCCACAGATAAAGGTTCGATAAGTGCTGCCAGTTTTAAATCGGTTTCTGATTTTAATTTATGTAAAGTAAATGCAGGTACGTTCCAGTACTGTTGCATAGAACCCGGACTGTCAATTCCAATAAACTTAAGGTCCTGACATATATGATTAAATCCTTTATCCGAGGGTTTAGCACCGCGGTCATCCAAAGGGCGTACTACTACTTTATCTCCCTCTCCATATCCGGTCACTCCTCCTCCTACGGCATCAATCACACCGGACATCTCGTGACCAATTGTCTCAGGGATGCTTACCCTTTTATCCATCATCCCATGATAGATATGTACATCCGTTCCACATACACCAGAATACGCTACTTTAATACGTACTTCTCCTTCTTTGGGTGCTGCAATTTCTTTATCTACTACGCTAAAGGTTTTATTACCTTCGTATATCGTTGCTTTCAATACTATTCTGTTTATTAATTATCTGTTTGTTCGTCTTTTTTCTTTTCACCCTTAGGAGTAATAGCTCCCTGAGCTACGTGAGATGTTTTACGGTAAGAATCAAATCTCATAATGCTTTGATAATGCCAACTGTTGTAAACGTGTGACAATCCCCAGTCGAATATTGCGGTCGGGTTATCTTTACTAACTTCAATGGTTCTGTTAAGACCAATAGCATGTGGCATATTTGCCCCTTTTACGGCTGCTCTGATTTCAAAATTAATCCCGTCAGGTGACCATTGAAACGTATTTCTTTCGGGACCATCCGTAGTAATTAAGGAAGCAATCCCTCCATCGACAGGCCAAACACAAATTTCATGTCCGGAGTTAGAAATAGGGTTGTAATTGGATTTTTCATAAGGTCCTTTTGGGTTATCGGCAACAGCCACTCCATGCCGAATCTGACGGCCTCCGTATAATATTTCTTCTCCCATTTGCTCTCCTTTGTAATACAAATAGAATTTACCATTGTACGGAAGGATACAGGGGTCGTGTACTTTATGAGAATCAAAATCCCCTTTTTTCTCAACACTAAAACGGTTTTGTTCTTCTCCTTTCCAGATACCGTTATCTGCTGGCTTTAAGATAGGTTCTTTGCTTTTTTCCCAGGGTCCATTAGGCGACTTTGACCAGGCCAGACCCACTTCATTTTTAGTACGTACGTTATACGGGGACTTTATGGTTTGATAGCATAGATAGTACATTCCATCCCACACCATTACTTCTACGGTAAAGACCGATCGATCATCGTAGGTACCTTTCTCACCGAGGGGTATGGCAGCTTCTTCATCTTCTTTCCACGTCCAGCCATCTTCTGAGGTGGCATGCCAGATGGTACAGCGATCCCAGGGAAATACTTTATCTTTTTCAACGTCACCGCTAAATCCATCCGTTTTTCCCACACTTTTAGAATACCATACGTGATACAGTCCGTCCGCTTTAATCATTGCAGACGGATCACGGCGAACGACACCTTCTTCATAAGCTAGATCCCCTTTTAAAGGTTTCATCTCATTAAACACCCGGTACCAGTCATTCTCAACATACTTCCACTGTAAAGCTCTTTTAGAAGCTGCACTTAAATATTCTTTATTCGTAATTCCAAACCGGTCTAATTTTTCCGGGGATAAATCTAATTCCGGCTCACAAGGTTTTTCAGTACTCTCTGTGGTCTTAGTCCCCTGAGATACGGACTGATTGCAAGCAGATAATGCAAAGATTGCAGATAAATAACATGCAATTTTATAATTTACATTCATTGGTGTTTTGTGTTTAATAATTTATTTATAGCAAAAGTTTAGTCAACTTTAATTTGTAATGGGTTGCTTTTTATGTTATTTGCTGTTGCTTTTATAGTAACCTCACCCTTTGTTTCCTTAGCTTGAACTAATAATAAACATCTTCCTTTATCCGTTGTAATACTATTAGAAGTATAGTCTTGTACATTAAAAGGTGACCCGTTATCCACTCCAAGCAAAGTTACGTTACCTTCTACAGAAAAAGTAATCGTCTCTTCATTATTTCTTATTGGATTTCCGTAATTATCTTGTAGTTGGGCAATTACATGCACCACACTAGAGCCATCAGCTTGCATTGTAGTCTTATCTGCACTCAAATGTATTTTATTTGATTTACCTGCTGTTTTTAAAGTAATCACTTCGTCGGTTTTGCCGGCTGTTTTTCCGACAGCTTTTAATTCCCCCTCCTGGAATGGAATAATCCATTTAAAAATTCTATCTTCAAAATCTGCTAATTTTTTTGTTTTAAAACTTTTATCATTAAGGCATAATTCTACCTCGTCATGATTAGAATAAATTTCTACTACTACTTTTTCATTTGGTGTGTAGTTCCAATGTTCGTTGACATCATGCCAATCCCATAAAGCTTTTTTCCATCCCCCTTCTTTTCTCTCGACCGGAGCACCTGTTTTTTCATCTTCTTTAAATATGGATTTATCCAGCGTTTGCGTAGCCATATACATATGAGGCTTGTCATTCCAAAGGGTTTTCATCATGTGAAAAGAAGGCTTTTCAAACCCGGCAACATTCAGCATTCCGCTTGGTGTAGCTTTTCTAGGCCATTGATCGTGAGACTCTCCCATATAATCGATCCCCGTCCAAAGAAAGGTTCCTGAAATAAACGGCCGATCCAGAACAGCTTTCCACTCGTGCCACTGTACTAAATTTTCGGTTCCCATAATAGGTTTATCCGGGTAATTTTCATGACCATAATCATATAAAACCCTTCGGTAACTATATCCTATCACATCCAGGGCATCTGCAAAACCCGACAGGTGACTTGAAGAAGGTAAAATACAATTGGCCGTAATATAACGGGTAGTATCTAATTCCCTGGTCCAGGCCGCTAGTTTTTTAGCTGTTTTACCAATATCGTATTTACCTACGGGCAACGTAGCTAATTTTTCTTTAATCTGCTCTACGCTATGAGGTGGTTTTTCCCAAAAATAATTTCCACTCCAGCTCATATTATTAAAGAAGCCAGTTGCATCCGCATTTCTAGGATAGGTCCATTCTATTTCATTTCCTATACTCCACTGAAAAATAGAAGGGTGGTTTCTATGGGCTAGTATGGTATTCTTTAAATCTTTTTCTGCCCACTCTTGAAAGTAGTTTGTATACCCTCGAGAAATGGAATCTACAATTCTTTCGTTTTGATTTAATCGCTTATCTTTTGGATTATCCCATTCATCAAAAAATTCGTCCTGTACCAAAAATCCCATTTCATCACAAAGATTCAGAAATTCTTCTGATCCCGGATTATGTGAAATACGAATAGCATTACATCCAGCATCTTTTAGTTTTAACAACCTTCTTCTCCATACATCATTAGGGACAGCAGCACCTACAATACCTCCGTCATGATGAAGGCACACCCCCTTAATTAACGTATTCTTTCCATTAAGGAAAAAACCCTTATCCACATCAAAGGCAATCGTTCTTACCCCAAAATTTACCGTATTTTTATCAATACTATTTCCTTTTTGAACTATACTAATCTCAGCATCATACCTTCTAGGAGTATCTATATCCCATAAATAAGGTTGCGGTATTTTTAGTTGATGTGCTACCTCCATACTACTCCCTGATTTGATAGTGGATGGTTGCACAGTTTCTGCTACCACTTTTCCTTTATCATCCCGAATTTTTATTTGAAGGTCAAATTTCTGATCTTCTGCGTACTTATTTTTAACCGTAGATTTTACATTTACGACAGCTTCTTCTTCATTAATAACCGGGGTTGTAATAAATATGCCCCAAACCGGAACGTGCAGATTATTTTTACGTATTAGCTTTACTTTTCTGTAAATACCTGATCCCGTATACCATCTACTATCTACGTACCTAGTACGGTCGACATCTACCTTTACCGTATTGGAATCATCCGCTTTATTTAAATAATCAGAAATATCAAAATAGAAAGGTGAATATCCGTAAGGGTGAAAACCTAATAATTTATCGTTTACATACACGGAGCTCTTGTTATAAACCCCGTCAAATAGTAAATAGGTAGTGATGTTCTTATCATTTGTAGCCGTAAATTCTTTTTTATACAAGCCTTTTCCTCCTGGAAGGTATCCGGTAGCACCCTCACCTTTAATAGAGTCAAAAGCAAAACCAACACTCCAATCATGTGGTATTTTAACCTTAGTCCACTCCTTATAAAGGTCGTTATCGTAGGTTCCTGTGTTTTCTATTAACTTAAAATTCCAGTGGTTATTAAAATCGTAATTGCCAATTTCCGAATAATCTTGAGAAGAAACTATAAAAATGTTAAGGATAAGGCTAAATTTAAGAATAGTTCTTAAAGTTGTCATTGTTTTTGTTAATTTATATATTTTACAAATATCACACAAAGCTTGAAATCTTGATTATCTTAAACTAGACATAAACTGTACATAAACAAGATCAAACACTAAATTACTAGACAAAGCTACTATTTAAATATAGACTTTTTGTAATTTTCTTTTAATGCTTTCTTTATTTTTCGTTGTTTTACTCAAGATTACACAAAACAAACGTTTATTTCAATAGATAAAGTAAATCATTATCTTAAAATAAGATAATTATAAAACTAGAATTTAAACGGCAATAGGTCAAATAAAATTATAATGTTAAAAAAGGTACCTCTTTTAATAATCTCAATTGCTTTAACAACTATTTTTTGTTGTCAAACAGTGTGGTCACAACAGGTATATAAAACAAATTCATATCTGGAGGATGCCAGAAAAAACAAGTTCGTAAATTTCAAAAAGGCCGTTGCCAATTATGAGAAAAGTATCGAGTTTTTTGCTACTCGAAAAGACACCTTTAATCAGATTAGAAGTATCTATGAATTATCCCAATTGTACGGACATAACCTGGACTATGGGAAGGCATACGATGGTTATTGGAGAGCCTTGTTCCTGGCGGAAAAGAGTAATGACGAATTTTCACAATCCCGGGTATACCAGTCTTTAGGTTGGCTTTACAGCTTGTACAACCGGAGGGAAATTGCCTTAAAGAATTTTAGCAAAGCACTAGAAATCAGTAAGGAACTTTATGCGAATAACGAGATTAGTATTGATTATACCATCAGTGATTATTTTTCTATTTCTAATTTTTACCGTTACAATCAAGACTTTGAAACCGCACGGACGTACCTGGATAGTTCATATTTATATTTTAGGTCTAAGAATCAGGGAATTCGAAATTATTTCCTGGAAGCCGAAAAAGGCTTTCTTCTAGCTCAAAACGGTGATTTTGAAAAATCTGAGGATCTACTACTACAATGTAAAGAGTACTTTGAGGATAATAACGAATCATACCTTGTCATTATTCATTATTTCCTGGCGAAACTTTATCAAAAGCTAAATCAACCTCAAAAAAGTAAATATCATTTTACCCGATCCCTGGAATTACTTCATATCCATAAGAGCCATATGAACTACCAGATTATCAATCATAAGCAGCTATCTAAAATTCATTATAATTATAAAGAGTATAAAGAAGCTTTTGATCATTATAAAACAGCCATTGAATTTGAAAATAAAATCTTCGGGATCAATAGTAAAAATAATGAGTATTTGTATGAAATCAAGGATAAATACCGCCTTCAAAAAGAAAAACAGGAACAATTATTAAAAGAACAGCGATTATTAGAATTAGAAAGTAAACAAAAAATATCCCTCCTTAGATCAAGTTTGTTATTTGTCATACTCCTTTTTTCAATCATTGTAGGGGTAATGATCTTTAGAAATTTAAAAATAAAACATAAAAAGGAAAAACATCTACTTAGACAACAACAGCAACTTAAACTAGACGAAAGTAAAAAGGCAATTAAGCTTAAAAACAAAGAACTTGCTAAATCTGCCTTACAATTAATCGAGAAAGATGAATTTATTCTAAGTTTAAAAAATTCATTGGCAGAAAATAAAGATAATTTGAATCTAAATTCAGTAAATAAAATTATCAAGTCCATACAATCCGGTATGGGAAGCAACTGGAAAGAATTTGAGGCACGATTTATTGATATCAATCAAGATTTTTACAGAAATTTAAAATCAAATTTTCCTGCATTAACTCAGACGGACTTAAAAATCTGTGCGCTGATTAAATTAAATTTTTCCAGTAAAGATATGGCTTCGTTACTTGGTATTTCGGTGGAAAGTGTTCACACTTCTCGATATAGGTTGCGAAAGAAATTAAATCTGGAAAGAAACGACAATTTAGTAGAATTTATATCCAACTATTAATTTCTCTAAACCCTTACAACTATATTTTTAATAAGATTATATAGCCTACCAACTTCTTAAAAGTAGAAAGACAATTATGTATAAATACTACAATTAATTGATA
The DNA here is from genome assembly GCF_026222555.1 of Aquimarina sp. ERC-38. Taxonomy (NCBI): domain Bacteria; kingdom Pseudomonadati; phylum Bacteroidota; class Flavobacteriia; order Flavobacteriales; family Flavobacteriaceae; genus Aquimarina; species Aquimarina sp. ERC-38. The sequence goes on along the minus strand of NZ_CP098511.1, from coordinate 2,196,985 downwards.
AAATGATTTAATTATTGGCTTTAATTAAACAATTACTTTACAATCCGTATTTTTTAAGATATATATATGTTAGCAAAAGCAGCTATTAGTTCCGGAGACGGGAATTTTTCTATTGAAGAAGTAAGACTATTACCTCCGGAAAAGGATGAGGTACTGGTAAAAATTATGGCAGCGGGTTTATGCCATACGGATCACGATTCTTTACACTGGGGAAGACCGGTTATTTTAGGTCATGAAGGAGCAGGAATCGTAGAAGCTGTGGGACCCGACGTCACCACGGTAGCTGCCGGTGATTATGTAATCTTAAACTGGGCAATTCCTTGCGGAACCTGTTTTCAATGCCAGGAACAGAATCAGCATATTTGTGAGAACAATTCTCCGGTGGTGGCCGGGGATGCTTTACCGGACGGAGAGGTCTCAAAAGGACATGCCCGATTAGAAAGTACTCTTTTTAAGGATAAAGGCATTGAACGTTCTTTTAACATTGGTACGCTCTCTACTCATACCCTTGTAAAAGAACAGGCAGTTGTAAAATATAAAACTGAAATTCCATTTAGCGCAGCATCCATTATCGGATGTGGCGTGATGACCGGTTATGGCTCTGCGGTTAATACAGCTAAAGTTACTCCGGGGTCAACTGTAGCCGTTATTGGTACCGGCGGTGTTGGTTTGAATGTGATTCAGGGAGCTAAAGTCTCCGGGGCAACTAAAATCATTGCCATAGATATTAATCCGGGACGTTTAGAAATGGCCAAAAAGTTTGGCGCAACCGATCTGCTGTTAGCTGAAAAATCGGATAAAGGTTTAAAAGAGGCTACTATAAAAGTAAAAGAGCTTGCCGGTAAAGGAGGTGCTGATTTTGCTTTTGAATGTACTGCCATACCGGAATTAGGAGCAGCACCCCTGGGGATGGTTCGCAATGCCGGAACTGCCGTTCAGGTTAGTGGAATAGAACAAGAAGTAACCATCGACATGCAATTGTTTGAATGGGATAAAATATACATTAATCCCTTATACGGGAAATGTAGACCACAAATTGATTTCCCGAAAATCCTGGAACTTTATAGCAAGGGTGATTTACTGCTGGACGAGATGATTACCACTACTTATAAATTTGAAGAATTGCAACAAGCTTTTGACGATATGTTGTCAGGTAAAAATGCAAAAGGTGTTATTGTATTTGAACCTTAAAGGTAGCCTAGCTATTTTATATTTCCATATTGTTATTCCATAAAAATTATTTTACTAAAAAATACCTAGGTAACACCTTCACATATGTCATCAAAATTCAGAACTACAGAACTATCCGATCCACGCTTTGAAGCCAATCAATTGCGGCATATTACGGTCAAGAGTAGGCATTTAAAACAAAGAGGGGATATTACAGTATACGTCCCTTCCGGTCACAATTTGAAAGATTTACCTATTACGATTTTACTTCACGGAGTATACGGTAGCCATTGGATCTGGTCACAAAAAACAGGCATTCATTTAAAAATGGAATCCTGGATTAAAAATAAAGAGGTAAAACCCATGATTATCGCCATGCCTTCTGATGGGCTCTGGGGAGATGGTAGCGGTTATGTACCCCATACGCAAGCTGATTTTGAACAATGGATTACCGTAGATGTAGTACAAGCGGTAATAGAATTAATCCCCGAAGCCAGTGTACAATCCAAACTATGTATTGCCGGGTTATCTATGGGGGGATTCGGGGCACTGCGTTTAGGGATTAAAAACCATGAAATGTTTAAAGCAGTTTCCGGCTTATCATCCATAACCGTTCTGGAAGAAATGAAACTGTTTGTAGAAGAACCCTTAACATCCTATGATCAATCGGATAAGGAGAATGAGTCGGTGTATCAAACGATATTAAAACACAAAGAACACCTACCTCCGTTTAGATTTGATTGCGGTTCGGAGGATTTGCTTATCGAAGGAAACCGAAAACTACACCTTCAATTAAAAGAGATTGATATAGCACATATCTATGAAGAACATCCCGGAAAGCACGAATGGATATACTGGGAAACCCATATAAAAGACACTATATTATTTTTCAACAAAATTCTAAACCATAACTCTCCGTCTTAAAGATAAAATTGTTTAATAATTTATCAATAAAAGATAATTTTGAGTGAAAATATCTAATTTACTTTGTAACTATAAAATACCTTTATTATGAAGAATAGCACATTTTCTGATCCGTTTGAAAAAGCCCGACAGCAAGTAGGATGTGGTGAAATGGATGATCAGAACGATCCGGTCAAAATGGTATTACGTCTTAAAGACGTGCGAAAATGTGCGCATAATTGGAAAACTTACCAATCCGGAGCTGCCCCGGGCCGTATTGTGATTCCTTCGGAGGTCCATATACGTGATACCCGACAAATCCCTTTTGAAGTTGATCCGCCCATGCATAAAACGTACCGGGATTTATTAGAAGATTGGTTTAAAAGACCTTTGGGCGAAGCCTATCAAAAAGAATTGAATATCATCATTGAAGATGCTATCGACACTGTTATTGCCGAAGATAATGCCATCGAAGTAGTAGAAGAATTTGCTCTACTCATTCAATCCAGGGCTTTGACTTTATTACTTAATATTCCTTTTGAAGAATCCGAAACCTGGATTTCGTGGGGGACGCATGTATTTAGAAGTGAAGGATCGGCTTTAGATGGAGATAAAGCAAATATTCTATACGATTATATAGACGAACAAATTGAAAAAGCCATTAAAAACCCGGGGAAGGATTTATATTCTACCTTACTTAATTCTGAAATTGAAGGAAAAAAACTGACGAAAGAAGAAGTAAAAGGTGTCATGATTTTAACTTTTGCAGGTGGAAGGGATACGGTAATTAATTCTATTACCAATACTATTGCCTATTTTGCGGAGCATAAAGAATCTTTAAAACTAATTAAGGAAAATCCTGAAATAACAGGAAAGGCAGTAGAGGAATTGATACGCTATTTTGCCCCGTTAACCCAAATGGGAAGAGTAGTTACCCAAGATGCTTCGGTTTGTGAACATGCAGTAAAAGCAGACTCTCGTATTTCATTATGTTGGGCTTCTGCTAACCGGGATGAAACGGTATTTGAAAATCCAAACGAAGTAGTGTTAGATAGAAAGATGAATCCTCATGTAAGTTTTGGCTTTAGCCATCATAAATGCCTGGGAGCAACCCATGCTCGACAAATTATGAACATTTTATTAGATACCCTTTCTAAAAAAGTAGGTTCCATAACTATTACGGATGCAAAAGAGAACATAGAAAGCCTTGGGGAATTCAATCGGAAAGTAGGTTTTGACAAACTAAGTGTTATCTTTAATAAATAGTTCGATCACTACTAGCTAAAATTTATATATTTCAAAACCTACAACGCAAATTATTAAAATATGACTAAAATAACCTTTATTACCAGTGATAACGAAACTATTACAGTAGAGGGTAATTCCGGATCTGTAATGCAATTAGCAGTAGATAATAATATAAAAGGTATCGATGGTGATTGTGGAGGTGTATGCTCATGCGCTACCTGCCACGTTCATGTACATCCGGATCATTTTGATAAAACCGGAGCTCCGGGAGAGATTGAACAGGATATGCTCGAACTGGATGATAATGTTTCTGAATACAGTCGTCTATGCTGTCAGTTAGAAGTAAATGAAGCTTTGGATGGACTGATACTGACGGTTGCTCAATAATATAGCTTTACTCTTATAATTCTCAATATTTTAGATAGGATATATATCATATGACAAATCAAAATACCGAAGCTTCCGTTTGTGTGGTAATAGGAGCAAGTCACGCCGGGGTTAACTTTGCCTTTTCCCTGAGAAAAGAGGGTTGGAAAGGCGACATACGTATCTTTGATCAGGATCCTAATATGCCTTATCACCGTCCTCCCCTATCTAAAGCCTACCTTACCTCTGATGACGAAATTGATAAAAACCTTTTAAAATCTGCAGAGAGTTACGAGAAAGATCAGATTCAATTACAATTGGGTATTACTGTAAAAAGTATTGACACCCTAAAAAAAACCATTACAACCTCTACTGGTTCCGTACAAAACTACGATAAACTGGTGATAGCTACCGGTGCACGTCCACTAGTACCCCCCATAAAAGGTTTAACCGAAGCATCCGAATTGTTTACTTTGAGAACCATACAAGACGCGCATGATATTCGCAAAACGGTTCAGGAAGATAGTAATAGACGTGTGGTGATTATTGGTGGCGGATATATTGGTTTGGAAATTGCTGCTTCTCTGCGAAAACTTGGAGCGACCGTAAGCCTGTTAGAACGCGAATCCAGAATATTAGCCCGGGTAACCACCGAAGATATGAGCCGGTTTTTCCATGAGTTACATACCGAAAAAGGAGTTGATATCCATACGCAAAAAAATGTATCTTCTATTGCTACAGAAAATCACATCAATACTATTATGTGTGACGACGGTACTGAATATAAAGCAGAAATTATCGTACTAGGTGTTGGTGTACGGGTAAATACGGAATTAGCCAAAGAAGCCGGACTTAAAATAGAAAATGGTATCTCTGTCAATCAAGCTGCACAAACTAGCGATCCGGATATTTATGCAATAGGTGATTGTACCTATCACCATAATCCGCATTACGATCGTTATATACGCTTAGAATCCGTACAAAACGCTGTAGACCAGGCAAAAATAGCAGCTGCATCCATTTGTGGTAAAGAGGTTGTTTATAATGCTATCCCCTGGTTTTGGTCAGATCAATACGATATTAAACTTCAAATAGTAGGGTTATCCTTAGATTTTGATGAAAGCATTATACGATCCGAAGAAGGAAGCACTCACAAATTTTCTATCTGGTATTTTAAAAATGATGAACTACAGGCAGTAGATGCGATTAATAATGCTAAAGCCTATGTACTGGGAACAAAATTTATCAAGGACCGTACTAAAATTAATAAGGACAATTTAAAAGACACTTCGGCAAAATTGAGCTCTGCCAATTTAATAATGGCTTAAATTTCCGTATCAAAGCTATCAACTTAACCAACAATTCTTTTACTCTTTTACAGACTTCCGGAAAGTATACGGAGATACTTGTTCCAGCTTTTTAAATTGACGGTTAAAATAAGGAACCGAATTATAGCCACAATCAAAAGCTATTTCTTTGATTGGAATATTCGTATTAATTAATAATTTCTTTGCAAAATCTATTCGGACTTTATTTAGATAATTGGTAAATGTATAGTTAGTTTCACTCTTAAAATACCTGCAAAAAGCCGATACGGTCATATTTACCATTTCCGCACATTCATTGAGAGATACATCCTGTTTGTAATGTTCCATCATAAATTCATGTACTTTTATAATACGGTTCGATTTAAAATAAAAACTATTATTCAAGTATCCTTCAGAAGCTAATATCTGATATCCGGAGAGATTAATCAGGTCTAAAATTTTGATTAATTTCAGTAATTGATCTAAGGGAGAAAATTTTGAAATTCCCTTTAGCAATTCGATAATTTCATTCTTATACTTTCCTTCGATTTTTATACCTCGCTCTGATGAACGTAATACTTTACGAACGCCTTTAAGTTCCGGAATATCAACAAAATGAGACCCGAAAATATCCTTTTTAAACTGAACATACACTGATTCACAGTATTCCGTAGAATTTTCTTTAAGATACTTGGCATCAGGAATCCAAGCATGGGGTAAATACCCTCCCAGTAGTACAATATCCCCTACTTTAAAATCTTCCCCGTGATCTGCAACTAACCTCTTTCCCTGGCCATTTACAATTAACAACAATTCAAACTCCGGGTGATAATGCCAATTCCCATTAAAATAAGGTTGTTTATATACACCCGTATGAAAGGAAACATGTTGTGAAGTTTCAATTTTTTCCAGTGAAACTTCAATTTTAGGAGGTAGCAACATAGTCTTAAAACGACAATAAAAATTAACTTATTGCAAAAATAGTATAATTTGTATACTTCACAAGGTCTTAACTTCGTTAACCACTTATGTTGAGTTGTTTCTATTTTTTGTAATTACATTACTAATTATAGTTAATTTTACATGAGTGCCTGGTAAAGATTTAAGACCCGCCTGCTTACGGGCAGGTCGCTATCGCTTCTGGAAACAAGAATCAAGACTAATCACTATAGTATTGAAAATCAATATTGTAATAAATTTTTATATTAAAGAACAAACTACTTTTAAAAAAGTGAAAAAGTAACCTCCGAACATTTCAAAGTTTGGAATTACCTTATTTTACTATGCTTTATTAACTTTTATTTATTTCAACCGGACATTAATATTAATTCTATTAAAACTTTCTTTCAATCCCAATGAGTAATTCCAAAAGAAACATTTCTATAACCGGTTCCACCGCTTTTTCCGATTTAACATTAAAAGAACCTGCTACTTATGCTGCCGGACCTAAAGCCGTAAAAGTAGCTCTGGAGCATGCTTTTAAAGAAATGGGGGTTGTAAAATCTTTAACAGGACTGGCTAAGATGAATCAAAAAGAAGGTTTTGACTGTCCGGGGTGTGCCTGGCCGGATCCGGATAAACCTTCAAAAGTAGCGGAGTACTGTGAAAACGGAGCTAAAGCACTGGCAGAAGAAGCTACTAATAAAAAAGTGGATGCCGATTTTTTCGCCAAACATTCCGTAGAAGAAATTTCACAGTGGACGGATTATCAAATTGGAAAAAGCGGGCGTATTACCGAACCTATGGTGCTCCATCCTGGTAACATCCACTATGAACCTATAGCCTGGGACGATGCGTACAACTTAATCGCAGCACATTTACATCAATTGCAAAATCCTAATGAAGCAATATTTTACACTTCCGGAAGGTCTAGTAATGAAGCTGCTTTTTTATACGGACTTTTTATACGGGCTTTTGGCACCAATAATATGCCGGATTGTTCTAATATGTGTCACGAATCAAGTGGAGTTGCACTTAATGAAACTTTAGGAATCGGAAAAGGTTCTGTTGTCCTGGATGATTTTGAAAAAGCCGAAGCTATTATCGTTTTAGGTCAAAATCCAGGAACCAATCATCCCCGTATGTTGTCCGCGCTACAAAAGTGCAAGGAACATGGCGGGAAGATTATTAGTATCAATCCGCTAGCAGAAGCTGGTCTTATCCGGTTTAAGAATCCTCAGGAAATCAAAGGTGTGCTGGCTAACGGGGAAGCACTTACGGATATTCATTTACCGGTAAAAATAAATGAAGATATTGCGCTTTTAAAAGCAATTCTCATAAAGCTGGCTAAACTGGATGAACAAACTAACAGCGTTTTTGATCATAATTTTATCCAAACCTATACGCAAGGTTATGAATCCTTCTTAAATCATCTACAAAGTTTTGATGTAGATGAACTAATTAAGCAATCCGGAGTTTCTCCTCAATTAATTGACAAAACAGTGAATTTATTGGCAAATAAACATAAAATCATTGTTTGCTGGGCGATGGGACTTACCCAACATAAAAATGGGGTGGAGAATATTAAAGAATGTGTCAACTTATTATTATTAAAAGGAAGTCTGGGTAAACCAGGTGCAGGAACTTGTCCGGTACGAGGACATAGTAATGTACAGGGTGACCGATCCGTAGGTATTGTACACCATGTAACACCGGCTTTTAATGCAGCGGTAGAAAAGGTTTTTGGTTTTACCCCACCCACTGAAGAAGGGCTAGATACGGTTCATTCTATAAAGGCAATGCATGAAGGTAAAGCTAAAGTATTTATCGGATTGGGCGGTAACTTTGTATCTGCGGTGTCGGATACGCAATATACTGCAGATGCTTTGCAAAATTGTGACCTAACCGTACAGGTAAGTACCAAATTAAACCGTACGCATACTACTGCGGGTAAAACATCCTTAATCTTACCGACTTTAGGAAGGTCCGAATTTGATACTAAAGACGGAAAATCACGGTTTTTTACGGTAGAAAATAGTATGGGAAAGGTACATCGTTCCAAAGGAATGTTAAAACCTGCCTCAGAAAATTTGAAAAGCGAACCCGAAATCATTGGAGGTATTGCTCATGCGTATTTTAAAGGAAATCATCCTGTTGACTGGTTAGGTTTAAGTACGGACTATACTAAAATCCGGGAAAAGCTACAGCAGGTCATTTCTGATTTTAAGGGAGTTGAAGAAAAATCAAAAGGAGCTGGTTTTTATTTACCAAACAATGTCCGAGACCTGGATTTTAGTAAACTACCTAATGGTAAGGCACAGTTTAGTAATTGTTCCTTACCTGCGCACCAGCTACAGGAAGATGAATTTTTAATGATGACCATACGTTCGCATGACCAATTCAACACCACCATTTACGGGATGAATGACCGGTACCGTGGTATTTTTAATGAACGAAGGGTCATCTTCATGAATCAGAAGGATATAAAGAAGCACGGTTTTACTTCCTTAGAAATTGTGGATTTGATTAGTACGTACGATGATATCTTACGAAAGGCGGAGAACTTTAAAATCATCCCGTACGATATTCCTGAAGGGAATGTCGCTACCTACTTCCCAGAGACTAATATTCTAGTCCCATACAACCATTACGCAGATAAAAGCTATACTCCTATCAGTAAATCCGTAATTATAAAAGTTTTAAAAAAATAAATAAGGAAGCATTTTTAAATAGTAGCAATCTATAGTGCATTTGACTTATAATAATCCTAAAATATGTAAGTTCAATACTAATGCTTCAATCAAAGGAAGAAGTATGATTCAACAAATTAAGCAGAACTATCGAGTATTTCGATAAAGCTCAGGATAATTAGGATTTTTACAATACAACTTTTTTATCAAATACTTCTTCCTTTTGAACGGAAGTTCCCCATAAATAAATATTCTGTAAATTCTTAAACTTGGACAACTCTTCTATACTTTTATTGGTAATTAATTTGTTGCTATGAAGGTTTATACTTTCCAATTTTTCCAGGTTTGTTAAATAGGATATTCCCTCATCAGAAATATTATTTTTTTGTAATCCTAATTTTTGTAATCCGGTAAACGTACTTATTGTTTTTACCTGGCTATCGGTAATTCCCTGGGAGGGCAGAGATAACCAAACGATATTATCTTTAATTTTAGTCAACTCCTGTAATACTTCCTGTATTTTTTCTTCTTTTATATTTTCCTCCGCTTTACTATTGGGTAACATAGAAACGTCAAATCGATTGGTTTTAGCTACAATTTCGCGAATATTTACCCCTTTTTTCAGGAGGCTTTCCAAAATTTCCGGTGAAACCGAAGAAGCTACAGACACCGACTTACTTCCGTCTAGTTGTAATTGTTCTGCCATAATTTTTTTTATATCTTCCGGGGTATCTGCCAGGCTACCTACGGTTGATGTAAAACTAGCTTGTCCGTTATCTATCCAATATTCAATTACTCTTATTTCTTCATCGGTCAAAGGTGTTTTTCCTTCCGGTGGCATAAACTCTTTATCCTCCGGGTCTAAATGAACCCTTTTGATCAACTCTGATTGATCACTGTTTCCTGTTATTACAGGAACTCCACTTTTCCCTCCTTTTAAAATAGCTACTTCATCTTCCAGGGAAAGTCCACCCTTCTTTTTGGAAGAATTATGACAACTTGCACACTTCTTATCAAGAATTGGGTTCACCAGATGGGTAAAGATTTGTGCTTCTTCGATGCTACTGATTAAAGGAACTTCGTTTTTTTCTTCTTTCCCTATTGGAAGATAAGCGGTAAGGTAATCGGATCCATGGGTCAAATTACCTCCGTAATGTCCGGTAACACTCAATAGCACTACGATAAAGGTAAGCGTAGCAATATGTACTTTTACCGACTCTTTTATCATGTTTTTCAGTTTTCCGGTTTTTAAAATCCAGGCGAAAATAGAAAGCACTGTGGTTGCTATACCAAACCAAAAATGTTGGTCTAAAGCCTCGTTGTCATAATCACCACTTAGGGATAGCATATACCCCAAAACACAAGCTACAATGGCACTCACCGCACCTAGAAATAAGGCTAGAGGAATAGCTTCTTTTAGAACATTTTTATTTTGAAACTTTGCAAATATTTCAAGTATAAAAGCAAAAAATAAAAAACCTATAGGAAGGTGTACTACCAGGGGATGAAACCTTCCAAAAAATAAAACAATATCAGATACTTCGTTCATAGCTGTTTTTAAAGTGATTTGAAATCGTCACTATACATACATCGGTATGTTGTAAGGAAACTTAATTTGTTATTAACTATTAATTCTTTCTAATTTTAATGGGGGAGTTCCATTTGCATTCCATTGACAGATATATAAATTTTTATCCTCGTCAATACATACATCATGACCATGTAAGATGGGTTTATGTGCTAGCTGATAAGATTTTTGTAAGGTTCCATCGATATATTCCGGAGACGTACCACCCGGGTTAGACACCACTTTATCTCCTTCTAAAATAGTTACAAAACCCGTATGATCTTTCCAGGTAGTTCTTCCTACTTTTGGCTGTGACCAGCAAACACCGGCATACAGGTTTTGATCATCGAATACGGGTCGACATACCTGCATATTAGGTAAATGCAAAGTTTTTACATAGGTACCCTCCAGAGTAAACCATTTAAAGGATCGCTCGTTTCTTGAAGTACATACCACCATTGGATTTTTAGCATCACGATAATCGATTGCTACTCCGTGTGCATTACTTAAGTTGTAATTAGAATCTTTATTTTCTTTTCCTCCCCAATGCCGTATATATTGTCCATTCGCATCATATTGAATAATATAATCCATTCCGTATCCGTCTGCCACATAGATATCTCCGTTAGGCCCGATTGCAGTTTCCGTAGGGCAGAAATGATCTTCGGGTTTATAAATTCCTATAGTTTGCGGGTGCCCAATATCAAAGATCACTTTACCATCCGTAGTGGTTTTAGTAACCCTCCCGTTATGTTGAATCCAATTGCCGTTTTTATCTAGAAACCAACCGGAATCGGTAAGAAATAAAACATCTTCTTCTCCTTCAGTAAACAGCGTCAACCCATGTCCGCCCGGATAGGCTGTACCCCAATAATCCAATAATTTACCGGATTTATCAAAAATTAATATATTATTATCCGTATGATCCCCCATCATGATTAACCTGCCCTTACTATCCATTTGCATTTCATGACAGTTAAGGATAGGAGTTCTTACGGTACTCATGGTGGCCCAATCCCTAATAATCCTGTACTGATATTCCCCGTGGCCTACAATTTCTTCTTTTTTTACCGGAGGCTTCTTTATGATATGAAAACCAAAGGTGGTGGAAGAAGCAAGCCCTGCTCCTACCAGGGATGTATTTTTAATGAATTTTCTTCTTGAAGCCATTATTTATTTTTCCTCAAAGATTAGCTTAAAATATCTTTCACTACATGTCCGTGGACGTCTGTTAACCGGAATCTCCTTCCCTGATGCTTATATGTTAAACGCTCGTGGTCAATACCAAAAAGGTGTAATAAGGTAGCTTGAAAATCATGGGTATGTACCGGGTCTTTTACTACGTTATAACTAAAATCATCGGTTTCTCCATAAGTCATTCCGGGTTTTACTCCTGCTCCAGCCATAAACATTGTAAAGGCCTTTGGGTGATGGTCCCTACCATAATTTGTGGTCGTTAATTTACCTTGAGAATATACTGTTCTCCCAAATTCACCACCCCAAATTAACAAAGTGTCTTCAAACATACCCCGTTGTTTTAGGTCTTTTATTAAAGCAGCGTTTGCCTGATCGGTTTTTCGAGCATTTCCTAATACTCCGCCGGGGCATCCGATGTGTTGATCCCAACCCTGATGGTATAATTGCACAAATTTAACTCCTTTTTCCAGTAGCTTTCTCCCCAATAAACAATTGGCAGCATAGGTACCCGGATCACGACTGTCTTTACCATACATATCAAAGATATATTCCGGTTCATCGCTCATATCGGTTACTTCAGGAATAGAAGTTTGCATACGGAATGCCATTTCGTATTGCGACATACGTGCGTTGATTTCAGGATCGCCATAAAAACTATGTTGTACGTCATTCAATTTACTTAGATAGTCTAACATATGACGACGATCGTGACCATCATAATTTTCAGGATCTGTTAGGTAAAGTACCGGATCTTTTCCGCTTCTGAACTGTACACCCTGATGTTCAGTAGGTAAAAAACCATTACCCCAAAGACGCGCATACAGAGGTTGTCCTTTACCATTTTTAGAAACCAAGGTAATAAACGTAGGTAGATTTTCATTATCTGAACCCAACCCATAACTTATCCATGAACCCATAGAAGGTCTCCCTGGTTGCTGGCTACCGGTTTGGAAAAAGGTAATAGCAGGATCGTGATTGATGGCATCAGTTTGCATAGACTTTATAAAACAGATATCATCTACTACTTCTGATAAATATGGCATAGCATCACTTACCCAAGCTCTTGACTCTCCATACTGCTTAAAGTCAATAATAGAAGGTGCAATGGGCAGGGAACTTTGATCCGCGCTCATTCCGGTAAGTCGTTGCCCTTTTCTAACGGATTCCGGTAATTCTTTTCCGAATAAATCCTTTAACTTAGGTTTGTAATCAAACAGTTCAATTTGTGAAGGTCCGCCGCTTTGAAATAAATAAATAGCTCGTTTTGCTTTAGGCACATGATGTGGTAGTCCCAAATCGTTTCGGCTAAACATTTCGAGGTCCGGTTTTACATTGCTTTTTACCGAACTCCAGGCTTTATCTGCTTTTAGCAACGAACCCAAAGCCAGCGCACCAAAACCTAAAGAGGTTTTAGTTAAAAATGACCTTCTGTCAAACATCTTTTCTACCTGTTGAAGGTCTTTATTATTAGATCGTAAGGTATCGTGGTGATCACACATAGTACAATTATCTTTTAGTTATAGTCGCATCGGAATTCATTATGGTACTTGCTACTACCGCATTTGCAGCAATCATCGGAAGATTATCGTTTTCATCAAACCTAAAATCTCCGGATGCCAACCATCCTTCTGCTTTGTTGAGATTATTTTTAAACTTTGCTAACTCTGCTTTCTGTAGTTCTGTTAACAAATCCAGTTCTGTATTACTTATTCGCTTACCAGTTAAGCGGATATAAATATCACGAATTCCTTCTTCTATGGAAGAAAATGCAGTCATATTTTTACCTATTACCTTTGAAGCTTCTATATAAGTAGGGTCATTTAGTAATACAAGTGCTTGCAATGGTGTATTGGTTTCCTGTCTACGAGTCATACAAATGTCTCTTGTGGAGGCATCAAACGTGGCTATTGTAGGATTAGGAGCCGTTCTTTTCCATATGGTATATAAACTTCTTCGGTATAGCTTTTCTCCGGTATCTCTTTCATAAGCCGCATGTGTCATTTGCCAAAGTCCGTCCGGTTGATAAGGTTTTACACTTTGCCCTCCTATTTTAGGATTCAGCAATCCGCTTGCCAATAAAGCATTATCCCGAAGCATCTCACCGGATAATCGTTTAGAAGGTCCGCGAGCTAATAATGTATTGTCAGGATCCAGTTCTCTTAATTCATCAGATACATTGGAGTCCTGTTGATAGGTTTCAGACATGACTATACGCTTATTTAAGGCTTTTAAATCCCATCCGGAAGCTATAAATTCCGTTGCCAGCCAATCCAACAATTCGGGATGTGTAGGTAAGCTTCCTTGATTTCCAAAATCTTCGGAAGTTTCTACAATTCCTTTACCGAAAAAATTCTGCCAGTATCGATTTACCGCTACTCTTGCCGTCAAAGGATTTTTTGGGTCAGTTAACCAGGTGGCCAATCCTAACCTGTTTTTGGGCAAGTCCGCAGACATGGCAGGTAAACTCCCGGGAGTATCCGGAAAAACTTCATCTCCATGTGCATCATATTGACCGCGTTCTAAAACATAGGTCTTTCGAATTCCGGTAGAATCTTTCATAACCATAATCTCCTGGATATTATCTACACTATCTGCCTGCATGGTTCTGACTTCTTGCAAGGAAGAAAGTGCATTTTTAACCGGAACAGATTTTGACGATAAGTAATATGACCGTAACTTATTTTTTTCTTTATCCGTAAGCGTTGCATATCCTTTTGAGATAATAGGCTCTAATAATTTGGGATCTGTTAATTTTAAAATTTCTAAAGGAGTAAGCTCTTTATTAAAAACCTTTAGGTCATCAACGATAGCACCAGCAATTCCTTTACCTCTCCATCGTGCACCTACCTGTAATCCCGGTTCTATAGGTTTAGGATAAATATAGTCATCCAAATCATGAAAGATAATATCCTTGTATAGGTTATCAATTTCTACTTTTGTTTGCATAGGGTCTCCGTTCATGTAGAGTTTTAAACCGTTTGCCTTGCTGGAACCATCATAAGTAAGTGTTAACTGAATCCACTGTTCCCGTGGTACTTCTTTAATTGTTTTTTCTACGATGGCATTATCCGGCCAGACATGGGCCAACAATAATTCAAAAGTATTGTCTTTTGTGATTGAAAGGTGGTAGCCTCTATAACTATGTAACCTGGTACCGTATGCTTTATGGAAGATAACGCCTTCTTTTAAATCCTTTGGAATAAATACCCGTATACCTATACTAAAGGCTTCGCTTCTCTGAAAGATTCCTACTTTATCCAAATCCAGCCAGGCATCACCGTCAAACTCTAAGCCCTTGCCCTGATAACCTTTCTTTAAAACGATTTTCTGGTTTTTAGCAAACTGAGTTTTCATTACTCCTTTTTCTTTTGCATTTAAAGTGTTTCGTAAGCTACTATTCTCAAAGTTGTAATGGGCTACTAAGTGTTTAGAGTCCGTAAAAGCATCCTTTTTATATTTCTCATCCTGTATCCATTGTGCCACCTTATCTTTTTCTACAGCAACAGTTTCTATCACCTTATTTTCAGTAGTGGCCACCAAATCCTCAATATATGCCATCATTTTTTCTTCTTCCTCCGTAGGTAGCAACATTGTGGGAACCGGCATAGACCAATCCCAGGGAATCTGACCGGATTCATTTACCTGATTGAAAAAGCCGTAAAGTTCAAAATAATTTTTTTGTGAGATAGGATCGTATTTATGATCGTGACATTTAGCGCAGGCTACGGTTAATCCCATGATTCCCTGCCCTACTACATTGGTTCGATCCGAAACATATTCTACTCTAAATTCTTCATCAATAATTCCACCTTCAAGATTTTGGGGATGTAATCGATTAAAACCTGTGGCCAATATCTGCTCCTTAGTAGGATTTTCTAGTAAATCCCCAGCCAGCTGCCATGTGATAAACTTATTGTAAGGCATATTCTCATTAAAAGACTTAATTACCCAATCCCTCCAGGGACTCATATCCCGGTAACGGTCTACAAAGTAACCATGAGTATCTGCATAACGAGCTACGTCCAGCCAGTCTACCGCCATTTTTTCTCCATAATGTTTAGAGGATAATAAACGATCTACCTGTTTTTCGTACGCGTTCTGTGCATCATCATTTAAAAAATTTAGCACTTCGTCTTTAGTGGGAGGTAATCCAGTTAAGTCTAGTGATACCCTCCTTAATAATAATTCTTTACTTGCTTTTTTAGCTAATTGTAAATTATGTTGTTCTAATTTTTTACCTACAAAATTATCAATTGGATTTTCTTTGATTTGATCTTTTTTAAGCTTAGGTATTTCAGGTTTTTTAGGAGCAATAAAAGCCCAGTGGTCTTTATATTCTGCTCCCTCCTCTATCCACTTTATAAGAGTTGCTTTTTCTTCCGGAGATAAGGTTAGATAAGACTCCGGAGTTGGCATGATTAATTTAGGATCCTCTGATAAAATTCTATGAAAAACTTCCGAATTCTTTAAACTGCCCGGATCGATAGCGAACTTACCAGGAGATTCCGGTAACTCTGCAAAAGCCGATTCAGGAGCGTGCAATTGTAAACCCGCAGATATTTTTGCTTTATCCGGACCATGACATATAAAGCATTTATCAGATAGAATAGGCTTTACATGTATATTATAATCTACCTTTTCCGGGAGCGACTGATAGGCTTCAGCAACATCCGTAGGTAGCGATTGCTTACAACCGACTACCAGACTTAAAATAAGTGATATTATTAAAAATGAACTTTTTCTCATTTTTTATTAATTAATTGATAACTTTATTAGGTCAAAACTATAATATTACTATTGTATAGTGCCATTTACTAACTCATCAATAACTGAACAATCACTCGTATTACACTGAACATTGATTCCAAATATTATAAAATTGTTTCTAGTTTTTAAAATTATGGTGTTCTACTATCCTATAAGTATAAATACGTTCTTTAAAGAGGCTTTCAACTATAAGTAAAGATGTGTTCTTTATATAACTATCTATGCTAAAACTCCTTTTAACTGAATATCAGTAATTTACCAAAAATTTAAAGAATTATAGCAGAATAGTTAGGTTTTTAAATCTATTGTAATCCTCTATATTAAATTCTTATCATAAATCAATTATTTAAATTGAAAGTTCATTTACCTATTGTCAAAATCGATAAATAGCTCTTTATTTTATTCTTTTGTCAAGTCTGATTTACTTAATTGTTACACTGAACTTTCTGCCTCAAACAGTGACTATCATTAATTATAATTTCTTTATTATTAATAAAGTAAGTAAGTCGAGGTGAGTTCGGACAACCTACTTTCGGATCTTAAAATATAGCCTCAGGTTTAACTTCAGAAAAAAAAGAGTCTTGGGGGTTAGTCATTATAAATCTAAGTATGTTATAATAAATAACTAAACTCTTTGTAGAAAATTATTTGAGCCATTCATTTTTCTAATATATACACTTCTTAAGATCTTATGAAATTTCTGCAAAAATTACTTAAACAATATAGCACTCTTAATCAACAAAACCGGTAATTGTAAATTCATAAACCTTACCATATTGAGAATAACCCAACCATATCAATTAACAATTAATTTAGTTTTGTTTACTTATTATTTATTTCGTTTATTTTTCTTTAGAAATGATTTTTTAAAACTATTTATATTTTAAAAAATCATTATATTGCGGTTAAATTTTTAAACTAATTGATAATTTATAGTTAATATATTACCAATTATATATTAAGCAGCAAAAGTAGCTTATTAAGATTTAAAATTTTTAGGCTAGGGATTGCTTCGATTAAACTGCTTTTATATAAATCAGATAAATGAACTACGGATTTATTACACCATGATAGCGTGGTTCTTAATACATTTTAAACAAAGGATTACCTCCTTTAGATATAATAAAACTTACTTATAATTCAACTATTCCTTCACACACTAAAAAATCACAAATCATTGATATTTAAAATATTATAAATTAAAATTCTATTCACATTAGTATGTAAGAAAGTAAGAATAAAAAAATTAAAAGATCAAAATTAATTCAATCAGGTTATGAAAAGAAAATTATTTCAAACCAAAGCGTTAGTACTATTTATGTTTTTTTTAAGCATATCGTTTAACAGTTTTGGACAAATTATTACTTCACCTACGGTAGTTTCTCCTGGAACCCCCGTTTCTATAAATTATACGGTAAGCGGAAGTTTATTAAAACGCGTAAATATGGACGTTAGCATAGCATCTGATTATGCTAATTTAACTATGGAAGTGGGAGGGGAACGGTTAATTGATAATATTGATATTCCTTCTACTGGAGTTCAGTCTTTAAATTTTATGGTAAATTTTCCTGCTACGGGAGATGTTTCATTAGATTTTTTCTCTAGCAATCAGGACGTTACTATCTCTTCTCTTAGTATGGAAGACGTTAGTGGTTTAAACATCCCTGCTTATACTAATGTAAGTAGTACTATTGGTTTAAGTATAGAAGAAGGAGACAAGTACGGAGGGCCTTCAATTGCAGATATTAATAACGATGGACATTACGATATGATTCTAAATAATCATAATGATGTGGATTCACCAAGTAAATTATTCTTTGGGAGTGCTAGTGGTAATGTAACTGATGAAACACGTCTTTCTTTATTCAGGTTAATGGATTTGCATGGTTCAGCTGCAGGCGATTTTGATAATGACGGAGATCTTGATATTGTTATTGCCTTGGGAGGAGGAAACGGAACTACTCCAAAACCACCATTATTTTATAAAAATAACAATGGAACTTTGGTAAGAAGTGATGCGGATGTAGGAATCATATCCGGAGCCAGAGGTCGTTCACCGAGATGGGTTGATTTTGACCTGGACGGAGATTTAGATCTAGCTTTATTTAATGCTCCCGGTATAAACGGAGGAAACAATGCGCAACACATTTTTTATGCTAATAAAGGGGATGGAACATTTACCCAAGTTGGTATTACGGGATTAGAAAATGCTTCCGGTTCAAGAGTAGTTATAACGGATTTAAATAAAGATAGCATTGATGATATCGTTTTTATAGACCGTCTATCTATATGGAAAGGTAATGGAAACTTTACCTTTGAAAATGTTACGGATACCTGGTTAGCCGGAACGGGTGCTGCAGGTAAGTTTGATAATTTAAGTGCCCTGGATGTAGATATCGATAATGATGGAGATTTAGATTTATATATTACCGGAGGTAAGGAGGTTTTTTTAATTTCTGATGATACTTCTTTGGATTATGACCCTATTAGAAAGGTAATCGACGGAAGAACTACCGGAGGTACCGGAACGCTAACTATCGATTTTGAAGCTGAAAACGATGTGCTGGATTTATCAAACTTAAGTTTTGCCCGTAGAAATCAATTTACAGGTAACTTCCCGGTATTTTTAGGAAGCGCTATGGATGTAGCTATTGATAATTTAAATATAGGAAACGATCCGATTACTATTCCGGATATACAAGCCACCGAAGCAAACGCAGATGGTTTTCCTGCAACCACCACTGCAGACGGACTGTATATTGGACATTTAGGGGGAGGAAAGTGGCGATTAAAATCGGTACGAAGCGGAGATATTTCTTTTAGCATTGGTTTTACAATTGACGGAGTAAGTAGTTTTACTTCCGCAACCCCACCCGCTCAAAATAGAAATGTACAGGATCTACTTTTAAGAAATGATTTAAACCCTAGTACTGGGGAGGTTAGTTTTGTAGATGTTTCTGAGCAATGGAATATCCCAAAAGGAGGAAATCACTGGGGAGTAACTGCAGGAGACCTTAATAATGATGGTTTCCAGGATATTTTTGTACATCGATACGGATATTTGAGAAACCGGATTTCGGATTATATCCTAATGAATAACGGTCAGGGCAAATTTGAGATTACCACTAATCATGCTGCTACGGTAGTTGGAACTATGTCGCACGGAGATATGGGACAGGCTTTTGATTATGACCTGGACGGTGATGTAGACCTGTTAAATGGGGATGATATGAAAGGAACCTGGTATCTATTTGAAAATCAAAAAAACGATACTGGTAATTATGCTATTGTAAAAGTAGGATATTCTCCTGCTAATAATGTCGATCCTATCTCTGCGGAAGTTACATTAACTACTAACGGAGGTAAATCTTTGTTTAAAAGAGTAGGATCATCAGGAGCCTCTTATTCTCAGAGTTTGTTAAATATGATTCATTTTGGCATAGGAACTGATGATAGGATTACTAACATTACGGTTAGATGGAGAAACGGTGAAGTGGCAGAATTTACGGATGAAGCCGTCAATCAAATTTTTGACACGAATTTATTAGATCCTACAAGTATTACTATTACCCCTGATCCGGTTGAGGTTCGTGTAGGAACTGATACCCAGTTAAACTTAGAGGTTGAACCGGTCTTTGCTAACCGTGAAGTAACCTGGAGTTCTGCTGATCCGTCTGTTGCAACAGTAGATCAAAACGGGTTAGTCACCGGGGTATTAGAAGGTGGTAGTACAACTATTACTGCTACTAGCGTAGGAGATACCTCCGTAACAGCTTCCGTAGCAGTAAGTGTAGTTGCTTTTTTTCCTATACCGGTAGAATCTGTAACCTTAGACGTTGAAACGGTTGATCTTATAGCAGGAAACATCGCTACCTTAAAGGCTACGGTATTACCTGCTGATGCAGATGATAAGTCCTTAACTTGGTCCAGTAGTGATGAAACAATTTGTACTGTTGATCAAAATGGTGTAGTTACTGCGGTAGCTGCTGGAGTAGCTACTATAACCGTTGCTTCTACTACAGATCAGGACATCAATGATCAAGCTACTGTAACCGTTACCGATCTAGTGGCTCCAAGCATCACTTTTGATAACAGAGATACATATATCAATACGGCATATGAAATTGGTGGAACGATAGAAGTCACCGTTGATTATCACGCCGGTACTGGCAATACGGTAATTGCAGGTAATAACGGAGGAATACGTTATTTTTTACGTCATCTTACATCAACGTTTAGTTTAATTCGTGATTTTGATATTGTCATTGATAATTCCGTTTTAAATACAGAGTCAGGTACTTCAACGGCTACTTTAAATATTAACCTGGATGACCTCCCACCTGGTAGTGATCCTATACTCCCATCTGCTGATTTACAAAATGGAGAATTTTACTTCTTGTTTGCAAGCTTTAGTTCGAGTAATGGAGATTCCTTTAACGTTTCTGCTTTGCCTATTACTATAGTTGCAAACGCTTTATCTACAAATGAAATAGTTCCGAACAAAACCCAGATTACCATGTATCCTAATCCGGTCAAAGATATTGTTTCGTTTTCAGGACTTCAGAATCAGAATTATACAGTTACATTTAATAATATATTAGGTCAAAGATTGTATTCTCAACAAATAAAATCCAATAGTAAGATATCTATTGACTTTTTAGATAAAGGAATCTATATTGTAATGCTTGAAGGAGCATCATCAGAAGTATTAAAATCATTTAGTTTGATAAAAGAATAAAGTTTAATACGACAAAAAATGTTGTTTTTATAAAACTGTTTTATAGTAGATTGGCATTTACTACAACTTCCTCGCAGGAAGTCAATCATTGTTAATAAGTTTAAAAAGGTAAGGCTAAAAAAGGATTATTGATCATCCTTTTTTAGCCTTACTAATTTTAGAATCCGTAAATTCATAGGATACCTTTCATACTTTCTTTATGCATGCGAGGGTTTATACTTAGCCTATATAGCTAAATCAACATAAAATAACATGAATATTCATTTAGCTATAGTTATAAAATATATAACGAAAACATTAGATATCCTCTAATTTCCAGGTTCTTACCCAGTCAATTTTCATTGTATTTATAGTGTTGTCATTTAAATCTGCTTTGGCTGGAAGTCCTCCTAACCAATCTTCATCTTTTGTCCATAAATCAAAAATTATCTCCAGGTCTCTGGTAAATAACCGATTCGGGTAATCATCTCCTGATTCGTGATTACCTACCACTACGTTTCCGGCAGGTTCACCATCCAGATAGAATTGAATATTCTTACTATCCTTCCACCATACTCCTACCGTATGATATTCCATATTCCACGGTACTCCTTTAAGAGGGTTGGCTTCTGATAAATCAGTATTGTTATAGTTACTACTATTTCTTATAACTACAGGAGTTAATTTTGAATCTGCATGAAAATACTGAGAATTCATAATTGTTGGAAATTTATCTCGACACCCACAGGAAGGTTTGGAATTATTCTCTATAATATCAATTTCATCCCTATTGGAAGCATCTCCATTATTCAACCAAAAAGTATTGAAAGCAGATATATGAGCCGTTTTAATTCTGGCTTCGGTATACATAGGATAATTTATTTTTGCCTTTGAATGTATTCTAGCCGACTGAAACCACCTTTGCTCCGGGTTATTTTCATTTAAAGTAGCTTTAATCCATAAATTCCCATCAGATACTCCTGAGTTGTCCATAGATGCCGACATATAAACAGGAACTCCGTAATTCCAGGTAGATTTAAACCATTTATTCAAATCCCAGGTATTAAATTCATCAGACATTGCTTCCACTTTTGTCCATTTCTTATCTAAAGGGGTAGTATTATCTATGGATACGAAAGAAGGCAGATCAGGGTCTATATTATTAAAATCCTCTTTAGTAGGTATATAAGGATTTACTATAATATCTACTTTTGCCACTGCTTCATTACCTTTGCTATCATTTATGGTATATAAGAAACTATCCTCCCCATCATAATTGTAATTCGGTATATACTCAAATACACCGTCACTGATTTCAGTAATATTTCCATGCAACGGATTGGTAGCCTTCGCATAATTATCATCTCCCCCACCATTCATTCCTAAGTCATCATTCTCAGATACATTTACCCTATTTGCTTCTCCGGAGGTACTATCCTCTTCTACAATTAACACATCCCCCTTTGCCACGGGTTGATTATCAGTTTGGTTATCTTTCGATTCCGGATCGTCACTTCCGCATCCGGTGACACTAAGACTCATAGAAAGAATTATCGAGTATATTAAGTTTTTAGTAAACATATAGAATACATTTTAAGGGATAGTTTCTAATAATTAGTGATTGGTATAAAATTAAGATACAGCTAACTGACTATTTACCTGTAAAGGAGGTATTTAAAGAAAGATTAGATATATTGCTAGTTGAAACTAGATTTTTAATGTAAGGATTAAAATTTTTCCTATTTAAGTTCATATTATTTGATATTAGTATAGTTGCATGCTTTCAAATATATAAAAGAAAATGAATTTTTGTTTAGAGAGAAGGTAAATATAGTAGCGCTCTTTACCAGAATCATTAGTTTTTAATACTTTATATAGTTTTCTTTAACTATTTAAAGTAGTCTTTTACTAATTTAACAAAAAAGGAATTGCAGAAAAGCACTTTCTAAACCTGGTACTTTGTTTTCATCTGCACTACAAAGTATGTAAACTAAGGTGAAAGAATTTATTAGGAAATTACGTTCGGAAAAATCAATAATAAAAAAACCACCTTCTCAATCGTAAACAAGAAAGTGGTTTTAAATTTTTATATACATCCTCTAAAACATAGAGTGTACAGAATACTAAAAAAGTTAATACTTTACGAACTTAATAGACTGCTTGGTATTATCAAAATTAATAAAATAAAGTCCTGATGCCAGATTTGAAGTATCTATGTTCTGATCCTTACCATTTAGCAATAATGCACCCGTGGCAGAAAATAATTGCCAAGTATCAAAATCACCCTTAAGATACACATTATCCAAAGCAGGGTTCGGATACAGTTGTATAGTAGTATTGATATCAGTGACTTCTTCTACTGATAATACGTTATCAGTAATTATAATGGTGTCGTTAGCATTAGCAAAATTACTATCTCCGTCTACCGACATAAAAATTAACAATAGAAGTCTATGTCCCGAAGGTAGATCATTGAAGGAAGGAATATCCGTATCATCACTAAATTTATCCGGAACAGTGTACTGATAGGTAAAAGTACCTGTATTATCTGCAGTACCGGGAATGGAAGATGTAAAAGCACTATTATTAACCGTATTGCCTGAGCCATCTACCTGTCTTACCTGAGTTGCTATATAAGTTAAATCTTCTTCCGTTCCTCCGGTAATACCCGTTTTATAAGTTACGTTGATATCCATTACCTGTCCAAATTCAACAAGAGGATCCGAAGAACCATTCCTATTAAAAGACGTTCGGTTGTTGAATGTAATAGACCTATCCCTTTGTACATTATTACTAGTCCTTACAATATTTTTAGAAAATTCAAAAATTTGTAATGCGCAACTACTTACAAAACCTCCATTATCCGGAAATGTCACATTAATGATATTATTTCCATTATTTAATACGTTATTAGAAACCGGAATTTCTAACATTCCGAAAAATCTATTCCTATCTTTCTGATCATCCCCTCTGTAATCTGATGATACGATAACTGCGTTACCATTTACAGAAACTACGGGTATTCTAACCCTGTTCTTTTCCCTTCCGATTCCCAGACGTAAAATACCTTCTCCAAAACTTCCTTTAGAAATATTTGAAATGGTAAAGCTAATAGCTGTATTAGCAACAATAGGTTGCTTATAGGTCATTGCATAGGTTTTGACCTCAGTAGACGATTCATTAACAACGACCGGGGTATTGAATGTATACTCTACAATCATACAGCTTTCTTTATTTACCGTAACGTCGTCCGGAATTTCTGATAATATAACGGTATCTAATTTGGGAGTATTATCCAAACCCAGATACAAATGCTTTATTTTTACTTCGCTCACTACATTTCCATTTAATCCAAATTCATTCAGATTAACATTAAGATTGGTTTCATCAATATTATTTAAAATAAGATAAGCTTTGTTATTATTTACGTAGGCATCTACCATAAGGTCCGGATCTGTACTTCGGGTATCCACTCTAACTCCCTTAACATCTGACCATAGTTCA
Source organism: Aquimarina sp. ERC-38 (assembly GCF_026222555.1). Taxonomy (NCBI): domain Bacteria; kingdom Pseudomonadati; phylum Bacteroidota; class Flavobacteriia; order Flavobacteriales; family Flavobacteriaceae; genus Aquimarina; species Aquimarina sp. ERC-38. Next base: position 2,172,610 of record NZ_CP098511.1, on the reverse strand, counting down.
TAAAATTTAATATATTCTGTCCATATCCAATCTCCGCTATAGTCATTAGGTTCATTTGCTCTTCGCATCATACGCCAGTAATAAGGAAATCCATTATTACTAAAATTACCAAAGCCCCATTCTGCTTTCATCACGGTAAAAGGAATGGTTTTTTCTATAACATTAGCTCGTTCCATAAATTGCATAAGCATAGAAGATTGCGCTTTAAGAAAAAGCCAATCTCTAAATGCAGACCAAGGCTGGTTAAACCAATCGTGTAGTTGTGATGCATATTCAGATATAACCCATGGTTTGACATCACCATATACTATCGTATTATAATGTTCAATCATATCCATCGTGGCTTCCATATTACCTCCTTTACGATACTGTTCCAATCCGCCTCTAATTCCGGGAAAATCATATAAATGAATAGAGTAAAAGTCCATTTTTGGTCCTGCTTCATCAATAAAACGTTTCCATCGCTCTTCCCATTGTCCGAATATAGCATTTTCCTGGCGTCCGTTTTTTTCAAATTCCGGAAAAGCAGTAGTAAAACCACCCACTTTGGTATCCGGAGAAAATCTCTTAATCTCATCTGCTACGGAATTATGCATTTTAAAGATATTCTCGATAGTACCTCCCCCATGTAAATTAACATCTACCAATGGCCAAACCGGTTCATTCATCACTTCTACCCAGAGCGGTTTAACATCACCTGTTGCCCCACCCGTACCGTGGTAATCTCTAAGAAATCTTCCCATATACTCTCCTGTAGCTGTACCAAAAGGTTCAGAAGGTGTATCCGTCTGAGAAAAAACCCAACCTCTACTAGTGGCATTATTTCCATTAGGATAAAAAGGAACATCTTGAGCAGCAGTCATTAGATTACCTTTTTCATAAGCATGCCGACTTGTATTACGGGCATAATTATTTCGGGATTGATTCCCTCTTCGTGTCATATCACTAGGACTTGCAAACCCAGGTCGTGCGGGATCTTCTATTACCTGATTTACCTGAAAACGCATCCGACCGGTTTCTCTTCCGAAATACACATCCAGATCATTAATCAGATAATCCAGTTTGTCTAACTCTCCGTTAAAATCATTGTCACTTGGATCGGAATGGCAGGTAATAAATTTTTCTCTATCAAAGGAGGTAATTACGTCTAAAGTATGATTTACATCGAAATTAATATCAACATTCACCTGTGCCTGTAGTTCACTAAAACTAAAGACTAGCATTGTAATAGCAATTGACCTTATGGTATTTTTTAATTTCATTTGTTTCTTTTTCATAAAAATTGGGGTGCTAATTTGTAGTAGATTATTCAATTGAAAAACTCGTTAAGTTATATACTAAAATGGTTAGACGTCATAATAGTCTAACCATTTTAGTATACAAAGGTACAAATGAAAATTTAGTATTTAAGGAATTTTCCGATTCCATTTTCTGTTTCTATAAAGTAGGTACCTGCATTCAATTCCGCTACATTTAATGTAGTACTAGCATTTTCAGACTTTACCACTCTACCGGATAAATCCAAAATCCTATATTCCTGGGATTTCACATTATCTGTAAAGTATAATACATCTTTAACCGGATTGGGATAAAAGGCAGAGAAATTTTCTTTAGTACCAAAATCACCAGTTGAAAGAGTAGGATCAATATTGATAGACCTATTATCATTCCGGAATATAGCATCATTATTTAATGACATTGCAACAATGATTAAATATTGATTTCCCGGAGGCAATGTGGAAGAAGCGGGGATGGAAGCATCTAATTCATAATCAAAAGTAATATTACTCTGTTGATTTGGTTCCGGACCGTTGGTTTCATTAACAGGGAAAGTAGTATTATAACTGTTTACAATAGCGAACGTATCATCTACTTCTCTAATTTCAAAAAGAACATAAAAAAGATCTTCCGGATTAGCATCGTAGGATATATCCATGCTAAGTGTTTGACCAGGTGCAGCTGAAGTTACCGGATTATTCCAAGTAATGGATTGAGAAAATCCAATAAAATTGATAAGTAAAAAATAAATTAACGTAACTTTTTTCATAATTATAAAGATTTAGACTTAAAACTAAGAATTTACTATTTATCACGTTAAAATAACAACTAGACTAAATATAGACATAAATTACAACTAAATAGAAATCAACCAATAAAGAATTATTAAAAATGTAGGAATCAAGTTATAATAATTATCTTTTGTATTAATAAGTACATTTAGAATAATTAATTATTTATAATAATAAGAATATAGAATATTTACTATGTAGATAAATTTTATACCAATACTTAAAAAAACAACACTATATATTTATAATTTTATATTATTTATTCGGCAAATTTTAATCTATATATAAAAATCCAAAAAAATTTTATTCTTATTACTGTAAGAAATACATAGGAATTTTCTTATAAATCCTTGGTATCATATAATTTTTTGAAGCAATATTTACTTTAAGAAGACGACTGATCTCTTTCAGTAACTTTAATCATATAGAATTAAAAAAGGTAAATCTTAAACATTCGTTATAAGACTATCATAGAAAAAAAAGACATTATTAGATTTCTTAAATAAAGGCTTCTTTCCCAATTCCCCCGTTTAATTATATCAATTCAGTTTACAGATCTGTTTCTTATTAGGGATGATATACTAAATGGTCAGACATATTATTATATCTAACCATTCCAATAGATAAAATTCATTAATCTCTAGTAAAGACTCAAGACCCGCCTGCGGACGGACAGGTCGCTATCGCTTCTATAAACAAGAATCAAGACCAATCTATATCGTAATAAATATTTATATTAAAGAACAGATTACTTTTAATAAAGTGAAAAGGCAACCTCTAATCACTTCAAAGTTTGGAATTACCTTATTTTATTTAGCTTTATAAACTATCATTTAGTATAACCGGACACTAATAGTAAAAATTATAAAATAAATTTTTAGTATGTAAGGAATTCCGCAATACCCCTTTTTATCTCTATAAAGTAGGTGCCTACATTTAATCAGATATATCTAAGGTAGTACTTGCTTCTACAGATTCTACCATGCTACCGGATATATTCAGAATTCTGTATTCTTGAGATCTTACACTATCGGTAACGTATAATATTTCTCTTACCGGATTAGGATAAAAGGCAGTAAATTTTTTCTTTAGCATATAGTCTCCTATAGATAAGGTAGGTTCAACAATAATTGGTGTATCAACAATTGTAACTGTAGCATCACTTCTTTTTGTCAATATAGAAACTCTAATGATGTATCTACAACCAAAAGGTATTGTTGAAGATACTGGAATGGAAGAATCAATTGTGTGCTTAAAAATAAAATGATCCTGTTTATTTGGTTGCGTATTCCTTGTTGAATTTAAGAATTAAAATAACCCAAGAACTATAACTATTAACAAAATTATCTGTAGCGTTCAGTTCTTGTGTTTGAATAATCATCGAGAAAAAATCTTTCAGAGTAGCATCATAGGATAAATCCATATTAAGAATTTGACCATAAAACACTACTGTTGTCAGATTATTTTAGGTAATAGCTTACGATAATGTAATAAAATTGATAAGTAAAAAATAAATTAAAACGATGTTTTTTATGATCATAGGAGCTTAAACCCAGATGTACTTATTAATTGTTGGGAAATGCAACCAACTATTATTAGCAAAGGTTAACATAGTTAAATTTTAACTAGACAACAACTTGACATAAACGCTAAGTACTTCGCATTCAAATTTTAAGGTACCTTAAAAACTATAAAAGGTAGTACATATCTAATTTTATTTGTATAGACTATTAATAAAGATAAAGTAGTAATTTATTGCTTTAGGATATATTAACAATTGTTTGATAGAATTAAATTTAAATTCATATTGGAAGATAAAATTTTTGAATTATCTATAAAATAGACTTCAAAGCAATTTGTTTTTTATGGTTTAAATCAAAAATAAATCAGATCAAAGGCAAAATTTTACTATTTAGCTTAGAAATCTGTTAAATTTTAACATTTTATAAGGAAAAAATATACTTGTCTATATTTTGTCTAGTTCTAATTGTTTTAATAAATAATTAAGATTAATATGTTTGTTTTAACGATTTAAACGTTTTGCGTTTGAAAAAATAAGAAATCGTCAACATTTTTAATTTCACTTAAGTTTCCTATTTATTTATGAAAAACAAAATAGCAACTATTGCCAACAAAAACCATTGGCTTTTAATTTGTGTTTTAATGTTAGTTTCCATTAGCACAAAAGCCCAGGAAGAATTTAACCTTTCAGGAACTATCACGGATGAAGGTAATATGCCTTTATTAGGAGTAAACATTTTAGTACAAGGTACTAGTAAAGGTGCAGTTTCCGATTTTGATGGAAACTATACTATTAATGTGTCAAAAGGAGAAACTCTTGTTTTTTCTTCTGTAGGTTTTGTAAGTCAATCCGTCGTAGTAGGAGATGCTACTACAGTAGATATTGTCATGGCCGAAGATAGTCAGGAATTAGACCAGGTTGTCGTAATTGGATATGGTACCCAGCGAAAAATCGAAGTTACTGGTGCTGTTAACACGATAAGTGCAGAAATTATTTCAAAAGCTCCGGTATCTGATGTAGCAGAATCCCTACAGGGACAGGTAGCAGGAGTAAATATTCAGGCTAGTAATGGTAGACCGGGAGAAGAGGCAAACATACAAATACGGGGTGTAGGATCTTTAAGTCCTGGTTCTTTAGGACCACTATTTGTTGTAGATGGAATTCCATATCAAAGAAATCCAAACATTGCCCCCGAACAAATTGAATCTATTGATATATTAAAGGATGGAGCTTCTGCTGCAGTGTATGGGGTAAGAGCAGCTAACGGGGTAATTCTTATTACCACTAAAAAAGGAAAAAGAGGTAAACTAAGTATTGACTACGCTACCTATACTGCGGTTCAAAATATTACTTCCGGAGTTCCTTTATTAAACACCAGTGAGCAGTTATTTTCCGATCAGTTACTACTTGATTCGGATAATCTAGATAATAATATCTTTTTCTTAAATCCCAACGCACTTGATTTTGATAGTGATTTTGTAGGAGACGTACAAAATGATAATGCTCTGATCAAAAACCACAACTTAAACATATCCGGAGGTGTAGGTGATTTAACTTTAAATATTAATGCTACGTATTTTGATCAGGAAGGTGTTTTGATTAATTCCGGATTTAACCGATTAAGTACAAGGGTTACCGGACAGTATACAAAGGATAGATTGAAAATATTTACGAGTCTTGGTATTACAGATGAACTTAGACAGCAAGAACCCTTTGCACTTTTGGAACAAGCAGTTTCACAAAGACCATTTCAACCTCCGATCGCAGATGTACAGCCGGTGAATGGTATCGTTAATTTAGGAGTAGGAACCGGACAACCGGAGTTACTAAGTTTCTTAACCAGACTTCTTAATAATGAAGATAACAGAACAATAAAAAGTACAAATGTCGCTTTTAGTCTGGACTATGAAATTCTTGAGGGTTTAAATTATAAAGTTAACCTGGGTAGAAACTCTTTTGACTTTAGAAGAAAATCTTTTCAGCCTCAATATTTACTTTTTAATTTTAGAGGAGAGTTTGCACCTGGTGCTTCAAGAGAAGATGCTATACTACAGGAGAGTTTTATTTTTAGTCAAAGAAATACTATTGAAAATTCTTTAAATTACTATTTCGATATCGGAAAACATAATATTCAGTTACTGGCATTGTCATCATTTGAACAATTTGAGAATAAAACTTTAAGTACTGGAGTTATCGGATTGGCCAGTAATGATACGGATGTATTAAGTCAGGGAGAAGAACCAATTAATCCTACCGGATTTGAAAGTGAAAACAGATTAAGTGGTTTATTAGGTCGAATTCAGTATAACTTTGACGACAGATACCTTTTATCCGCAAGTATCAGAAGGGATGGATCTTCTAATTTTGGACCTGATAACCGATTTAAAACATTCTACGGAGTTTCTGCAGGATGGAATATAAGTGAAGAACCTTTCTTCCGAAATGCTAATATCGATTTTATACAAAACTTCAAATTAAGAGGAAGTATTGCAGAAGTAGGTAATCAAACTATAGCAGGAAACAACCCTACTCCATATGTACCTATCATCGAATCGGGTGTTAACTTCTTGTTTGGTCCGGATGAAGATTTAGCCTTTGGACAAATCGGAAGACGGATTATTGACCCGGATATCCAGTGGGAAACCAAAATTTCAAGAAACGTAGGTTTGGATTTATCCTTATTTAATAATCAGATTACGTTTACTGCAGATTACTACATAAACAATAGAGAAGATCTTTTGCTAGAAGAAAGACTTCCCCCTTCTGCTGGAACAAATGCTCCTCGAGATCCTTCTTTTAGTAGTAGAATTATCAATGCAGGAAATTTAACAAATGAAGGAATAGAATTATCTCTATCTTATAAAGGTCAAACTAATTTTGGCTTAGAATGGAATATTGCAGGTACATTTACTAGAAATGTTAATGAAGTTACCGATCTCAACGGAACCAGTAGAGGTTTCTCAGGAGGTATTCCTTTATTTACCACCGGAAATGTGGATAATACTACGTTCCTGGCAGAAGGATTTGAGGCTGGTGCCTTCTTTTTACTTGAAAATAATGGGGTAATCAAAACACAAGAACAATTACAGGAATACCAGCAGCTTGTGCCTAATGCAAGATTGGGAGATATTGCATATGTTGATCAGGTTAATGTAGATACTGATGGTGACGGCATTGCAGATGCTACGGATGGTGTTATTACGGATGATGATCGAGTATACGCTGGTTCCGGACAAGCAGAATTCGAAGCTGGTTTAAATATAAATTTAAATTATAAAGGTTTTGATTTATTCGTTCAAAATTACTTTTCTTATGGTGCTGAAGTATATAACGGAGCTAGACTACTTGCCTATAGATTAGGTAGGCATCAGGAACAATTAGGGCAATGGACCCCTCAGAATCCTAATTCGGATATTCCGGCTAGAAGAGCAGGAGCCAATGAGAATACGAGAGCGAGATCAGATTACTTCTTAGAAGACGGAACGTATTTAAGAATTAGAAACATTACCTTAGGATATACTATTCCTAACAAGAGTTTACCTGACTTCTTTACAAAAGCCAGAGTATATGCAGCTGCTCAAAACCCATTTACTTTTACTGAGTATACTGGTTTTGACCCGGAAATAGGTGGAGATGGAATTTTTACAAGAGGAGTAGATCGAATAACATATCCTGTTTCCAGAAGAATTTTATTAGGTGTTCAACTTAGTTTTTAAAATATATTATACAGATTTTATTATGAAGATTAAAAAAAGATTACATGTTCACATTACTTTTTTGCTCAGCATTTTAGTACTCACAAGTTGTGACTTAGATGTGGAAAATATTAACTCCGTAGATAACGGCACCTTTTGGAGAACTGAAAATGATTTTGAAAGGGCGTTAAATACCGTATATGGTGCGCTTCAGTTTCAAAGTATTAGTGGAAGCGGACTTGCTTTTGAAATGTTACTTGGAGATGAAGCTGGTACTGAAAGCTTTTATCGACAAATTGTTTTTTCTAATTTAACCTTTGGAGATGCTACCGAACAAGTAGTAGATAAATGGAATGAATTATACATAGGAATATTTAGAGCGAATCAAGTACTTGCGCAAATTCCGCTTAATCCTGAAGCCTTTGACAATGCTGAAAATGCTGTTTCTATTGAAGCTCAAGCACGTTTTTTCCGAGCTTTTTACTACTTCCAATTGATTCATACGTACGGACAAGCCGTTATTAGAACAGAAGTACCTGAAACATCAGATCAAATATCAGCTCCTTTAAGCAATATAGAAGAAGTAACGAATCAAATAATTATTCCTGACCTTCAGTTTGCAAAAGAAAATTTACCACGAACCTGGCCGGAGAGTGATTTGGGAAGAGTAACCTGGGGTGCGGCAACTTCATTACTCGGTAAATCTTATTTGTACACACAACAGTGGTCTCAGGCTGCCACGCAATTAAAAGAAGTGATAGATTCTAATATTTATAGATTGGCTCCTAACAACTTGGATAACTTTTCTCATTTAACGGAATTTAATTCAGAATCTATCTTGGAAACTCCTTATAATATAGATATTAATCCAGGAGTTAGAGGTGAGATAGTTGATAATAATAATAATGAAACCGGAGCTGAGGCTAGTGCTATTGCAAGATCTATAGCGCAATTAAATTTTGCAGGTTTTAATGTAGTGTTACCTACCTACTACCTTCATGAACTTTTTGTAAGGGATTCAGTTGATGTTGATAACCCGGTTAATGATGATAATATGCAGTCAAAAAGAATGGGTGCCAGTATTGTCCCTATAGACGGGGATGGTTTATATTACGGATTACCTATAGGTGAAAGACCCGGTTGGGTTTTCGGACAAAGTTCATATGCCAAAAAATATTCTAATTGGTATCATTTAGAAAGCGAAGATGGTCTTTTTCGTTCTGAAATAAACTACCGTCATATACGACTGGCAGATGTTTACTTAATGTATGCAGAAGCAGTTTTGGAAGCTAACGGGGATGTGGATACTGCTATTGAGTTTATAGATTTAGTGCGAAGAAGAGCCGGAGTAATTACCTTAAGAGATTACATTGATACCAACGGAACCTTTCCTGCATTTCATATAAGCAAACAAGTAAATGGTGGTGTAGAAACCCAGGTAACCCCTTCTGTTGAGTCCGTAAGAACACATTTGCGACGAGTAGAACGGCCATTGGAACTTTGTTTGGAAGGACATCGCTGGAAAGATTTAGTACGATGGGGTATTGCAGGGGATGTTATTAGTGAACTAAACGCTGATGAAGAGTGGAGATTAAAAAATCAGGATGGTATTTTAGATGTGAATGCTATTGATGGTCAAATGGGCTCAGGTGCCGGTGTAGCACCTTTATTTATAAGAGGAAAAATCCGTCAGGATTTTGCGCAGGCAAGTAAAAATTATAGTCCGGAATTACATAATTACTTACCTATACCGGCAGCAGAACTACAAACAAATGATGAAGTTGGAAATTAAAAATTTAACACATATGAAAAAGTTATTTAAATATATAGTTACCCCTATACTGGTTTTTTCTACCATTATAAGTTGTCAGGATGATGATGTTGATATAAGTGTCCCTAGTCAAAGAGTCATATTTACTTCTGAACAAGATCAGGCTAATCAAATTAGATTGAATACGGATTTAACTTTTGGTGATGTTTCTACTGGTGTCGTCTCGAGACGATGGACTTTTCCGGAAGGAGTTGCTAATGTTACAGAATCTACTTCTGACATAGTTAAAGCTGTATTTACTAAGGTAGGTAGGCACAACGTTGTCTTAAACCAGGTATTTGAAGAAGAGGCTTTTGTGGGTGGAGAAAAAAGAAGTAGAGAGTTAGATACGACTATCGCAGTAACCGTATTGGAACCAGTTGCTATTGATCTGAAAGCTAATTATATTAATCCAGATGGTACTCTGGGTGCTGCCTTAAATATTGCTAGCAATGCACAAAACGTAATATTAGCTGGTCGATCTATTAGATATACTTTAGAGACCGCAGGTGAACCTCAAGATATTGATTGGACCTTAGAAGGCGGTGATCCGGAAACAGAAGAAAATGTAAATGAGGTAGATATAACTTATAAACGGTTAGGAGTTTATGGTTTGAATCTAAAAGCCGCTAACGGAAGACCATTTGGTGAAGCTATTGCCAATATCCCCAATTTAATTAGAGTGATCCCTTCTACGGATCCTGTAACTTTGGATGAGATAAGAGGTAAAAAAGATGGAACTTTAGAGTTAAATTTTAGTAGAGAATTAAATGAAGATACAATAGAACCTGATAATTTCTCAATAAGCATAGAAAATGGCGGAATGCCAATCACTCCTGCTCCTGTTATTGAAAGTATTACCCTTGATCCGGCAAAGCAAAACGTCCTAGTTATTAAAATTGCTGATGACCAAGTATATATAGATGATACGGTAAAGGTATCTTATACAGCCGGAACTTTAACTACTACGGATGCGGTACAAGCAGATAGCTTTACAGATATTACTATGGATGCTTTTGAACAAGGAGAAAATCTGTTAGAAAAAACGCCTATAGCTTATAGTTTTGAAAAAAATACCGACCTCGCGCAATGGCCCAATCAGAACTGGGGAGGAAAATGGGAATTGTTTGATTTCTCTATAAATTTTGGTCGTGGAAGAACCGGAACTAATAGCGGTGTACTTGATATGGAAGCTAACGGAGGCGCAGTTATTGCACACATTCTTGGTACAGTTGATGTAAAAGCCGGACAAACTTATGAAATTGGTGCCTGGACTTATATAGAAAGTCAGGTCAATACTCCAGCCGGAGTTAATTTCCCTGATTTCAGAATTTACTTAAGACCGAATCCTAATTTTGCTACTGGACCTAATCCGGCATATACTTCTGCATTCCCAACGAATCAATGGGTGTATAGTTCTATCCTGGTAACTCCTAATGAGACCGAAGGAAAACAATTATTGATCAGAGGTGATAATGAATTTAATGATATGCCACTTAAGATTTTTATTGATGATATATTTATGAGTGAAGTTGATCTGAGACCTTAAAGGCATACAGTGTTAGTTTGCCTATGAAATCTAACTATCGAACGATGGTTTACATATAGATTTCACCTTAGAAGAGAGAAAAAAAGCTAATATTTTGAATAATTGTAAAATTCATTAAATATTAACGCTTTTTTTCTCTTTTTTTTATTATCTTAACTAAATATTAGAATATAGCTTAATACTATTAAAATATAGAGACTAATTATAACTATTTAACACGAACTCTCTAACAAACTAAATTTGCAAACTATGACAACTTTTAAAACATTGACTACACCTGATCTTTTTACTGTAAGTTACAAACAAGTGGCAAAGGTAAATACAGACAACTTTTATTAGGTAAGCTTGCCAATCTTAACCAATAAGTTTAGTATACTTTAGGCTTATGCACTAGCACAATATTATATAATTGTTTTATAACGAGTATATAATAAATTAGAAAGAGATACCGTATTTTATTAGATAAAAGCAACAATAGATATTTGTCTTTTAGTAAAATCTACTTGCTCTCTTTCATAACAACAACTAACTATTTTAGTAATACTTAAAATATTTAAAATAACTAACTACTATTTTAAACATTTTAGCACGAACTCTCTAACAAAAACTAATCTTAGCAAACTATGACAACTTCTAACATTCTATTCGTATTTCATCTTTATCTTGTGAGTTGCAAACATCTAACGAAGGTATACGACAACGACTTCGCACTAAATAAAGCTTATCCTTTATAGCAGGTTTAACTTTATAACTTATTTGTAAGGCTTTTTCTAAATAATTACAATAATAGAATAGAAAAAGGAATAAAATTAGAATTCCGTACGTAAAAGTGATGTTGAAAATCATTCTTTACAAGGGTATTCTACCCCTATTCTTTCTTGATAACGACTAACTATTTTAGTAATACTTAAAAATTTTTGAATAGCTAATAACTATTTAAAACTTTTTAGCACGAACTCTCTAACAAAAACTAATCTTAACAAATTATGACAAATTTCAAAATTTTAACAGTATTTCTTCTGCTTCTAAGTGTGAGTTGCGAGCAAGTAGATGAAGATATTTTATCAGCAGACAGCAATGACAATTCAGAAGAACCGGACTTTAAAAATCAGGGTTCAATTCCCGTTTTATCTAATTGTAGATTGGGAGACATTAATCTATTTGATGCCCCGGTAAACCGGGCGGTACGAGCTACTCCCTTAGCCCAAAACGGAATGAGAGGCTGGAAAATAGTAAGCGAATTATCTGATGAATTCAACTACAAGGGTGGTAAGGCATCACCTAGATTTCAGGAAAAATGGAAGTTAGGGTATGTTAATGCTTTTACTCCATTACCTACCGTATGGACTGGAGCTGGTAAACAGGTAACTTTTGAGGATGATTATCGTGGCAGAGGTAATAATCGGTTATTAGTTCTTCAAGCTGAAATTGATAAGGGAAATCAAAAACGACTGCTTTGTGGAATGATTTCTTCACTTGAAACTAGTAGTTATCCGCTATTTCAAGAAGCAAGCGTAAGAATCAGTAATTCTCAATTGGCTAATGCCGTTTGGATGATTAGTAAACAAACGCAAATAGAAGAAATTGATAACTTAGAAGCCTACGGTCCAAGAATTAGGGTAGACGGCAAGCAGGTAGATAATCCTTATTTTGCTAACAGATTACATTTAAGTCATCATACTTTTAGACAAACAGCTACGCAAAGATTTGATTACCAACCCAAGAAAGATACCTGGATGTCCAGAAAAAAGACAAATGCTAGTTGTTCCCGATTGAATGACGTGGTCTGGAGTGAGAAATTTCATACTTTCGGAGTTTTATGGAAAAGTCCTACTGAATTGGTCTATTTTGTAGATGGTAAAAAGGTTAAAACGGTAAGAGGGTTAAAAGGAAAAGATGGTATTGATCCAAGAGGTTATACTACTTGTGGTAAAGGTCTTACCAGAGAAATGCATATGTTAATCAGTCAAGCGGCACAACCTTGGAGATACGGAGGTACTGATGCTTTCTTCAGAAGTAAAGATATCAAGTCTGGACCTGAAACAAAAATGTTTATTGACTGGATTAGAGTATACTCACCTAACGGGAAGTTGAATAAACGAGCGTGTAAATAATTATATAAGTTGAATTAAATTTTAAACAAAATGAGTTCGGTCTAAAATTTCTAATTTATTTATATATTACATTTACAGTCGAAAACTGCGGGCAAGCCCGCAGTTTTTTAATTTATACTAAAATTAGGTTAATAATATTGCTACATAAAAATAAAAGTAAAACGATAGTAAACCGTAGAGACAACTCATGTAGTTTTTAGTATAATAGATATACAATTGGCAAGATTCTTCTATGTTGAACCTACAATTATACCTATTTTACCAATCAATTAAAACTATACTCTTAAAGATGAAAAAAAACAAACCAACTCATTATAGATTAAAGCAATCATTCTTCCTCATTGTACTTTTAATCCAATCGCTTTATTCAGGGGCACAAACAGAAAATGTTTATTCTTATATTGCTACGAACGAGCTAGAGGACAGGATATGTTTTGCGATGTATACGGTTCATGAAAAAAAATTGAAACTCACCGCTCAATTCTATCCGATTAAAAATTTTGAGCCTTTTGAAGCTACATTAGAAATAAAGCAAAATAATAAATGGCAAGAAATTGCTAGAACCAATATTATCTACCCTGGATATACCGCTCCCTTTAGCGTAGAGAACTGGGATGATACTCGTGAAGTAACCTATCGTGTAGTTTACAATGAAAAAGCTACCTATGAAGGTATCATAAGAAAGAATCCGGTAGATAAAAACGACTTTGTAATGGGGGTACTTTCATGCAATTCTTCGTATGCCGAACATGGTGGTGATATTTCCAGAAAGGATATTGTTGACAATTTTAAAAAAATTAAACCCGACTTATTATTTTTTGCCGGAGACCAGGTATACGAACATAGTGAACATCTTTTACATTGGTTAAAGTTCGGACGGGACTTTGGGGATATTATTCGTAATACACCTACGATCTGTATTACGGATGATCATGACGTCGGTCAGGGTAATATTTGGGGTCAGGGCGGAATTAAATCAAATTCCAGACGCGGTATTCACGGTGGATACTATATGCCAATAGCGTATATAAATGAAGTAGAAAGAGCTCAAACCAGTCATCTACCGGATCCTTACGACCCTACCCCTATTGCCAGGGGGATAGGAGTATATTATACGGATTTAAAATGGGGAGGTATTAGCTTTGCTATTCTTGAGGATCGCAAATTCAAGTCCGGTCTAACCGAAGTAGCTCGCCAAAATCCGGAGATTTTTAAAAATGGTCCATCAGAAGTTCTTTTTAATAGAACTCTGGATGTAAATAAATTAGATATAAAAGGAGCTTCTTTATTAGGGAAAAGACAATTGGATTTTTTAGAAGAATGGACTACAGATTGGTCGGATAGTGAAATGAAAGCAGTGCTTTCTCAAACCATATTTGCACAGGTAAGTAACTATACAGGAAAATCAACTCGAGAAATTACTCAGGATTTTGATAGTAATGCCTGGCCACAATCTGCCAGAAATAAAGCATTATCTGTTATTCGTAAAAGTTTTTCACCGATGATTGCCGGTGATCAGCATTTAGCTTCATTTATTCAACATGGAATTGATAACTTTGGAGATGCAGGATACTCATTTGCCACTCCTGCCATTGCTAATTTATGGTTACGCTGGTGGAAACCTTCAAAAGAATCAACTATCAAAAAAAACTACGGTACTGCCCCTGATTATACTGGTAAGTTTCTAGATGGTTTTGGTAACAAAATGACCGTAATGGCGGTAGCCAATCCTACGGAAAACGAAATTAATAAAGGAAAACTATTATCCACAAGAGCTGCCGGAATTGGTATTGTAAAATTCCATAAAAATAACCGGACCATTACCTTCGAATGTTGGCCTAGAAATATTGACATTACAAACACTAGTAGTAAGCAGTATGAAGGATGGCCAATAACAATTTCTCAATTAGATAATTTTAATATCTCCGAAGGATATGAACTTCCACGATTACTACTTCATAAAGCGAATCAAGTTGTGACTATAAGGGATAGTTATACCCACTCTTTGATCTCTTCTATTCGTGTAAAAGGAGATGTATATCAACCTAAGGTTCTTAAAAAAGGAACCTATACGATAGAGATTGGAGAAGGCGATCATAAAACTATATTATATAAGATTTCTGCTACAAAGAAGAACAAAAATACAATAACAGTTAGCAAATGATAATATGGATAATACTAATTCCTGTAGGTTTAAGAAGTATCATCTTAATATGAGAAACTGGAGACATTCGAAAAGGAATAAACATACTATTCAGTTTTAAATAGCAAAAGAAACATTAAATAATACAAAAATTGAATTGTTATTTCTCTCAACTTCGCTAAAAACGATCATAGTAAGAATGTTGAACATTAAATTTTATTGTTATTTCTTTAAGAAGGATGAAATATCATTTTAGATATGTTATAGGTCATAGTTCACTTATCTGTTCCTAATCGGAAAATTCTATTTAAGATCAACGAATTTTTTAACTACCCATTATTTAATAGTAAATAGCTATAAAATGAATAGTAGGTGTTACCTCTACATCTTATAATTTCACATACAAATAGGATATTCTAAACTTTAGAAATTTAAAATATTACATTTTAAGAATAATTTTTTCCTACATTAAGTAGTCTTTTTCTTTCAATTTTAGAAGGGAAATTTATAAAAACATATTTATACGTTGTTTTTAAAAAAAATCTATAGTAAAACCGAATATGCTATTTTTGGAAGTATATTTATGAATAATGAATAATAAAATAACTAAATTATTACCTATTACTTAAATCATCAGGATTCAGTATACTTATTGTCTAGTTGATAAATAGCATAATTAGCATTTGTTCAGTTCTAGTCTACGTCAAAATAAATTTTAATTACTTACATCGTGTAATTTTACCATCAAGTTATAAGTGTTATTGCTTTTTTAGGGAATAGGTAGAACTAACCATATATTTCAGAATAACATTTCACTTATTAATTATATGTTCATTAGATATTTTTAAATCGATAATTGTTTAAACTGATTTTGATCATAAGGTTTAATTGATTCAAAAATATTTTGACATTAAAGAACACAAACAATATGAGGAATTCTTAATTCCTTTACATTTTAATTAACAATTAATAACTATGACGACAGTTAACACAAACTCGGTAAAGAATCTTTTTATAAAAACTATTATAAAGAATTTTACCACCTCTTAGCCTTTATTTATTTAAAATCTCATAAGTAGTTATGGTTACATCTATATGTAATCAATTAACTACCGGTTGAACTTGCTCAATGTCTTCTAAAATTAAGGCATTTTGAAAGCATTATGATGTAAGCCAATTTGAGCTAAAAAATATACTTATGACTTTATTTAACCAACATAATTTACATAAACAATATTTTAAATTTTAACTATGAAAAAACACAGACTATTTTATTTTATCGGGCTCCTGATGCTATTTCCGATAGCAGGTATAGCCCAAAATGTTGAGGTCGATGTAAACGTCGATATCAAACATTCGGTAAACGGAGTTTCGGACTTCGGGAGGGAACGACA
Source organism: Aquimarina sp. ERC-38 (assembly GCF_026222555.1). Classification (NCBI taxonomy): domain Bacteria; kingdom Pseudomonadati; phylum Bacteroidota; class Flavobacteriia; order Flavobacteriales; family Flavobacteriaceae; genus Aquimarina; species Aquimarina sp. ERC-38. The sequence continues at coordinate 2,156,314 of NZ_CP098511.1, read as the reverse complement.
CATTACCATCCATTCCAACCTATACGAAGGTGACTGGGAAGGAGAAATGGACAAAGCGAAATACCTTATTGATGACCTGGATGCTTATTTTGGTAGGGATAACGGTAACGCATCTTTTTTGTTTGGGTTTACCCCGGCAGATCCGGACAGGCGTAACAAACACGATAGGGATAGCTTATCCAACATGTTAGGGTTTTGGCGTGGTTTTTTTGAAGACCGCCTCGTTGATGAGGACCGCGTGCAATTTAAAGATAAGATACAAAGTATGATCATGGGTACCAACCCCCACCCTACCTATCCTACTTTGTCCTATCGTCACCCCAGTGGTTCCACTTGGGGACGTGCCAATGGAGCTACCTGGCTTCCACAAGATATTGAAACTTCTGCGGAATGGGTAGTTCAATATATGGACGAATTCTTTTCAACAGAAGATAACAATGAAATGCCTTTACCAAAGTACTGGGAGGTAATCAACGAACCTGACTTTGTGTTGAACACAGGACAGTTTATGATGTCCAGTTGGGAAGATATTTTTGAATACCATAACCTGGTTGCCAAAGGGGTTAAAGAGAAGTTGGGTAGCAGGGCACCTAAGATTGGGGGTATGACCTGGGGGCTTCATGACCTGTTTAGAGGAGACGGTTTTTCCAGGTTTAAAAATGTAGATTATCCTAAAAATTTCTACGGGGATACACCCGGTGACCAGGCAGCAATCAACTATGCAATCAGTCAGGTGGACAAACCTTCTTTCTTTATTGACAGAAAGCAACCATGGTTCCAGTGGGATGTTATCTGGAAAGGTTTTATGGATACTGCCGGTGAGAATATGGACTTTTATGCAGTACACTTATATGACTGGCCTAGTTATGATAATAACGGAGGGGTGACCAGAAGGGGTGGACATGTAGAAGCTACCCTGGAAATGTTGGAATGGTATGATGTTTCTAAAAACGGAGCAGAAAATAGAAAACCCGTCGTAATTTCAGAATACGGAGGGGTAAATGGTTCCTGGGATTTCAGACCGCATGATACCCGGTATGATTGGGAGATCATGAAGCCCTTTAGTGCCATGCTAATGCAGTTCTTAGAAAGACCGGACTACATCGAACTATCAATGCCCTTTACCCCTATCAAAGCACAGTGGGGGGATACAGATACCAACGGAGACGGTAGACCTGAATACAGGTATCAGTACAAAATGCTACGGGATGATGACGGTGATGGTGAATGGGAATGGAGTGACTATATTAAATGGTTCGAACTTTGGTCAGAAGTAAAAGGTACCCGGGTAGATACAAAGTCTACCGATCCTGATATCCAAGTAGATGCTTATATTGACGGGAATGATGTTTACCTGATTTTAAACAACTTAGAACCCATAGCCAGGGACCTTAACCTTAACTTCTTTGGTAACACCCCTAACCTGCAAAGTGTAAATACCAAGCATTTATACTTATCCGGGATAAGGGACGTAAAACTAGACAATACTACAAGTACTACTGCCCCAGGTTCTGTAGAGTTAGCAGCAGATGGGACTATGATTATCAAATATACCTATGCTAGTGACATCAGCATCAACCAGAATTCTATTGAGAAAAAGTTCTATGGTGAAGCAGTTAGCAATAACGAGCGAGTAGAGATTAAACCAGGGGACAATAGTTTTTCTGTAAACGGGGTAACCGTACCTTCCAACCCGGCACAGGCTGAAGCGATGCTAAAAGTAACAGCAAACCTATTTAACGATGATGATAACGATCCGGATAGCTTTCTAAGTATCACCAAATTAGTATTCAACGGAACTGAGATAGAAGCCCCTATTGACTGGAGAGGTGGGGATCAGAACAGAAGTAGATGGTTCGGGACTTTAGAAATCCCAATTCCAACAAATCTGATTAAGCAAAACAATGACATTGTAATCGATTTCCGTCATAACGGGGAAGTAAACGTAGTGAATTTACTTACCTGGGAATTCAGTAAAGTACCGGGAAGATCAGATGCAGATACTGATCCGATTGCTGTAACTGGCATTAACGTGCCTGTAAGCACCTTATCATTAGCACCAGGTCAGAACGCTGCAGTTACGGCTAATGTGATTCCTTCTAATGCTACAAACAAGGGATTAAATTGGACTTCATCAAATCCTGGCATTGCTACCGTTAGCACAGGTGGTGTGGTTACTGCAGTAAGTGCTGGTAGAGCTACTATCACAGCTACTACCGTTGATGGTGGATTTACAGGATCTAGTGTAGTTACCGTAGGTACTACTTCTGTTGATACGGAAACTACTTTAATTATTGAAGCTGAAGATTTTGTACGTACCGGTGGAGATTTTGATGATGCTTTTGCAGGTGGACCTGGATCAGGAGTTAATAGGACAGCAACTAATATCAATTATGTGAATAATGGTGACTGGACAGAGTATGAGATAAATATTGCTACAGCCGGAACTTATGCTATTAACTATTTAATTTCTACGCCTGTTAGAGGATCTCAAATCAGAATGTTAGTAGATGGTGTAGTAGCTTCTACTTCTAATGTTCCTACAAACGGAGACTGGGATGACTTTACAGCATTTGCAGACGGTACGGTAACTTTAGCTGCTGGTCCTCATACTATTAGAATAGAGGCTTCTAGTAATGCTACCTGGCAGTGGAATTTAGATAAAATTATTTTAAGTACTGGTTCTTCTGTTAGAAGTTCTGGTAATATAGTTAATAAGTTACCAGAGCAAAATATCCTTTTATTTCCAAATCCTGCTACAGGTAAAGTATTTATTCAAGGATTAGCACAGGATGAGCCACATATGATAAAGGTATATGACGTTAAAGGTTCTAAATATTTAGATCAGGAACTTAGCAAAGATCATATCCTTAACATTGACAGCTTACCACAGGGAATATACTTCCTTACGCTTGTCAATCAAGCCTTAGGAAACAGAACTTTAAAATTAGTTAAAAAATAATTAAATTTTTAAACTACCGATTGAAACACGATATGGTATTTCAATCGGTAGTTTTATTCATTCATTAAAAATATAACAAATTAGAAATTTTTACGATTATGAAAAATGACACTTATAACAACCAAATTTAATTGTCATTCTATTAAAAAACCTGTACTTTTATTTCGAAAAACTAAAGAAAAATATTTTTGGTCTACTAGAAATAATAGTTTTTTAACTAACTATTTATAACACAAAATCATTTTAAAAGCTAAGGAACATACAGTTAAAGTAATATTAATATTTCTAATTACTTGGTAATCCTAGCGAATAGTTTGCATGTAATTAAGAAAAATGGGATACTCTTAAAATTGTATAGCTATCAAAATTTGAATTCAACTATAAATTATAAATTATAAACTATGAAATTTTTAACGCACAGAACAAATCTATTATTTGTGACCCGAAAGCGACTCTCGCTTTTGCTCTTCTTATGCACATTTTCCTTTTTTGCCCAGGATTGGAAGGGAATTCCGGTTCCGGCTCAAGCTAGCCCTGGATCAACCTGGAAATTACTAGAAGCACCCTCAGATGACTTTAATTATGTCTTTAAGAAAACGAATAAACGCAGTGATTTCGGAGGAAAAAAGTGGTACAATTTTTATCACAATGGTTGGGACGGACCAGGCACAACCTATTGGAAATACAACCATGTATCTGTAGATGGAAATGACCTTGTATTAGAAGCCTCTCGATGGAATCGTAATAAAGAAGACTTGCCACCTACACGGCTTCCTAATAAAATGGGACGGCCTCAAGATGGTATTAGTTCCGGTTGTATTACTTCAAATTCAAGAGTTAAATATCCGGTATTTGTAGAGGCACGGGTAAGTGTTGCTGATATTGTTTTAGCATCCGATGTTTGGTTATTAAGTCCTGATGATACACAAGAAATTGACGTTATCGAATGTTACGGGGGTAATGAACATGGAAATGCATTTTTTGCCGAATTTATTCACTTAAGCCACCATTCTTTTGTTCGCCAACCTTTTACAGACTATCAACCACGTGATTTTAATAGCTGGTGGGGTACGCCTACTGTTAAGAACTGGGGAGAATATCACTGGAACAAAGGAAACAGAAGATATGTTCGTATTGGAGTTAACTGGATTAGTCCTTTCCATTTTGAATATTACATCGATGGTAAGTTAGTACGCGTGCTTTATGACAAAGCAGTAGCAACTAATAGAAACAATACCTGGACTTATGAGTATCCTACGATGACTAACGGAAGGTTGAACTTTAAAAAGGACGGTTTCCAAGCAATGACGCGATTTCAAACTAGTAAGTCTTATTCGCTACAAACTTTAAAGAAAGCTAGTAATGCTTCTTCAGTTAGTATTATTGATCCGTATAATTTCCAAAAAGGAGCTGGGTTTAATAAGGCTATGGATATTATCATTAATGTGGAATCTCAAAACTGGCATGTAGATGCAGGACGTACACCTAGCGATAAAGATTTAAAAGATCCTGCTAAAAATACTATGAAAGTAGATTGGCTTCGAGTATATAAGCCTACTAAAGGTAATGATAATACAAAAATTCCGGTTACCGGAATTAACCTTTCTCCTGCTACTATGACTTTAAAAGCAGGAACTACTAGAAAGTTAGCCGCAAATGTAACTCCTGCTAATGCTACCGTAAAAAGAATTACTTTTACATCAGGTAATCCCTCTGTGGCTACAGTAAATGCAGATGGAGTGGTAAGAGCTGTAAAAGCTGGTAGAGCAGTGATCACTGCTAAATCTGTGGATGGGAATTTCTCTAAAACCTCAACGGTTACCGTAACTAAAGATGGGACTACTACAAAAATACCTGTAACCGGAATTAACCTTGCACCTGCTACTATGACTTTAAGAGCGGGAACTACCAGAAAATTAGCAGCAAATGTAACTCCTGCTAATGCTACCGTAAAAAGAATTACTTTTACATCAGGTAATCCCTCTGTGGCTACAGTAAATGCAGACGGTATGGTAAGAGCTGTAAAGGCTGGTAGAGCAGTGATCACTGCTAAATCTGTAGATGGGAATTTCTCTAAAACATCAACGGTTACCGTAACTAAAGGTGGAACTACTACAAAAATACCTGTAACCGGAATAAGGTTTACTCCTAATAGTCTAACACTTAAAACAGGAGCTACTAAAAAGTTAACGCCGGCTATACTTCCAGCCAATGCTACGGAAAAAGGAGTTACTTATACATCTACTATTCCATCCATCGCCACAGTAAATTCTGATGGTGTGGTAAGAGCACTAAAAGTAGGTATAACCGTTATTACTGCAACTACTAAAGATGGAGGTTTTAAAGCCACAACAACGGTAAGAGTTATTAAAAAGCCAGCAACTGGCGGACAAATGCCTTATACCGGTAAGCCAAGTATTATCCCTGGAATTATTAATTCAGTAGAATTTGACATTGGAGGTCAGAATGTTGCTTATTTTGATAGATCACCTGGAAATGAAGGTCCTGGAAAAAGACAAGATACTGATGTAGATACTGAAAAAAGAACGCCGGCAGGTAATGTTGGTTGGATCTTACAAGGGGAATGGTTAGAATATACAGTGAACATTACTAAACCTGGTTTCTATACATTTGATATACAAACAGCTTCTCCAAATAGCAACGGTGCTTTTCATATCGAATTTAATGGTTTCAATGCTACCGGATTACAAAGGGTAAAATCAACTGGTAGTATGAATAGATTTGTAAACACTAGAATCGATAGAGTTAGACTGACTGTTGGTCGACAAGTGATGAAAATCTATATAGATAGAGGTGGCTTTAATTTGGGAACAATGAATATAGTACCAGCTGAACTTAAAAGTGCTTTGAATGAAAACGATTTAAATCAGGTTGAATTATATCCTAATCCATCTTCAGGTACAGTTTATCTTAATGGTTTAGATACTGCGACTAATAGTCATATCCGTATCTATGATATTAAAGGTACTACGTATATCAATACCACCTTGAATAATAGTAATGAGATAAATATTGAAAACCTGTCCCAAGGAATATATTTTCTAAGTGTTTCACAAGAAGGAAAAGAAAGAAAAACACTAAAGCTTATTAAAAATTAGTAAAATTCTGAAGTGAGAATTAGTTAATTTTGCGAACCCGTTTCATTAGTATGTTTGAGTGCTATTGAAGCGGGTTTTTTTAATGAAGTTACGTTTTTCTGAAAGTACAAGTAATAAAGAATTCTTTTACCACTTCTCACTATACTACTACTTGTCTACTTGATAATTATATCATATTTTTCATTAGTGACCGGTAAAGATTCAGGATCGCTATCGCTTCCAGAATCAAGAATCAAGACTAATTGCTATAATTTTGAAAATCAATATTATAATTATCCATGTCAAAAAAACAAATCACTTTTAATAAGCAAAAAAGCAACCTCTAACTACTTTAAAGTTTGGAATTACCATATTCTGCTATGCTTTACAAGTTATTATAAATTTTAACCGGACACTAGTAAATATTTTTGAACTAATCTGAAAATAAATGTACCCACTCTCTTCAATTGTTTGAGTTCTGTCCCTTTTTACCTAGCAGGATGACTTTCTAATTAATTCTAAGTAAATAAGAAACACCTTACTGTTCCTTTTTACTAGGCTACCCTGCAGCAATTGACTTTCTTCAATTATAAAAGCTTTAACTTATCGCTGAAAATGTTAAACTTCACTACCTGATTAAGGACAAACTTATTTCTTAAAACATTGCGATTTAATTGATTAATAGTTTTCAACTTTAATCAATCTAAAACCAGCATAAACAGGTTTTACCTTGCAACACAATTAGAAACAAAAAAACACCTCGCTAAATTGAAAGGTGTTTTTATCAGGTTATTTTTATAAAACTAAACTTACCTATAAAACTATTCGTTTGGTAGGTTTAGGAAATAAGAATTTCTTTTTACAACTTTACTATCTTTCTGCTAGTTTGTTTATTTTTATCAAAGGTTACAAAATAAATACCACTAGATAAAGAAGATAAATCTAACTGATTTGCAGTTCCTCTTTGTAAAAACTTCCCGGTGATACTAAAAACTTCCCACTCTTCAAACGAACCGGTAATATTAACTATCGAACTTGTCGGATTAGGATACAAACTCAAAGCAGATGGTGCTTCTATTGTCTCTACATCTAGTGTAGCATCGTCTTTTGTACGAGGTATAGCACTACTAAATTTAAAGGTTTGTAAAGCTGCCGTAGTTAAACTTCCACCACTATCCGGAAAAATAATACGTACCGTATTATTTGTAGATTTTAGAAGCTTATAGTCTATGGGAATTTCTAACATACTAAAGAATGCTGGTCTTCTGTTTTGATTATCTCCTCGGTATACTGTAGTAGGGATATTTTGAATCTGTGTACCGTTTACAAGGATAGAAGCAGGTCTTTTCATTTTATTATGTGCCCTGTAAATACCTAATCTAAGCATTGCTTCGCCATTTGTTCCTAGATTAAAAGTTTGATCAAAAGTAAAGTTGACGGTTCTATTATTACCAATCGCCTGATTATAGGAATTAGCATAATATTTAAACTCTTCTGAAGTTCTATTCATAGTGACATCAGAAGCAAAAGTGTACTTTAAGATGATGGTTTCGTTATCTCTTATGGTTTGAACACCGGAAAAATTAGAAACATTAGTAGTTTCTAAAGCAGTAATAGCGTTATTCTTTAAAAACATACGCTTCACTTCAATATTTTGGATTGAATTATTGTTAGTACCGTATATATTAAGTTTAAAATTCATAGCTTCCGGTTTTATATTATTCAGAATAACATAAGCTTTATTTCCGTCCACATAACTATCTACCTGTAAATTAAGTTCGGTAGTAAAAGAATCTGCGCGTAAACCTTTAACATCAGACCATAACTCATAGAATTTTATAAAATCTGTCCATTCCCAGTCATTTCCGTTATAAGAAGCAGGCTCGGTAGTCTTTTTTAATAAACGTGAAGAATAAGGTACCACTCTACCATTAACAGTTCTTTTACCCCATTCTGCTTTTGCTACCGCAAAAGGTATTGCCCGGTCTATGGTATTGGCTCTTTCCAACATCTGCATAAGCATTGCATTAAAAGCTTCTACATTATACCAATCTCTCAAAGAAGACCATTGATTGTTATTAAGCATATGGGTTTGCGCACCGTATTCTGATATATACGAGGGTTTAACCTCTCCGTATTTCAAATAATTATACTGTTCGATAATTTCAAAAGTCACTTCATTTCTTCCACCTTTTCTGTAAGAAGGGCGGTTTGGAAAAATAGGGAAATCATACAAGTGGTACGAATAGAAATCCATTTTAGGGCCTACTTGATCAATAAATCGTTTCCATCTTTGCCCCCACTGATTAAAATTATTTAAGTCAGGATCCGGAAAAGCAGTACAAAAACCACCCACTTTAACCCCCGGAGAACCGGTATGTACTTTATCCGCAATGGTTTCATGAAATTTGAATATATCATCTATATTCCCTCCACCGTATAAATTACGTTCTACCAATGGCCAAATAGGCTCATTCATAACTTCAAAGTATTCCGGTTTTTTATGACCGGATGTACCTCCATCACCAAAAAATCCGTTTAAAAATTCAACCAGGAAATCTCCGGTAGCTGTTCCGAAAGGTTCTGCTGCCGTGTCAGTTTTAGAAAAAAACCAATTAGGACTATTCCGATCATTTATGTTTAAAGCATTTTGACCATTAGGGTAAAATGGCACTTGTTGAAAAGCCATCATCACATCTCCTTTTTCAAAAGCATGCTTGTTAGTTTCACTAATATACCTGTTTTTAAATTTATTCCCTTCTGCTTTTATATCACTAACACTGGCAAATCCAGGTTTGTTAGGATCTTCTTTGGTAAGGGAAGCAGAGAATCTTAAAAGTCCCGTATCTCTTCCAAAGTATACATCCAGATCGTTAATAATATAATCTAACTTATCCAAGTCTCCATTCCAATCATTCTCTCCTTGTGAAGAATGAATGGTCATCCATTTTGATCGATCGAACGAATTGGAAGATCCTACAGAATGATTAACGTCAATATTTACATCCACTTCTACTTGAGCAGAGAGGGTTCCTGCCGCAAGTAGTAAGCTTCCGGCAAGTATTGACCATTTAGTATTCTTTTTCATATTTAATTTAGCTTTTTATATAGTTTGTGATTATTCTAAATTTTTAGTCTTTACATTCTTTTGATTACTAACTTTTTACGTTTTATCAAAATAATTCATGTAAATTAACATTTTCTGCTGAAAAACAAGATCGATATAAAACTTATTTTAAAATCATAAACTAGACAATTTATAGACCAATATTTATAAAAAACTTAAAATCAATATCTTGCTTATTAATAGTAATTTGAACTTTCCCCTTACTGAGAAAATAAAAACTTACAAAATACCATAAAATAAAATGTTAAATTTTAACATAAAATATAATATTGTTCACGAATAAATTTGGAAATAGGATATAGTAATACGTTTATGTACACTTTTTATAACTAAATGTTGTGATTTATTCTACCGTAATTATTATAAATTTTAACATGGAATTAATTCTGTGAAAAACGAGAAAACGCCTTTTGATTAGAAATATTTACAATACTGTTCTTCACGAAAATCAATAGTAGTATAGTTCGGATTTTTTTGCTTTTTTTGCTTGTAATATGTTAAACTTCCGATAGAGCGGTTGGCGGCACCAGAAGGTGCAGTTAAGGATACGGTTTTAATGATTCTGGAAGTATAATTCTTATCTTTTCTAGAATCCGGAAGCTTAAATTGATGGATTCTGGGAATTTGATTAGAAATCAGTTCCAAGGTTATTTCTTGTTTTTTACAAAGTTTTCTAAATAAATATTCGGGTCCGTTTTTACTATTCCCACCGGTGAACAAAAGCGTATGGATTGTAGTATACTTTTCCAGATATACTAATATATCCCTTAATTTTATATCTTGCATTCCAAGATCAGACGCATCTATTTTAACCCGATTGCAGCTGGAAACGATATCACAAATACCAATTCCTCTTTCCATTAAGAACTGTTTGCGTTGTTGAATGGCTTCTTCTGTATTTTTATAAATCAGTTTAAGGTCAAAAATTCGGTCTAAAATAGGCCAAAGCAAACCATTTTGACTACCATAGCAAAAATTTACATCTCGATCTTTTAGTTCACCTGTAGTAAACCTGGGTGGTGGTAGCGTACCTACAATTAGTTTTGTAGCTCCTTCCGGAAAAAAGGGTGGATAAGGATGTATGTGTTTAAATATTGTAATAAGTTTTTTTTATTTTAAATATCCTCTGGCTCTGAGGTCTTTATGTATGTCAGCAATATCATCTGGAATTTCCAGTTGAATCAGCCAATTTACATTAAAACCATGATATATTGCGGCTTTCATAAGCGAATCATCTTTACCCAAAGAATTTCCTAAGGAGATCAGTAACTCTTCAAAATCCAGTAAGTAATCCTCATGCAATTTCTTAACAAGCAGTAAAATCTTAAAACATCTGGCAATTACATAGATATCAAACTTTTTTCGTTTAGAAGCTGTTGCCTTTTTTAAATTTTCCATATTCTGTTGGAGAGTCTCCGTCAACATAATTAAATTTAAATAAATTTCCCCAAATTTATCTTTCCGAATCTTTACATGATTTGTAATTTCCCCACTTAGGTCACGTAATTCCATCATTAAATATCCTGGTGACCAGAACTTAGCGGTATGAAACGTTATCCTATTTTTTATATGTTGTTCTAACTGATCGCGATATTCTTCAACTGAAGTATCATCCAGTAATTCATAGTACAGCTTATTAGCTAAATCCAAATCTTTCTTTAAAAGCCGAAGTAATAATCTATCTTTTTCTTTTACAGGTAATGCTAATAGTTCTTTTTTAAAATCTTCCTGAAACTTCATGGGTGTGTAATAATGTGAAAATTCGTAATAATTATCATAAGTGTCCGGTAAAGATTCAAAATCTTTATCGCTTTTGGAATCAAGAAATAATACTAATTGTTATGGCTAAACCAACATACAATAATATCAATCTTCATATACATATTCCATGTCACTTATAGGCATTTAGCTATACATTTATTTACTTCAACCAAACACTAATATATAAACATATTAAATTAATCTTGTGATATAAAATAAAAATACACCATCATAAATACGTTGCAGCCATTTATTATGGATAAAGCAATTAAACTTTTAGAACTGAAAGTAGATAAATGGTTGAAAATCGCTTGCATAGGTTTGATAACATAAAATAGCCACTACTACCGCAGCAAGTCCTTTAAGTATTACATGACTTTTAATAAATGTGTGTTCAATAAACTCTTTAAAGGTGTTCGGTAACCAATGGGTTATATACCCAATAGCCATTGTAATAAATACTACTTTGTATTGCGTTAAAACAACCCAGGCACTAGACCAGCCTATATTTTGTACAATAGTATCATAAAACTGCTGTATATGCTCCATACTATTTCCCCTAAAGTATATTCTGGTAAACGTAATAAACGTAAAAGTAAATAAGACCTTCCAGGCAACTATTAACTTGTTTGTACTATGCTCATACGGACTTATTTTTCTCCAATATTTATAAGCTACCACCCCTACTCCGTTTAACCCACCCCAAATTACAAACTTCCAGGAAGCACCGTGCCACAAACCTCCTACTAACATAGTAATCATAATATTAATATTACGGTTAAAATGCCAGGCTAAACGTTTATTAAATACGGTTATAATTAATATGAAAGCTAAGGCTATAGTAGTTAAAAAAGCTACTTTATGACCGAAGGCTGCATATGTTCCTAAAAAGGAAAAGACAAGTACAAACACATACGAGAAAATGGTACCGTTGCGATTTCCTCCTATAGGTATATACAAATAATCTTTTAACCAACTGGATAAAGATATATGCCAGCGTTTCCAGAAATCTCCGCAATTAAGAGCTTTATAGGGAGCATTAAAATTTACCGGTAATTTGAACCCCATTAATAAAGAAAGTCCGATTGCAATATCCGTATATCCGGAAAAATCTCCATAAATCTGTAGTGAATACCCAATCATTGCCATAATATTAGTAAATCCGGTGTACATGCCAGGCATATCAAAAATCTGGTCTAAAAAAGTGACCGCTATAAAATCTGCAAAAATCATTTTTTTAATCAGACCTTTCAAAATCATAAAAGTAGCTTTACCAAACTCTTGATGCGTTACTTCAATTTTTTTTGAAATTTGAGGAATAAATTCAGAAGCCCGAACGATGGGTCCTGCCACTAATTGCGGAAAAAAACTAACAAAGAAACCAAAGTCTATTATAGAATTCAGTGGTTTAATCTGTTTACGATAAATATCCGCACTATAACTAATGGTTTGAAACGTATAAAACGAAATTCCAACAGGTAAAATAATACTGTCAACAGTAAAATAATCTACACTTGCCCAGGTGTTTGCCCAACTTGCCAAATAATTAACAACCTGATAATTAGAATTAAAAAGGGTATTATAAGAATCCGTAAAAAAGTAGGCGTACTTAAAATAGCATAACGTACTTAAATTAAGTATTACACTTATAGCTACGTATACCTTTTTTAAAATTATGGATGTTGTATGATAGATGGCTTTACCCAGAAAAAAATCATTAACCGTACTAAACAAAAGTATCCCTATAAATAAACCACTGGTTTTATAATAGAAAAACAGACTTATCACAAGAAGATATGCACTACGCAGGTGTCTTTTTTTATATAATAATGCATACAAAAAATAAACTACTGAAAAGAAAATCCAAAAATTTATCTGAGTAAAAATCAGGGGGTACTCTTCAGAAAAAGTAAATATGTCTTTAAGTCTATTCATTTAAAATAGTATTCAACATAGATCTTTCTGGTAGTCGCATTTCTTTTTCCCAGGCCTGGGTAAAAGCCTCTAATAATAAATCAGCTTTAATACGATATCCCAATTGGGTAAAATGGATTCGGTCCTTAGGCATAAGTTGATTTTTATACCACTGTTGGGAAGAATTAAATCCACCCATAATTTTATAAAAATTCCAAACCGCCATCTTGTATTCTCTTGATAATTGCAAAATTATTTTTTCCATTACCCTGGTTCTGGGATTAGGTACTTTACGTTTATAATAAGAATCATTAGGTACCGTTAATAAAATAGCACAATCCCGATTGGCTTTTTGAATCGTTGTTATTAATTTTCTGTAATATTCTTCAAATTTTTCCGGTTCAAAATCAGGGTGATACGCATCGTTTGTTCCAATAGAAATAATAAAAAGATCCGGTTTATACAATTGTAATTGCTTGTCAAAGAATGCACAGCGGTTGTAATATTCAAAACTAGCCCCATTTACTCCAATAGAAGTATATTCTATGCCCTTTTGATCATTCATTAATTCCAATCCCATTAACAGAAACTCAGAAGTAAGAGAATCACCTGTTCTTTTTATACAAAATTGTAGTTCTTTTACCGTTTTAGTGAGTTGGTACTCGCGGTAATGTACTTTAAGGTTATCCTTTTGTGCTTTTATTATATTTTTATCTTCAAATTCAATCTGATAATCATCCGTCCAATTATCATAAAATACTCGAATCCGATTAAAATTATAATCCTGCTGATCATATCCCCTGTAATTTGCTTGAATATTTATGGACGCCGTACTATCCCGAAAGGCCGCAGTGATACCTGCTAATCCCCAGGCAATACTATCCTTTTTAATAGAGCATCGATAGCCTTGCCATTGACTATCTGTAGCTACTTTATAGTTACTGGGATTGTTTGTTTTTGCTACGCGAAAGGGAAATATAAAACCCCGCTGTCCTTCTGAAACTTCATTCATATTTTGAAGATAAGTGCGTAATCGGTTCGGGTAAATATCCGCTTGGATATGTGAGCCTCCAATGTGAAAAACATGAATATTTCTGGCTTTACCATCAGCTACCTGCTGAAATTTTTTGAACAATTTTTTAAATGAGGGAGACGCTTCGGCACCAATAAACCTATTTGCCTTCCAATCAATAAAAGTATATGTATCTTTTAAAGTATCCAGTGTAAACTCTTGACTTTGCAAAGTATTGCCCGGACATATGATATAAATTAATGCAATCCATAGTTTAGGTAAAGACAACATAGGAATACGAGGGGGACTGTTGTAGAAAACAACTAGTTTTTGAGTAAAGGTTTTATTACAATTCATTGGGGCTGTTTTGTTTTAAATCCAGATAAAGAGCGGTAAAAAAAAGTTCGGATATAATTTTAGTTCCGCTTCGGGTAAAATGGGTATAATCTTTTCCGGCTAATTTTTGATCTACCCAGTAGGACATAGATCCTTCGCCACCCATCGCATCATACATACTCCAGTAAGCTATATTATTTTCAAGACAAGTAGTTTGTAAGGTGTTGTTAAGATATGGAAGTAAGGGATACGTAGTCATCTTGCCATTAATTGAAGTACTCATATCCGAAGGCCCTATAAATACGAAACTAGGATTCTCGGTGGTTCTTCTTCGCATCCATGCTACCTGAGATACTACATACTTGGCATACTTACGGACTGCTACGGAGTCTTTAAGATAGGGTACCGTGTTCCCACCATACTGCATCATCACGATTTTAGGTTGAAGTATATTAACCATATGGCTGTAATTAGCAGCATTTGTACTGGCAAAGATAGTTCCGGAAGAACCTCTCATAGCTACGTTATCCATTTGAACGCCCCTCCACCCATCCAAGGTCAAACCGTAGAAGTCCGGACTAATTTTACCTTCTAATTCAATTCTCAAATTAGTAGGGGTAACAGATGTATTTATTGCATATTTATGATAATTACCATCTGCATATAAAGTATCCTGTTGTATTAATTGCTCATCATTAAATACAAAGATATGTACCGGAGCTTTTGCATGACCGTAGTGCAATCCGATCTTTGTAAACCTTTTGGATGTAGTGTAAGTATGATTTGATTTACGTATGGTTAAACTTGCTTTTACTACAGGTAATGAATCTAATGTTAAACTATCAACTTCTTGAAAATAAGGAGTAAAGCGTGAAACAGATAGATAAGCCCCGTATTTCTTATGATTAAATTTAGGTTGAGCCGGATCAAAACGGGCATAACGTAACCAATGTTCATCGGGCTCAATAATAGCACTGGATTGATTATATACCGGCATTACCGGTAAAAACCCCGGGCCGTTTCCACCAAAGGTAGTTTGTAATCGATTACGTAAATAAGAAGTTATCCGATCTCCCTCTAGTTGTGAATCTCCGTAATGAATGATTCGACAACGGGACGAAGTCAATTTCTCATATAATTCACTAACAAAGGAAGAAGCACTATGAGGATATTGTATGCGTGTAATTAAAGTGGTATCAATATGTTTTACATCCAATTTTTTAGTTGACCTTTGTTTTAAGGTAGCCATAGAATCTAATTCTATTTCTTGTACAGATTGGGAAGTTTCTTCTACTGGTACTACATTAGAAGTTACCTTTTTAAAGTCATTCTTACTGATGTTTATATTGACTGATGACTGTATAAAGTGATCATAATTTGGATATTTTAAAGATAACTGTTGAAAAACAAAACCATCTTCATTATACTGACCCTTTTTAATTGCTTCTTTCTCACTCAAAAAGGTTAAACCAAATAATATAATTAGTATTGATAAAATAAACAGCGCTATGTAAATTGGCTTTATTTTCAAAATATCGAGGGGGCATTAAACTGAAGTACGGTATTATTTTGGGCAAAAATAATGAAAATTATATAAAGATAGTTTGAATTAAAACGGTTACTAAGCAGAAGAAAAATTTATTTTTCCAGCGTATTCTAAAATTATCTCTTTAAACCCATCCTATAAAAAATTATTGTGACTTATAATGTCAATATATATGTCGAAAATTATAGATCATTTGTAAAAAGATAACTTTAATTTTGTATAATTTACAGGGAACTCATACTTTCAATTCCATAATAGTCTTGTAGAATATTGAATAACATAAAAGAGATTTTATAGGAAACAAAAAGGAAAATTGTTAAATTTTACGGTTTTAAAGTAAATAATATATAAATTTTTCATAAATTTATAGAAAGTATTAGATTATAAACCATTAGTAGCACTTTTAGATTTTTGTTTTTATAGCTACAAATTTGGTAAAAGTTTAAAATAGAATCATATGTAATATATTATATATACTTAGCCCATATTGCTATTTACAATTATTTAGTTATAAGTTAGCCCCTGTAATTAAATAGGAAAAAGTCAAATTTCTTTTACGCCTCAGAAAGTTAATTTGGCTTTTTTTATATTAAAATGCATGTTATTTTATGTTGTTTTAGTTGTATCATTATGATACAAAACCTTCTACCCTATCTTACAATTCTACCGATAGTTCTTTTCATGATAGCCACCTGAAACGGATCAAATTCTGTTCTAAGGTTTGGGTTATATTCTGACATAATATTATGTTCTGTCCGGGTATGCTCTAAACCTAAAGCATGTCCGATTTCGTGGGGTGTAGTGCTTTCAAATAATTTTTCTTCAGTAATTAACGCACGTTGTGAGATGGCAACACCACCCAGAGCAATCGTATTTGATCGTTTTATGATATAAATAGTTAACCTCTCATTATTGTAAGAATTTACTGTCACATATTTTAAAACTTCTTTTTCTCTTCCCCTATCATCCTTCAGATCAAAAAGTTCATTATTCAAAAAAGTTCCCACTTCTCCTAGTTTTAAATTAATATTATTTCGATGAAAATAACTACCATTCAGATTTTCAATAAGATTTTTTTCGTTTACATCATATAAGCTACTTGAATTAAAATCGTCGGAAATTACAAACTTTATATCCACTATTATTTCCCTATCATAATTAGTAGTAAATACAGGTTCTATTTGTGTAGGAACATAATCATCTTCTGGAGCACACGCAACAAACAAAAGTACTATAAGTAGGATGGTAAACAGTTTCATAAAAGTATTTAAATTAAACATTATTCTATATTTTATTATTTATCAGTATTTTATAATTTTACTTTTAGGTAAATAGCTCCTGTTGTAGATGATATGATATGTGAAGATCAATAAAGTCTTAAAGTTATTTCATCTATAAACTTTGAAAGCTTATTTCAAAATAAAAACATGAAGTGTAATGCTTTTTAAATGACATACTCAAATGTATAAATATGTATTTTTAAAATATTACGGCATTACCTCAGTTAACAAAAAAATTCCAATTAAGTATGGAATTATCAATGATGTGATGAATTATGGTATAGAAGGTTGAAATATTCTTAATTATTTGAATTTCTATTACGAATAAACTGTTAATACATTTTAACATTAACGTTTAAAAACCTAAATAATCGATGAAATACATTGTTAAGAAAATATTAAAACATCAATTTTTAAAACATGTAAGTTTTTACCCTTTGTCTTTTAGGACTTTAACCATATGATAAGCCCAGGTTTCAAAACCTTCATTATGATAAAATTTATGTGAAGCAAAATTAGATACGTAAGTATTTAATTCCATAGCTTCACACCCCTTAGTTAAAGCATACTTATAAATCCAATGAAACACTTTTTTTCCGAACCCCTGTCTGCGATAAGAAGGATCAATATAAATATGATCTGGTTCGCAGGACTTACCTATATAGTGACGGGTCATAAACCATAGTCCAAAAACTCCTATACTCTCTTCATTATATTTAATCTCAAAACATTCGTAATTTTGAGTAAACATTTCGTCGAATCGACTGAGTAGGACTTCATCCGTATTCTGATGTTGGGTCAATTCTTGTATAAATGGAAGTACGTTTTTAAAGTCAGGTTTTAAAATCCTGTTAAAAGTTAAAGTCATCGTAGGAAAGAAGTAATTTGTTGTTCGAATTAACCTTTTTCTTTGCAAAAATAATTATACATTTAGCTCGATTGATATTCTTATCAAACAATTATGATTTTAAGGTAGTTTAAACCACTTTTGCTTACAATCATTAAAACAAAAATAATTTAATACAAGTAATGAAAGAAAAAACAAACAAGATTCAAGATACTATTGATAAAAAGATGCTCGAAGAACGTACGATCTTTTTATGGGGTCAGGTAGATGATAAATCTGCAAAGCATGTTATCGACCGGTTAATGTATTTGGATTTATTGAGTAACGAAGAAATTAAACTTTATATTAATAGTCCCGGAGGATATGTAACTTCAGGATTTTCTATGTATGATACTATCACTTCTATAAAAAGTCCAGTATCTACAATTTGTACCGGTTTAGCTGCCTCTATGGGTTCTATATTATTAAGTATAGGAGAGAAAGGAAGAAGATTTATACAACCGCATGCTAAGGTAATGATTCATCAGCCTAGTGGAGGTGCCAGAGGTCAGGCATCAAACATTGAGATTCAAGCTTCGGAAATCTTGAAAACAAAGGAACTAAGTGCACGTATCCTGGCTGATAATTGCGGACAGGATTTTGATAAAGTAATGAAAGATTTTAATCGGGATTACTGGATGGATGCCCAGGAATCTTTAGATTACGGTATTGTAGACGGAATTTTAGAATAGTGTGTACGTATGATTTCTAAAACACATACAAAGTCTTTAAACTAATGGTTTATAAAAAACCAAATGTCCGGTTGCTTTTCTTATTAGTATCCATACTGGTAACAAAAGTAACCGGACAGGACTATAGCACAGAACAGCTTTTAGGCAAAGACCGTAGTCATCTTACAAAAACTAAAAACCCCTTACACCCAAAAGCAGCAGAAGCTTTTGAACAGATGAAGAAAGCTGCAAAAAAAGAAGGGATCTTGATAAGTATAGCTTCGGGCCACCGAAGTTATAAAAGACAACAGGAGATTTGGGATGCTAAATACCGTCGTTTTACAAAAAATGGCTTAACTCCTACCGAAGCGGTTACTAAAATTGTAGAATATTCTACAATACCAGGGACCTCAAGGCATCATTGGGGAACAGATATTGATCTTATTGATGCAAAACCTAAACAACCGGAAGGCTTATTACTTGCTGAAAACTATGAACCAAATGGAGTGTTTTGCAAGTTAAAAGAGTGGATGGATCAGCATGCAGCTACTTTCGGATATTTTTTGGTGTATACTAATAAAACGGATCGTAAAGGTTTTAAATACGAACCCTGGCATTATTCCTACGCTCCGGTCTCAGTACCGTTGTTAGCCCAGTATAAAAAAATAGCGTTAGACGAATTGATCCGATCATCTTCCATAAAGGGTAAGGAGGCATTTACTACTGAATTTATAGCTTCATATCGTAATAATAATCTTTTAGATATCAATCCTATATTACTCCCTGATCAGTAACATTATATTATTGATTTGATAAAATGATTAGGAACCTGTTGTAAAATTATTATATAATACACTAAATTTTAGTAACTTTCGTTGTATACAGAACCCTAAAATAATTGTATACAATGAAATATTTTAATAATATAGCCTACTTTCTTTTAATAAGTATATTCTTTTTTTCCTGTACAAATAAAGATACAGAAGATGTTATTGAACCGGATGAAACCAAAAAAGAAATAATTGAAAACCAGAGTATAGAAGATCAAATATTAACATTAATTAATGAGCATCGTAGCAGTATTAATTTAAGTATTCTAGAAAAAAATGAAACTGCAGTTCAATTAGCTAAAGAGCATACGGATTACATGATCTCAATCAAGAAGATAAATCATGATAATTTTGATGAACGTTCTAAAGTACTACGAGATAATGAAAATGCGCGTGCTTTCGCAGAAAATGTAGCAGTCGGGCAACCCACTCCGCAATCTGTAGTACAAGCATGGTTGGATAGCCCCGGGCACAGAGTAAATATTGAGGGAGACTATAATTATACTGGCATAGCTGCAATAAGAGACAGTAACGGCAGATACTACTATACCCAAATTTTCCTTAAAAAATAAGTTACTTACATTACCTTTTTCATATCAACTTATTACGGTTCAGTTAGTATTAATCTTATTTAGATACATCCGTATGTACAATTAATTAGTACTTTACCACACTAATAAATAAGGATTCTGTTATGTTGAGAAGAGGTGGTTTAAAAATTCGAATATTGATCGGATTAGCTATTGTTGCTTTTGCTTTCTTTAAGAAATGTGCAAATAAAACACATAATCCTTATACGGATAGAGTACAAAATATCAGCATGACTAGCGAAGAGGAAATTGCCATAGGCCTGCAAAGTGCCCCGCAAATAGCACAACAGCATGGTGGGTTATATCCGGATGAAAAGCTACAAAAATACGTAGATATGGTAGGGAACAAATTGGTCAATGCAACAATGGCCAGGGAATCTCCATACCGTTTTGAATTTCACCTGCTTGCAGATGCCAATACCATTAATGCTTTTGCCCTACCGGGCGGACAGGTATTTATAACCTACGCTTTACTTTCTAAATTAGAAAACGAAGACCAATTGGCCGGAGTGCTAGGTCATGAGATAGGTCATGTATTAGGACGGCATTCCGCCGAACGTATCGCAGAGCACGATTTCTGGAAAACCATTTCTGCAGGAGCCTCAGTAGGTGCAGATGCAGGTGGATTGGTCAATGGGATCGGACAAAATGTACTACTAGGTAACGGAAGGGAAGATGAATTAGAAAGTGATAACCTGGGCGTACTATTTATGATTAATGCAGGTTACAACCCTGAAGAAATGATTGGAGTCATGAAAATTCTAAAAGAAGCTGCCGGACCCAATCGAACTCCAGAATTCCAAAGTACCCATCCTGATCCTGATAACCGTATTGAAAAAATTGAAGAAGCAATCGAAACCTATGGTGCTACTGCCGAAGGTCAGTACTAAATAAGCATAGGGTAGAACTTCTTTTTATAAAATAGCTAAATCAACATAAAAAATGCCATGAAAACAGAAGTAATCATGGCATTTATAAAAGTGAAATTGACTAATTCAAATATGTTATTTTAATTCTTCAAGAAGAACC
This sequence comes from Aquimarina sp. ERC-38, assembly GCF_026222555.1. Taxonomy (NCBI): domain Bacteria; kingdom Pseudomonadati; phylum Bacteroidota; class Flavobacteriia; order Flavobacteriales; family Flavobacteriaceae; genus Aquimarina; species Aquimarina sp. ERC-38. The sequence continues at coordinate 2,135,272 of NZ_CP098511.1, read as the reverse complement.
ATAGCATCTTTTGCATTTGAATTCTTTGCATAATTTAAAGCAGTTTTTCCGTTATTGTCTTTTTTGTTAACAATTGCACCATTTGCCACTAATAATTTAATAATTTCTGTCTGATTATACCGGGCAGCAAACATTAATGGAGTCATTTTATTAGAAATCTCATTAACATCAGAGCCTAATTCGATCATTCCTTTGACCATATCATAGTCACCCTTTGCAATTGCTATACATAATGGAGATACATTAGTAATACCTGTTTTGGCAACTTTGTATGGTAATAAATCTTCAAAAGAAGTGTTTGCCATTGTAGTCATACTAATAGCAAAAACAACAAATACTGTAAATAATTTTTTCATTTTTATTGATTTTTAAAAAGGTTATTTTACCCACTTATTAATTTAAGGCGATACAAAGATCATTAATATATTCGTATTTAAAAACATATATTTATAAGAATAACCAAAAATTAACCTTCAAATAATCATTTGGTTAAATAATTAATAAAAATTCGATTTAGACACAGAAAATCAAAATTCAACTAAACCACTTATTTTAACAGAAAATATTAGGTGTATCTCTCTATTTCAAAGATTTTCTTTACTGCTTTTAAAAAACTACAATAAATTTGATAATCGTTTATTAAGGTAGGTTTCAAAATTTATGATTTTATAAGCAATTCCTATCTACACATATTAAAGTTAAAATCACATTTTCTTATAACTAGAATAAGATTCGTAAAAAGTAATACGGCTAGTAGAAATAATGCTATTAAAAAATTGTTTGTACTGCCCTAACACCTTAGATAGCAGATTTTTTAATGTTTTCTAATTTATGCTAAAATCACCTGGTCTGAACCCGCTTAAATATGTATTTTTGAAATCGTTCAAATAAAAACAACCACATAAACTTTGTCAGACCTATGAATAGAAAAGTCATTCTCATGATCCTAGACGGTTGGGGCTTATCGCCGGATCCTAAAGTATCTGCAATTGATAATGCCAACACTCCTTTTATTGATTCTTTATATCACAAATACTCAAATGCTACCTTACGGACAGACGGATTACACGTGGGTTTACCCGAAGGGCAAATGGGAAACAGTGAAGTTGGACATATGAACTTGGGTGCCGGCCGTATTGTTTATCAGGATTTGACAAAAATAAATCTTGCCATACAAAACAATACGCTTAAAGATGAAGAAGTAATTAAGGATTCCTTCTCATATGCTAAAGAAAATGGAAAGAGTATTCATCTTATTGGACTGGTTAGTGATGGTGGTGTACACTCGCATATCAACCACTTAAAAGGATTGCTCGATGCAGCACATGCTAATAGTTTAAATAATGTGTACCTACATGCTATTACTGATGGTAGGGATGTGGACCCAAAATCCGGAAAAGCTTTTATTGAAGAAATAGAATCTCACATGAAAAAAACTACCGGACAGGTTGCTTCCGTAATCGGCAGGTATTATGCGATGGATAGGGATCAACGCTGGGAACGGGTACAACAAGCCTATCACTTATTAGTAAACGGTAATGGAGAGAAAAGTATAAGCGCTCAGGATAGTATACAAAAAAGCTATGATGAAGATATTACCGATGAATTTATCAAACCGGTGGCAATACAAAAAGATGGTATTGATGTTGCTACCATTAAAGAAGGGGATGTTGTATTGTTTTTCAACTTTAGAACAGATCGGGGTCGTGAGTTAACAGAAATGCTTTCACAGATGGATTTCCCTGAGTACAATACCCGTAAGCTGGATTTGTATTATGTCACTATGACTAATTATGATGATAATTTTAAAAATATAAAGGTAGTATACGATAAAGATAACTTAACAGAAACCATAGGCGAGGTTCTGGCCAAAGCCGGAAAAAAACAAATTCGGATTGCTGAAACCGAGAAATATCCGCATGTTACTTTCTTCTTTTCCGGGGGGCAGGAAACACCCTTTGAAGGTGAAATTCGAATCTTAAAAAATTCTCCGAAAGTAGCTACCTACGATTTAAAGCCAGAGATGAGTGCTCATGAGTTAACCGAAGCCTTACTACCTGAATTGCAAAAGAGAGAAGTGGATTTTGTATGCCTGAATTTTGCAAATGGAGATATGGTAGGTCATACCGGAGACATGCAGGCAGCTATTAAGGCATGTGAAACCGTAGATACCTGTGTAAAAGAAGTAGTTACAACCGGACTGGAAAATGGTTATGACACCTTACTTATTGCAGATCATGGTAATTGTGAGACCATGATTAATCCGGATGGCTCCCCTAATACCGCTCATACTACAAACCCCGTACCTTGTATTTTTATCAATTCCGATCAGTTAAAGATTAAAGATGGAATTTTAGGTGATATGGCCCCAACCATTTTAGAATTAATCGGAGTAACAAAACCTAAAGCAATGACCCGGGATTCATTATTGGTATGATCCGTTAATAGTAAGAAAACCTTAAAAATTTCGACTAAAATTCTATACACTTAAACACATGCAATGAAAAATATAATACTAATTATTATTTCCGGTATGTTATGGATATCCTGCGGAACTTCAGGCAAGGTTTCTACCACTACCCCTGAGAGCGTACCTGAAGTTTCAGATTCGAAATTAGCCAAAAAAGAAGCTGATGTCTTAATTGGAGTACAAACCAGAGAAGCCTTTACCGTTGCGCCGTATAGCAACTGGTTTACGTCCAATTATACAAACTATAAACCTAAGTCAGATGTAATAACACAACTAACCCCTTTATTAAAGAATACGCAAATTAAAGCTTTTATGGGAACCTGGTGTAGTGATAGTCAACGAGAAACCCCTACCTTTTATAAAATACTGGATGCTACTGACTATGATAGTGATAATCTTGAACTGGTTACAGTAACCAGAAATAAAGATACTCCGGAAGGTTTGGAAAAAGGATTACAAATAGAAAGAGTTCCTACGTTTATCTTTTATAAAAATGGTAAAGAAGTTGGACGTTATGTAGAATACGCCCGTAAAAGTCTTGAAGAAGATATGTTAGCGATCCTTTCCGGTGAACCTTATAAGCATTCTTATGAAGATTAGGGGTTTATGAGAACCTATGTTGATCGTAAAAGTGTGACAAGTGCTTTTTATAAGAATCAAATATTAAAACAAGGCTTTCTAACGCAAAGATTCAGGTTTTTGAATATTTATCTAGCTAATCATTTATTTGTAAATTTACAACGTTAAGCAGATTGTATGATTGTTACTAAAACACGGGAAGAAATTGAATTAATGAGGCATAGTGCCTTACTGGTATCTAAAACTTTAGGCATGTTAGCTGCCGAAGTAAAACCAGGGGTCACTACCCTTCATCTAGATAAATTAGCTGAAACTTTTCTGAGGGACCATGGAGCAGAACCCGCATTTTTAGGTCTGTATGATTTTCCTAATAGTTTATGTATGAGTCCGAATGCACAGGTAGTACATGGGATCCCTAACCTAACTCCTCTTGAAGAAGGAGATATTATTTCTATCGACTGTGGTGCTTATAAAAATGGGTATTACGGGGATCATGCTTATACTTTTGCCGTTGGCGAAATTGACGATGATATTAAAAAACTATTAGAGGTTACCAAAGCATCTTTATATAAAGGAATAGCAGAATTAAAAGTAGGAAATCGAGTGGGAGACGTAGGCTTTGCCATCCAGAATTACACCGAAGCCCATGGATACGGAGTTGTACGAGAACTAGTAGGTCATGGTTTGGGACAAAAAATGCATGAAGACCCCGAAATGCCGAATTACGGAAAACGAGGAAGAGGTAAAAAATTTGTAGAAGGTATGGTCGTTGCCATCGAACCTATGATTAATATGGGAACCCGGCGTATCAAGCAATTACGTGACGGCTGGACGATCTTAACCGCAGACGGAAAGCCTAGTGCTCACTTTGAACATGATGTTGCCATTATCGACGGTAAACCCGAAATCTTATCTACTTTTAAATATGTAAACGAAGTTTTAGGTATTGAAACTGATGAAGAAGATGCGTTCCGCACAGAGGCTTTAGTGATTTAACGCCTGAGTTTATTCTAAATAGTACTTAGCCATTTTTTAATTCAACAAAACCTGGTTTGTAAACAACCTCCTTTCATGAAGAAACTCTTCAAAATTGTTCTTAATAGTGTTCCGCGTACTTTTTTGATTCGAATTAGTTATTTAGTTCGACCTATTCTTGCCTGGTTTTTAAGAGGTAAAACCTATACCGATCCGATTGATGGTAAAAGTTTCTCAAAGTTTTTGCCTTACGGATACGAAAAACAACGCGAGAATGTGTTGTCCCCTTCTACCTTATCCCTAGAACGGCATAGGTTACTATGGTTATACTTACAAAGAGAAACAGATTTCTTTACCACCCCGGCAAAATTACTACACTTCGCCCCCGAACAAGCATTCCATAAATGCTTTAAAAAACTTAACCATTTAGATTATACCACTACAGATTTAAACTCTCCCCTAGCAGACGTAAAGGCAGATATCTGTAATTTACCTTTTGCAGACAATACGTATGACATCATTTTTTGTAACCACGTATTAGAACATATTCCGGATGATCAGAAGGCAATGCAGGAGTTGTACCGGGTTTTAAAACCAGGAGGATGGGCTATTCTTCAGATCCCGCAAGATTTAAGTTTAGAAATTACGTTCCAGGATGACTCCATTATAGACCCTAAAGAAAGAGCAAAGATTTTTGGCCAGTACGACCATGTCAGGATCTACGGAAGAGATTATTTTGATAAATTAAGAGCTGTTGGTTTCACAGTAAAAGAAGTACACCTCGCCTCCAATTTATCCCCCAAAGAAGTCACTCGTTACTGCTTAAATCCTAATGAGATTTTACCGGTTTGTTATAAAAAAATGTAGCGCTTATAATAAGGAAACTCTTTTTAGAATTTCATCAGCTTTTTCCTTGTAAATTCCGTTATACGCAATAACTTCAGTAAGGGCTTGAGTAGCTTTTTCTTTATTTTTTTCTTTTATGTAGGCTAAAGATAAGTACCACTTTGACACTTCATAATGTACATCTTCAGTAGATATATCATTTAATAGAAGTATAGCTTTATCTACATTGTTTGTATTTAAATAAGCATTAGCCAAATAAATCCTCCACTTCTTACTTTTTGCAGTATCCACAACCTTTTTTAATCCAGACAAAACATCTTGATAATTTTTGTTCTGATATTGATCTAGAATATAATTAGCAGAATTTGTTTCTCCTCGGGTAACAAAATCATTAGCATATGGTGTATAAAATAATTGATACACATCATCATAACTATCCTTACTATAAGAAGATTGCCAAAAGATAATACCTAAACCAACAATAAGTAATAAGGAAGCAGCAATCTTTAGTACAAAATATTTATTATTTGAAGTGCTAATATCTTTTTTATAATCCTTATTAATTTTAACTAATTTTTCTTTAAAGTCAAGCGACTTTTTATCTTTGAGTATCTTGTGTAATAGGCTATGCTTCTCAATTTCTTTCTGGAGTAACATATTATTTTGAATTTGCTTTTCAAATTCTAATTCTTCCGAAGTATTCATTGCACCGGATAGATACCGTTCTATTTGCTCATATAATGATGATATATGTTCCATACAATTATGTTTCATTTTGGGGATATGCAAACTCTTTATATAAAGGATCTTTTTCAATAGCCTCTATAAGTTTCTTTTTACAATCAAATTTTTTCTTTCTTATATTTCCTTCAGTATATCCACTTATACGCTCAATCTCTTTGGTACTTTTCCCTTCAAAAATTAAAGTAAGAATTTTTCTACAACCCTCATTTAATTTTAAAAAATGTTTTCGGTATAAACCTTCTCTTATTTTTTCATCATAATTAAAAGAGCTACTCACATCTTCCGTATCGACTGAAGTTATAATTTTATGTTCATCATAAATTACTTTATTTAACCTCCTTAATTTATTCCACCAAAGATTTTTACAAATAGCATAGAAGTAAGTATGTATTGAACAATTGATAACAAGACTATCATTTGTAATTTTTTGAAAAATTAATACTAATGCATCTTGAAAAATATCTTCTACATCTTCTTCTTTACCTGAATTATAACTAATAAATTTCCGAATTGTCTTGTAATTACGGTCATAAAACATTCGTAGAATACGATCATCCCCATTTTTAATACCAATAATTATTTCTTCTTCGGTATATCCCTTCATGAATTAATGTGTTGTAGCAAGTAAACGTTACACTACAATTCGAATTTTATATTTTAACAGGTATAAAAGTAACAATTTTACTTTCTTTGTTACTAATTAAATAAGAAATGCATTATTAATCTATGAAGCAAAAGAAAGCATTTTTATTTTTAGGTTTGGTTTTTATGATTTGCACCACCCTATCTGCAAATAAAAAACCTGCTATTGATACGCTCGCTGCCTATAAATTCTATAAACAAGCAGAAGAACTTGACGACAGCTATCAATACATAGAAGCCATTGATTTTTATAAAAAAGCACAAGAAGAATACCAATCAGTGACCTATTGGGAGGGGGTTGCAAGATGTTATAATAAAATCTCTAAAACTTATCTTAATAATGCTGATTATGAATACTCATATAAATTTGCTAGAAAAGCCTTAAAAGTGTGTAATAAATTTCTCAAAAAAAGTTCTGAAGAAATTAAGGCATTTTGTAATGTAGGAGAGTATTATGACTCAAATCTTGATATAAAGGAAGCACTATCTTACTATAAAAAAGCTTTATATTTAGTAGATATCTATCAATGTGAATTTAATAAGTCTTATATTTTACAATCTATTTCTTCTTGTCACCTGAATCTTAATAATATTAAATTTGCGTTAACTTATGCAAAAGATGCTGTAAAAAAAGCTGAAAATAGTAAAACAATAGATGACCACACTCTTGCAAATGCATATACCTACTTATCTAGAGTTTATAATAGGACTAATAATTATAGTAAAGCAAAAGATTATTTACTTAAATCACTAGAGCAAAATATAAAAAAGAAAGAATTTAAAAATGAAGCTCTTAACTATATTGACATGGCTGACATTTATAGGGAAACAGGGCAGCACCAATTAAGTATTAATATGTATGAAAAAGGTATAAAAACATATCAACAAAATAATTTATCTAAATATACAAATATAGCACACTGTTTTGTTGGTCTGGGAATAGCATATAAGGAAATAAATAAATTAGATAAAGCACTTTTGTATTATCAACGGGCTCTAAACATAATTGTTCAAAAATATGGAGATTTCTATATTAAATCTACTTATATCTTAAATAATCTTGGTAATATATATGAACAAAAGAAAGATTTTAAAAAAGCATTTTATTTTTATAATAAAGCAATTCGTATCATTAAATACAAAGTGGGTACAAATAACCTAAGATATGCAAGATTAATAAATAATAAAGCTTATACTTTAATTCAGGTTGAAAGTTATAAAAAAGCTTTAGAGTTGACTAATTTATCCTTTTCTATTAGAAAGAAGTTGTTTGACTCTTCTAGTTTACATTTTGCCTATTGCTATAAGAATTATGGTCATATCCATAAAGGATTAGGGGATTATAATAAAGCAATATTTTACTTCGAAAAAGAGTTAGAAACTCTTGATAGATACTACGGCCCTTCCCATCCGGAAACATTAGAAGCTATCAACAATATTGCTTCTATGTATCATAAGAATAAAGATTATACTAAAGCTTTAAATTATTATATGAAGGCTATTGAAAATAATGCAAACCCTTCTAAAAGCACTTATAAAGCGGAAGTTGCCCCTTTTTATCCCCACGCGGCTATTGCCTCTTACCAAGGGCTTGCTGATACCTATACAGTTATGTTTAATGACCACTGTAATACCAAATACCTTAAACTTGCACAGGATACTTTTGTTAGGTCAGACCAAATTTTAAAGGAATTGAATAAAACCTCAACTACCTACCAGGATAAACTAGAACAAGCAGAACAAATCAAGGAAGTTTATGCTGGTGCCCTTTCGGTAGAAGGACTAACAAACCACTCTAACCCAAACTACTGCTTTTACTTAACGGAAAGAAGCAAAGCTATGTTCCTTAGGGAAGCTTTGGCAGATAATGAGTTGAAAAACCTAGGGTTAATACCGGATTCAATACAACAAAAAGAAAAGGAAACTAAAATCGACCTTGCTTTCTATAAATCCGAACTGGTAAGTTTAGAAAGTAGCACTGATAAAGATGATAATAAAATACCAGAGGTAAACAGTGCGATTTTCTCCCTTAGAAGATCACAGGACTCGTTAACTAATCTTATCAAAGAAAAATTCCCTGAATATTTTAACTTAAAACACAATTCAACGGTGGTATCCGTACCACAACTTCAAACCAGGTTAGATGATAAAACTTCTGTATTACAGTTTTTTATGTACCAGGAAAAGGCATATGCTTTTTTAGTAGATAATAATAACATCTATCAATACGCTTATCAGCTACCTGATTTGGAAAAAGACATTATAGCCTTAAACCAAAGTGTCGTTTCTAAAAACAATTCTAAATATAAAAAATATGCAACTAGATTGTACCAACAACTTATCATGCCTTTTGAACATAAGATAAAAGCCCGAAACCTAATCATTATCCCTGATGGGGTGTTGTGGCAACTAAATTTTGATTTACTATTGACCCAAAATACTAATTCTAATAACCCTAAGAATTTTAATTATCTTACACATAAGTATGCAATCTCTTATGCTAATTCTGCTACTAGTTGGTATCAAGGACAAGTGATTACTAAAAATAAAGTAAAGCAAACCGGGAAGTACCGTGTTAAAGACTGCCTTGCTTTTTCTTTTTCGGATTCTATCCAAACTAAAAGTAAGCAACAAATAAGCCTTACTGCCCTTAGGGATGCAAAGGTTGACCTGCCGGGGACCCGTAAAGAGATCAAAGCTATATCTTCAATAGTAGATGGGGACTATTTCTATGGGAATGAAGCGGCAGAGACTAACTTTAAAAAGAATGTAGACAAATACAAAATCTTACATTTAGCACTACATGGCGAGGTAAACCATCAAAACCCAGAGAACTCAAAACTTCTTTTTACCAAAACTAAAGACAGTATTGAAGACAACCAGTTATACATGCACGAACTCTTTGCCCTAAAAATACCAGCGGAATTAGCCGTATTGAGTGCTTGTAATACAGGTAGTGGTAAAATTAACAAAGGGGAAGGGGTGATGAGCTTGGGAAAAGCCTTTCAATATGCAGGTACTAAGAGTTTACTATTAAGCAGTTGGGAAATATCAGATAAGACTACCCCGGAACTGATGAAGTTGTTTTATCGTAACCTAAAGAAAGGAATGAACAAAGCACAAGCCTTGCAGAAAGCCAAACTAACTTTTCTAAATGGTTCAAAACCTCAATTCGCCTCCCCCTTCTACTGGGCGGGATTCTATATAGTTGGTAATACCGATCCCATTGAGTTTACAACTAAAGCAACAACTGCAATGTTATCTACATCAAGTATCCTACTAATTATACTATTGCTGCTTATGATATTGATACTATTTTATTACCTGAAATCATTTGGAATCTGGAAACTCATTCAAGTTTAACATGTTTCATAGGTTCATAAAAGTAACAATTTTACTTTCTTTGTTACTAATTAAATAAGAAATGCATTATTGATCTATGAAGCAAAAGAAAGCATTTTTATTTTTAAGTTTGGTTTGTATGATTTGCACTACCCTATTTGCAAATAAAAAACCTACTATTGATACACTCTCTGCTTATGAATTCTATAAACATGCGGAAGATTTTAAGAATAATTATCGATATCTGGAAGCCATTAACTTTTATAAAAAAGCACAGGAAGAATACCAGTCAGTGACCTATTGGGAGGGGGTTGCAAGATGTTATAATAAAATCTCTAAAACTTATCGTAATAACGCTGATTATGAATACTCATATAAATTTGCTAAAAAGGCTTTAAAAGTATGTAATAAATTTCTCAAAAAAAGTTCTGAAAAAATTAAGGCATTTCATAATATAGGAAAGTATTATGATTCAAATCTCGATATAAAGGAAGCACTATCTTATTATAAAAAGGCTTTATATTTAGTGGATGTCCATCAATGTGAATTTAATAAATCTTATATTCTACAATCAATTTCTTCCTGTCACCTGAATTTTAATAATATCGAATTTGCATTAGCCTATGCTAAAGATGCTGTAAAAAAAGCTGAAAATAGTAAAATAATGGATAGGTACGTGATTCCCAACGCTTATACTTATTTAACTCATATTTATAAAAAAACAAAAAAATTTAATGAAGCTGAAAAAAATTTATTCAAATCATTAAAGCACAACAAAAAAAATAATAATTTAAGGAATGAAGCTCTGAATTATACTGATTTAGCAGATATCTACCGAGAAACAGGTCAATACCATTTAGGTATTAGTATGTATGAAAAAGCAATTAAAATATTTCGACAGATCAATTTATCAAAACATATATATATGGCAAACTTTTTTGATGGACTTGGAATAGCTTACAAAGAAATGAACAACTTAGATCAAGCTATTATGTACTACTTCAAATCTCTAAATATAATGAGTAGTAAATATGGTGAATCATCTATCAGATCTACTTATATCTTAAATAATCTTGGCGATATATATGATCAAAAAAAAGATTTTAAAAAAGCATTTTATTTTTACAATAAAGCAATTCGTATCATTAAATACAAAGTAGGTACAAATAACCTAAGATATGCAAGATTAATAAACAATAAAGCTTATACTTTAATTCAGGTTGAAAGTTATAAAAAAGCTTTAGAATTGACTGATCAATCTTTCTCCATAAGAAAGAAGTTGTTTGGATCTTCCAGTTTATACTTTGCCTATTGCTATAAAAATTATGGCCATATCTATAAAGGTCTTGGAAACCATACTAAAGCAATGCTTTACTTTAAAAAAGAATTGAAAACTCTAAATAGATACTACGGCCCTTCCCATCCGGAAACATTAGAAGCTATCAACAATATTGCTTCTATGTATCATCAAAATAAAGATTATACTAAAGCTTTAGAATATTATACAAAGGCTGTTGAAGATAATGCAAATCCCTCTAATAGTAATTATAAAGCTGAGGTTGCTCCTTTTTATCCACACGCAGCTATTGCATCTTACCGTGGACTCGCCAATACCTATACAGCTATGTTTAATGACCACTGTAATACTAAATACCTTAAACTTGCCCAAGATGCTTTCGTTAGGTCAGACCAGATTTTAAAGGAATTGAATAAAACCTCAACTACCTACCAGGATAAACTAGAACAAGCGGATCAAATTAAGGAAGTCTATGCTGGTGCCCTTTCGGTAGAAGGACTAACAAACCACTCCGACCCAAACTACTGCTTTTACTTAACGGAAAGAAGCAAAGCTATGTTCCTTAGGGAAGCTTTAGCAGATAATGAGTTGAAAAACCTTGGGTTAATACCGGATTCAATACAACAAAAAGAAAAGGAAACTAAAGTTAACCTGGCTTTCTACAAATCTGAACTGGTAAGTTTAGAGAGTAGCACTGATAAGGATACTAGTAAAATACAAGAGGTAAACAGCGCAATTTTCTCCCTTAGAAGATCACAAGATTCACTAACTAATCTTATCAAAGAAAAATTTCCAGAGTATTTTAACCTAAAGCATAATCCTAAAGTAGTATCTGTACCACAACTTCAAACAAAGTTAGATGATAAAACTTCTGTATTACAGTTTTTTACGTACCAGGAAAAGGTATATGCTTTTTTAGTAGATAACAATAACATCTATCAATATACCTATCAGCTACCTGATTTGGAAAAAGATATTACTACCTTAAACCAAAGTGTCGTTTCTAAAAACAATTCTGAATACAAAAAATATGCAACTAGATTGTACCAACAACTTATCATGCCTTTTGAACATAAGATAAAAGCCCGAAACCTGATTATTATCCCTGATGGGGTGTTGTGGCAACTTAATTTTGATTTACTATTGACCCAAAATACTAATTCTAATAACCCTAAGAATTTTAGTTATCTGGCACATAAGTATGCAATCTCTTATGCTAATTCTGCTACTAGTTGGTATCAAGGACAAGTGATTACTAAAAATAAAGTAAAGCAAACCGGGAAGTACCGTACTAAAGACTGCCTTGCTTTTTCTTTTTCGGATTCTATTCAAACTAAAAGTAGGCAACAAATAAGCCTTACTGCCCTTAGGGATGCAAAGGTTGACCTACCGGGAACCCGTAAAGAGATCAAAGCTATATCTTCTATAGTAGATGGGGACTATTTCTATGGGAATGAAGCGGCAGAGACTAACTTTAAAAAGAATGCAGACAAATACAAAATCTTACATCTAGCACTACACGGCGAGGTAAACCATCAAAACCCAGAGAACTCAAAACTCCTTTTTACCAAAACTAAAGACAGTATTGAAGACAACCAGTTATACATGCACGAACTCTTTGCCTTAAAAATACCAGCGGAATTAGCCGTATTGAGTGCTTGTAATACAGGTAGCGGTAAAATTAACAAAGGGGAAGGGGTGATGAGTCTGGGAAAAGCATTTCAATATGCAGGTACTAAGAGTTTATTACTGAGCAATTGGGAAATATCAGATAAGACCACCCCGGAACTGATGAGGTTATTCTATAGTAACCTAAAGAAAGGAATGAACAAAGCGCAAGCCTTGCAGAAAGCCAAACTAACTTTTTTAAACAGTTCAAAACCTCAATTCGCCTCCCCCTTCTACTGGGCGGGGTTCTATATAGTTGGTAATACCGATCCCATTGAGTTTACTAAAGCAAATACAACGCTGTCCATATCAAACATTTTACTTATTATACTATTGCTGCTTATAATATTGATACTATTTTATTACCTGAAATCACTTGGAATCCGGAAACCCATTCAAACTTAAAGTTTCCAGTTCATCACTAACTGCATACACAAAAAAGGCTTTTATTTCTTTGTGCTGACTTAAAAAAGCTTTGGATTTTTCCAAACCCATGGCCATAAAAGCCGTAGCATAGGCGTCAGCTAACATACAGGTAGGAGTAATTACGGATACGCTTAGTAAATTAGAACGTAAGGGATGCCCTGTTTTTGCGTCGATAATATGAGCAAAACGATTCCCCTTATCGTCTACTTTAAACTTACGGTAACTTCCGGAAGTGGCCATAGCCTCATCTGTCAAAGGTATTACTTTACTATAGGAACGGGTTCCGTCAAAATTAGGGTCTTCTACCCCTATTTTCCAGGGTTGATCCTTTGTTTTGTTTTTACCTTTTGATCGTATTTCTCCGCCTATTTCTACCAGAAAATGCTGGTAATTTAAATCTGTAAAATAATCCGCTACTACATCTACAGCATAACCTTTAGCTAAGGCATTAAAATCTAAAAACGTACCTTGATGGCTCTTATAGACTTTATGATCATTTAAAACAATTTTATCAAGGCCTACAGAAACCAACATACTATCTACCATAGCACTATCAATAGCCACAATCTGGCTTTCCGGACCAAAATCCCAGGCATTAACCAAATTACCAATGGTAGGATCAAAAACTCCATCTGTTTGTCGATACACTTCCCTAGAAGCGTCTAAAACCTGAATAAAATGAGCATCCACTACTACGGTATCTCCCTTGTTGATTTTTGATATATAAGAATTGTCCTGGTAAGTAGACATAGAATAGTTGATCACCTCAATAATGCTATCCACTGCTTTCTTAGATACCTTCTTAGAAAACGCTCCAGGAAAATATTGAATACTATACGTAGTGCCAAATGCGCTACCTGTAAAAGCTACCACGCTCTCTTTTTTATCTTTTTGACAAGAAATCGCACATATAAAAGCAACAATTATAAGTAAACGCTGTATCATAGGTTTAATTTAAAGAAAGTTCAACCGGTTGTAAACCTGCAAATTCCAGTGTATACTCCTGATTGAGTAATACTGGCTTTGTAGGATCTTCCGCATTTTGTAAACCTACCCCTGCGTAAAATATTTTAGCATTTTGCTTGATGGCATGTTGTTTAAAAGTCTCCATCCAGATCATATCATAATTATGCGGATTATCCGGGTACAACACCGCTTTTACTAATACGAAATAATTAGTATTCTTAACATCAATACATACGAATTGAGGATGTCTTCCTAAGGTACTATTGACCGCTAGAAATTCAAAACCTTTCTTTTCCAACTCCTTGCCTACAATATTCATTGCCAAATTATGTAATTCCTGCCTTGATAAAGGTCTCGCCATATCTTAATAAAAAAGTAAAACCTTGTCAGTTAAAACTTGACAAGGCTTTTTATATATTTAAAAATTCAGATAATTATCCACCAAAATCATCAAAACGAATATTTTCATCAGGGATTCCAAAATCTTCTCCCATTTTTTGAACCGCCTTATTCATCAGTGGCGGGCCACAGAAATACAGTTCTATATCTTCGGGAGAATCGTGTTTGCTTAAATAATTGTCAATAACACAGTTATGAACAAATCCTACAAACCCGTCTCCTTCATCATCCAAGTCTTTTTTAACCTTCCAATTATCTTCTTCTAAAGGTTCGGATAAAGCTAAATAGAAATTAAAATTATCAAACTTTCTATCTAATTCATAAAAGTGTTCCAAGTAGAACAACTCCCTTTTTGAACGCCCTCCGTACCAATATGTAACTTTTCTACCTGTTTCTAAGGTTTTAAATAGATGGTATAAATGTGATCGCATGGGCGCCATTCCAGCACCTCCACCTACGTATAGCATTTCTGCTTCGGATTCATTGATAAAGAATTCTCCATAAGGACCGGAAATAACTACTTTATCACCCTCTTTACAATTAAAAATGTAGGAGGAAGCAACTCCCGGGTTTACGTCCATCCAGGCATTTTTAGCTCGATCCCACGGTGGCGTAGCAATACGTACATTTAGCATGATATCTCTACCTTCGGCAGGATAAGAAGCCATAGAATAAGCTCGTTCTACCGTTTCCGTATTCTTCATGGTTAATGACCATAACCCAAATTTATCCCATTCCTGTTGGAACTTATCTGGGACATCATGTTCTTCCGGATGGGCAGTAATGTCAATATCTTTATAATTTACCACACAAGGAGGTATTTCAATTTGAATATACCCACCTGCTTTATAATTCATATCCTCGGGAATACGAACTACAAATTCTTTAATAAAAGAAGCTACGTTATAATTACGTACAACAACCGCATCCCATTTTTTAATACCAAATACCTCTTCCGGAATTTCGATATTCATATCTTGTTTCACCTTTACCTGGCAGGCAAGGCGTGCACCATGTTGTAATTCTTTCCGAGAGAAATGTGGTGTTTCTGTAGGCAATGCTTCACCGCCTCCTTCCAGTACATGGCATTCACATTGAATACAAGTTCCACCTCCTCCACATGCGGAAGGTAAAAATATCTTTTCATTACCTAAGGTGGATAATAAAGTTCCGCCGGAAGCTACTTCAATTTCTTTTTCACCGTTGATAGTAATTTTTACCGGTCCTGATGGTAACAACTTATCTTTTGCAAATAATAAAATTCCAACTAATACTAAAGTTAGTACTAAAAATGAAATTATAGTAATAGTGATAGTTCCTGTAGTAGACACTAAAAAAATCATAGCTTACTGTATTTTATTAATAGTTGATACTGTCTTCTTTGTTACGTCTTTGCTCTCTTCGTCAATAATTACTTCGACCGTATTTTGTTCTTTTGCTACTGTTTCATCTTCCGGGTCATCTCCGGTAAGCATTCCACCAAAACTCATAAAGCCGATCGCCATTAACCCGGTCAGAATAAACGTAATTCCCAAACCTCTTAAAGGGGCAGGAACATTTGAATATCTGATTTTCTCACGGATAGCTGCAATCGCAAGGATCGCTAAAAACCATCCAATTCCCGAACCAACTCCGTATACCGCGGCATGGCTTATGGTTGCAAATTCTTTTTGTTGCATAAATAAAGAACCTCCCAAAATAGCACAGTTTACCGCAATTAACGGTAAAAAGATACCTAGTGAATTATATAAAGAAGGTGAAAACTTTTCTACAATAATCTCAACTAATTGTACCATAGTAGCAATCGTAGCGATAAACAAAATAAAAGTCAAAAAACTAAGATCGTACCCCGCATATTCCGGTCCTAGCCATCGCAACGCTCCTTCTTGTAACACGTACTTATTTAGTAAAAAGTTAAGCGGTACCGTGATAGCTAATACAAAAATAACTGCTGCTCCCAGTCCTACCGCCGTAGATACTTTTTTAGAAACTGCTAAATAAGAGCACATCCCAAGAAAGAAAGCAAAAACCATATTTTCAATAAATATAGATTTTAAAAGTAACTCTAAATAATCCATAGTGTTTGATTTATAACGTGATCAATAATATTGAAAATAATTTTAATGTTCTTCGATTAAAGCTGGGTTCCTACTTCGTTGAATCCAAATTAGGATTCCTACGGTAATTAAAGCCATTGGTGCCAACACCATAAAGCCATTATTTTCATATCCCAAAGCATATAGTCCGGTTTTTTCTATCGGATCCCCCAGTACCTTTATACCAAACAAAGTTCCAGCTCCCAATAGCTCTCTAAAGAAGGCAACGATGATTAATATCACTCCATAACCCGCAGCATTCCCTACACCATCCAAAAAGGATTTCCAGGGTCCATTACCTAAGGCAAAGGCTTCAAAACGTCCCATAATAATACAGTTGGTAATAATCAGACCAATAAAAACAGATAATTCTTTACTTAAAGAATAAGCAAAAGCCTGTAATACTTGATCTACAATAATTACTAAGGTAGCTACCACAATTAATTGTACAATAATTCGAATCTTTGAAGGGATAATATTTCGCATTAGCGAAATCACTACATTCCCTATCCCCAACACAAAAATTACCGAGATGGACATTACAATCGAAGGCTTCAACTGAGCAGTAATAGCAAGGGCCGAACAAATCCCTAACACCTGAATGGTAATCGGGTTGTTATCCGTTAAAGGATCAGATAATAGTTTTTTATTTTTTTTTGAAAATAAAGGTTCTTTTGTTTCTTTAACCTTTACTACTTCTTGTTCTGCAACTTCAGCCATAATTAACTTTTTAAGTTTTTAAAGTAGTTTTGATACATCTTAACGCCATTTTTAATCATGGCAGTTACTCCGTCTCCGGTAATAGTCGCACCCGCTAAGGCATCTACCGCATTATCATCTTTTCGGTCATTTTTAGGATCTGAATTTCCTTTCTTGACCGTAACACCCATATAATTTCCAGCTTTATCGACAATTTTTTCACCGATGAAATCATCTCTGAAATATGCTTCTACAATATTTGCACCTAATCCAGGGGTTTCTCCTTTATGATCAAAGTAAGCACCTTTGATTTCGGTGAAATTTTTATCTAAGGCTACATAACCCCAAATAGCATCCCATAAGCCATTTCCACGTAATGGAACAATATAATATTCTTCACCATCTTTTTTACCCACAAACAACGGCATTTTTCTTAAATAATTCGGATCATCCTTAACCCGGTCACCTTCTTTTTTTACTACAATATCAAAAGCTTCGTTTGATTTTTTAGCTTCACCATTTGTTACAATGTACTGCTCATCTCCGATATACTTTTGGAATAAAGCTTCTGCCTGATCTGCCGGAACAAAAGCTTCCGGATCTTCCGGATCCGTAATACCCATGGTAAAAAGGATATTTTGTTGTTTTTCAGTTCGCTTATTTGCAGCAATACTACTTTTTAAAGAAGATGCTGTAAAGGCTAATAAAGAACCAACTGCCACTACCATTGCTATGGCAAAGATAATCGTATACGAATTTTTGTTAGTGTCTAATGCCATAATATTATGCCGTTTTTAATTTTAAACGTTTCATACGTTTCTTAATATTTCCTTGTAACACGTAATGGTCAATGGTCGGAGCAAATACGTTCATTAACAAGATAGCTAGAAATACCCCTTCCGGATAAGCAGGATTAAAAACCCGGATCATAATGGAAAAGAATCCGATTAAAAAACCGTAAATCCATTTACCTTTTGTGGTCTGCGAACCGGATACCGGATCGGTTGCCATAAATACTACCCCAAAAGCAATACTTCCGATAATTAAATGTTGCCAGAATGGTGTACTCATCAATCCGTAAAACTTACTACTTTCTGTAATCCATCCGGCATCTACAATACCGTTGAAGATAAGACCCATTACCGCAGCTCCGATAAATCCGCTTAAGATAATTCGCCAACTAGCTACCCTGGTAAAAATCATAAAGGCGGCTCCTAAAAGAATTAAAAGTTTAGATGTCTCACCTACAGAACCTGGTATAAAACCATTAAAGGCTTCGGATACGGTATAAACCACTTCGTTACCTGCTGCCCCTGCTTTTGCAATAGCGTTGTTAGCAACGCTAGCGGTATTTCCAATAATTTCTTTTCCTTGTGCTAAACCACCCAGGATCGTTTCTCCCGAAATAGCATCCGCTGTTCCGGCACGGTCCACCGCACCATGAACCCATACTTTATCTCCGGACATCCACGTAGGATAAGCAAAGAACAAAAAGGCTCTAATAGTTAAAGCAGGATTTAATATATTCATCCCGGTACCTCCGAATACTTCTTTACCAATCACCACTCCAAAAATTACGGCAATAGCTAACATCCATAATGGAATATCAATAGGTACGATTAAAGGTACTAACATCCCGGTAACCAAATATCCTTCTTCTACTTCATGACCCTTAATAACTGCAAATAAAAATTCAACAGCAAGTCCAACTCCGTACGATACAATTACCAGAGGCAATACCGTCCAGGCACCTAAAACCAGGTTTTCCCAATTAATAAAATGTTCAAATAATTTAAAATCTTCCGGAAATCCGTTTATTGCAGAATAATGTTGATACCCCGCATTAAAGATTCCAAAGATCAAACAAGGAATCAAAGCAACAATAACGATATTCATCGTACGCTTTAAATCATCTACCGCACGAACATGTGACCCGGAATGGGTAACCTCATTTGGCATGTATAAAAAAGTATGCAATGCATTAAACGCAGGAGCCATTTTTTTGTCCTGGTACTTTAGTTTTAGTTCATGTAATTTTTCTTTCAATCCCATAACCTTATCCTATTTCTTTTATCATTAAATCTAAACCTTCTCTGATTATTTGTTGGTGTGGTTGTTTTGAAATACATACAAATTCAGTTAGCGCAAAATCCTCAGGCGCTACTTCATACATTCCCAGCTGTTCCATAGCATCCAGATCACTTACCAGACATGCTTTTAACAATTGTAAAGGATAGATATCCATAGGAAATACATCTTCATAAATCCCTGTAATTACAAAAGCCCGGTGTTCTCCGTTTGTATTCGTATCCAGTTTATATTTTTTATTAGGCATCAACCAGGAAAAAGTAAGTGACCGGGTTACGGACACCTTATCAAAAACCGGTTTATTCCATCCAAAAAATTCATAATCATTACCTTCGGGGATTACTGAAATCAGGTTGTTATAAAAGCCCAAATATCCATCCGGTTTTACATTAACTCCGGTCAATACATCGCCGCTGATCACCCGAATATTATTTTCATTGACCCCAGCATCATAGATCATTGTAGCAACTTCCGCTCCAATCTTAGCTTTATAATATTGTGGTTTTTTAATAGAAGAACCAGCAACGGCAACAATACGCTCCGCATTAAACTTACCAGTCAATAATAGTTCTCCGATAATAACTAAATCCTGTGGTTGTACGACCCAGACGGTTTCCCCTTTATTAATCGGATCTATTTTACCAATCTGCACTCCTACATTACCTGCCGGATGCTGACCGCTTACTTTATGAATTACTGCATTTTGAAGTCCTGATAAAGGGGAATTATCCTTTTTACCAATAGAAATATGTACAGCACCTTCAGTTAATTTACTTAATGCCGTTACTGCGGTTTGCAATTCTTTCTCTTTGCCTGATAATGCAAAATCTAAATCTGTTGCCAGAGGAGCGGTGGCATATCCGGAGATAAAAATAGACTTTGGCAATTCTGCAGGATTAGCAATTACGTCATACGGACGTTGCTTGATAAAAGGCCAGCAACCTGAAGAAAGTAGATGCGAAATAATCTCTTCTCTGCTTAAACTATCTAGGTTTTTAACCCCATGATCGAAAAAATCCTGTTGCTTATCCGCCAGAATTTTAATCAGTAGAATTTTACGTTTGGCACCTCTTACAATTTCTACCACCTCCCCGCTAACAGGAGAAGGAAATAAAAGTTCTGCGTTAGCTTTATCATGAAATAAAGCTTGTCCGGCTTTTACTTCAGAACCTTCCCTGGCGACAATTTTAGGGATTATCCCATGAAAATCATCCGGCCTGATGGCATAAATATTACTTCTGGTAGCTTCTGAAAGCGTTTTTTCAGCGGCACCTACCAATTTTATGTCCAAACCTTTTCTAATTCGAATGTCTTTTGACATATAGATAGTCTATGTTAATTAACTATAAAAATCGTGCAAATTTACTAATTAAAAAGGGTAAGTAAAAAAAGGCTTTAATCTAGTATGTTATTTATAACTATTCTAAATAAATTAGTTAAACTTGGTGAGGATAGGAGCTATTCCGGTATACATTTTGTTTATATTTGATTTTTACAACTTTACCATAATGATATTGATTAAACCCTCCTTACGTGCTGCTTTTTGCTTATTTTTTTTCTGTACATTTCTTTTAGCTCAAAATGTGGTAGAAGAATTAGTGCCTCCTCCTCATATCAAAACTATCAAATTAAAAGGTAAAGGTGACTTTACCGGAACATCTGTTTTTAAACTAGGCGAACCTATCATCTTAACTTTTGATGATATTAACGGAAATGAAGAAGACTATTATTATAAGATTTCATATTACAACTTTGACTGGACCCCATCACAACTTTATAAAAATGAATTTCTGGACGGAATGGATGGCATCCGTATTTTTAATTATGAAAATTCTTTTAACGCCTATCAATTATACAGTCATTACCGCTTACGGATTCCCAATGATGATACCAACGGTTTAAAGGTTAGCGGAAATTACCTTTTAGAAATATATAATGATAGCGACGACCTGATATTTTCCAGAAAATTTATCTTGTATGAAGATATCACTACGATTGGTGTTGCTATAAAACGCTCCCGAGATCTGAATTTTATTGATACCAAGCAGGTGGTTCAATTTGAAATCAATTCTCCTACGGAGATTTTACGTAATCCCAATCGTACCGTTCGTACTTTGGTAATTCAAAACAATAATTTAAAAACTGCAATAACTGATTTAGTTCCACAATTTACCATTGGTACCAGTTTGGTTTATAAGTATGACCAGGAAGCCAGTTTTTGGGGAGGAAATGAATATTTGTTTTTTGATAATAAAGAGGTGCGGACCGCAACGGCTAATATTCAGAGAATTGATCTACAGGAAATATATCACAATTATCTTTTTACCGATATTATGAGAGCAAACCGGCCTTATACGTACAATCCGGATGTTAATGGAAGTTTTGTAGTTAGAAACTTAAGAGCAGATGACAGTAACACTCAAGCAGATTATGTTCAAATGCATTTTAGCCTGGAATGTTTTGCCCCTATTGGAGACGGAGAATTACATGTGTTCGGAAACTTTAATAATTTTATCCTGGATGATACTACTCGCCTTACCTTTAATAAGGAAACTGCGCTTTATCAAACAAGCATTTTATTTAAACAAGGCTTTTACAATTATACCTATGTTTTATTAAAACCGGACGGTACGCTGGAGCCCGGATTTGTAAGTGGTAACTTTGATGAAACCGAAAATGATTATATGGTGGTTGCTTATTACCGTGCTCCTACGGCAAGGTATGACCGGGCGATCGGACGAGGTATGGGCAACTCCCGAAATATAAGAAATTAAAATTTAGGTATAATTTGATGAAGAAGGTATCTTTTTTTCATTCTAAAATAATATCTAAAAGAAAGGCTTTAGCATATCGTTCTGATAAATGTTTAAATTGTCAAACCCCTCTGGACATTGCAGATAGATATTGTCATTACTGCGGACAAATCAACTCCACGAAGAAAATTTCCTTTTCTGATTTTATAGCCGAATTTTTCGCCAGTATTTTCTCTTATGATTCCCGTTTACGTCGAACTATTGCTGCCCTCTTTATTCCGGGTAAAATTACAAAGGATTATACTAGCGGTAAACGAATGCGATATGCCAACCCTTTTCGGTTTTACCTAAGCATCAGTATTGTATTTTTTCTTTTAAACGGATTGCTTATCAATGAAGAATTAGAAAAAGCAGACCAAAATTTACGTATGCAATTTGGAACTCACAAGAATTTCTCTGACTTAAAGTTTTCTCAAAAAAAAGATAGTATTTTGACCGCTGGAAAATACGTGACTGATTCTTTAAACGACAAAAAAGCATTAAACATAGACTTTTCTAAGACTACATCTAGAGAAACTGATTTTGGAAATGTTTTTGAAAATAAAATTGATACTTATTATGATTTTCATCAGGAGCATAAAGAACTTTCAACCAAAGAAGCATTAAAACAATTACAACAAGAGAACACGTGGTTCAACCGCACTTTATATTCACGTATTAAAAAATTCAATGCAACTAATTTTTCGGTAAGTGGTGTTATAAGTTACCTTCTTTCAAAACTACCAATAATTATATTCTTTTTTCTACCGGCATTTGCACTTGTGTTGTGGTTGTTATACATTAGAAGACCTTTTAACTATATGGATCATCTTGTCTTTACCTTTCATCAACAAACTGTATTTTTTATTTTACTTGGATTTGGTATGTTATTGGACATTACCTTTAACACTGATACTTCAAATAACTCTATCCTACTTGCTTTTTTAATCTATCTTTTTTTAGCTATGAAGAAATTCTATGGTCAAGGAAAAATAAAGACTACTGTTAAATTTTTGTTAGCAAATTTTTTATTTTCTATCTTAGCAGTAGTCGGAAGTATTATTACGCTCTTGGGAGCAGCGATTTTATATTGATATGGTACAACAGGTTACAAAAGGCATTAAAATTTCAGTAGCAACTAATTTTGAAGGTACGTTCTTTAAAAATTACCAGTTGTTCTACGCCTTTGGTTATGAGGTTACTATAGAAAATCAAGGTAAGAATGCTGTTCAATTGACTTCCCGGTTTTGGGAAATTTATGATTCTTTAAAAATAAAAGAAGTCGTACAGGGTGATGGTGTTATTGGTAAAAAACCTGTGTTGCAACCAGGTGAATCCCATACCTACACCAGTGGTTGCCTGTTAAAATCCCCTTTTGGAGCTATGAAAGGATATTATCAAATGGTTAATTTTGCTACGGCAGATACCTTTAAAGTAACCATTCCGGTTTTTAGATTAAGTGCTCCTTTCGCTATCAATTAATCGGAAATAGAATAGATTCCCGATTAAATTTAATAGTCTTCTCTTTTTGTATGATATGACAATATTTGCAATGAGAGTCATAGGTGAATTCATAAGGTTCCTCTATAAAGAAAGTGGCAT
This sequence comes from Aquimarina sp. ERC-38, assembly GCF_026222555.1. Lineage (NCBI taxonomy): Bacteria > Pseudomonadati > Bacteroidota > Flavobacteriia > Flavobacteriales > Flavobacteriaceae > Aquimarina > Aquimarina sp. ERC-38. The sequence goes on along the minus strand of NZ_CP098511.1, from coordinate 2,111,641 downwards.
CTGGTATAAATATTCCTTCAAAATCCTTTATTAAGGTATCTGTATATCGTTTGATAATAAATTTATCGGTAGTAGGGGTTGGGCAAATTTCGAAATACGCACTACTTCCTATACCAGTGAGTAATTGTTTGCTTCCACTTGCTGGCCGTATCTCCTGACTTTTTTCAACTGAATTCTCGTTCTGTTGTTCTTTTTGTCTTTTAAAATAGTTAGTTATATTCTCTTTAAGCACCTTATTATTGTAATGCGAAATACTGCCGTTTTCTACTTTATAGATAGGACTGCCCATACTTCCTTTCTCCACATTACCCAGTGGACTTGGTGTAAATTTTTTATTTCTTAATAAGGGTTTAATAATACGAACCTCTTGTGTTGCTGCAAGAATAGTATCAGTTACAATCCTCGAACAGTTTGTTCCTTTCTTTTTAAAAGTATAATACAAAATACTACCCTGATCTTGTAAGGAAGTTACAAAATCAAAGGCTTTTTGAAAGTCGATATATGAACAAACGGAAGCAATTAATCGACCATTTCCATGGGTTTTTTCCGGATGAGCTTCCAGCCAAAGTAAGAATTCATTCAGGTTTTCCAGTTTGCCAGACTCATTTACTTCTGCTTTAAACGGAATATGTAATTCGACATCAGTTTCTGCACTTCGTACCCTTCCGTACCGGAAAGGAGTGATATACCTGCCAAAATCATAATAAAATGCATTCCCGGTTTTATTTTCAATTAAAATAAAAGCTGCATGTCCCGCCTTGATAATACCTTTACGACCTAAACCTACTAATGGAAGTAACCTGGCAACCTTTTCATGAGAAAACTGTACAAAAGTATCAGGAAATGCCAGCACGATGATCTTACCGGTATACACTTTATTTTTAGGAGACATACGATGAAATTTTACCTCTAATAGATGGTAGCTCCTTCAAAAGAAATGGTTTTGACTTCTTCATTAATCAAATCTTCATAACGCATTTCAATCTCCTCTTTTGACTTTATAATTTGAGTAATACTTCTGGTTTTTAATTCTCCTCGATCCATTTGTATATCGTAGGATTTATATCCTTGTCCACCATACTTATGAAAATCTAATAGAGAATTTGCATCCATTACAGTAGTATTTACAAAAGAGTTTAACCATTCTTTTCTTTTCTCTTTCATATCATCTGTATACAAAGTAGAAGAAGACCAAATGTGTATTTTATGTTCTAACTTACGCTTATGTAATACCTTACCGTCCCATACGATTTCATTACAAGTTAAGGTAGCGTTCCAATCGGCAACCACCAGGGTAAAGGGTTCAATGTCAGAAAAATTATAAGCCGCAATTCCTTTTTCAAAATTTGATACTTTAAGTAAGTCCGTAACTACGATACCCCGACTTTTACGATAAGCTTGTTTTCGGTTATGTTTTTTAAAACCTCCATTTAATAAACAAATCATTCTTTTCCGGCTACTGATTCCGATCCAGGTACCTCCGGCTTCTTTATCTTTAGGATACAAGATCGTAACATCCTTCTCTTCATAAATTTTAGGATAAATTGTTCTTCTGGAAATACTTTCATCCCGGTTGGACGTTAAAATAAAGCTATCTTCAGAAAGAGGTAATAAGGTAACCGTACACATGTATATTTGTTCGTGTTTTAGCATGGCAACTTACAAAAAAATTAATAAAGGAAATAAACAGAGAATAAAAGTTAATATTAATTAGCCTCGCATCTTAATTTTTTATCTTTGGTTTCGATTTTTAAAAAGTAAAATCAAACCTTCATACTAAATTTATACGATCATGAGTAAAGGATTTTTTAAAGTTCCAAAAGCGGTAAACGAACCTGTTTTATCATATGCTCCCGGTACACCGGAACGAAAACGAGTACTGGAAACTTATAAAAAAATGTATGCTCAGGAAATTGAAGTTCCTCTTTATATTAACGGTAAAGAAATTACTACGGGGGATACTACAAGAATGGCACCTCCCCACGATCATAAACATACGCTTGGGGTATTTCATAAAGCAGAAAAGACACACGTACAACAAGCGATTGATACCGCTCTGGAAGCCAGAAAATCCTGGAGTCGTATGCCCTGGGAACAACGGGCTGCTATTTTTTTAAGAGCAGCTGAACTTATTGCGGGCCCTTACCGGGCTAAAATTAATGCAGCGACCATGCTAGCACAGTCTAAAAATATTTTTCAGGCTGAAATTGATGCTGCTTGTGAGTTTATTGATTTTTTACGGTTCAACGTAGCATTTATGACTCAAATTTATGCAGATCAACCCGAATCCACATCTGCTGCATGGAACCGATTGGAATACCGACCTTTGGAAGGATTTGTCTACGCTATCACTCCTTTTAATTTCACAGCGATTGCCGGAAACTTACCTGCAAGTGCCGCTTTAATGGGAAATGTAGTAGTATGGAAACCCAGCGACAGTCAGGCCTATTCTGCTAAGGTGATTGTAGATATTTTTAAAGAAGCTGGTGTGCCGGACGGGGTTATTAATGTAATCTACGGAGATCCGGTAATGATTACGGATACGATACTAGCAAGTCCGGATTTCTCCGGAATCCATTTTACCGGTAGTACGCATGTTTTTAAAGATATTTGGCAAAAGATCGGAACTAATATTCATACCTATAAAACCTACCCCAGGATTGTTGGGGAAACCGGAGGAAAAGATTTTATTATTGCACACTCCAGTGCGGATGCCAGACAGGTTGCTACTGGAATTGTAAGGGGGGCTTTTGAATTTCAGGGACAAAAATGTAGTGCGGCTTCACGAGCTTACATTTCTAAAAGTTTATGGAATGAAGTCTTAAAATTCCTTAAAGAAGATCTAGCTTCTTTAAAAATGGGAAGTCCGGAAGATATGAGTAACTTTATCACGGCGGTTATTCATGAAGGTTCTTTTAATAAATTGGCTACATATATTGACCAGGCAAAAAAAGATACGGACGCTACTATTATTATTGGCGGTACTTACGATAAATCCGAAGGTTACTTTATAGAACCTACGGTGATCGTTACAGAAAATCCTACATACACAACCATGTGTTCCGAACTTTTTGGCCCGGTAATTACCATTTATATATATGAAGATTCGGATTGGGCTAACACTTTGGAACTGGTAGATACTACCGGAGAATATGCACTGACCGGAGCTGTTTTTTCTACAAATCGCTATGCGGCAACAGAAGCTACGGAAGCTTTAGTAAATGCAGCTGGTAATTTTTATATCAATGATAAACCTACCGGGGCGGTAGTCGGACAACAACCTTTTGGCGGGGCTCGGGCATCCGGAACTAATGATAAAGCCGGATCTTACCTGAATTTATTACGTTGGGTATCGCCACGAACCATTAAAGAGACCTTCGTATCACCGGTAGATTACCGCTATCCGTTTTTAGGGGAAGACTAATTATCACATGAAACCAAAAGTTATTATGATCACCGGAGCTTCTTCGGGTATTGGAAAAGCTACTGCGCTTTCTTTATTACAACAAGGGCATATTGTTTACGGAGCAGCACGGCGGGTAGAAAAAATGAAAGAATTAGTTGAAGCCGGAGGGCACGCCTTACCCATGGATATTACTATTGATACGGATATTCAAGACGTGGTGAGTAAAGTAATAGAAAAAGAGCAACGCATTGATGTATTGATCAACAATGCAGGCTATGGTTTGTACGGTGCAGTTGAGGATATTCCCATAGAAGATGCCCGTAAGCAATTTGAAGTCAATCTATTCGGCTTAGCTCGTATAACGCAACTTTGTCTGCCCTATATGCGTAAACAAAAAGCAGGAAGGATTATAAATATTTCTTCCATCGGCGGAAAGATTTACAGTCCGTTGGGAGCTTGGTACTATGCAACCAAACATGCGCTTGAAGGCTGGTCAGATAGTCTTCGACTTGATGTAACGCCTTTTCATATTGATGTAGTACTTATTGAACCCGGGGTAATTCAAACAGATTTTGGCAATGTGATGTCCGAACCTTTATTGAAATATTCTGGAAATTCTGCATATCACGAGATGGCAAAGGCGGTAGCCATCGCTTCAGAAGAAAGTTTTACTAAGAAAAACGGAGGTTCGCCGGTAAAAGTTATTGTAGACGAGATTATCAAAGCAGTTCATGATCGCAAACCAAAAACAAGATATACTGCCGGAAAATATTCGACACTTCTTCCTTTTCTAAGAAAATATTTGGGAGACCGTATTTTTGATAAAATGGTTTTATTTCAGCTTGATAAGATAGTTTCTAAAAATAAATCGTAAAGTTATGGCAATGTAGTATGCTATACTTCCCCCAACATACAAGCATTCAAAAACATATCGATTATTACTGGATTGTTAACGAATCCAGTACAATCTTAAAGGAAATACCTCAAACGATCTATGCATATCCCGGTATTACGCCTGATATGCTACTTGTATTAGATGGATATTATATGTTTAAAACAAGAGGAATTGAGTTTAAAAGTAATGTGAGTACACTATTTTCTTTTATAGATCAAACCTTACAGGTTGATTTATCAGGGTTGAAGTCATTCATATTAATTAAATTCAAATCAAAAGCACTATCATCCTTATTACCTTTTGTTCCTTTTGATGCAAGTAAAATAATGCAAAACCCAATTATTCCGGTTCATGAAATATGCAAAAAACATTTTATGTCTTTTTTAAGCAAATTAAAGACAACGGATGATTCGTTAATAGTGCAAGAACTGGATCATTGGTTTTTATCTAATTATCTGAAAGAAAGAGAAGGATTGACCATTGCTATAATGGATCAAGCAGATGACAGGTTTGACTTGCAGAGAATGATGCGTATGACAAAGTACTCTTATTCGACTATAGAAAGGCATTTTAAAAGGGATACTGGTTTGACACCAAAAAAATACGAGTCTTTACAACGCTATAAATCCGCAGTACAAGAAATTTGCCGTACAAAAAATACAGACTGGCAATATTATATTAATAAATACCACTATTACGACCAATCGCATTTCATCAAAGAGATTAAAAGATATACTTCTTTAACTCCTAAACAAATCCTAACACTTCCAAGTTTTACAGAAATTCGTCCTCTATAAACTTATGACGAATTTTTACAATGGGATTAAAAATTTCTAACTGAATTTTGTTTAAAATTAAAAAGTATGTTATTCCGATTTTTAACCCTCTTTACCGCTATTATCTTTACAAACTGCGCAAGACCAATCGTTTTAAAAACAGATTATCAAAATCCTGAAAAAACTTTTAAGGAACTTTTGCAGCTTGAAATTAATAATTCTAAAGGTAAGCTTTCAGGAGTTTCCATGACCGTAATCGCTTCGAATTTGGACATCAACTGGTCCGGAGCTTATGGTTTTGACAGTACCGAAAAAGATCATCTCCTTTCAGCTCAACAACCATTTAGGGTTGCAAGTATTACCAAAACATTCGTATCAGTAGCCATATTGAGATTGCATGAAAACAACAAATTAAGTATTGATGATCCAATTGCCGATTATATTTCAGAAGAGCATCAATCCATTTTAAAAGCAGATGGTTATGCCCCGAATCAAATTACTATAAGACATTGTTTGCAACATATCTCAGGTCTTTTTGATTATGCTGAAGGTAATAGAGACTATATTAAAGAAGCCAAGAAAAACCCCAGAAAAAGGTGGACAAGAACAGAACAATTACAATTTGCAATGGATCACGGAGATCCACTTGGAGAACCGGGAACAGTTTATGGATATAGCGATACGGGTTATATTCTTTTAGGAGAAATTATAGAGAAAGTGAATAACTCCACACTTGCACAAGGTTTACGAAATTTATTGTCTTTTGAAGATTTACAGTTGAAAGATACCTGGCTGGAAAGCTTAGAACCTAGACCAAAAGAAGCATTACCCGAAGTTCATCGATATTTTGATAATATAGACGCTACCCTATGGGATAATTCTATTGATCTTTATGGTGGTGGGGGATTGTACGCGACTACTCAAGATTTGGCTAAGTTCTATCATGCTCTTTTTAATCATAAGATATTTCGTGAAAAAGAAACATTATCTTTAATGTTGTCACCAAATCCAATTACACCAGAAGGAAAAAGCAATGAAGATTCTCGTATGGGGATAGGAAAAATAACTACTGAAAAGTCTAAAATTGTCATTTATTTACATACTGGTTTTTGGAATACCACTGTTGTTCATATCCCAAAATACAACGCATCCATCGCTGTGAATTATACAAATAAGGATTCTAACAATGTATTGTCAGGAACACTTCAAATTATTAAAAGACTAAGTGAGAAAAACGCAATCCGTTAAACTATTTTAAGTCAGAAACCATTTTATAGTTTCAAACTTTACTTATAACAACATTGATAACCTATACTTCACTAGTAAGCACATTACTTTATAAGTTCGGTAAAATACTTTTTCTTGTAATAATTGGATAAATTATGTTTAGTAATATTGATTACTATTACATTTATTAGAATTACTTTAATTTTATCCTATTATATTTAAGATGCTCCTATCTTCAAAGTAGGAGCTAAAAGCGAATAGAATCATCGTTGCTACTATTGTAAAAATAATAAGACGTTCAGGATTATAAGCAACTACGGATGTTCAAAATTAGTTTTAAATCTAATTCTACTCCATATAAGGTTTATCCATAAACATGTTAATTGTTAAAAGTAATTTATAACAGTTACTAGGAGAATGCCTACGTATACTAGAAGCACCTATTCGAATATCACATATTAATAAATAGACCAGGTGAATTTTGTTAATTTTATTGTTTACTCAACTTATTTTTATAATTAATTATGAAATTACACAAAAAAAGAGTCAAAAGTTATCTTGCGATTCACGCCCTATTTTTATTCCTGCTATTTACTTTTACCAGTAATTCAATTCTTGCACAGGTTCATACTGCTATAAAAAGTGGTAATTGGTCTGACGCCAGTACCTGGGACAAAGGTATCCCTAAATCCTCTAATAGAGTTATTATTAAACAAGGAGTTACTGTAAATATTACAGGTGCTCACCAAGCCAAAGAAGTTGTTGTTCATGGACGCTTACGTGTTTTTAAAACTGGAACCTGGAACAAAGCACTAACCACTCGTTGGGTCCATGTAAATAGTGGAGGTATTTTTGAGATTGGTACTGCTAATAACCGTTTTGATCGAGGAACATTTACACTTACTTTAAACGGCACCAATCCTACTTCAAATCATAGCATTCCTATGGCAAATGGCCAAGACATGAACATTACTGGTAACGACGGTTTTTTAATGGCCGGAGGAAATGGGAGACTTATATTTTATGGAAAAGAAAAAATAAGTTTTACTAAGCTTTCACAAACAGCCAATGCAGGTTCCAATACCATTGTGGTTGCTAATGTTATAGATAGAAATCATGACGGTTCGCTATCTGCTAATAGGGATGGAGTATTTAATTGGGAAGTTGGCGACGAGATTGTAATTGCCAGTAGTTCTGATAAATATAATGAGGAAGATGTACGAACCATTACTAAGATTGAAAACTTAGGAGGTAATTCTCGTTTGACTTTAAATAGAAGTCTGTCTTATCGTCATTACGGAGCTATAGAAACGTATGCAACTAAATTTGATCCTAAAAGTTTTAATAAAAATCGTAAGGCAATACCTATCGATATGCGGGCAGAGGTTGCATTATTAAGTAGAAATATTAAAATACAAGGATTAGCATCACAAGATACTGATACTAATTTTGGAGACAGAAAACGCTTAAAAATCAGTAATGGAAAAGCCTCTAACGGAGTTGGAGGGCATGTTATGATTATGCCTACAGCGGGTCGTATTGAAGTAGAAGGTGTACAGCTTCATTTAATGGGACAATCCGGAAGATTAGGAAGATACCCATTTCATTGGCATATCGCAAGAGACCGAGCAGGAGATGTTTTTAAAAATTCAAGTATCACTAATAGTAATAATAGAGCCGTTGTGGTTCATACTACAGATAATGTGTTAGTTGAAGGTATTGTAGCACATGATTTACACGGTCATGGTTTCTTTACCGAAGATGGAGTTGAAGAAGGAAACAAGTTTATAAACAATATTGCTTTTGGGGTACACCGAGTAAGCAAAGTGGATGCTTTTCAAGGTAGTGCTTTTATAGTTGATGAAACTGATACTTTTCATGATGGTGGAGACCGGTTTAGAACTACCGCAGCATTTTGGATTGCAAATGCTAATAATGATTTTATAGGTAATATTTGCGCCGGTTCACAAGGTTCAGGATTCTGGTACGCTCCACCATCAGAGCCCAGAGGTGCAGCTGGTGGCATGCCGGAATATCGCAATTATAAACCTAAAGAAATACCATTATCTATATTTAAAGATAATTCGGTACATTCTACAGTTACCGGTTTTGTAACCCTTTCTAGAGGACCTAAAGATGCTGGGGAATTTAAACAAAAAGAAAAGTTTTTCGGTAATGTGCATCCTACCTTTGAAAATCTTACGGTTTACCAAACATCTGTAGGGCTTTATCCTTTAATGACCAATATCACACATATCTTTAAGAATTTTAAAGCTTCGGATAATGGAACTACAAATTTTGATTCTGACCCGACCCTTTTTGACGGAGGATTAATTCTAGGATTGAGTAGAGGGAATAAGCGTAAAGGGGGTTCAGTAGGTTCTGTATTTTATCATGGAAGCACTATTATAAAAAATGTTCATATAGGTGGCTTTGGAGATAGTCGATTTACTACTATGTTTAAAACCATAGGAGGAAACCGTGTACGTCCGTCATTTGAAGTAGAAGGTTTAAGCTTCGAAGGCGACGGTACCTTTAAAAATATGAAAAAAGCAAACAGAACTAATATAAGAGATACCAGAGCTATTTTTGATAGAGATGGTTCTTTAACCACTGGTTTTGGTGGAGGTCGTGGGTATTCATTTATAGGTAACAACCCCTGGACAGTCGATACAAGATTAGGAGAAACTCCACCTTCAAGTGAATTTGAATGGGTATTGTCCAGACAGAGATTTGGTAATTTACAAACACGCCATGGTGGGAACGATAATGATATGCCCAATATATTTCTAACCGGACCTAATGGAACAAGAGAACAGTATATTAGAGCCAGTCATGGACATAGAAGAGCGCAGCTTCGTTGGAATTCGGAATATAAAATGGAATTTCCAGACGGCTATAATGCATCACGACATAAATTAGAGTTGACCTTCCACCAGTGGTCAAGACCTCGTAATAGCCTAGGGGTAGTATTACGTATGGTTAATATGGGGAATGTAATAAAACCAAGAGGAACTATTAACAATATAGATTTACCACAGCTAAAGAGTTTAAAAGCTTTACGAGATTCAAAACGTGATGCTTATTTTAAATCCGGTCGAGATCTATACGTGAAAATTATGAATCGAACTAAAGGAATCCATGAGGGGTATATACGATTTATAAAAGATGACGGAACTAACAATAATAAGGGTCAGGATTCTAATCCGATTCCTCACAACAGCAATCCGTTTGTGGACGATAAGACGCTTACACCTCCTCCCCCTCCTCCGACTTCGGCAATCGCGATTCCCGGTAGTTTTGAGGCAGAAGATTTTCTTTCAAAATCAGGAAGCGTAAGAGTAGAAAACCTACCTGGACCGTCAGGTAAAAATCTTGGATATATAAGAAACGGAGATGCTACGGAATATAAAGTAAAAGTAAACGGTAGTGGTGCATATAAATTTGATATTTATGCTTCTAGTGCGGGTACCGGTGGAACTGTAGAAATTCTGGAAGCTGGTAAGGTAGTCGGTACTATCAATATTCCGGTCACAGGTCAATGGGATACTTATAAGAATTACAGTAAAAGAGTATTACTATCAAACGGAGAGAAAAATCTACAACTACGTTATAAAGGAAAAGCAGGGTTCTTATTTAATATCGATAAAATAGTCGTTAAGAAGGGAGCTTCTCGTGCACAAGTTGTGAGATTATCTCCAATACACGATGCCTACTTACAAGGATCTACCAGGTACAATGAATCTATTGTAAGACTAGATCAAAATAGAAGAACTGCTTATCTTATGTTTGATCTTTCTTCTATCAAAGGTACTATTGAAAAAGTAGATTTAAATTTTACCGTAGATTCGGATGCAGGTAATGGTAGTGTAAATATTCATAAGGGGAATGCCAATAATTGGACCGAAACTAATATTTCTAATGCCAATAAACCTCGTGCTACCAGATTATTAGGTAATATAAATGCTACGTATCCTATTGGGACTACTAGAAAAGTTTCTTTGGATGCTACTCAAATTACTAATGGACGTAAGTTAACCCTGGTTATGAGTGCGGTTTCAGGCAATGACTTTGCCTTCCAATCTAAGGAGCATAAAGGTAACAAACCTCCCCAGTTATTGATTACCTATAAATCCGGAAAAGCAGATAATATTGAAAATACCGAAATAAAGGTATATCCTAATCCGGTGCAGGATATACTTACTATAGATGGCATTCAAGCAGGTTCTTATGCAAAAGTGTATAACACCTTGGGAATGTTACAAAAAGAGGTTAAATTTGAAGATAACCAAACTACTATTAATATGAGTGACCTTTCTTCAGGATATTATTTTATTAAGATTATAAATGGTTCTGAAGCAAACAAAGCGATTGCGACTGAAAAAATAATCAAACTATAGTTTTATATATTTATTAAAATTTAGAACAATCCGGTTGTATGTTTTTCATTCAACCGGATTATTTTTTGTCCTCCAAATAACGAAGTATAACGCATTAATAGCTAAAACCAGATAAATCATAGTTCCCATAACGAATTATGTATCGTATTGTAATAAGTAAAAAGACAGCTTGTAAATTACGCTGAACGGACAATCAGTTTATAGTTTTAAACTTTCCCGTAATAATTGCATCTACAATTTATACTTTACTGGCAAATGCACTACTTTCTTAGTTTCGTAAAAGGCTTCTTCGTAATAATCAGATAATAAATATTCCGTGGCTTTAGGAAACGAAGCTAGTTCTTCGGTTAAATCTCCGCCCTTTAAGTATAAAACACCATTTGCTAATGGGTGTTTGGATTGCTTTCTAGTATTTTTCCGAACCCATTTTACAAAATCAGGCATATTAGTTACCGCTCGGCTTACAATAAAATCATACCTACCATCAAAAGTTCCTGCTCTTTTTTGTTCGGCTAACACATTATCCAGTTCCAGTGCGCTAGCTACTTCCTTTACCACTTTGATTTTCTTAGCAATCGTATCAATTAAATGAAAAGAACTTTCCGGAAAAAGAATACTTAAAGGTATTCCTGGAAATCCACCTCCGGTACCTACATCTAATATCGAAGCATTAGGTTTAAACCTTTGAATTTTTGCAATTCCTAACGAGTGTAAAATATGACGTTCGTATAAAAAATCAATATCTTTTCTAGAAATTACATTGATTTTTGCATTCCAATCTTTGTAAATATATTGAAGCTTTTCAAACTTTTGAAGTTGAACAATTGTTAAGTCCGGAAAATATTTAAGTAAAAGTTCCACAATTTATTAATTAAACTCACAAAAATACACGTTCTTTCAATATTTCACGTTCACAACCCAAGGTAGATGTATAGAAATACTTAAATTTACCTTTGATTTAACATAAATCAAATTTGACTCTTTAAAAAACTTGCTCATGATAAATGCTAATGTGAAATTCAGTCGAGTTGATTCGGCTAAATTTTTTCGAACTTTAAATAAAAGGGTCAACACGTACTTTAAGGAAAACAATTTAAAGAGGACTGGAAACTGGAAACTTCATGTGAAGACTATTATTATGTTTTCAATCTTTTTAACTCCGTATTTTCTAATTCTTACCCTTGATATATCCCAGTGGTGGATGCTTTTGTTAACTATTATTATGGGAGTAGGCATGGCTGGCGTAGGGATGAACGTGATGCACGATGGGAATCATGGTTCGTATTCATCAAAGAAATGGATCAACAAGTTAATGGGCAGTAGCATGTATATCCTTGCGGGTAACGTTTATAACTGGCAGGTACAACATAATGTACTGCATCATACCTATACTAATATTCACGGGCATGATGAGGATATGGATGCCGGGAGGGTCATTCGTTTTACAAAACATGCCAAGTGGCGACGTTTTCATAAATTTCAACATTATTATTCTGTTTTTTTATACGGGCTACTTACCTTTAATTGGGCACTTACTACGGATTTTAAACAAACCAAACGTTACCTGGCTAAAAAACTATCGTATGGTAAATTACCAAGTCCGCTAAAACAATGGAGCACGGTTGTAGTAACTAAAATTATATATGCCGTAGTATGGATTGTAATCCCTATGCTATTTTTAGCTATTGCCTGGTGGAAGATTCTTATTGGATTTTTTGTAATGCACTATGTTGCCGGACTTATTTTAAGTGTGGTTTTTCAATTGGCACATATGGTAGAAGAAGCACAAATGCCGTTACCGGACAATACGGGAACCATGAAAAACACCTGGGCAATTCATCAGTTGTTTACTACAGTTAACTTTAGCACAAAGAATCGGTTGGTCAATTGGTTTACGGGAGGCTTAAACCATCAGGTAGAACATCATATTTTTCCAAATATCAGTCATGTTCATTATACTAAAATATCCAAAATTGTAAAGCAGACGGCAAAAGAATTTAATTTGCCGTATAATGAATATTCAACCACGCGTAGTGCGATTATCTCTCATTTTAAACATTTAAAAGAAATGGGGATGAATCCGGCACTATCGTCATAAACCAGCTTATTACTTTTTTTATACCTATGAGTACTTCTACAAAAACTAACGTACAGTTATCTGACAGAATCAATCAATTAAAAGCTTCTGCTACCCTGGCAATGGCTGCCAAAGCACGAGAGCTAAGAGCAGAAGGTAAAGACATTATCGGATTAAGCTTAGGAGAACCGGATTTTAATACTCCGGATTACATTAAAGATGCTGCCATACAGGCGGTAAACGATAATTATAATTCGTATACTCCGGTTGACGGATACGTAGAGTTAAAGGAAGCTATTATTACTAAATTTAAACGTGATAATAATTTAACTTATGATGCTTCTCAAATTGTAGTTTCTACCGGGGCTAAACAATCTTTATATAATGTGGCACAGGTATATATAAATCCGGGAGATGAAGTAATCCTACCCTGCCCGTATTGGGTAAGTTATAGTGATATTGTAAAACTGGCCGAAGGTGTACCGGTAGAAGTAACCACTTCTATTGATAACGATTTTAAAATGACGGCAGAACAACTGGAAAATGCTATTACAGACAAAACCAAAATGATTTGGTATAGTTCACCTTGTAATCCTAGTGGTTCTATTTACAGTAAGTCAGAATTACGAGCACTTGCCGATGTTTTACAAAAATACCCGGATATTATTGTAGTAAGTGATGAAATCTATGAACATATTAACTATGTAGGAGATCATGCTTCTATGGCACAATTTGAAGATATGTATGATCGTACGGTAACGGTAAATGGGGTAGCTAAAGCTTTTGCCATGACCGGATGGAGAATCGGATATATCGGAGCACCTACCGCAATTGCTAGAGCTTGTAATAAAATACAGGGACAGGTAACAAGCGGAGCAAATTGTATCGCACAGAGAGCGGTAATTACTGCGCTAAAAGAACCGGTAAGCCGAATTCAATACATGGTCGATGAATTTAAAGAAAGAAGGTCTTTAATCCTTAATCTACTATCAGACATTAAAGGTTTTGAATGTAACGAACCTGAAGGTGCTTTTTATGTATTCCCGGATATTTCGCATTATTTTGGTAAAACCTTAAATGGAACTACTATTAACAACGCTTCTGAATTTTCTATGTATTTACTAGAACATGCTAATGTAGCAACGGTGACCGGAGAAGCTTTTGGAAACAAAAATTGTATTCGGATTTCGTATGCAGCAAGTACTGATCAAATAAAAGAAGCCATCAGCCGAATTAAGGAATCGGTTTCTTAATTTAAGAAAAATAATGCTAAAATTGGCTGTTTAAAAAGTGGTCTATTTACTATTAAGTTACATTAAGCTCATCCTCTAGCTTCAGTGTAGATTGTCGTGGATTATCTGATAATTAAAGTTGTTATAATTTTTAACTGCGCTCGAAATAATAGTAGATTAGGCTTTTTAAACAGTCTTGTTTTTCCTTTTTTATGACACAAGCCTAAACACAATTTGATAAACGATAACACCTACTACTACCCCAATTGCAAAACTTATCCAGAATTTCTTTTTCTTTTCTTTCATATTTTAAATCAAATTTATTATGTTGATAAAATATATATTTCCCTTATTTCTTTAGTTTTTTAATTAGTTCTTACCGATTTCTCCAGAAGAAAGGAGTTAATAAAATCAAAACCGTAAATAATTCCAAACGTCCGATTAGCATCAAAAAGGAACACCACCATTTTCCAGCATCCGGTAATACATCAAAATTATTTACCGGACTCAGCTTACCAAAAGCAGGCCCTACATTTCCTAAAGAAGAAGCAGCACCACCAATAGCCGTTTCAAAATCAAGTCCCATCGTTCCTAATACTAAAGAACCTATAATAAAAGCTAGCATATAGAGAATAAAGAAACCGAGAATATTGAAAACAATCTCTTTTGAAATTGCCCGGTCATTGTACCGTACCGGAAGTACCGCCCGAGGGTGTAGGGTTCTTTTAAACTCCATGATTCCGTTCCGGATGGTAATTAAATGGCGTACTACTTTCATCCCCCCAGAGGTTGAACCTGCGGAACCTCCTAAAAACATCAACCCGAAGAAGAAAATTTTTAAAAAAGGGGTCCATACCGTAAAATCTGCTGAGACAAATCCAGTTGTTGTGACAACTGCCAACACCTGAAATAATGCATGCCTAAAGGCGCTCTCTCCCTCTCCTAAAACCATAGGATGATCAATAACTGACATAGAAGGGTCTGCTTTTAGATAAATAATGACGGCAGCTATTAAAGTAAAAGATACGGTAAAAAAACTATATAGTTTAAACTCTTCGTCTTTTAAAAATTTTCTAAAGTTTCCTTTAAAAGCAAAGTAGCTTAAAATAAAATTCATCCCTGCTAAAAACATAAAAAGGATGATAATATATTGAATCAACGGTTGATCATTCCAGTAGGCAACACTTGCATTTTTAGTAGAAAAACCTCCAGTAGATAAGGTACTTAATGCATGATTGATTGCATCAAAGAAGTCCATCCCGGCCAACTTTAAAAAAAGTGTTTGTGCTGCGGTATAACCGAAATAAATAAGCCATAAACGTTTGGCAGTATCGGTAATTCTAGGATGTAATTTATCAGCACTGGGACCTGGGGCTTCGGCGGCAAAAAGCTGCATTCCTCCTATTCCTAATAAAGGTAAAATTGCCACGGCTAATACAATAATCCCCATCCCGCCTATCCAGTGCGTAAGGCTACGCCAAAATAAAATACCTTTAGGTACAATTTCTATATCGTTTAATATCGAGGCACCGGTGGTGGTATATCCAGACATGGTTTCAAAAAAAGCATTAGTTACCGTAGGAATTGCTTCGGATATCAAATAAGGTAACATCCCGCTTAAAGACATGAATATCCATCCAAAGGATACCACAATATAACCTTCACGCTTATCTAAAGCTTTTTTATGTTCCCGGGTTATAAACATCATGATGACCCCGACAATCATGGTTGCCAGAGAAGCAGCCATAATTTGAACAGTCACCCCATCGGCATAAATAAAGCTAACCAATGTGGCAAGTAACATAAAACCACCGTTGCAAAGCAACAATAGTCCCATGATATGGATGATAATTTTATAATTAAGCTTCGGCATCTACAGGAACAGCTTTTCAATTTTTTTAATAGCCTTCGGTAGACAGCAAACCACTACCCGATCTCCGGGCTGAATAAAGAAATCCCCTAGTGGGATCATTCCTTTCCCGTTACGAATGACCCCGGCAATAATAGCCGATCGAGGAAAATCCAATTCCCGGATAGCAGTACTGGCGACCTCACAACTGGGTTGCACGATAAATTCCAATAACTCCGCATTCATATTGTTGAGTTTGGTCATTGCTACCACTTCCCCTTTCCGTACAAACCGGAATATATTATTAGCCGCTAATAATTTTTTATTTATTAAAGTATCAATCCCAATAGAATGCGATAATTGAAAATAATCCATGTTTTCTACTAGAGCAATTGTTTTGTGTACTCCTTTAGATTTAGCTACCAGACAGGACATAATATTAGTTTCAGAATTTCCGGTAACTGCAATAAAAGCGTCCATATCGCTAATATTTTCTTCTTCCAGCAGTTCTACATTTCTACCATCCCCGTTAATTACTAAAGCCGAAGGAAGCTCATCTGCCAGGTCAAAAGCTTTATCCTTGTCACTTTCAATCAATTTTACCCTGAATTTATGGTCGCAAAGATCACAGGTAGTCCGATATCCTATCTTACTTCCGCCCAGGATCATTACTTTCTTAATCTGTTCTTTTTCTTTACCGATCAGACCGTACAACTCTTCTACCCCTCCTTTTGAAGTGGTAAAGTATACCTGGTCATTTTCTTTAAAAGTAGTATCTCCTCTGGGAATAATGGTATACTGAGTTCCTGCCCGTTGTATGGCAATAGGCATAAAATGTAACTCTGGAAATACTTCTGCAGCTTCCCGAACTGTTTTACCAATAAAATGTGCATCTTCGGATAAGGTGGTACCTACCATGGTTAAAGCACCATCTTCAAATTCGTAAGTATCACTAAAGGCAGATTGATTTAGTAAGAGTTCAATTTCATTAGCTGCCAGTGCTTCCGGCGAAATCAATTCATCAATTCCAAAACGAGTAAACCCTACTTCTTCTTTATTTTCTATAAATTCGGAATTAGAAATACGGGCGATCGTCCGCTTAGCTCCCAATTGTTTTGCCAGCACACATACGGTGATATTAGTAGTTTCACTGGCCGTTACCCCAATAACCATATCCGTATTTTGAACCCTGGCCTCTTTTAAAATAGAAATTGAAGTGGCATCACCTTTAATTACTCTAATATCCAGATGACTATCAGCGTAATGTAAACATTCTTTATTCGGGTCAATAAGAGTAATATCTTGTGATTCGAATGATAGCAATTTTGCCAGGTGAAATCCGACTTCACCAGCACCGGCAATAATTATTTTCATTTATAAATTGAGTTATTGATCATATACAGTTAACGATTTCACGGGTATCAATTATTTTGTGAGAATTTATATGACAATTATTTAGGAGTTGCAAAGATAATGTAATTTGCACTGTAAATAAAATAATATAGTACCCTAAGTATAGTTTCCATAACTCATTCTGTAAATAGTTAAAAAGTCATGCTTTGTTTTATGGAATACGGTAGTTATTAATAGAAATGCAATCTTTTGGTCATTTTCAATAGCTTATATTTGCTTAAATTTTAGCTATGGCCAAACAGGTTACTCCGTACAACGACAAAAACAGTTCAAAAAAAGCCCAGGTAACAAAAATGTTTGATACCATATCTGGGGAATACGACAATTTAAACCGCGTTATTTCTTTTGGTATTGATATCTCCTGGAGAAAAAAAGTAGTGGCACTGGCGAAACGTAAAAATCCCCAAAAAATTCTGGATGTTGCAACCGGAACGGGAGACCTGGCCATTGCTCTGCAAGAAACCGGTGCCCCTGAGATCGTAGGCCTTGATATTTCACCAAACATGCTTGAGGTTGGGAAAAATAAAGTGATGCAAAAAGGACTGAACAAGCAAATTACTATGGTGGTAGGAGATAGTGAAAACTTAGTGTATGAGGACGCTTATTTTGACGTGGTAACGGTCGCTTTTGGCGTTCGAAATTTTGAAGATCTGGAAAAAGGGCTTTCTGAAATACACCGGGTTTTAAAACCGGGCGGTTCTTTACTGGTGCTAGAGACTTCGGTTCCTACTAAAACCCCATTTAAACAAGGATATCGATTATATACCTCAAAGATACTTCCGCTGATAGGCAGAATATTTTCTAAAGATAGAACCGCCTATGAATATTTAAGTGAAAGTGCTGCTGTGTTCCCTTTTGGACAGGCTTTCAACAATATTTTATTAAAAGTTGGGTTTACTAGTAGTAAAGACATGCCACAAACTCTAGGGGTAGCTACTATATATGAAGCTATAAAATAAGTTGTTTTACCTTAAAATTCTGTACGTAGAATACATGCAAATGAAAAAAGTAGTACTAATCATCCTGATTGCTTTCGCTTCGCAAGTGGTAAATGCGCAATTATTTTCAAAAGAACGGGTTCGGAACCTTCAAAATTTTGATAAGAAACGATTGAGTTACGGATATATCCTAGGGTTTAACAGTTATAACTTTAATTTTGATTATACCGCAGACGAATTTGATGATGACATTATTGTACAAAATGATGTAATCACCGGATTTAATGTTGGGCTACTAGGAAATTTAAGAATCAACGATTATCTCGATTTACGCCTGGAACCCCTAGTTACTTTTTCACAAAGAAACTTAGAATTTACAGATCCGGATATTGGGGAAGAATTCAGGATGCGGGAGGTACGCTCTACCTATATTCATATCCCTTTATTATTAAAAGTATCCACTAAACGTTTAAATAACTTTAAACCCTTTATTGTAGGAGGATTATCCACTTCGATCAATCTTTCCAGTAATGAAGACAATCCGGACGATAACCAGGACGGTCAGTTCAGAATGACTACTAACACCAGTTACTTCGAATTAGGGTTTGGTATTGATTTTTACCTGCATTACTTTAAATTTACTCCTTCCATTCGGGGTATTTTTGCATCTTCTGATGAATTAGTTAGGGATGATGACGAGTTTAGTCCTTATACTTCCGGTATAGATAAATTGAGAACACAGGGAGTTTTTATTAATTTTACCTTTCAGTAAAATTAAAATTACTGCCGTCGGAATTCATTTAGTAAGATGGCTCCGGCAGTTGCTACATTTAGGCTTTCTACCTGGTTGTTGCGATCATATTTGGGTATAGTAATTCGTTGTGTGACCCATTTGCTAACCGTATCAGAAATACCTTTGCCTTCATTACCTAATATGAATACGGAAGGTTTTTGAAACCGGGTTTTATAGATAGAGGTACCTTCCATAAAAGTTCCGTATACTTCAGTATCTTCTGATAAGGTTTGAAAAAACCCGGATAATTCCTTGTAAAAAACCCGAACCCTACCAATTGAACCCATCGTTGCCTGTACAACTTTTGGATTATAGGCATCTACGGTGTGTAAAGAACAAACTACGTCTTTAATACCAAACCAATCACATAAACGAATAAGCGTACCTAAATTTCCCGGATCTTGTACATCATCCAGGGTTAATAATACTTCCGGTTGCTTTTGTAAGTTATACTCCGGGGCATAAAATAAAGCCAAAGCCTGTTGGGATTTTTTTAAAAAGCTAAGTGACTGCAATTCCTGTTCGGTAACCGTTACTACGGTTGCTGTAACCTGGCTAAATAGTGCGGGGTTTATAGTGTATATGGCTTGTACCTGTAACTCTTGTTGTAATAGCTCGTTTATTAACTTAACCCCTTCCGCTATAAATAAACCATGTTGTTTTCTATATTTTTTGAAAGCAAGACTTTTGATAAGTTTCTTTTGGTTTTTACTAACCATTCAAATAATGTATTTTTGAACTATAATGTGTTCGGATTGAAATATTTTATTCTCCAAATAGGGTGCTTTTTAAGCATTTTACTTTTTTTACAGTCGTGTAATGCGGTTAAAAAAGTTGCCGGGTCTGACCATCTTCTTGAAGAAAATACCATTTATGTTGATAGTGTTAAAATCAAAGATAGTAAAATAAAAAGTCTGCTATCACAACAGCCCAATGTCAAATTATTAGGCAGTCCTTTACGTTTACATATCTATAATCTTGCCAATAAAAACCCTGATTCTGCTTATGCGCTGTGGTTATCAACACATCCCAAATTAAAAAAAAACATAACTAAGTTATTATCAGAAAAACAGGTGAAGCGACTAGGTGTGGGATATGCCGGTTTTAATCAATGGCTGGAAGAAACTGGTCAGGCTCCTGTAGTCATTGATAGTGCAAAAACGATAAAATCAGAAAAACGATTACAGGCGTATTACTGGAACAATGGATGGTTTAACGTAAGTACTGGTTATAAGATTGATTATTCTGATAATAAAAGAGCTACTGTTGACTATTATATTCAACCGCGCCAACCTTATACCTTAGCTGCCGTAAAGACTCGTATTACTTCTAAAGTGGCTGATTCTATTTACCAACTGCATCTGGATGAATCCCTATTAAAAACCGGGGCACAGTATAAAACAGCTGATGTAGAAGCTGAACGCGAACGTTTGACTACCTTATTTCGAAATTCCGGACTTTATCATTTTGAAAAAGAGTTTATTACTTATGATGCGGATACAATTAATACGGATCATAGGATCAATTTAAACCTCTCAATTAATAATCAAAGTGTTACTGAAGATGACGCTACCTATGTACATCCTTTTACCGTTCATAAAATCAGTAAAGTGCATATTTTCTCAGATTATAACTATGCCAATCGCGATAAAATTCCGCAGGATACTACGAATTACCGAAAATACAGCATGTTCAGTTATGGGAAACGTAAATTTACCCGTAAAGCGCTTACTAACTCCATATTAATCACTCCAGGAGAAATTTTCAGGGATCAGGACAGAACACTTACTTATAATCAAATAAGCAATCTACGGATTTTTAAATACCCTAACATTAAGTACGAGCCCGATCTGGATGATCCTAAAGGTGAAGACCTGATTGCTACTATTTTATTAACTCCACGTAAAAAATACAGTGCAAATTTCGAATTTGATGTTTCCAGGTCTACCATTCAAGTGTTCGGACTGGGATTCGGGGGTTCCTTGTTGATCCGAAATGTATTTAAGGGGGCAGAATTGTTAGAAATCAGCGGTAGAGGAAGTGTAGGTTCTTCCCGGGACCCGGTCAATACGGAGAGTGAATTTTTTGATATTGCTGAAATTGGAATGGATTTTAAATTAACCTTTCCAAAGATCATTTTCCCCTTTGACCTAAAGCGTTTTATACCAAAATACATGTCGCCTACCACTAATCTAATTTTTGGAATTAATGCACAACAGAATATAGGTTTGGATAAACAAAATGCTTCCGGTATTTTTAATTATACCTGGCGACCTAACAAAACCCTAACCCATCAGGTTGATGTTATCAACGTACAATACGTTCGTAACTTGAACACTAATAATTTCTTTAATATTTACCGAAATTCATTTCAGCGGTTAAATACCATTGCCGTAGCAGTATTAAATCCCGGGTCTGCCTTTTTTAATGAAAATAATGAGAATACCGAAAATACACTATCAATTCCAGTAGGAGCCGATAGTTTTTTAGCTCAATCCCTAAACCCTGAAACGGTTGATGAAGATATTACGCCAGACCAATTACAGGAAATCCGAAATATCAACGAACGCAAAGAACGCTTAACCGAAGACAATCTAATCTTTACCACCAGTTATACCTTTATTAAAAATACACGGGAAAATCTTTTTGATGAAACTTTTTACCGATTTCGAACTAAACTAGCTGCTGCCGGAAACCTATTAAACACCATTGCTGATTTTGCCAAACTGGAGAGAAACGAAAATGACCGTTTTTCTATTTTCGGAGTAGAATTTTCACAGTATGCCAAGTTGGAGTTGGATTACATTAAACACTGGGATCTGGGGCGTAAACGTATTTTTGCCATTCGTACTTTTGGCGGATTAGCGGTTCCTTACGGAAATGCAAATAGCATCCCTTTTGCCCGAAGTTTTTTTGCCGGTGGCCCCAATGATAACCGCGCCTGGTTACCATACGAGTTAGGACCAGGTAGTAGTGGCGGACAGGATGAGTTTAATGAAGCCAACTTAAAACTTGCTTTTAATATTGAATACCGATATCCCATTCTAGGAGCCTTACAAGGTGCGCTTTTTGCCGATATAGGTAATATCTGGAACTATCAGGACAATATTACTGATGAAGCCTCCAGGTTTGAAGGCATCCGGGACTTACGGGAACTAGCAGTAGGATCCGGTTTTGGGTTACGATACGACTTTGATTTTTTTGTAGTTAGGTTGGATTTAGGTTTTAAAACTTTTAATCCGGCTAATAATGCGGATCAAAGGTGGTTTAGAGGTTATAATTTTTCAAAAACCGTTTTTAATGTCGGAATCAACTATCCTTTTTAAAACCATGGAAGATGACAATTCTTTATAATAAACTAAATACAACCTTTAGCGTCCTGATATTTTACTATTTTTGTGATCTTACAATTACAATCAACACTTATGAGTCATAATCTAAAACCCGGCGTTGCTACGGGAGATGAAGTTCAAGCGATTTTTAACTATGCTAAAGAAAAAGGCTTTGCCTTACCAGCTGTCAATGTAATAGGATCTAATTCTATCAATGCGGTACTGGAAACTGCGGCTGAATTAAACAGTCCGGTGATTATCCAGTTTTCTAACGGAGGTGCACAGTTTAATGCCGGAAAAGGACTATCAAATGAAGCCCAAAAAGCAGCAATTGCGGGAGCAACAGCCGGTGCAAGACACGTACATATGTTAGCCGAAGCATACGGAGTGACCGTTATCTTGCATACGGATCATTGTGCAAAAAAATTACTTCCGTGGATTGATGGCCTATTAGATGCCGGAGAAGCTTTTTATAAAGAAACAGGAAAGCCTCTCTACAGTTCGCATATGCTGGATTTATCCGAGGAACCTCTTGAAGAAAATATTGCAGTCTGTAAGGAGTACCTGAAGCGAATGGAAAAATTAGGGATGACCCTGGAAATCGAATTGGGAATTACCGGAGGAGAAGAAGATGGTGTTGATAACAGTGATGTTGATGATTCTAAATTATATACCCAACCGGAAGAAGTAGCTTATGCTTATAAAGAATTAAGCAAAGTAAGCCATCGGTTTACCGTAGCTGCAGCTTTTGGTAATGTACATGGAGTGTACAAACCCGGAAATGTAAAACTAACTCCTAAAATCCTTAAAAATTCTCAGGAATTTATATCCGAGAAGTACGGAGTTGAACATAATCATATTGATTTTGTATTTCATGGAGGTAGCGGTTCCACTCTGGAAGAAATTCGTGAAGCCATCGGATACGGAGTCATAAAAATGAATATTGATACGGATTTACAATTTGCTTTTTGTGAAGGTATCCGGGATTATATGACCGGTAAGATTGACTATTTAAAAACGCAAATTGGTAATCCGGAAGGCTCTGAAGAACCAAATAAAAAATATTACGACCCTAGAAAGTGGTTACGTGAAGGTGAACTTACGTTTAAAGAACGTTTAAAGAAAGCCTTTGAAGATTTAAATAACGTAGGAACGTTATAGCGGAGGTAGGTAACCAAAAAAGGATTTCAACGTAATAAGGTAAGTAATGTATGGCTTGGTTTAAAAGAACACAAAAAGGAATTCAAACCGCAACCGAAGATAAAAAAGACGTTCCTAAAGGATTATGGTACAAGTCTCCTACCGGTAAGATCGTAGATGCCGAACAACTGGAAAAAAACTTTTACGTAAGTCCGGAAGACGGATATCATGTCCGTATTGGAAGTAAAGAGTATTTTGAGATTATTTTTGATAATAATAAGTTTAAGGAGTTAGATGCAAATCTTACTTCAAAAGACCCTTTAAAATTTGAAGATAATAAGAAATACACCGACCGTTTAAAAGCTGCACAGGAAAAAACCAATTTAAAAGATGCCGTACGGACTGCCGTAGGTAAATCTGATGGTAATGAACTCGTAGTAGCCTGTATGGATTTTGCTTTTATAGGAGGGTCTATGGGAAGTGTTGTAGGTGAAAAAATTGCACGTGCCGCAGATTATTCTCTAAAACAACGGATTCCATTAGTTATTATCTCCAAATCCGGAGGGGCCCGTATGATGGAAGCTGCCATGTCTTTAATGCAATTGGCTAAAACTTCAGTTAAACTTGCGCAATTAGCAGATGCCAAAATACCTTATGTTTCCTTATGTACTGATCCTACTACCGGAGGTACTACGGCTTCTTTTGCTATGTTAGGTGATATTAATATTGCCGAACCCGGAGCTTTGATTGGATTTGCAGGTCCTCGAGTAGTACGGGATACGACAGGAAAAGAACTTCCCGAAGGCTTTCAAACTTCGGAGTTTTTACTGGAGCACGGTTTTTTAGATTTTATCACCCCCAGGCAGGAGCTAAAGCGAAAAATAAATTTATATCTGAATTTGATACTGAATCGGCCATTACCTACTAGCTAAATCAAGTGTAGTAATAACTTTACAAGTATTAATAAGTGTAGTAAATTATTAAAAATAAGTTAGAAAGAGCTTGTTAGATTATTGAACCTTTTCAACTACTTTAACAAGCTTAGACTAACTGAAATTTAAAGCAATTGAAATACCAGTAAGCTATCTATCCTTAAACGATAGCAATCCTTCTTTTTCTTTACTAGGTAATAACCGAAAGTCTTTTAATGCTGCTACTTTATGACCCCTATTTTTTAAATACACTGAGGTTTGTGCAAACTCCATAAACCTGGCTACTGATTTATGTTTAACTAACAACATGGCATCCCATTTTTCTTCTTGTGGGCCTATCAGAAAATAGTTAGTTTCTCCGTAAAAAAGCACTTGACTCTCTATATTTTTTAATTCAGACATAACTGCATTCATATACAATTGATAGGCAGCTTCACCTGTAATGGGTTGGGCAGGTTGTAGGTGAGGATATGCTTTATAGTCTGCAGTAGTATTATAACGCAGCAAGTTTAACATTATAAATTCTCCTTTAGATAATAAATTACGATAAAATAACTGTCCTGACTCCGCTGTTGCTTCCAGATATGTTTTCATTAAATAACTACTTTTTTATACGTATTTACTGTGTTTAAATATAATCATTTAGAGTTAATTCTTCTTGAAATCATTAATACCTCACTATTTTCTTATCATTCAATAAGCTAAAACTAGCTTGTGTTTTATTCCTAAGATTTTTCACTAAATTAATGCTAGATATCATGAAATTTCATAAAATAACAATGCCCTTCAAGATTTACTTAACTAAAAAAAGGCCACCTGTTTAGGTAGCCTTTTTAATTACTGTATTAAATATCTTTATTTTTTTACAAAAGGTATGGTGTTAGAAAAATCTTTACCAATTTTTAAAATATACATACCCGGTGTAAGATTACCTACATTAAGTGTTGTATTATCTAAAGTGCTACTGGATAAGATACGTCCTTGTAAGCTGATGATCTGATACGGATCGCCTAATATAGCTCCGTTTATATTGATTTCAGTATCAAAAACAGGATTTGGATATAGTGTAATCTCAGTTTCAGTTGTTCTTGCACTACTATTACTAATTACATTAGTAGTTGTACCTAAACAGAAAGCTGTAGCCTCCCCACTACCAATAGCAGCACCTGAAGCTAAGACCGTACCATCTTTACCTACTAGTTCATAAGAGCCTTGACCATATTGACAACACAAACCATCCCCAAAGGAATCTGTAATTACCAACTCATAACAAGCGTTATTCAAACATTCGGTAATACTAAGAGAAGCTCCGGCATTTTGATCTGTATAAGGACCTCCACTGGCAACTACGTTTCCATTGCTATTTTTAATTTCAAAAGAAATATCTTCCGGATAGCTATCAAAAGTAAAAGATAGGCGTACATCACTACATCCTGGTTTAGGATCAGGATCTATTACTGCATCTTTTGAACAACGAGTAGATTGTGCTAATTTTGCCCGGAATCCGTTACCTAGTAAAAAGGCTCTCATACGGTTCTTCTGTCCTCTCGTAAATAAGTTCATACATCCGTCATCTGAATAATCCATGTAGTTTTGTACCATATTTAAACTACCACAACTTGATGCACCGATCGGGCAACCTCCGCTAGGACCGCTAGCATTAGGGGTATCATTAATCCCGTCATCTCTTGAGCAATTACCATCACCCCAAATATGAGGCAATCCTAAAAAGTGTCCAACCTCATGCGTTGTCGTTCTTCCTAAATCAAAAGGTGCCCGCAAAAAGAACCCGTTTCCTTTGGCACTGCTTCCAAAGTATTGCGGAGCCATCACCACCCCATCCGTAGCATCCGGTCCTAATCCGGGAAACTGGGCAAAACCTAATAACCCGCTACGGGCAAAATTGGCCGTCCACATATTCATATATTGATCAGTAGGCCAGGCATTAGATCCACCACTGGAATCAAACTTCATATTTTCACCACTGAAACCTCTTACATTTGTAGCCTTACGAATAATCCCGTTTGTAGGATTTCCATTAGGATCTACCTGTGCCAGGCAAAACTCTATCTGAACATCCGCAGCTTGTGACCATACATTATCACGATCACTATTTAACCTCCTAAAATCTTCATTCAATACTTCGATTTGAGATAAAACCTGTGCATCGCTAATGTTTTGTTGTGGCGTATTGTACAATACATGCACAACTACCGGTATGGTAATAATTTGTCCGTCAATACTTTTGTTCAGGCTTTTTATGTTTTTCTGAACTTCGGCTTCTATTGCGGCCTTTTTTACTAATAATTTTGGATTATCTTCTAATTTTTTATTAAGATATTCTACCGCAGCGCAGTTCCGGGTGGGTGTATCTTTAATTTGTTGCCCGTAGAAAATACCGGTGTATAAAAAACAAAAAAGAAGGGTAAGGTTAGTTGATTTCATTTTGTGTGTTTTTTTTAATTTGAATTATACAAATAAAGAAAAATAACCGTTGTTATAATAATTTTAATAGGAATTTATATACAATTTCCCCTACTTATTATGAATTTAAAAGTTTTTCAATCCTTCAGTCATTATAAATTCATTTATATCGCATTCATTTTGAGAACTATGAAAATTAATTTGATTAACAACTCCGATTAAAACTTAGAATTATTGGAAAACAGTATTATCGGTAAAGGGTTTAGTTTACTAGATAAAATAATTAGTTCACAATAAGTGTACAACATAATTAATAGTGTATATTTGCAGCCAGATTGAAAAGATCAATACATAAAAATCATTTAAATAATATTGGAATGTATTTAACAAAAGAAGTTAAAGAAGAAATTTTTGAAAAGCACGGTAAAAGTAAAACCGATAGCGGAACGGCAGAGGGTCAAATTGCATTATTTACTTACAGAATAACACATTTGACAGAGCATTTAAAAAAGAACAGAAAAGATTTTAATACAGAACGTTCTTTAGTAAAATTAGTAGGAAAAAGAAGAGACCTTCTGGACTACCTAATTAAAAAAGACATTATGCGCTATCGTGCTATTGTTAAAGAATTAGGATTAAGAAAATAACATGACGAAGGAGAGGCTTTTTAGTCTCTCCTTATTTTTTTCGGTGTAAGCCGTACTTCTTTATTAGTTTTTCATTGGTTCATTTACTACGACACACAACACAACCTCGTCAAGCCAGAGTATAAAGGCTAAACCAATGTTTAATATACTTGTTACAGGTTATTCAGATGATAACCGTAGCTAGTAGTACCTAAAATTAAAATATGATTCCAAAGGTATATCGCGAGGTTATCGACCTCGGTGATGGGAGAGAAATTTCTATTGAAACCGGTAAACTGGCAAAGCAGGCACACGGATCTGTAGTGGTTCAGTCTGGTAAGTGTATGCTACTTTGTACAGTAGTATCTAATTACAAACAGAGCGACGTTGATTTTTTACCACTTACAGTAGATTACAGGGAAAAGTTTGCAGCTTCAGGAAGATATCCCGGGGGGTTCTTTAAAAGAGAAGCCCGGCCTAGTGATGGAGAGGTATTGACCATGCGATTAGTAGATCGTGTATTACGTCCTTTATTTCCTAAAGATTATCATGCTGAAACACAAGTCATGATTCAATTAATGTCTCATGATGAAAATGTAATGCCGGATGCTATGGCCGGATTAGCAGCTTCTGCAGCTATTCAGCTTTCGGATTTTCCGTTTGAATGTGCTATTTCCGAAGCAAGGGTCGGACGGGTAAATGGTGAGTTTATCATCAATCCTACCCGAGAGCAATTAGAAGCATCCGATATTGATATGATGATCGGAGCATCCGCAGATTCTGTAATGATGGTTGAGGGAGAAATGAAAGAAATTAGCGAAGAAGAAATGGTGGAAGCCATTAAATTCGCTCATGAACATATCAAAAAGCAATGTGAAGCACAACTTAAGCTAGCAGAAGCTTTTGGTAAAAAAGAGGTTCGAGAGTACGACCCGGAACGAGAAGATGAAGAATTAGAAAAGAAAATCCACCAAATGGCTTATGACAAAGTTTATGCGGTTGCCAAAGGTGGACATGGAAAGAAAGAAAGAGGTTTAGCTTTCTCTGAAATTAAAGAAGAAATTAAAGAAACTTTTTCTGAAGAAGAATTAGAAGATTTTGGAGAGTTGGTTTCCAAATATTACCGCAAAGCAGAAAAAGCAGCGGTTCGCGACCTTACCTTAAAAGAAGGACTTCGATTAGACGGCCGTAAACCGGATGAAATCAGGCCTATCTGGTGTGAAGTGGATTATTTACCTTCTACACATGGTTCGGCGATTTTTACCCGTGGAGAGACGCAAGCTTTAGCTACTGTTACCCTGGGTACTTCGCGAGAAGCCAACCAAATTGATATGCCTTCTTA
Source organism: Aquimarina sp. ERC-38 (assembly GCF_026222555.1). Lineage (NCBI taxonomy): Bacteria > Pseudomonadati > Bacteroidota > Flavobacteriia > Flavobacteriales > Flavobacteriaceae > Aquimarina > Aquimarina sp. ERC-38. The sequence goes on along the minus strand of NZ_CP098511.1, from coordinate 2,082,839 downwards.
TGAAGGAGAAGAAACATTTTATTTGCATTATAACTTCCCCCCTTTCTCTACGGGTGAGGCACGTCCGATCCGGGGTACCTCCAGACGAGAAGTGGGACATGGTAACCTGGCGCAACGTGCTTTAAAAGGAATGATCCCCGAGGATTGTCCGTATACGGTTCGTGTAGTTTCTGAAGTATTAGAATCTAACGGTTCTTCTTCTATGGCTACGGTTTGTTCAGGAACAATGGCTTTGATGGATTCTGGGGTTCAGTTAAAAAAACCGGTTTCTGGTATTGCCATGGGACTGATTTCAGACGGAGAATCAGGCGAATACGCAGTATTAAGTGATATTTTGGGAGATGAAGATCACCTGGGAGATATGGACTTTAAAGTAACCGGTACTGCAGACGGAATTACTGCCTGTCAAATGGATATTAAGGTCAAAGGCTTATCGTATGAAATCCTGGTAAATGCCTTAAAACAAGCAGCCGCAGGAAGATTACATATTTTAGAGAAATTAATAGATACCATTGCTCAACCTAATTCGGATGTAAAAGCACATGCTCCTAAAATGGTAACGACTAAGATCCCTGGAGAGTATATCGGTGCATTGATCGGACCGGGTGGAAAAGTTATACAAGAACTTCAAAAAGAAACAAATACGACTATTGTAATTAACGAAGATCCGGTAACCGAAGAAGGATTAGTAGAAATTCTGGGAACTGATCAGAACGGTATTGATAAAGTATTAGCAAAAATCGATTCTATCACATTTAAACCAGAAGTAGGAAGCGTATATGAAGTAAAGGTTATTAAAATGCTTGACTTTGGTGCAGTGGTAGAATACCTGGATGCTCCGGGTAATGAAGTATTGCTACATGTATCTGAACTCGCTTGGGAACGCACTGAGAATGTAAGTGATGTAGTAAAAATGGGTGATGTTTTTGATGTCAAATATTTTGGTATTGATTCCAGAACCCGTAAAGAGAAGGTTTCTCGTAAAGCTATTCTACCTAAGCCGGAAGGTTATACAGAACGACCTCCCAGAGACCGGAATAATGATCGTAATAAAAGAGGAAACGACCGTAAGCCTCGTGAAAATAGAAGAAAGGACTAGTTTATTTTCTTTTAACATGAAGCAAACAACGCCTTCAAAATTTGAAGGCGTTGTTGTTTTTTAGCTAATAAAAGCATTTTATCCATTCAGGATATTAGTTAACTACAAACTTATGAGAAAAGGTTTTATTATTTGATTTTATAACATAAGTATACATCCCACGAGATAAGTTTAAGTTTTGAGTATCTGTGGTAATTACTTTATTCTCTCCTTGGTTAATAACTCCATCAAATACGGTTTGAATGGTTCTTCCATGCATATCAAGTACCATTACTTTAGTAGCTCCATATACCTCCGTACCTAGTTGTAAGGTAGCTGTTCCGGAAGCTGATTGTGGATTAGGATAACTTACTATTTCCGTACTTACCACTTCCTGTAATTCGTTTAATACTTGATTTTCTAAAGCTAAAATCTCAGTAGTGACATTATCTGAACTTTTTCTTCCAAAGGGAATAAAACTTAAAGCAAAAGCAGTATTTACATCTGTTTGATCAATTCCTAAAGGACTAAAAGACTCATTTAAGCTATAAGTATCTTTAGCAAAATCTACATTAACTGTATTTGCATCACCAAAAGCTCCATCTGTAATCCCGGCAAGACCATTTATATTACCACCTTCATCCATAATGGAAAATACTTCATTAGAATTAGTAGTATGATAATTTCCAAGATAATGCCCAATTTCGTGAGCGATCACATTTCCTAGGACAACTTCAATTAATTCTTCAATAGGGACATTATCTGCTCGAGGAATATTATTAATAGAATTTGGATTATTGGGATCTACATTACTTAACTCATCTAACAATACTAAAGCTTGATCATCAATACTAAAATTGCCACTATCAATTTCATTTGCAATACCAATAGTTCCTATACCTGATTCTTCAATGGTACCTCCTACGATAACAGTACTAAATGGAATTCCGGCCCGGTTTAAAATACTAGGTATTCTATCACCTAGAAAATCACTACCTAGATCACTGAATATTAATACATCGAGCTCTGGATTAATGCCTTTCTCACGTAATTCTTGTTTTAAATTTTCTTTTACAACTTTATCAATCTCGTGAATCAAACGTACTCGGTTGAATGTATTATTTTCAATTCCCCAGTTAGTAAGAAAATCTTCAAATGGAGATAAGAAACGTTCTTGATTCAATACCGGATCATTAACTGAAATTGTATCAGGAACCCTAAAAAATTCTCTTTGTACAAACTCTGAACCTGTATAATCTAAGTAAATTAATTGCTTCTTTCCTATACTATTAGCTTCCAGCCCTGGTCGAGAAGAAAGAATTTCTGCGGTATAAGGTCCTAGGGAACTACCGATAGATAATGTGTAATTTCCATCTTCCGGGATCACATAAGATAAAGTAGTTTGCCCATTAGATGGTAGAGGAGAATTAGGAGATAAAAAATTAGTAAAGTCACGAGTACTAATCCCAGGGGTATTGTCACTTAAAAAAAGACTTGCAGTTGTCCTTAATACTCCGTCAATTGCTACTCCAAATACGTCTCCTTTTTTAAGGGAAAAAGAATAAGAATCCGTATCTGGGGTTTCGCCAAAATAACTAAGTTGCAGTGCATAAGAACCTTCATTTACAGCCCCACCCCCCGAAGTAGGATCGAAAGGATTTAATGGCAGTGCCCCAAATAAAGTTTCAAACTCATAAATAGCAAAGTAATAGTTACCAGCTTCAGGAGCTATGAATTCAATAACGGTTTGAGGTGTAGGTCGAACATCAAAATCTAAAATTTGACCTTGTTCATTATAAATAATTAGTGCTAGATTAATAGGTATGGAATCTGTTGCTTGGGCTATGACCTGCGTTAATTCTGACTCTTCTAATGTGACTTTATAAAAATCAAAATCACCATTACCTCCGTTAACCGATCCTTGAGGACCATCTCCTATAGTTGCTTCTGTAAAATAAAAAGCAAAACGTTCGGGAAGATCAATCAAACTAGCTGAAGGAATTGCACCATTATCCTCTTCAGTTTCAAATACCTGAAAAGAAAAGTCAGGAACTTCTTCTAAAGCTAAAGTACCATTTATAAATACGGTGTTTGCTTCATCATTACTACTTCCAAAATTGGAAATAGTTTCTGCATTTTCAATAGCATCATTTAAGTTTTGTCCTGCACTTTCATTTTCGTTAAAATTGACCGTGCTCATTTTTGAACGAAGCTTTCCTTTATTTTTAGCTTTTGCTAATTCATAATAATACTCATTCCATTGTCGAGTACTCCCTTGTTTTGAAAAGTAACTGGTAAAAGGGTTTACCCCTAGTGGCATTTGATAAGAATCTGTCTCTGAAAAATTCTTTTTTTGAAGGTTATTTTGTTTTTTCTCTTTGTACCTATTAATATAATTCATCAAATCTCTTCCTGCCGGAGTTTCTTCAATCTGAGTTTGTGAAAATCCTGAAGAAAATACGCCTAAGGATAAAATGGATACTAGTATCCAGACAAAATTTGTACTTTTTTTCATTTCGTAGTGATTTAGAAGTGAGTGTTTTATCTAACATCAATATAGCTTTTCTTTTTTTATTAATATGGAAAACTATAAACTTTGACAAAAATTTAAAAACGAAATACATTTTAGTAAAATATTTATAATACTTATAAGATTTCTTTTTTAATTAGCCTTTTTTATTTAAAAATTCGCAAAGAAGGTTTCTCGTAAAGCTATTCTACCTAAGCCGGAAGGTTATACAGAACGACCTCCCAGAGACCGGAATAATGATCGTAATAAAAGAGGAAACGACCGTAAGCCTCGTGAAAATAGAAGAAGGGACTAGTTTATTTCCTTTTAACATGAAGCAAACAACGCCTTCAAAATTTGAAGGCGTTGTTGTTTTTTAGCTGATAAAAGCATTTTATCCATTCAGGATATTAGTTAACTACAAACTTATGAGAAAAGGTTTTATTATTTGATTTTATAGCATAAGTATACATCCCACGAGATAAGTTTAAGTTTTGAGCATCTGTGGTAATTACTTTATTCTCTCCTTGGTTAATAACTCCATCAAATACGGTTTGAATGGTTCTTCCATGCATATCAAGTACCATTACTTTAGTAGCTCCATATACCTCCGTACCTAGTTGTAAGCTAGCTGTTCCGGAAACTGATTGTGGATTAGGATAACTTAATATTTCTTCACTTACCACTTCCTGTAATTCGTTTAACACTTGGTTTTCTAAAGCCAGTAATTCCGGAATGGTCTTATCATACGAACTTTTTCTTCCAAAGGGAACAAAACCTAATGCAAAAGCGGTATTTACATCTGTTTGATTAGATCCTTCCGGAAAAAAACCTTCAAAATTACTATAAACATCTTTAGCAAAATCTACGTTTACCGTATTAGAATCGCCAAAAGCTCCATCTGTAATTCCGGCAAGACCATTTATATTACCACCTTCATCCATAATGGAAAATACATCGTTCTCGTTAGAAGTATGAAAATTTCCTAGATAATGGCCAATCTCGTGAGCAATTACATTTCCTAAAACAACCGTAACTAATTCTTCGATAGGTACATCATCTGTACGAAGTATATTGTTAATAGAATTTGGATTATCGGGATTTACATTACTTAATTCATCTAACAATACTAAAGCCTGATCCTCAAAACTAAAGTTCCCAATATCAATTGCACTGGCAATACCAAGAGTTTCTATACCGGATTCTTCGATGGTACCTCCCACAATGACTTTACTAAAAGAAATATTAGCCCTATTTAAGATTTTTGGAATGTTATCTCCTAGAAAATTACTCCCAAGATCACTAAGTATTAACACATCAAGATCCGGATTGATCCATTGTTCCTTTAGTTCCTTTTTCAAATTTTCTTTAACTACTTTATCAATTTCATAAATTAACCGTACCCGGTTTAAGGTTGTATTTTCAACTCCCCAGTTAGTAAGAAAATCTTCAAATGGAGATAAAAGCCGTATTCTATTTACCTCCTCATTACCTACTGCAATACTATCAGGAATATCAAGAAGTTCTTTTTGGGTAGTTTTAGCTCCGGTATAATCTAGGTATATAATCTGTTTTTGTCCTTTCTTATTAGTTTCAAATCCTGGTCTGCTAGCAATAATTTCTGCTGTATAAGAACCAACCGATCCACCGATAGATAGCTTATAATCACCGTCTTCAGGAATTACGTAGGAAAAAGAAGTAAATCCATCATCAGGTAAGGGTGATTCCTGAGTTAAAAAATTTTGAAAGAATCGAGTACCGATCCCTAAATCATTATCATCTAAAAATAAACTGGTATTTGTAGGCGTAATCCCATCGATAGCAATCCCAAACACATCTCCTTTTTTAAGTGAAAAGGAATAAAAATCCGTATCTGGAGTTTCACCGTAATAAGTCAGTTGAAATTGGTAATCCCCTTCTGATACAACTCCGCCACCTGAAGCTGAATCAAAGGGTTGAAGAGGTTCTGTTTCTGATTCTGATCCAATCAGAGTTTCAAAGTCATATACAGCAAAATAATAATTACCTGTAGCCGGAGCTATGAAATCTATAAAAGTTATAGCTGCCGGAAAAGAAAAATCCAACTCTTCTCCTTGCTCATTAAATACAAGGATAATAAGACGTATAGCCGTAGTATCTAATGACAAAGCAGAAAGTTCTACTAATTCTGTTTCCTTTAATGAAACTTTATAAAAATCAAAATCTCCATTACCCCCACTAGCAGCTCCTTGTGGACCATCTCCAATTCTAGCTTGCGTTACAAAATCAGTAAGAGGCTCTGAAAGCTCAATAGGCGTAGCTAAAGGAATGGAACCATTATCTTCTTCGCTATCAAAAAATTCAAAGTTAAAATCAGGACCTACTTCCCTGTCCAAAATTCCGTTGATTTGAAACTCATTAGTATTATTTTGACTACTTCCGAAATTAGGAATAGGTTCTGCACTAGAAATAGTGTCATTTAGGTTTTTACCTGGTTCCTCTTTTTCGGTAAAAGTAGCCATACTTCTTTTTTTACCTAGCTTAGTTCTTTTCTTCGCTTGTGCAAGATCATAGTAATACTTGCTCCATTGCCGGGCATTTCCTTTGTTTGAAAGATAACTGGTAAAAGGATTAACCCCAAGAGGCATTTGATAGGACTCTTTACTTTCTGAACTCTTTTTTTGAAGACGATTCTGTTTTTCTTGTTTATACAGCCTAACATAGTTTCGGAATTCTTCAGCTTTTGTTCTAGAATTTTGAATTTGTGCAAATCCGGAATAGAATGTACTTAAGGTTAGCATGAACACGAGTGTCCAAACTAAATTGGTACTTTTTTTCATAATATAGGTTTTAAAAGTGAGTATTGTAAACGATAATACATAATTTTATCAATTCAATAAAGAAGAATGAGAGTATTTTGACTTAATTTTAGAATTAATTAAGGTTTTTTAATATTTTCTTTGCGTAATTTAGGAAGCTATATTTCTGACAGTTGATATTGCTTCAAAATTTCACCGAGAGAGGTTTCCCATATTTTTTTATTCAGATAATAGATATCTACAAAAAAGTCTTCCGCAAATTATTATAAGTGTGTCGTTCAAGTAAGTAGAAAATATAACGCCTTCAAAATCTGAAGGCGTTATTGTATTTTAGCTAATTGAATAATTGAAGTTTTAAGCTTTTTTAATTCACTACAAACTTATGAGAAAAGGTTTTATTATTTGATTTTATAGCATAAGTGTACACGCCACGAGATAAGTTTAAGTTTTGAGCATCCGTGATGATTTCTTTATTTTCTCCTTTCTTAATAACCCCATCAAATACCGTTTGAACGGTTCTCCCATGGATATCAAGTATTGTAACTTTAGTAGCTCCGTATACCTCAGTTCCTAATTGTAAGGAAGCAATACCTGAAGTCGATTGCGGATTAGGATAACTTAATATTTCCGTGCTTACTACTTCTTGGAGATCATTTAACACCTGATTTTCTAAAGCTAATATTTCCTTTATCGTACTATCATCCGAGCTTTTTCTTCCAAAAGGAATAAAACTTAGCGCAAAAGCAGTATTTACATCCGTCTGGTCTGAACCTCCCGGGAGAAAAGCTTCGGCTAGGCTATAAGCATCTTTGCTAAACATAACATCTACTGTACTCTCATCACCAAATGCAGCTTCACCGGCTACGCCTGCTATTCCGTTAAGGTTACCTCCTTCATCCATAATAGAAAAGACGTCATTAGCAGCATTAGTATGGTAGTTTCCTAAATAGTGTCCAATTTCATGAGCAATTACATTTCCAACAACAACCGCTACTAATTCTTCAATAGGTACATTATCCGCACGTGGTATATTATTAATAGAATTAGGATCTTCAGGGTCCGTATTACTTAATAGATCCAATAGTACTAGAGCTTCGTCTTCAATACTAAAATTTCCACTGTCAATTTCATTAGCAATACCAATAGTCCGTATACCGGATTCTTCAATAGTACCTCCTACAATTACTTTACTAAATGGAATATTTGCTTTATTTAGAATCTTTGGTATCGTATTCCCTAAGAAATCACTACCTAAATCACTAAGTATTAATATATCAAGACCGGGATTGATTCCTTTTTCTCTTAATTCCTGTTTAAGCTTTTCTTTAACTACTTTATCAATTTCATGAATCAACCGTACCCGGTTTAAAGTTGTATTTTCAATCCCCCAATTTTCCAGAAAATCCTCAAACGGAGATAAAAAACGTTCCTGGTTTATAACATCATCGTTAACCCCAATTGTATCCGGAACATTAAAAAATGCCCTTTGATTAAATTCTGACCCCGTATAATCTAAGTAGACTATTTGTTTTTTTCCTTTATTATTAGTCTCTAATCCGGACCTAGTAGCCAGAATCTCTGCGGTGTACGGACCTACAGATGTGCCAATGGACAAGGTATAGTCACCATCTTCAGGAATTACATAAGACAGCGTAGTTTCTCCGTTATCCGGTAAGGGGGAACCTTGAGTTTGAAAATTGGTAAAATTACGAGTTCCCGCTCCCAGGTTATCATCTGTCAGAAACAGGTTGGTATTTGTTCTGGTAATTCCGTCAATAGCTACCCCAAACACATCCCCTTTTTTAAGTGAAAATGAATAGAAATCCCTATCTGTAATTTTGCCAAAATAGCCAAGTTGCAATATGTAATTACCTTCTAATACTACGCCTCCTCCTGAATCCGAATTAAAAGGTTGAAAAGGTATGGTTTGAAATAAAGTTTCAAAATCATATACCCCAAAGTAATAAGTACCTGCAACAGGAGGGATAAATTCAAGAGAAATCTGAGGTCTTGTTAATGAAAATCCAAACCTTAATATCTCTCCTTCTTCGTTGTAAATAAGAACTGCCGGATTAAACGGAATAGAATCGGTTGCTAAAATACTGAATTGTACCAGCTCTGCTTCTTGTAAAGAAACTTTGTAAAAATCAAAATCGCCGTTACCCCCGTTTTCTGATCCTTGCGGGCCATCTCCAATTCTGGCCCTTGTATTATAGTTAGTGATAGGTTCCGGAAGATCTATAGGATTCGCCAGGGGAATAGAACCATTGTCTTCTTCGGTTTCAAATATTTGTAAATCTGTTTTAGGTTTTTCTTCCGGGCCTAAGTTACCATTGATTAAAAATGTATTTGTATCATCTGGACCACTCCCGAAATTCGAAATAAATTCTGAGTTATCGCTCGTGTCATTTAGATTTTCCCCTGGCCTTTCCTTCTCATTAAAAGTAGCAATATTCATTTTTCTACTAAGTGTACTTTTGTTTTTGGCTTGTGCTATTTCATAATAATACCTACTCCATTGTTCAGCACTTCCTTTATCGGAAAAATAACTGGTATAAGGGTTAACTCCCAAAGGCATATTATATGACTCCTTACCTATTGCATTCTTTTTTTGAAGATTGTTGTTTTGAATTCTTTCTTTATACAACCTATAATAATTCAGAAGTTCTTCAGTTGGAGTTTTAGGATTTTGATTTTGTGCTAATCCGGAAGAACATACGCTTACCGTTAGAATGAACATGAATGTCCAAATTAAATTTGTGTTTTTTTTCATTTTGTATTATTATAAAAGTAAGTGTTTTGTAAAAAACAAGATAGCTTTTCTTTCATTATTTATGTAAAAACCAGCGAGATTTGACAAAATTTTAAATTAAAATTAATTTTTTGTAACATTTTTGCAACGTCTTACGTATAACTAGTATAGAAGGGCTCCAGAAGTCATAATTGCAAACCCCTAAAAAATTTAGATGAGACAGCTAAAGATTACAAAGCAGGTTACCAACCGGGAAACTGCATCCCTGGATAAATATCTACAAGAGATTGGGAAGGTAGACCTGATTACGGCTGATGAAGAAGTAGAATTAGCACAGCGTATTAAAGCTGGTGATGAACGTGCTTTAGAAAAACTAACAAAAGCGAATTTACGTTTTGTAGTATCGGTAGCCAAACAATATCAAAATCAGGGATTAACACTTCCGGATTTAATCAATGAAGGGAACCTAGGTCTGATTAAAGCTGCAAAGCGATTTGATGAAACCCGAGGTTTTAAATTTATATCCTACGCCGTATGGTGGATCAGACAATCTATCTTACAGGCATTGGCAGAACAATCCAGAATTGTTCGTCTACCTTTAAATAAAATTGGGTCTATTAATAAAATTAATAAAACCTATGCTTTTTTAGAACAATCTCATGAACGTCCGCCAAGTGCAGAAGAGATTGCAAAAGAGTTGGATATGACCATTAACGATGTTAAGGAATCCATGAAAAATTCAGGACGCCATGTAAGTATGGATGCTCCTCTTGTAGAAGGTGAAGATTCTAATCTATACGATGTTTTAAATTCTGGTGAATCACCTAATCCTGATCGTTCTTTATTACATGAATCTTTACGGACAGAAATTGAAAGAGCTCTGGAAACCCTTACCCCCAGAGAAGCAGATGTAATTCGGTTATATTTTGGATTAGGAGATCAACATCCGATGACCCTCGAAGAAATCGGAGAAACCTTTGATCTGACCCGTGAAAGAGTTCGGCAAATTAAAGAGAAGGCAATCAGACGTTTAAAGCATACTTCACGTAGTAAAATTTTAAAAACTTATTTAGGCTAATAAATTATCTAAATATTTATTACCTTGCAAGCACAAGCAGTTACTTCAATATAACTGTTCGTTTTTTGATTGATGAATGACCTCCGGCTGATTACCGGAGGTTTTTTCATTTTAAAATCTTGATGAAAGCATACTTTTCTTTGTTAAAACACAAATGGGTAGATAGAGTTCAATATCTTGATAGGGAATATTTATCTAAGTACTATGCCAGAACCTACCAAAAAAACAATAAGCTACGTTAGTACTGCGCATTCTTATCTCTCCAGTTTGAATTTAGAAAACTTATTTACCTATTCCAGAGAACGTAATATGGCTAATTGTATTGATGGTATTCTACTCTTTTCAGAAGGTAACTTTTTTCAGATTATTGAAGGAGAACGTAATAAAGTAAATCAACTATACGCCAGAATAGAAAAGGATCACAGGCATCACAATTTGATTAAATTTATAGACAAACCTACCAGGACACTTCATTTTTCGGAGTACGATTGTTTATTTGCAACAGCAAAAAAGAATCATAACAGCTATGAGGAACTGTGCCAATTTATAGAATTGGAAAAATCAAACGCCCCTAAAGAATTCGTAAAATATGAATACTTAATCCATAATTTTTTAAAATAAAATTGCATTTTAGAAATTATATCATGTAACCGATAAACAGTATTTTTGAAATAAAAAATAATGACAAAAATTGCTCCTTCTGTATTAGCGGCTGATTTTGCTAATTTACAACGTGATATTGAAATGGTAAACCGGAGTGAAGCCGATTGGTTTCATGTTGATATTATGGACGGTGTTTTTGTTCCTAATATCTCCTTTGGAATGCCGGTTTTAGAAGCTATCACCCGATATGCTAAGAAAACTATAGACGTTCATCTAATGATTACGGATCCGGACCGTTATATCGGTACTTTTGCTGCATTGGGTAGTGACATATTAACTGTACATTATGAGGCTTGTCCCCATTTACACCGAAGCTTACAGGCTATAAAAAAAGAAGGAATGCAGGCAGGGGTTGCTTTAAATCCGCATACCCCCGTATCGTTATTAACTGATATTATTAAGGATATTGACCTGGTTTGCATAATGAGCGTTAATCCCGGATTTGGCGGACAATCTTTTATAGAAAATACGTTCACAAAAGTGGAAGCTCTTAAAGAACTGATCCTTAAAAAAAATGCAACAACACAAATTGAAATTGACGGAGGTGTTACTGATGAGAATGCTTTGCAGTTAAAAAAAGCAGGAGCTGATGTCTTAGTAGCTGGTAGTTTTGTATTTAAAAGTGCAGATCCTATTGCTACCATTCAAGAACTTAAAAAATTTACGGCAGTATGAAAACCTTTGACATTGTTATTGTAGGTGGTGGCCCCATTGGTATTGCTTGTGGGCTGGAAGCCAAAAAGAAAGGATTATCCTATGTAATTATAGAAAAAGGACCTATTACCAATTCGCTCTTTAATTATCCTAAGAACATGCAGTTTTTCTCCTCTTCAGAAAAACTGGAGCTGGATGCCATCCCTTTTATCAGTAAGGAAGCGAAACCTAAAAGAGATGAAGCTTTAGAATACTACCGAAGAATTGTGACTTCTAATAATTTAAATATTCATCTATTCGAAGAGGTGATTGAAGTTACAAAACAAACCAGGGAGTTTTTAATACATACTAATAAAGATCAGTATACGGCAAGCTTTGTAATTATTGCTACCGGTTTTTATGATATTCCGAATCGTTTACAAGTTCCCGGAGAAGAATTACCTAAAGTTTCGCATTATTATGATGACCCTCATTTTTATGCGAAACAGAAATTAGCGGTGGTAGGTGCCAGTAATTCTGCGGTAGATGCGGCTTTAGAATGCTATCGAAAAGGTGCGGAAGTTACCATGATTGTACGTGGCCCTCAAATTGGTGAACGGGTAAAATATTGGGTAAAACCGGATATTGAAAACCGAATTAAGGAAGGAAGCATTACAGCTTATTTTCATACGGAAGTTAAAGAGGTCACAAAAAACGAACTGATTCTGCTGGATACTTCTACTCAAAAAAGCTTTACTATTGCTAATGATTACGTACTGGCACTAACCGGATACCGACCTAATTTTACATTCCTGCAAAACATGGGCATTCACCTTTCTACCGACGGTAAAAAACATCCCGCCTATAACCCGGAAACCATGGAATCCAACGTTGAAAATTTATTTTTAGCGGGAGTAATTTGCGGAGGAATGGATACGCATGTTTGGTTTATAGAGAATTCAAGGGTACATGCGCAGATGATTCTGGATACGATAACTTCTAAGAAGGAGGTTGAGGTGAAGGTTTAGTGAGATTAGTTATTTAGTTGAATAGCCAAAAGGCACTAGGGACTGGTTATCCGTTACTAAGTTATTTAGTTGATTAGGCAGAAGGCACTAGGCAGAAGTTGTTTTGTTACAGGTTATTTAGTTGATTAGGCAAAAGGCACTAGGTAGAAGTTATTTTGTTATTAGTTATTAAGCTATTGGATTATTAGTAATATTTAAATTTTTGAAAAAAACCTATGGCTGAGGCTGAGGTTCTCGAAGCCTCGAAGCCCATTATTTACTAGTTATTGGTTATTGAGTTAACTAATAATTAATTGCTCTTGTGATCTATCTTAAAATTGTTTAATAAAAGTATGAATTTTACTAAAATTCTTCAATTGTTTCCAACCATTATTAATTCATTATACGTCTAACTATACCTTCAAAACATGTCTTGAGACACATTATCTACTATTATATAGCTAAATCAACATAAAATAGCTTTTAATGATAAGTGTACATACAATAGTGTATAAATTAAAGGGATGTTACTCATAAAATTACAATTATACTAAAATTCAAAGGTTTGGTAAGACCTAATCTCCGCTAAATCTGGATAGAATACTTAAAATATACCAGAATAATAACATTAGCGAAGCAAACAGACCTAAGGAAGCACCTACGTATTGATCTTCGCTGTATTTGTGTACAATATTAGAAGTTTGGTATAAAATTGTTCCGGAAGCTAAGATAACCATCCCGGCACTAAACCATAAGCCCAGATTAAAACCAAAAAGCATTCCGGCAACAATCAATCCGATGGCAATAAAGAAACCAATGGTAAGTGCAGATTTTAAAAAAGAAAATTCCTTTTTAGTAATCAGCACGATCGCAGATAATCCGGTAAATAAAGAAAGCGTAAGTAAGGCCGCCTGATTTAATATATTTGCCCCACTTTCAGAAGATACCATCATGGCAATTCCAATTAAAGGAATAAAAATAAAAGCTTCGGCAATTACATAGACTAATAATCCAAGGTACTGTTGATTTATATTATGCGTACTGTGTGCCAAACGTTCTGCATAGGAAGTGGCCAACATAAAGCCTCCTAACATCAATAGCCATCTCCAGCCCTGAGTCATAGAAAAGGCAAAGTTAACAATGGTTTCGGATTGAAAAAAGGCCCACTCTACAATGATAAATAATAGTACAGCCATTGCCAGGTGGGTGTATGTTTTCTTATAAAAAGCGACTCTTCCTTCGGTAGAAAGTTCGTTTACAGGAACTATTTGCTTTGTGGTATCCATAGTTGTTTATTTTATTTAGGTTTTCAAATATAAAAATTTTTCCCTAAACTCCTGTTTTACCGTATAAAATTTTAAGAATTTTCTTTCGATTTACTAATTACACCTGTGGCACATTTGAATAATAATAATTATAAAATCCATTGGTTCGATTGCTTCAACCGAAAGAAGTAGTCTATCTAGTCTTTCGACCAGGCTCAAGATGATAAAGATTTTTAGTTAAAAAAGCTTTGTAATCCTGAGTCAAATCGAAGGATTCGATATCCTCGATTAAGTCAAAGACAGGCTATTTTTTCTTCATTTTATTATGAAAAAACACTCAAACTGACGCTTTTTTCCTCTAAACACACTAGAGGTTAGTCATGTTTCAAAATATCGAAAATTAAGCATTTGAACTACATATGCATAGACTACCGGTAATTTCTTTTTTAGTTTTTCGGGCGTTTCCATAAAAACTTCTATAAGTACTGCTAGAAACTCGAATTTGTCTGTATAGGCATACTCCCGTAGAATTTTTGTGTCCACAATATCTGTTCGCACCTTTTTTGAAGATAAATACTGCTCCAGTTCCAGGAAGGTGTCATAAAATAGTTCGGAGCTGATATTACTACTTTTCATAGCGTCATAATGTAAAGCATGGGTGATTTCATGAATTCCCAGATTTACTCCTTCTTCCGGATGCCACTTTCCGTTATTAAAGTGTTCCCATGAAAGGGCCAGGGCTCTTGACCTGGGATTAAATTCTCCGTTATTTTTAGTTTTATTTAAAATAGAATAAAATGAAGTTGGATATAAAATAATGGTCTCTACATAATCCAGCATATAATTGCGCATCCCAAAGGTAAGTTGAATCACAATTGCTGCTACCTGCACCCGTTTTTTATCATTGATAAGCAAGCCTTCCCTACCTACAAATCGAGTTGCTTTTAAAAATTTGGTTAAGCGGTGTTCAAAATATCTTTTCTCCTTTTTGGATAAGCGAACGTAAAATTTATTTTCAGATAAATAGTTCTTATAAGCTTTAGGAATTTTCTTTTGTATTGGATAAAAATGTACAAATACAGGTTTTTTATAGTAGCGTACATATAAATATTCCAAATATTTTAAAAAAAAGAAAATACAAATACTGGATACACTTAATACGGCAATAATTCCGAATAATTGTGAAACTATAGATACAGGTTCATTGGCATTCTGAAAACTTATAAAAACCCCCTGCATGTTCATATTCCTTTTTAAAAGTTAAATTACTCAAAATTAATACAATTATCATGCTCTTTTAGAAAAAGTATAAAGCAGATATGTAACAAAGTGTTCTTAAACCATTAGCATCCGGTAAAGATTCAAAATGGCTATTGCTTCTATAATCAAGAATCAAGACTAATTATGATGGTGTTAGAATTAATATTATAAGATCATTCATGTTAAAAAAATTAATTTTGAGAAAGTAAAAAAGCAACCTCCAAACATTTAAAGCTTTGAATCACCTTATTTTACTAAGCTTTATAAACTTTTATTTATTTTAACCAGACACTAGTGTTTTTAAATTTTAAATTCCGAATTCGGAATTATTAATTCCTGTATTATCTTCGCTTATCATGTTAACCAATTTACAAGCCTTCCGATTTATTTTTGCTGTCTTTGTTTTTGCCAGTCATCTAAATTATGTAATCCCGGAATACAGTACCGTATGGAAATGCTTATACCGCTATATTTTTAGAGAAGGTTTTATAGGGGTTACCTTCTTCTTTATGTTAAGCGGCTATATTTTGGCTTATCGATACTACGATTCGTTTCAACAACAAAACTTTTCCTTTACCATTTTTTTAAACCGAAGAATTGCCCGATTGTTACCAGTTTATTACTTAAGTCTGCTTATTGCCCTCCCTCTGACTTTTTCAGAATTTTTAGATGGAGACCGTATTTTTTATTTTAAGAAATTAGCCACTAATCTTTTTCTACTTCAAAGTTATATCCCTGTAAGTGATTATTATTTTTCTTTTAACGGGGTTTCCTGGAGTATTTCAACCGAATTATTTTTTTATCTATGCTTTCCGGGAGTATTTTACATGCTACTTCGGGTTAAAAAATTAATACCTCTAGCTCTAAGTATTGTTGCAATTATTCTTCTATTAGGGCTTATCTTCTTTTATTTTCCCAATGCGTATTACTGGCTTTATATTTCACCTTTTACTCGTATTGCAGATTTTAGTATAGGTATTATTGCATTTTTAGTAAGTAAAAAGTTTCAGATTTTTAAATTCATTACTAATAGTTCAAAGAGAGAATACTTGGCACTGGGTATTGGTTTCGTCTTTTTATGCGTTCAGCCCTTTGTCCATGAAAATTTTAAGCTTTCTGTATACTATTGGTGTCCTATGTTTATAATTTTACTGGTATTCGGGGATTCTCAAGGAGCAATTACTAAAAGGTTAGCACATCCTTTATGGCAATACCTGGGTTCTTTAAGTTTTTCCTTTTATCTGATACACCACACTTTTTTTAAGTATTACCAAACTTATATAGGTCATAAAGAATTGTTTCTTTCTACAGGAATTGTGGTTTTACTTCTTTTTTTGATTAGTTTATTAAGTAGTGCGTTCTTGTACCATTTTATAGAAGAACCTGCTCGTAAATTATTGCGGAAATAAAGATCAATGCAATAATACATTAACTCAAAAATATATAATTTCTAATAAATTTGTTAAAATATTAAAAAATTATTTTACAATTAACTATTTAGCTAAAAGAGTTAAAAATCAATAAGCTTATGAACTTAATTTGTTATCGCTAGTATTTTATAAAACTGAAATACACATGCATACTATAAACAAGTACTAATCATAACTTAATATTTATGGAACTTATATATCAAACCAAACTGTTTCTGGTTTCTCAGATTCACCCTATGTTCATCCAAGACACAGTAGTCACGGATGATCTTTTTTTATCACCTAAGTTTTTTATTACCATTATATCTGGCGTAATCTTAGCTCTTGCTTTTCAACTTATATTGACGGCACTTTCTGTAGCTATGGGAATTACAGCTATTGGTAATTTAAAGGAAAAGTTTGTAAAGGCTTCTAATCATACCGGTGATTCTTCTGACGACAATAATAATGACACTTTTGATCAGGATTACAGCTCTGATACGTCTATGGGGGTTAAAATTACTTCCGGATTTGGAATTTGGAGCGTTATTACCACTTGTCTTTCTCTTTTTGCAGCTACTGCCCTTGCGGTTAACCTAAGCATGTTTGAAACCGGAGAAACGAGTTTAACCCTAGGATTAGTGATCTGGGCTTTGTTTTTTATTATTCTATTTTACCTGGAAGTTAAAATTGCAAATACTGCCATCGGAGGTTTAATTAATACGGCAACTTCAGGATTAAAAGCTTCTTCTAAAGCAGTTCAGAATATGTTGACTTCAAGCAAGGAAAAGAAAATAGAAAACCTGGTGACCAATACTATTGACAAGGTAAAATCAGAATTTGATGCATCTTCAAACCTGGATCAGATCTCCAGCACTTTAGATAACTTTTTAAATAAGGTAGATAATAAATTACCGAACTACGATCAGCTTAAAAATGATATTAGTGAAATAGCAGATACTTCCGGTAGTACTAATAACTCCGGGAAGTGGATGGCCATCCAACAAGTATTAAATACTGCGGTGCTAAAAGGTTCTGAAAATAAAGATTCGCAGAGTACTGATAAAACACAGAAGTTGAAAGATCTTATGGCACAACTAAAAGATACGTACGATAGTGACGCAAGTAAAACAGAAAATGCCAAAAAAATGTTGGAACAATTTACCGATATGGACCGACAGGAAATTGATGAACGTATTGCGAAATTCAAATCAACACTTCAATCAGCAAAACCAGAGTCATTTTCTTCTAATCAGTTAAAAGAAGATATCCGAAAGATTATAGAAAATCCAAAAATGTTATTATCCATTGCTTCCGGAAAAGTAAAAGATATTGATAGAGATTCCATTATTGATATATTGGAAAAAAATACAAATTTAGATAGGGCACAAATCGACAAATATGCTTTACAGGTAGAAGAGTCTGTTAGTTCTGTGACTTCAAAATTTAATAAGGAGCAAATCGACAATCTTACTAAAAGTCTGGAAGCACGAGTAGCTTCCTTCTTTAATGGGACTGAAAGGGAGGAATTAAATTACGATTCTTTAAAAGAAGATATGGTTAAAATTATTGATAAACCTTCAGATAGTTTTACAATTATAAAAGACCGTCTAAAGAAGTTTGATAAAAATACCGTACGTTCTTTAATTACTCGTAATAAAGGGATTAACGACAGTCATATCGACAGAATAAGTGATACTATTGAACAAGCCAAAACTCAAGTTTCTGATAAGTTACATGCTATTGAGATGCGAGCACGACAGGAGATGGAAATGATCAAAAGAAAAGCGGTTATTAAAGCAGAACATACCCGTAAAACTGCGGCTTCTGCAGCATGGTGGTTAGTAATTACCGCCGTATTATCAGCCGGAGCGGCAGTAACCGGTGGGTTTATTTCTTAAAACCAAATTAACGTTGTAAGAATAGATTACAAGAATAGTTAAAATTCTTAGTTAATAAGCGAAGTCAAAAGGTTCTGGACAGTTTAAATCACCGTTCTCCCTTTTGACTTCGCTTATTTTATTATAATCTTTTAAAAAGGGATTTCTTCTAATATTTTATTTAAAATTCTAAATCTGCAACCAGGTCAAATTCATCATAAATAGCTTTATCCTTAAGTCCGTCAAAAAAACTTGCAGAGCCATATTTAACATCATATTGAGTTCGGTCAATTTTTAAATTTGTCGTGGCTTTATTCCCGTAAACAGATATCTCAAATGTCACAGGCTGCGTAGTGCTTTTAATAGTAAGATCCCCAATGACTGAATATGCATTTTTTCCTTTTGGTTTCACCTCAGTAAATACCAAACTGGCGGTATTATATTTCTCTACTCCAAAAAAGTCATCTGATTTTAAATGTCCTTCCAGTTTTCCTTTATTTTCATCGGTAAGATCCGTACAATCAATGCTAGTCATATCTATGATCACCTTACCTCCGGTTAAAACCTGGTCTGTAAATTCAAGAGACCCTGATTGGATAGCAATTGTTCCTTCATGTGATCCGGTAACTTTGTAACCTTTCCATACTACTTTACTATTTTTTACATCAATATCTTTTGTTTCTATGTCCAAAGTGTTGTAAGCAGATAATAAAAGTACTACTAGCGTAAAAAGTCCTATGTTTTTAATAAAATTTTTCATGATTTATTATTTTTAGATTTATTTGTAACTGGTACAAATTTCTATAAACACTCTTTCTTTGACAATAAACTACTTTATTAAACCATAGTAATCTAGTTTAACTTTTGCCGGTGAAGAGTAACTTTAGCTTTGAAGGTATTTACTTTTGATCTTGCTTAAAAACTCTTTGGTAATTCCTAGATAAGAAGCAATCATATATTGAGGAACTCGCTGCTCAATCTCAGGATAAGTTTTTCTAAAAGAAAGATAACGCTCTGTAGCAGTTAAGCTAAAAGTATCGAATATTCTTTTTTGGGAAGCAACGAAAGCCCGCTCAATAATTTTTCTAAAGAAACGTTCCATCTTAGGAACTTCCTGATATAGGTCTTCTAAAGCTTCGTAGGTGAATTCAAATAAGTTAGTTTGTTCTAAACACTTTACATGATATTGTGAGGGTAACCGTGAAATAAAACTACCCAAATCTGAAGTCCACCAATTTTCAATACTAAACATAATGATATGCTCCTGCCCTTCTTTATCTAACGCAAACATTTTGGTACATCCGGATACGATAAAACAAGCACTTTTACAGATATCTCCTTGTTGAATAATGTACTGATCTTTCAAATAAGTACGATAGTTGGTTTTATCAAAAACCAATTGAATTTCTCGCTCAGTAAGCGTTACGTATTGAGAAATATATACCAGTAACTGGTGGAAAGCAGTATCTTCTTGTAACAATTGAGTAATACGTTAACTAATTCAAGAGCAAAAATACAGGATTTACTCTTTAAACGGTATTATCGCTTACTACAATCTTCTAATATTGTCAAATCGTTTAGTATTATAACTAAAGGGTAAATCAGAAAGAATATACATTTCTAATTCAATTTGATAAAATAGTTAGTAATACCACTCATAATACTTTGTACTGCATAAGAAGCCAGAATTAATCCCATGATCTTACTGATTACCGTAATACCATAATTACCAATTCGTTTTTGCAGATGGTTTGCAGCCAGAAGCAACAAACAGGTAATACCAATAACAACAAGTACTAATGCTGTAGTTACCGCTTGCTGCGAAATGGTATATAGATGATTATCCGTAAGTAAAACTACTGCCATAATTGCTCCGGGCGAAGCTATGGATGGTATGGCAATAGGAAAGATAGTGACATGATTGTAATCTGTAATTCTGTTTTTCTCCTGTTCCGGTTTTCCATCCCCAAAGATCATAGTCAGTGCAAATAAAAAAAGTATCACTCCCCCGGAAATTTGAAAGGCATCCAGGGATATGGACATCCCTTCTAAAATGAGTTGTCCGATCACAATAAAGAATAATAAGATAAGGAAGGCAACAAAAGAAGCTTTGACTGCAATTTTCTTTTTGTAAGCTTTGTCAAACTGTTTTGTAGCTTCCAGATAAACAGGAATAGAACCAATGGGGTCCAAAACTGCAAAAAGAAAAAATAAGGTAGTTACAATTTCCAGCATATGCTCAACTTACCATTTTTAAACTGACTATTAAAGTAATAAAGGTTTTACTCAAAGTAAAAATCTTTGTATCTAACTTATTTTTTTACAAACAGTTTAGATTCTGTACCCTGGTTTGAGACTACATTAAAAATATAAACTCCTTGAGGCAATACGTGAGTATCGATAACATCCTTGTAAATCCCGTTTGTACCTGAAAACTGTAATGAATCATACAATTTTCCATTAAGCGAATAAATTTTTACCTGAAAGGTTTGTTTTTTATCTAAGTTAAACTCAAAGTTTAAATTAGATAAAACAGGGTTAGGCACGACTTTTAAATGCACTGCTCTACTAGTTAAAAAATCTGATGTTACCGTTTTATTATCTACTACGGATAATTCCCTACCACGTTCAGCTACTTTACTCACTATTAAAATATCAATATTGGGACCACTAAGTCCATTAGAAACTACTTGGATACTATTTCTTCCTTTAGTAAGATAGGCAGCTACTTCAGTAAGTTCCCACTTGTTCCAGGCTCCGGTTGCAGGAAAATCAAGTTGATCAGCAACAACTCCATCATTTATTACAAGTTGTAACGGCCTATTTTCGGATTGGGAAGCATATCTAAAGAAAATAAAATACGTTCCGTCAGCGGGAATATCTTCAATAACCCACTCTATAGATTCATCTTCGGTTTTAATAAAGTCCACAAAACCGCTGCCGCTAAAACCGGAATGAGTTTGATCTGTTTCGCAACCTTTTAAATCTGCATTTTCTGCTTCTAAGGAAATAAGAAGATCGTTAAAAGTACGTTGCTCCGGTTCAACTTCAATCCATTGTGTAGTGCTCAACGGACAACAAATACCTTCTTTTCCGCCATTTGCTATCACCAATCGATTTCCAAATACCTCTGCATTGGGCGCCAGAAGTTTTGCCGGAAGTTTACATAATTCATTCCATTGGTCAGATGCCGGATTATATTCAGTAATATCCTCATAAAAGAAATTTCCTCTTCTACCTCCTACAATAATAATTTTATCATTATGTACAATAGTTCCGGGTTCAAAATGGGACCGGTCAGAGGGAAGATTCGCTTTACGGGTCCATTCGTTTGTTACAGGGTCGTATTCATCCAGAAAATTTTGATCATCTACACCACCATCATGGCCGTATTGACCTCCAATAGCATAAATCTTGCCGTTTACGGTCGCTGCACTTAAATGATTTCTGGGATTAGGTAACGGTGCGGCAGCTTTCCATCCGGCACTAAGGTTATTAATATCCAGAACATAATGTTCTCCCACATCTGTTCTTCGATCCGGTAATAAACCTCCGAAGAAATGAATTTTCTCATTAAAATATGCAGCAGCCCCGGAACCTCTTGGATTAGGTAATGAAGGTCCTTCTGTCCAGGTATCTTTTTGCGTATTATAAATTTGAACTTTATCCGTAGCGGTACCCGGATGATTACCGATAAATCCGGCAATGATCCAGATATCCTGACCAACCACTGCCTTACCTGCATGTGTTACGGATACTGGTATAGGAGCTCCTTTACTCCAAGTATTCGTTTTAGGATCAAAAATTTCAGTGGCATTGGTAATTTTAAGATTGTCTAGAAAACCGGAAAAAGTATATAATTTGCCATTTACTTTGGCACTTTGTGATTCCAGTTTTTCTAGAGGGCCATTGGCTAAGTTATTCCAGGCACAATTATCATCTTTCGTATTAATAACACTTCCGTCACCAAATAATTCCAATGCCGAAAGTTTAGGCAGGTCAACTTCCGCAGTAAAATCGATGTCTAAGATTCCATCAGATACGTTTGCTTCAAACTCTTTAATTAAAGCGGTCATTGCCCCCACTTCGCCATAAATATCCAGGTCGTCTATTACTTTTTTACCTTCAATACTTACATCAAAAACACGTTCGCCACCTACAGCCCTCGCCCCTCCGGTAGCACCCCAGTAAATTTCCGCAAAATGCAGGCGAACCTGATAGGTTCCCTGAGAAACCGGAATTTTATAACTAAAGGATTCATTATTCCTTAAGGTTCTTCGTTCTGTTTTATAAAGAAGGTCATCATCCGTACTAGCAATAGTATTGATCGCACTTTTTTCAAAAGCTTTCCCTTTTCCTTCAAAATAAGTATCAGCTTCAAAGCTAGTTCCGGAAACAGTAACCTTTTCACCGCCGCTATTAATTTTAAGCAAAGGTTTACCTAAGGCTATATTCTTTGATACAACGGCAAAGGCTGACAACTTGGGTTGGTCAATCACTCCCTGAAAATCCATATTTAATTCACCATCAGTAACCTGTACATCAAAAGTTTTTACTAGCGGAGTCATTGCCCCTACTTCTTTATAAATATCAAAATTCTCCAGAACCAGGTTATCTTCAATTGTGGTATTAAAAACCCTTTTTCCGCTACCCTCTGCTCTTCCACCAGTAGCACCCCAATATATTTCAGCAAAATGTAAATAGATCGTATAGGTACCATTAGGTACCGGAATTTTATAACCGAAGCTCCCATTAAAAGTTTCCGTACTTCGCTCCGATATATAAATATCCTCTAAATCTTTACTTTTTATATTTGTATCAAAGAATGTTTTTCCGTCACCTGTAAAAAATTGATCTTTCTCATACAATCCGGTGGTGGTTTGTACTGCTCCACCTCCGCAATTAACTAATAATTCGAATTGTGGAGCTATATTAATTGAGGTGGTTGCATATCCGGAATTGATTAGGAGAAGTAAGGAACAAAGCAAAGAGAACGTAGTTTTCTTAATAGCTGTATATTTAAATTTCATGACGATGGACAGTTAGGATATTAGTTTTTTTGGGAGCTTACGCTTAGTAAAACAAAAATACGAATAACTTACAATTACATGTACTATATTAATAGAAGCTTTCTACCATATACAAAATCATCGATAAAATTACATTTATAGAAATCTATTGAACCTTAGAATAGTACCACAATTTTTTTAAATAATAACACAAAGAAAAGGGATTCTTCTGATTGAAGAACCCCTTTTACATTATTTAAGTTGGATTAAATATTGTTTATGGTATACTAAGAAGAAACTGCAACTACTTGTTGTGTATCTGTAATAGTAATATTTTCTGGTTTTTTATCTGTATTCTCAGGAAGGTCACGTGTTAACCATCCGCTTCTTCCTGCGGTTGCAATGGCATATGGAGTAATCCAAAATAAAGAGAATGCGTAAAACAAACTGTATGGATATGCCCAGAATGCTTCAGACATGCTGTGTTTCTTACCGTAAAATAAGGCTTGTAAACTTGAGAATACTAAGATACTAGCCATGGTTGAACTTAAGAATAGCACTGGATAGGTAATCAGGAAAAATAACATTAAAAGTACCCCGGGATAAGCCATGACCATTTTTAACCATTGGTTAAGTAACAATATTCTGGTTCCGGTTTTTGATCCGTCCCTAAAATTGGTAAAAGCAAATCTGCTCATAGCAATATTCTCTCTAACATTGCTTCGCTCCCATCGGGTAAACATTTTATATAAGTTTTTGTATCGCTCAGGAATATTGGTATACACATGGGCGTCTCTTTGAAAAAATACCTTATACCCCTGTTTTAAGATCATATTGGTCATAGCACGATCTTCTCCAATTTTAGATACTTCTCCCATAAAGGTTTGATTAATCCAGGCTTCTCTACACTTGAAAACCGCTTCTCTTCGATATGCCGACAATGCTCCGGGAGTACATAATACCGACCCTAATGTACTCTGCGCTGATCTTATAAATTCAAAGCTAAAAGCAAAGCTTACATTCAACATACGAGGAATCAATGCTTTTTTACTGTTCAATACTTTTACATTACCCGCAACTGCTCCGCATTCCTTATTTACTACAAACGGACTTGCCATTATTCGTAGTGTATCTTTTTTTACAATAGAATCACTGTCTACCGTAATAAATACATCACCCATACCTAAATTAAAACCTCTGTAAAGTGCATGGCGTTTTCCCATATTTTTAGGTTGTTGGTAGATAGATATTCGATTTCCTAATTCGAATTTTGCTTTTTGCATCCATTTCCAGGTATCATCTTTACTTCCGTCATCAATAGATATAATTTGTAATTTTTCACTAGGATAATCACTGGCTACTAAACTTTTTAAAGTCTTATAAACCAGCTCTCCTTCATTATATGCCGGTACAATTACCGTACATAGAGGCAATTCTTTGTTAGAAACGGATGGTATTGCTTTATACTTTACGTACAAACTTAAAATATAAACCAAGAAAGCAATTTTTACAACTAACAGCGTAGTTCCTACAATAGTCAATCCTATTCCCCATGCTGTATTTAGGCGTTCTAAATAAATAGCTTCAAAATAAGGGTTTAAAAAATAAAAAAGGGATACAGCTCCAAATAAAAGTGTAAAAGTCCCAACTAATATAATCGTTGATGATGAATTAGAAATAAATTTTTCTAAACGATTCTGAAATTCATTCATTTTCATTATGTTTTTAGATAGTATTTGATCTGATGACCGGTTCATAAATCTTTTTTCTTTTTCAAATAAGAAAAGACAATTGTGGTGCCAGGTAAAAATCATCTGAAAATCAATTGATTATATAGTTATACAGGTTTAGGATGTGTACATTTTTTACACAGGTGTAGATGTCCCCACCCACATTTATGTGTAGAAAATATAGGGAAATAACAAATGAGGATTGAAATATGAGTAAATAGTACTTATGAAGGCTATCCAAATGAAGTATTAGTGAACACCGTTACATTTAAACAAGAACAGTTCTTTATAAGAAGGAAGGTGCTTAAAACATTTTAAGCAAGCATAAATAGTAGAGAAAAGGATTTATTACCTGCAATCAGTTTATAATAAATATATTAAAATTTAAAGATATAAAAATAGCAGTGAGCCAAAACCTGTGGCTCACTGCTTTTAAATTAAGTGATTTTACTTAATATCTATTATCTAATTATTTTAAGACTTCTATTTAATTTGCCAAATTAGGATTTTGAGCTACTGCCGCTGCTGGAATCGGTGCAAAGTAATTACTAGGTTCAAGACTTCCGAGAATAGGATTGTGCTCATCAATAGACCCACTTACATTACCACGCTGAGAAAGTACTTCAGCTACTCTTTCTCTTCGTACCAAATCATACCATCTTAAGTATTCTCCTGCAAATTCCCACTTGCGCTCTGTAAACGCTAATTCTGCAATATCACCCGAGGTTATATCCACACTTGCATCCGGAATATTAAAAGGTAAGCCAGCAGCTCTTCTACGAATTTGATTTAGGGCCTCCCAGGCTTCCGGAGTGACATTACCAGTTAAGCCTGAAGCCTCAGCGTAAATTAATAAGATTTCAGCATAGCGCATGATAAAATCATTTCTATCTGTAAATAATACTGTCGGATTTATATCACCAATAGGACCTACTAATTTCTTAAATACCGGACTTTTTTGAGAATTAAAACTTCTCCAATCTAAATCAGTCCGGTAGGTAGCCTCTTTTCTAGGTCCTTCCGGAAAATCTTCAAAAAATTTAATTTCCCCAAATGTTTCACTAAAGCCACTAAAGTCCGCAGGATATGCAAATCTAACAAATTTTCTATTTGCAACTTCAATACCTTGACATCCGCTTGCACAAAATACCGAAGTAAATAAAGATTCTGAATTAAAACGACCCGCTACTGTCCATAAATCTTCTAAATCATTTACCAGTCCAAAACCATGAACAGTTGCATTATCCATCACATCTTTAGCCATACTCGCAGCCATAGTATATCTACTTGCATCTTTTAAAGGGAACCCAGCCCAGTCCATATATAACCGTGCCAAAATAGCTTTAGCAGAACCTTTATTTGGCCTAGGAGCTCCAGCAAGTACTCCAGGATATATGTCCGGAAGCCTTTGCTCAGCTCCCATTAAATCTGATTCTATCTGAGTATAGACCTCTAAGATAGAAGATTTACTAATATTTGGGTCCGGTATTCTTGTAAGAGGTAAAGGAATTTCTCCATGAATCCGGGTCAAGTGATAAAACATAAGAGCCCTTATAAAAAGAGACTCACCAATAAAACGATTCAATAGCTCCTGATCAATAGTTTCCAGACCAATTAAACCTTGAGATCTGTCCAGCACCCCGTTAACTGTATTGATAACATTTAAAACATCTCTAAAATTATCTGAAAGCCTAGAATTAGAAGATAACACAACGCGTTGATCAAATTCCCTAAACTCATTTTTATTAAGTGCCCTATGGGTAGTAATATCATCACCTGCCCAGGCTGGTGCATAAAAAGTGGTTGCACGAGAAGCTAATAATACCTGAGCGTAAATACCTACTACACTTCTCTCCATCTCTTCTAAACTACCAAAGGAATCCGGAGGCCTATTAAATTCTAAAGGATCCGGATCTAAATCCGCACATCCTTGAAGTACTAATACAATAGTCATCAAACAGGAAAAACCAAAAAACCAAGTTCTCCCTAAAACTTTATTTAAATTATGTGTGTTCATATTTTATTATTAAAATATTAATCTCTTTTATTTTATTAAAATGTTACTTTTACCCCAAAAACCCCTGTAGTAGGATTAGGATAGGTTCCCGCATCGATCCCTGCACCAGCATCATCGTTAGCGGTTTCACCTCTAGCTGTTCTTACAGTTGATGAAACCTCAGGATCATAGCCACTATAATCCGTAATAAGAACTAAGTTCTGTCCACTTACATAAAGCTGCAAACTGCTCACCCCCTTTATAATTCCTTCGTTAAAAGTATAACCTAATTTAAGGTTACTCAAGCGTACAAAATCCCCTTTTTCTACCCAACGAGAACTATTCAATACATTTGTTGCGTCCACACTTGGTATATCCGTTTCATTTTCAGGAGTCCAACTATTAATACGAGAAGGCGATAAATTACTTCTATTACCCCCATTTCCGCTTATCGCACCTGTTACCTGATTATAGACATCAAATCCAAAAGCTCCGTTAATAAAAATATTCAAATCCCAATTTTTATAGGTAAACGTATTATTAAGCCCCATGGTTAAGGTAGGTAAACCATTTCCAATAGCAGTAAGTTCCGGAGCATTATTTTCATCTAACCTAAACCTTGGACCCCCTGGTTGACCTGCCGGATTACCAGTTAAAAGATTTATCGGAATGTCATCTGTTGATTTCCAGGTTCCTAAAAACTCTAAACCATAAAAGGTACCTATAGGTTCGCCTATTTGAATTACATTTAATCTTGCTGAATTTCCACTGAGACCTGCAATATTCCCTGGGATGAAATCTATATCCGGATCGTTCAACTTAGTCACCTCATTTGAAAGTTGAGATGCATTAAAGTTAGCTTCCCAGCTAAAGTTTTCGTTTTGAATGATGCTAGCTGACAATACCAGATCAACTCCTGTATTATTTACCGTACCGGCATTGATAAAATTTCGGATAGAAGTACCTGGCAGAACAGTTTGAAGTAATAAATCTTCGGTATCCTTATTATACCAATCCAATGATCCGGTAAAGCGATTGTTAAAGAAACCGAAATCAATACCTATATTGGTTTGCGTTGTAGTTTCCCAAGTCAAATCAGAGGTACCTTCCTGATCCTGAAATTCACCTACTATAGCATTTTCCCCATCGAAGGATGCACTCCTACCGCCACTAGTTGTTGAAAATCGGGCAGCAGCATTAATATTTTGATTTCCTACTCTACCCCAACTTGCTCTTAGTTTTAACGCTGAAAATGTATCACTATCTTCTATAAAACCTTTATCCGCAAAATTTAACGATATGGCTCCCGAAGGAAAATAACCCGTTCTCTCTCCTGCTGCAAATCTTGAGGATTCGTCAATCCTCATAGATCCGGTAAGGTATAAAAACCCGTCGTAGTTATATTGCAATCGTCCAAGATAGGACTCAATAGCTGTTTCGTTACCGTTGTTAAAAAAATCTTCTGTATTGCTTTGATCTGCAAGAAATAGACTCTCAACGTTTATATCAGATACTAAATAACCGTGTTCAACTTCCCGATCGCCTTGAAACTCGTAAACGCCGGTAAGATCAAAGTTATTTTTACCAAATTCCTTGTTCCAGTTTAAGATATTACTAACCTGGTAAAAAGTAGAATTAAGATTTCTATAACCAAGATTTGAAAAACCATTAGCCTCAAAGTCACCTTCAATCCTAAACGATTCCCTGGCGCTATTACGTGTAGAGACAGCACTTACTAATGCATAACTGAAGTTGTTCGTAAGGTTATATTTACCATTTAACGTAATATTTAAACGGTCTGTAGTTTCTTCGACTTCACTGAGTTCCAATCTTCGAATTGGGTTAAACGCAAAGTTAGCCATCTCATTAATTGATCTTAGTGTAAAATTTCCATCTTCATCACGTACCGGAGTAGTCGGATCATAGGTTATTGCCTGTAAAATACCAGTTCCACCAGAAGTATTGAATGCATCCTGATTATTAGTAACGCTTTCCCTGCTAGCTGTAATATTAGCCGCCAGGCTAAATTTATCATTAAAATCTTTACTTAGGTTTGATCTAAATGAATATCGATTGTATTCTGAGGTAATTTGCGTTCCAGTTTGATCAATATAGTTACCGGAGATAAAATAACGCAAATTATCTTCACTAGCACCGCTAATAGCAATCTGGGTATTACTGGTAATACCAGTTTGAAAAATCAGATCCTGATAATTAATTGGGTTTGCTTCAAAATTTGCTATATCCGCCTCAGAAAATGGAATATCCGCAGGGTCATTAGCTGGGTCATCAAGATGCTCCTGATTTTGAACTCTCGCAAATTCTGCAGAAGTTAGGGTTGGTAACCTTTTTCTAACAGTTGAAAAAGATACAAACTGTTCTAAGGAAACTCTAGCTTTACCGGAACCTCTTTTAGTAGTAACCAGTATCACCCCATTGGAACCTCTGGAACCATAAATAGCCAGTGCAGAAGCATCTTTTAATACTTCAATAGATTGGATGTTGTTAGGGTTGATAGTTCTTAAATCTCCGCCAAAAACTCCGTCTATTACCACTAAAGGATCGTTATTACCAGTTATAGAGTTTACCCCTCTTACCCGTACTTTAATACCTGCGCCCGGTTCTCCGGATCCTGCCACGGTTACCCCGGCAGCCCGACCCTGTAAGGCATCCTCTACTCTGGTTAAAGGTTGATCTTCAAATTCCTTAGCAGTCACTTGTGATAAGGAACCTGTTAAATCACTTTTTCTGGTAGTACCATATCCAATTACGACAACTTCGTCCAGTATACTGGCATCTTCTGATAATTGAATACTAAGGTTTGTTTGATTTCCTACGGTTACCTGTTGTGATACATAACCCAGATAAGAAATAATAAGTACATCGTCCGCTGATGCTTCAATAGTAAAATTACCATCAAAATCAGTTTGTGCACCAGTAGTAGTACCTCGAATTAAAACATTTGCTCCGGGGATAGGGAGCCCCTTTTCATCCGAGACCGTCCCGGTGATGGTTTGTTGCGCTATTAAAGGTTGAAAGCTAGCGCATAACAGAAATAGCATCATAACAATGCCTATTCCTGGAATCTTAAAAGATTGCGTTTTCATAATAAGAGTAATTTTAGTTAAAAGGTTTTAAGTTAATTTAAATTTAATGTGATGTATGTAAGAAGTTTTATTTTGTATTTCTAAATTTCAAATTTAGATTAGGTTTAAGTTAAAGATTTGCAAACTTAAGAAGTTAAATGCTATTATTTAAATTATTTTAAGCTTAAAATTTTTAATAGAGACTGACTAGACAGAAACCGGATCGGTATAAAATAAAAGATCTCCCCAGTTTTTAAATTTTATTTTCTCTTAAATAAAATTTACAATCCCGAACTATTTCCTTATCATAAAATCATTGATTATCTTAAATGATTCTTTTTTTATAAGACAGGTTTAAAGATGATGAGTTATTAGAAAAAGCCCTAAAACATATGGTCAATATGCTACAACGAATGATTGAGTTTTAAGTTAAAAATGCATTACTACTTCCTAAAACCCTATTAGTAAGCTTTTAATTAATTTATAAGTATTTGAATAATAGATTTTTATCGTCTTCTATTATTGCAATATTAGTAGATTATTTCTACTTCCTTTCTAGATATCTACTGGTAAAACAAGGTCTTATCTAATTTTATTTTGAATAGCAAACTCACGCTTTACTGGATTGCACTAAAACCAAACTGTTAACTCATTTCTATATTTCGAGCCATTTGACTACTTACTATTTAGTTAATCTGGTTGCGCGCTTTTTATATGCTTACCTTCACTATAAATTATCTATCATTTATCCAGGTAAGTTTTCTCCATATTTTTTCCAGAGGCCCTTGTCTATATTTACTCAACCACCAATTAGAAAACAATATTTGAAGGTAAAGACATAATAGTCCGAGGATAAGACAAAATAGTGCCCCGCAGTATTTATATAAACCAAATCCCCAACCGTAATACAAAGTAGTCCCTATAATGGACATCAAAACATAATTAGTTAATGCCATCCTACCGAAATTAGAAAATTTGGCTATCCAAACTTTTCCATCATTATGTTTCCAGAGAATAACAATACCTGCTAGAAACACAAACATTAATGAGAGTTTGGAATAAGTAGCGATCATAAACTTCACTTAATAGATAACTATGCTTTTAACTTATAGCTCCTAATTTAGATACTCTTCTAAACACAAAACCGCGCCCTTTTGGACACGGTTTCTTGCATATGTGACCCCGACAGGATTCAAACCTGTAACCCTCAGAGCCGAAATCTGATGCGCTATTCAGTTGCGCCACGGGGCCCTATTTCCGCGTATGCGGAAACCTTTTAAAATTTTTCTCTTAACAAACTATTAAGAGCTATTTTTTATATTTCACATGCAATGAAAACTGACAACAATCAACTGTCAACTATTTTCACCGACACTAACTTAACTTCTTTTTTACAATCACTGAAATGGTTTTTCCATCTGCCTTCCCAGCCAATTTAGCATTCGCCTGTCCCATTACCTTCCCCATATCTTTCATGCTTTCTGCTCCGGTTTGACTGATAATATCTTCAATTACCTTTTCAATCTCCTCCTCGCTCATTTGTTCCGGTAAAAATTGGGCAATCACTTCTGCTTGGTCTAATTCGGGTTGTGCCAAATCATCTCTTCCCTGTTCGGTAAAAATAGCAGCACTATCCTTACGTTGCTTCACCAGTTTTTGCAATAATTTCAATTCCTGGTCTTCACTCAGTTCTTCTTTGGCACCACTTTCCGTCTGAGCTAACAAAATAGCTGATTTAATGGCACGTAATGAAGTTAACGCATTGGTGTCCTTCGACTTCATAGCTTCCTTCATTTTAACCATTACCTGATCTTGTAAACTCATCTGCTTGTAACCTGTTTTTCGGATTGCGAATATAGCTAATAATTCAGAATTATGAATTCAGAATTATGAATTTATTGTATCTGCAACACTTTTTAAATTAATCTACATTATCATGCAAAAAAGAATTATTCTTTCTTAATTGGATATTGTTATCGCTATCCGTATGCAATGAAGTCCTGGAAATATCTTTTGAAGGTGGTTTTGAATCCACATCAATTCCCGCTCTTTTGTATGCTGGCTCTTTTTCAATATCATCTATCTGCGAAGCGTTATTTCTAAATTTATAATTAAATTCTTTCATTTTAGCCCTTCGCTCTGCAGTTCTGGCTTTTAGAATTTCAGAAATGGGTTGATCTGTCGGATCTTCGTCTAAAGCAGCTTCATCACTACGATCAATATCAATTTCTTTCTTCTCAATTTTTAATTCTTCATCTACCTCCTCCGGTTTTGCATTTATCAATCTTTTTTCTTCTTCCATGTAATCTTCCAGGCTATGTCTGGTCACTGATGACGAAGAAACATCTTGAGTTCCGGTAAAGTCAAAAGGATTCTTAGATTTATTTGGTGAAATGTCATCTGTTAGCTTATGGATAATAGGCTTAATTTCTTTTTTATTATTAGGATTTTCTGACTTGTTTGCTTGTAGGTTGGAAGGCTTGGGCAAACTATCCGGGTCCTGAGAGGGCATATCAAAGGATAATCGAAACTGTTCTTTGGTCTTTTCTTCTGCTAACCTTTCTTCTTCGGCCAACTTTTCCTTAGCTTCCCATCGGGCATTCCGTTCTTCTACTTCTTTAGCATCCTTTACTTCTATCTCGCTTAAGATATCCTGCGCATTGATAATTACAAAATTATCTTCTGGCGTAAAATCTGACACTTCTTCTACATCTACCACTTCTACATTTTTTAAGAATTGGGTAGTTGGTAATAATAAGGTTTCTTTAATAGTTACTTCTTCGTCTTCTACCAGTTCATGTTTGATAATTTCCGGTTCTACAGGGGGCGGTGTTTTTTTAGGAATTGGTGACACTTCCGGACTGATTCTGGAAGTAGTCGAAGATAACTTAGGTGTTAAGTTTTGAGCAGCCATCTTTTGTTCATCATCCAGGGTATGAATAATTTTTTTACTTTCCGTATTAACAATCTCATCTTGTTGGTCGATATCAAAACCCGTGGCAATAACAGTTACAGAAATCGCATCATCCAGGGATTCATCTTCGCCCACCCCCATGATAATATTGGCACCATGCCCAGCCTCAACCTGAATATGATCGTTAATTTCTCCGATTTCATCAATGGTAATTTCCTCTTTTCCGGAAACAATTAATAACAAGACATTCTTTGCCCCGGTAATTTTATTATCGTTTAATAAGGGAGAATCTAGTGCTTTGGCAATAGCATCATTTGCCCGCTTGGCCCCAGAAGCATGAGCTGACCCCATAATAGCCGTACCGCTGTTACTCAATACGGTTTTTGCATCTCTAAGGTCAATATTCTGGGTATAGTGGTGGGTAATTACTTCGGCAATTCCTCGGGAAGCAGTAGATAAGACCTCATCAGCTTTAGAAAATCCGGCTTTAAAACCTAAATTCCCATACACTTCTCTTAATTTATTATTATTAATGACCACTAAAGAATCCACATGCGAGCGTAATTTCTCCACACCTATCTGGGCTTGCTCATTTCGCATACGTCCTTCAAATTGAAACGGAATGGTGACAATTCCCACTGTCAATACATCTAGTTCCCGAGCCATTTTTGCAATAATAGGAGCAGCTCCGGTACCGGTACCTCCTCCCATACCTGCGGTAATAAAGATCATTTTTGTATTGCCTTCCAGCATGTTCCGGATATCTTCATAACTTTCTACTGCCGCCTGCTCTCCTACCTCAGGATTAGCACCTGCTCCCAATCCTTCTGTTAAGGAAACCCCCAACTGAATTTTATTAGGGATCGGACTATTTTCTAAAGCTTGTGAATCCGTATTACAAATTACAAAATCCACTCCCTTAATGCCCTGTTGAAACATATGGTTAATCGCATTGCTACCGCCACCGCCAACACCGATTACTTTTATCACATTAGACTGATTTTTGGGGAGGTCAAACGAAATATTATCAAAATCCTGGTTCATATTCATAACTGCTGCTTTTTATTCTTTTTATATACTTTATGGGTTAGGTTGGTTTTTATTCTTTATCGCTATACATTTTGATAAAAGGACTTACCGGACAATTTCTTTACACCTGCCTACTGGTAGGTAGGCTCAGTCCTATTCTGCATTGTCCAAAAATTCTTTGAACTTCTCTGTCCATTTTTCTAAAATGTTTTTTCTGGGTCGTACATTTTTTCTTCTGGTTTCTTCTGCTAATTCTGCTTCCTGCTCTTGCTTTATATCTTCATGAATAGTTTGTTCTGAAGAACGATCATCGGTAATAGGTTCATTTGTAGCTTCCGGTTGATCAGATGAAAAAGTATTTTGAGAAACCACTTCATCTCCCTCCGTATTTTTAACATATCGATCCGCATGTTCCAGGCTATCCATGACTAAGCCAACCGCTGTAGCATACATCGGACTTGTCGTTTCAGGATCACTATTACCCGCCAGGTGTTCGTTAGGATAACCGATTCGCGTATCCATCCCGGTAATATATTCAACCAATTGTTTTAGATGATTTAACTGTGATCCGCCTCCGGTTAATACAATCCCGGCAATCAATTTCTTTTTCGGGGATTCGTGCCCGTAATTCTTTACTTCCAGGAAAACCTGTTCAATAATTTCGACTACCCTTGCGTGGATAATTTTAGAAAGGTTTTTAAGGGTAATTTCTTTAGGTTCCCTTCCTCTTAACCCGGGGATAGAAACAATCTCATTATCCTTATTTTCACCTGGCCAGGCAGAGCCAAACTTAATTTTTAGCAATTCCGCTTGTTTTTCGATAATAGAACAACCTTCTTTAATATCTTCGGTAATTACATTTCCACCAAATGGTATTACGGCAGTATGACGAATAATTCCATCTTTAAAGATAGCCAGGTCTGTAGTACCGCCCCCTATATCAATCAGAGCAACTCCCGCT
The DNA here is from genome assembly GCF_026222555.1 of Aquimarina sp. ERC-38. Lineage (NCBI taxonomy): Bacteria > Pseudomonadati > Bacteroidota > Flavobacteriia > Flavobacteriales > Flavobacteriaceae > Aquimarina > Aquimarina sp. ERC-38. The sequence continues at coordinate 2,047,782 of NZ_CP098511.1, read as the reverse complement.
TCCTTTTCTTCCTGGCTTAGCACTGCATTTGCAGAAGCTAAAGGTTCCAGGGTCACTTCGGATAGTTCGAGTCCTGAACTTTTAACACAACGCCCGATATTCCGAATGGAAGTAACCTGTCCTACCACAACATGAAAATTAGCTTCCAGACGCCCCCCGTACATACCTACCGGTTCTTTTATTTCGGCTTGACCGTCTACTTTAAATTCCTGGGGCAATACGTGTAAAATTTCTTCTCCTGGCAGCATTACCAGTTTATGCACCTGATTGCAAAGGGTTTCTATATCCTCTTCGTCAATAACTGCATCTGCATTAGGACGTGTAATATAATCACTGTGTTGTAGACTACGGATATGCTGGCCTGCGATACCTACTGTCACCCGGTCAATGCTAATTCCGGAAACAGCTTCTGCTTCTTGTATGGCGTGCTGTATGGATTGAATAGTCTGGGTTATATTGTTCACAACTCCACGATGTACCCCTAAACTTCTGGACTTACCAATGCCCATCACTTCCATTTTACCGTACTCATTATATCTACCTACCATCGCCACAATCTTTGTGGTTCCTATATCCAGGCCTACTGCTATTTGATTTGTATCTGTATTCATACGGAAGTTATTTAAGGGTGCAAACCACTTGATTCTTAAATGCTAAATTCACTTTACTATATTTTTCTAAACTCTTATCTTTTACCGCTTTTTGATAAAAAGCTTTAAAGTTTTTAAACTTTTCTTCCAGGTTTTCTGCTGTTCCTACAACTACCTTAAAGTCCAGTGCCCTGATTCCTAATTCATAGGTATGTGCTGATATTCTTGAAATGTCAGTTATATGCTTTTTTAAAAATTCATCCTGCCATATCTGTTTTACCAATTTATAAACTTCGGGCACCTCCATCTCTGACACTTGATATACCATAGGTACATGCGCCGTATAACTTTGAGATAAAGGCATTCGTTTTCCGGTAATATCTATGTAATAAGGAGTACTTGCATCTACTCTTGCTATCGGTGTTTTTTGTTTAATTATGGCGTTAAGTTGTCCGTTTACAGAGACATACACATCAGATTCTTCAATAAGTTGATGGGCATCTAAGGCGGCTTCGGCGTTGTTCAAAGCTAGAATTTCTTTGCCAATATTTGCAACTCCGATTTGATTTTGTATTAACAATTTATCAACGGATAATTCATTAAGATAGGGGTCTTGTTGATCCACAAACTTTATTTGTAAATCTTTTACTCTTCGATTTTTGTTCCGCTGATCAGCGAAAGCATACATACCGCCTAGTACAACGATAAGTACCATCATTTTTAGAAACTGCATCATTCTCTTCATTTGGTTGTTAGTATTTTTTTAATGGTTGCTACTTCTTCCCCAATATCCCCGGCTCCTATGGTCACCCATACATCCGAAGGATTATTTATGATTTGTGTTTCCAGTTGTTGTTTTGTAATATATTTTTTATTTTTTGAAGGTATTTTTTCTAATAACCAATGAGCATCAACCCCTTTAATAGGTAATTCCCGTGCCGGATAAATATCCAGCAACCAGGTATGATCAAATTTTGATAAACTTTTACCAAAATCATTTGCAAAATCACGTGTTCTTGAGAACAGGTGCGGTTGAAAAATAGCCGTTACCTTTTTACCTGGATGCATCTCTCTGATTGCCTGATGTAACGCATCAATTTCTGTAGGATGATGTGCATAGTCATCAATATATATTAAATCTTCTTGATTAATGTGATAAGAAAATCTTCTTTGTACGCCCTTAAAACTGGTTAAAGCCTTTGCCAAAGCTTCAGATGGGGATCCATAAAGCAATGCCATTGCAAAGGCTGTAACCGCATTTAACAGGTTATGTCTTCCTGGTAGGTTTAAATGCAGTTTTATTATAAGAGTTTCGGGAGTTTTAAGATCAAATAAGTACGTACCGTTTTTTGCTTGTACATTTATGGCACAATAATCAGCATTATCTTCAATACCAAAAGTAAGTCCGTCAAGCGGAAGTGCTTTTTTTACTAAAAGTTGTTCTTTTACTAAACTCCCAAACGCCACAAAGGACTCTGTAAGGGCGTCTGCTTCTTTATAAATATCCAGATGGTCCGCATCCATTGAAGTAATGGCTGCAATATCCGGGGATAGTTGTAAAAAGGAACGGTCAAATTCATCTGCTTCTACCACAATCACATCCGTACCGGTCATAACCAGGTTAGAATGATAATTTTCGCTAATACCACCTAGAAATGCGGTGATACCTACCCCGGATTCTTTTAAAAGATGCGCCAGGATTGCCGTTGTGGTCGTTTTACCATGCGTACCAGCTACCGCCAGTGTTTTATATTGTTTTGTAATTTCTCCCAGAAGTTCCGCCCTTTTTTTTATAGTAAAGCCTTCTTTTTTAAAATATTGAAATTCTTTATGATCTCCGGTAACTGCAGGAGTATATATAATCCAGGTAGTTTCTTTGGATAAGAAACTTTTTGGAATTTTTTCTAAGTCTTCCTTATAATGAATAGAAATACCAGAAGTTATTAATTCTTTGGTTAGGCTTGTTTCTGTTTTATCATAACCCATTACTTTTTTATCCAAAGCATATAGATATCGAGCTAAAGCACTCATTCCTATTCCGCCTATGCCGATAAAATAAAAGTTTGATATGTTAGTAAAAACGCCTTGCATTATCTTTTACTTATTTTTTCTATATGATTCACAATCTGTTTAGTAGCATTCGGTTGTGCTAATTTTTTAATAGCTTCTCCCAGTTGTTCTTGTAGTTTACTGCTCTCTAATATCTTCGAAACTACCCCTTCAAACCTGGTATCTAATTCAGGTTCTTTAATCATCCGGGCGGCACCTTTAGTTACAATAGCTTCTGCATTCTTAGTTTGATGATCTTCTGCCACATTTGGGGAGGGTATAAATATTACCGGTTTCCCTACAATACATAATTCAGAAACCGAACTTGCCCCGGCCCTAGATATAATAAGGTCCGCAGCAGCATACGCTAAATCCATTCGGTCAATAAACTGAAACACCTGTACGTTTTGACCATCTGCATAAGTTGTATATTCTGAAAAGTAAAGCGATCCGCATTGCCAGATAAGTTGTACATTCTTATCTTTAAAGAAATCCAGCTCTTTATGTATAAGTTGATTAATACGCCTAGCTCCCAGGCTTCCACCGATGATTAATATTGTTTTTTGAGAAGCATCAAGTTTAAAATAGCTGATGGCTTCCTTTCTTTTATTATTTATGGTCAGTAAATCTTCGCGTACCGGGTTTCCGGTTTTAGCAATTTTTTCTTTAGGAAAAAAACGTTCCATTCGATCATAGGCTACACAAATTAAATCTGCTTTTTTTGCTAACCATTTATTGGTAATGCCAGGAAAAGAGTTTTGTTCCTGTAAAACAGTCGGAATATTTGCTGAACCAGCCATTTTTAATAAAGGCCCGCTGGCGAAGCCACCGGTACCAATAACCACTTCTGGTTTGAATTCTTTTATAATTTGAAAGGATTTCCAAAGGCTAGACACTAGTTTTAACGGAAACGACATGTTTTTAAGGGATAACTTCCGCTGGATTCCGCTAATCCACAGACCTTTGATTGGATAGCCCGCTTTAGGCACTTTTTGCATTTCCATACGATCCTTTGCACCTACAAACAGAATATCGATACCTTCGGAACGTTTTTTTAATTCGTTAGCAATAGCGATTGCCGGATAGATATGTCCACCCGTGCCTCCACCTGATATGATGACTTTTTTTATCATTTTATATTGCTTCCGATAGTATTTCTAAAGGATTTTCTTCATCTATTTGTTTAAGTTCGTCATGACCTTTTTGGTTTTTTACTTCTTCTCGCTTTCTGCTTACGCTTAGTACCATTCCGATGGCTAAACAAGTCATCCATATAGAAGTTCCACCACTACTGATAAGTGGCAAGGTTTGCCCTGTAACCGGAAATAGCTCCACTGCTACAGCCATGTTAATCAGCGCTTGATATACAATGGGTAATCCTACGCCCATTACCAACAACTTCCCAAAGACATCCGTACATTTATAAGCAACGATGATCAATCGAAATAATAGAAGTAGATATAGAAGCATTAAAAAGATACCTCCGATCAATCCCCATTCTTCAATGATAATGGCATAAATAAAATCCGAAGAAGACTGCGGTAAAAAGTTACGTTGCACACTTTTTCCAGGACCTTCCCCAAAGACGCCTCCCCTGGCAATGGCTATTTTTGCGCGTTCTATCTGGTAATCTTCTTGTGTGGTCGTACCATCCATAAAGTTTTCAATCCGGCTCTCCCAGGTAGCCACCCGGTTTGAAAACGCATCCGGAAAGGCCTTTGCTGCTAGAATAAAAACGGTCAAGGCAAGTACACCCATACCTAAAATTAAAAACAAATATTTTAAAGGATATCCTCCTAAAAAAACCAGGACGATAACCATAGAAAAAATAATGGCAGTAGTTGAAAAGTTTGCCGGAAGAATTAACATTAGAATAATAAATACTGGTACCCATAAAGGTAAAATGGTCTCTTTGAAAGTGATCACTTTATCTTTAATTTTAGAAAGGTAACGGGCTACATACCCCATTAAAACTACCGCAGCTAAGGTTGAAGTCTGAAAAGTCACCCCTACAATAGGAACCCGAATCCATCGACTGGCATTAGCCCCGCCGATAGTTGTATTTTGTGCCATAGTAAACAAGAGTAACAAAACTACTACCGGCAGCATGATAATTGATAATCCTTTAAAATAATGATACGGTATTTTATGCACCCCATACATAATGGCAAAGCCTAACACCAAATGTGCAAAATGTTTTATTAGAAACACAAAAGTATTCCCGTTACCGTATAAATAAGCCAGGTTACTACTGGCGCTATACACTGGCAAGAAGGAAAAAAGAGCCAAGAGTGCTGCTACGGCCCATATGGCGCGATCTCCTTTTATATTCTGAAAAATGGCATTCATTTATATTATTTTTAAATAGGTCCTAGACTTGGGGGTCTAATTATCTGTTCATTATTATTTTATTTTAAGTTGATTATGTGCGTTTATCTTACTATTCTTTATAATTCCCTAATAGCTTCTTTAAATTGTCGTCCTCTTTCTTCATACCCATTGTACAGGTCAAAACTAGAACAGGCTGGTGAAAGTAATACGTTATCATTACGCTCTGCCAAACCATATGCCATACGTACGGCTTCTTTCATAGATTGAGTTTCTAAAATCGTATCCATACAATTTTTAAAACTTTCAATAATCTTTTGATTATCAATCCCGATGCAAATGATCGCTTTTACTTTTTCATTTACTAACGGATACAATGATGTATAATCATTTCCTTTATCTACGCCACCTACAAGCCAAATGGTGGGGGCTTTCATAGTTTCTAACGCATACTGTACCGCATTTACATTGGTAGCCTTACTATCGTTGATATATCGTACGTTGTTGATACGCAAGACATCTTCCAGACGGTGTTCTACTCCTTGAAAACTTTCCAGGCTCTCACGGATGGTTGTTTTCCTGATTTTTAACAATTGAGAAACGGTAGCCGCAGCCATTGCGTTTTTTACATTGTGATTTCCTTTTAATGATAAAGCTTCTCTTGGCATACTTATTTTATTATGATCTATGTTTAGTGTTATATGATTGTCTTGCACATAAGCACCTTTATCCAGTTCTTTATGAAGTGAAAAAGGAATTTTCTGCGCCTTTGTTTTATTATTTTCTAAGTGATTGGTAATATTAGGATCATCCGTATCAAAAATGAAATAGTCATTTCCGGACTGATTCACTGTAATATTAAATTTGGAAGCTATGTATTTATCAAACTCATAGTTGTACCGATCCAAATGATCCGGACTGATATTTGTAATCACTGCAATATGAGGTGCAAACTTTTGAATTCGGTCTAGTTGAAAACTACTGATTTCTAATACGTAATATTCCGCATCTTCCTGATATACCTGTTCCGCAAAACTTATTCCGATATTGCCCGCCATTTTCACCTTAAATCCTGCGTTTTTAAGAATATGATAAGTAAGCATCGTAGTGGTTGTTTTACCATTACTTCCGGTTATCGCTATCAGTGTAGCTTCGGTCAGTTGAGAAGCAAATTCAATCTCATCAATGATCCGGATATTTTTTTCTTCAATCTTTCGGATAAGTGCTACCGTATCCGGAATACCCGGGCTTTTAATTACTACATCCGCATCCAGAATTTTAGATAAGGTATGTCCGTTTTCTTCCCAGGCTATACCTGCTTGCTTTAATTTATGTTTTTCGACTTCGGCAATTCCCGAAGCATCCGAAACCCATACGTTATAGCCCTTTTGTTTTGCTAAAAGTGCTGCCCCGGTGCCACTAATACCCGCACCCAGTACGACCAGCTTTCCAGCTGATGTTACGGGTGTTATATTTGTATGTAGTGACCTATTTATACTCATGACGTTTATCTTACTTTTAAGGTAATAATGGCTAATAAGGCTAAAAATATACCGATGATCCAGAATCGAGCTACTATTTTACTCTCGTGGATTCCTTTTTTTTGGTAATGATGATGTAGCGGAGACATTAAAAATATCCTTCGGCCTTCCCCATATTTTTTACGGGTATACTTAAACCAGCTTACCTGCATCATTACGGATAGCGTTTCTATAAAAAAGATTCCGCAGAAAATAGGGATTAAAAACTCTTTTCGAATGGCGATGGCAATCACAGCAATAATTCCACCAATAGTCAAACTACCCGTATCTCCCATAAATACTTGGGCGGGATAGGTGTTGTACCATAAGAAACCAACCAAAGCCCCGGTAAAAGCCGTAATAAATATGGTCATTTCCCCAGAATTTGGAATATACATTACGTTTAGGTAATCTGAAAAAATACTGTTCCCAGATACCCAGGCAAATAAAGCCAAGGTTAGTACAATGATTGCAGATGATCCCGCGGCTAATCCGTCAATTCCATCAGTAAGGTTTGCTCCATTAGATACCGCAGTTACAATTAATATAACTACAGGAATAAATAATAACCAAACGTATGTTTTGAGGGAAGGATGAATCCATGCCATGACGGCTGCGTAATCAAATTCGTTATTTTTTACAAAAGGTATGGTTGTTTTTAAAGACTTTACTGCTGGTTTAAAATCAGGAATTTCCGGCGAATTTTCTACCAGGGCGGTATCCGCATTAGCTTTTTCTTCCCGAATGGTAATATCTTCGTGAAAATACATTACACATCCCACGATTATTCCAAGACCCACTTGTCCGATCACTTTAAATTTACCAGCCAGGCCCGCTTTATCTCTTTTCTTTATCTTTAAATAATCATCTAAAAATCCAATAACCCCCATCCATAAAGTGGTAATTATTAGTAATAGAATGTAGATATTATCAATTTTAGCAAATAGTAATACCGGAATTAAAGTAGCCATAATAATGATGACCCCTCCCATGGTAGGTGTACCTGCTTTTTCCTTCTGACCTTCCAATCCTAAATCCCGAATGCTTTCCCCCATTTGTTTTTTACGTAAATAGTTGATAATACGTTTTCCGTAAACAATAGAAATTAGTAAGGAGAAGAAGATAGCTAACGCTGCCCGAAATGTTATAAACTGAAACAAAGAGGCACCTGGAAACTGGTACGTTTTTTCTAAGTATTCAAATAAATAATATAACATAAGGTGGTTGTTTTATTTTGGTTTTTTGTGCTTTTGTTTATTTGCCCATGGTGTTTAATACTTCTTTTACAATCTTAAAATCATCAAAATCAATCCGTTCTCCATTAGTCTCTTGGTAGGTTTCATGCCCTTTACCGGCAACTAAGATGATATCTTCTTTTTCTGCCATTTGACAGGCTGTCTTAATCGCCTGTTTCCGATCAGTAATGGTGACTACTTTTTTATAATCGTTTGGGGATACTCCGTTTTCTATTTGTTCCAAAATAGCAACAGGGTCTTCAGTTCTGGGATTATCACTGGTAAAAATCACTTTATTACTTAGCGAGGCGGCAATATTGCCCATTACCGGTCTTTTTTCTATATCCCGATCTCCTCCGCATCCTACTACGGTAATTAAGGTTTCGTTATTGGTACGAATGCTGTTAATGGTTGCTAATACGTTTTTTAAAGCATCCGGAGTATGTGCATAATCTACAATTGCGGTGATTTTCTGATAATCTGAAATCAGATATTGAAACCGACCGCTAACACTATTTAATTCACTGATTAATTGAAGGTTTTCCATTGTTTCTAATCCCAATTGATCTGCTACTCCATAGATTGCTAGTAAGTTATACCCGTTAAAATCCCCTATCAACTTTGTCCAGACCTCGCGATCATTAATATTTAATAGAAGTCCGCTCAAACTATTTTCCAGAATCCTACCCCGATAATTCGCATAAGTTTTTAAGGCATACGCATATTTTCTAGCTTTGCAATTCTGTAACATAAAATCACCATTTTTATCATCCGCATTTGTCAATGCAAATGCAGTTTTAGGCAACCCGTCAAAAAATTGTTTTTTTACATCCCGATATTCTTTAAAACTTTTATGATAGTCCAGATGATCATGGGATAGATTAGTAAAAACGCCACCGGCAAAATGTAAGCCTTCTACCCTCTTCTGTGCAATTCCATGTGAACTCACTTCCATAAAACAAAATTCGACTCCGGCTTGATTCATTTCTGATAAGTAGCGGTTGATGGTCAGTGAATCCGGAGTAGTATGTGTGGCAGGAAATTCCTGAGTATCCACTACAATTTTAACAGTAGATAATAATCCTACTTTAAAACCAGCCTTTTTAAACAATTGGTATAATAAAGAAGCAATGGTAGTTTTACCATTAGTTCCTGTTACACCTACCAATTTTAAATTTTCAGAAGGGGTGTCGTAATAATTGGAAGCTAGAAACGCCAGGGATTGCTGACTATCTTTAACTTTAATATAGGTAACCTGTTCTATGGTTTGTTCTGGTAACTCCTCGCAAATAATTGTTTTTGCACCCTGATCGATTGCTTTTTCTATATAATTGTGCCCATTTAAGATTTCTCCTTTTATGGCTACAAACACATCATTATCTTTCACTTTACGGGAATCAAACTGTATTGCATTTATAGGTACGGCAGTAGTTCCTTGAACGGATTCAAGGCTGACTTTATATAGTATGTCCTTTAACAACTTCATAGTAATTGAAGATTTACCGTTTGACCCTTATTAATGAACACACCCTCAGTAATGGACTGAGTCTTTACTTTTCCTCTGCCTTTGCATTGTACTTTTAAACCCAAATTTTCCAGTAGTGCTACTACATCCATTGCAGGCATACCGGTAACATCCGGCATTTTAGTTTTATAGGTTTGGGCTTTCTTAAAATAGGTTTTATAACTATGTTCAACTGCGGTATTCTCTGCTACTTCCGGAGTTACATAATCTACTACCGGAATATCATTGTATACTTTTAAGGCAATTTTTTTAAATACCGGAGCAGCTACAATATTACCGTAGTATCCTTTTTTCTTGTTGGGTTTATGAATCACAACAATACAAGAATAGCGCGGATTATCTGCGGGAAAGTAACCTACAAAAGAAGAAATATATTCTCGTTCTTTATCTTTTCCATAATTACCCCAGCAAGTACCTGTTTTACCAGCAATTTGAAAGTTCTCTATATGAATATTAGAGGCGGTACCTCGCTTTACCACATTTTCCATCATATGCTTGACAATTCCTGCTGTTTTAGAAGAACAAACGGCAGGGTTTAAAATTTCTTTATCAAACTTTTCTTTGGTTCGATCCCAGGCTTTTACCTCTTTTATAAAACGGGGTTTTATCATTTCGCCATCGTTGGCAATTGCGTTATAAAAAGTAAGGGTTTGTAAAGGGGTCATGGCGACTCCATATCCATGAGCCATCCAGGGTAAGGTTGTACCGTACCAGTCTTTATCCCCGGGATAGGGGAGTTTTGGTTTTCCTTCTCCTTTTATAGATAAACCTAATTTTTTATGAATGCCCATATTCATAAGGCGATTTACAAAGCGCTTTGGATTGTGTTTATAATGCTGATCTACAATTTTAGCAAAAGCCGTATTAGAGGATAATTCAAATGCTTTTGCCGCTGAAATCTTACCGTATCCACCCCATTTAGAATCCTTTACCGTCCGATCATAGAATTTAATACGACCGTTTTCCGTATCCACAACAAAGCTGGAATCAATGACTTTATCTTCCAATGCTGCCACCATGGTCATTAGCTTAAAAGTAGAGCCGGGCTCATGTGCTTCACCTACCGCATAATTTAAACGCTCGTAGTATTTACCGGATTTGGTTCTTCCCAAATTTGAAATTGCCTTGATCTCCCCGGTTTTTGTTTCCATGACTACGACCGTACCATGCTCTGCTTCAAACTCTTCTAATTGAGCCAATAAAGCATGATGGGTAATATCCTGAATATTTACATCAATAGTTGAAATTACATCATATCCATCCTGGGGCTCCAATTCATTAGCATCCCCAATAGGTTTCCACTGATTTTTAGCGATTTTTTGCTTTTTACGTTTTCCTTCTCTGCCTCTTAAAAAAGGACCATATGCACCCTCTAACCCTACCCGGGTATAGTACCCTTGTTCATCTTTACGTTCATATCCTACGGTTCGTTCGGCAATCTTTCCGATCGGGTGTTCTCTTACCGTACGTTGTTCTACGATCAATCCTCCGCGGTTGGCGCCCAATTTAAACAGCGGAAAATTTTTAACCCGCATGTATTGAGAATACCCCATATTCCTACGAATTAGTAAATACCGGTTCTTTTGCGCTCTTGCTTTGCGCAACACTTTATTATAATGAGCACTTGGTTTACCAAATTCCTTTGATAAAGCGTCACATAAAGGCTTTATATGATCTTGAAAGTTTTGATTACTAACGGTCACCGCATCAAACCGGATATCATATTTAGGTACTGAAGTAGCCAACAGATTCCCTTTGCTATCGTACAAATTTCCGCGGTTGGCAGGAATATCAAAAGTCTTAAAAACACGGCTTTCGCCCTTAGCGCGATAGGTATCCCCGTGAACAAATTGGGTATTGAGCAATTTAACCACCACCATGATAGCAAAGATGAACATACACCCTGCCACGAGGTAAAACCTACTTAATATGTGTTTTTCTTTAATGGCCAATTAGCTACCTGATTTAACAATAATTTTTTTAGGCGGAACCGTGGGACGACTAATTCCTATTTCATTCATTTTTGTAATCACCGAAGACTCCATTTTTAACTGCATAAGTTCGGTACGTCCGTCTACAAACTGTGTTCGTAATTCTCTTACTTCATTATTTAGTTTTGCGATTTGATGCACCTTGCTTTCTGCATTATGAGAACTGGCTATCATAACAATGGCTAGAAAGGAAAGAAATAATAACATCCTCCAATTTTTAATGGCATCATCTGCGATTAAGAAATTACCTTTTAATATGTCATAAAATTTAATACTCACGTAGGGTACTTTACTATTACTAATTATCTACTATTCCCTTAATTTGCTATACGTTCTGCTATCCTCAACTTGGCACTTCTGGCCCGATTATTTTGTCTAATCTCTTCGACGCCTGGTACAATCAGTCCGTTTATTTTTTTAAAGGGTACCGAGATATTTCCAAAAACATCTTTTTCAGGTTCTCCTTCAAATAAACCACTGCGGATGTAGCGTTTTACCAATCTGTCTTCCAGGGAGTGATAGGAGATTAAGCTTAACCGACCTCCCGGAGATAATAACTCGGGGGTTTGCTGTAAAAATTCTTTTAAAACCTGAATTTCCTGATTAACTTCTATACGTATTGCTTGAAATATTTGTGCGAGTATTTTGTGTTCTTTATGAGCTGGTAAAAAAGCCTGTAAAATTTCTTTTAAGTCCGTACTACTTTCAATCGTTTTATTTTTTCTGGCTGAAATAAGGGTTCGAGCCAGTTTAGGAGCGTTTCTTAATTCGCCATAATCCCAAAACATTTTTCGAAGACCCTCTTCCTCATAAGTATTTAAAACTTCGATGGCAGATATGGAATCATTTTGATTCATTCGCATATCCAATCTGGCTTCAAATCGCGTGGAAAAACCACGGTCGGCCTGGTCAAACTGATGCGAAGAGACTCCAAAATCTCCCAGAATACCATCTACTTTTTTAATCCCAAAGAGGCGTAGAAAACGTTTGATATACCTGAAATTTTCCGGAATAAGCACTAATCTGGGATCATCAATGATATTATCTTGAGCATCGGCATCCTGATCGAATGCATATAACTTACCGGTATCAGATAACCGACTTAGAATTTCTTTGGAATGACCACCTCCCCCATAGGTAACATCCACGTATATGCCATCCGGACGAATATTTAAGCCGTCTACCGTATCTTTTAATAATACCGAATTATGATAACTCATTACCATCATCTTCAAATCCCATTACTTCTTCAGCTAGATCTGCAAAATCTGAGGTTGCATCATCTATTGCCTGTTCATATTTATCTTTATCCCATATCTCTAAAATGTTCACTGCTGAGGATAAAACCAATTCTTTAGTAATTCCGGCAAATACAATTAAGTCTTTTGGAATTAATAAGCGACCGGTTCCATCTATCTCTATCATCTTTACTCCTGCCGTGAACCTTCTTATAAAATCATTATTCTTTTTTTTAAACCTGTTCAACCTATTCATCTTTTGCATTAATAAATTCCATTCTTTCATGGGATACAATTCCAAACAGGGTTGAAACACGCCTCTTTTCAGTACAAAACCCTCTTGTAAAACGGGTGCCAACTGCTTTTTAAAAGCGGCCGGAAGCATTAATCTGCCTTTAGCATCTGCCTTACATTCGTATGTACCAATAAGATGGGTCAACAGCGTTTACTTTAAAGTTCTATTGTCAAATATATTGAAAAAATTACCACTTTCTACCACTTCTTACCACATTGTTAATAAATAATTTTTTAATAAATGGCTGATATGTAGTATAAAAGCCCCTAAAAATGTTAAGGAAACTAGCCTTGAAAAATTGAAAAAAGCTAGTGTGATTCCTATTAAATTCTTATGGAAAATTAATGTAAATACTGAAAATTTACTTAATAAAAATACCTAATGACTATTTCTGAAAAAAGGTGAAACTTATTTTGAAAGTGCTATATTTGCTCTAAGAGTTTGCAAAGAGCTTTAATGACACACGAGTTACAAAAACAAGGAAAATTTAGTTATTTAGAATCCGGAGAGGGTACTCCTATTATCATATTGCATGGGTTGATGGGAGGCTTAAGTAATTTTGGTGGTGTTGTGGACTTCTTTCCAGGAAAAGGATATAAAGTACTAATCCCAGAACTACCTCTATATGACATGCCCCTTATCAAAACAAGTGTAGGTACATTTGCTAAGTACCTGGGAGAATTTATTGATGCACTGGGTTATCAAAAGGTTATTCTACTAGGTAACTCTCTGGGAGGCCATATTGCTTTGTTAGGGAGTAAAATGTTTCCTGAAAAAGTCAAAGCACTTGTCATAACCGGAAGTTCAGGACTTTATGAAAGTGCTATGGGAGAGAGCTATCCTAAAAGAGGGGATTATGATTATATCAAAGCCAAAGCTGAAAATGTCTTTTATGACCCGAAAATTGCTACTAAGGAAATTGTAGATGAAGTATATGCTACGGTAAATGACCGGAATAAACTTATACGGACTTTGGCCATTGCAAAAAGTGCTATCCGACATAATATGGCTTCGGACTTACCTAATATGAAAACGCCTACCTGTATTATTTGGGGTAAAGATGATAATGTTACTCCACCTGAAGTTGCGGATGATTTTAATAAGTTATTACCTGATTCTGACCTCTTTTGGATTGATGAATGCGGACATGCTGCTATGATGGAACATCCGGAGGCTTTTAATAAAATTCTACACACATGGTTACAGGAAAGAGGATTGTAACTATCATCTTTGTAACTGTTTTAGACCATAAACCCATAGTATTTTGAAAATTACCAGTGCCGAATTTGTGATCAGTAATAGTGATGTTAGTAAATGCCCAAAGGAGCGTTTACCTGAATATGCCTTTATCGGACGTTCTAACGTGGGTAAGTCTTCTCTAATAAATATGTTGACCCAGCGTAAAAGCCTGGCTAAAACTTCAGGAAGGCCGGGTAAGACCCAGTTAATTAATCACTTTTTGATAAATAAAAGCTGGTTTTTAGTAGACTTACCAGGGTATGGTTATGCACGGGTTTCAAAATCTTCTAAAAAAGTATTTCAAAAATTTATTACTGCCTATTTTTCCAAAAGAACCCAACTGGTTTCTGCTTTTGTCTTGATTGACTGCCGACATGAGCCTCAAAAAATTGATTTGGAATTTATGCAATGGCTAGGAGAAAATCAAATTCCGTTTTCTATTCTTTTTACTAAAGGGGATAAGCTATCAGAAAAAAAACTGGAAGTTCAGATTGAAGCTTATAAAAACGAATTATTAACTTATTGGGAAGAAGTACCGCATTACCTTATAACCTCATCTAGTTCCGGATTAGGAAGAGATGAAGTATTACAATATATAGACAGTATCAATCAGGAAGTTTCAGGATCTGTTAAGTAGGGTTTTTAGTTGGTTACTGGTTGTTAGTTGATAATTATTGGGTTATTTGATTAGTTGAATAGGCACTAGGCAATAGCCAAAAGTTTTATGGTTATTGGGTTGTTTTATTAGTTGAATAGGCACTAGGCAATAGCCAAAAGTTTTATGGTTATTGGGTTGTTTTATTAGTCGAATAGGCACTAGGCAAAAGGCACTGGTTTTTTGGTTATGGGGTTACTTAGTTACTAAGTTATTAAGCGATTCCTTATCTCTTGATCTCTCATAATACTGTTTGACAGGATGGTGTTCTTTTAAACTTTTATTGTTAATGTAAGTTTTTATGGTAGGGTTTTTATGATGTTGCCCGTTATACTATTAAATCACCATAAATTTAAAAAGATGATACTAAAAACAAAAAGTAAAGAGCTACTGGAAAGCAACCATTCTGAATTAAGATTTAGATTACGCGTTTTAAAATATATAAAGCTTAGCCTTCTAACATTACTACTATGTATTACAGCCTGTAGCCAAGATGATAATACTGGTGATACTGATGAGGATAGCATGGTTAACGAAATTTGTCCGGAGGTTTCGCTTGCTTTACAAGAGGATGCTAACAATAAAGCAAAAGTTACCGTAGAAGCAACTTCTTCTATTACCAAAGACGCTATATATACATGGAAGGTAATTGATAAAGATGGGACCCACACCATGGATAGTATTACAACCAGTGGTATATCCTGGCAATTAAAAGAAGGCGAGACCGAATTCTTTGTAACCGTAAAAACACTTTCATGTGATCAAGATGTTGAGCAATCTATTACTCATAAACTTGTGCCATGCGAAGATACGGTATTGCCTGTTGCTTCTAGCTCTGAATTTCTCTATCGAAACTTTACCTTTAAAGACGGATACATTTATTATGCACAAACAAAATTGATTGGTTTAGGACCCCCAGGAGTGGCTATTTATAAGTTAGATCTTTCTGATACTAATGCATTACCCATAAAAGTTGTTGATGTTAGTGAAAATATAACGGGATGGGTATACGATCTAGTATTTAAAGATGATATACTTTATGTTTCTGTAGATAATGTAATTGATTTCTTTAAAATTTATAAGATAGATACTAGTATAAAAGAGCCAAGCTTAGTTGAAGCAATAGATGATTACAGAGCTAGAAGCAAAGCCATTAAAGGTAATGATATGTATATGGTTGGAGGATTTAAGACCGATAATAGAAATATTATGAAGATGGATCTTACGCAATCGCCACCTAAACCTACAAATGTTATTACTTTTAGTCAGGATATTGGTATTGCTACCCATATTTTATTTGAGAAACAATCTCTTTATACAGTGATCCAAGGTGGTGAAAAGGGGTTTCGTATTTACAAGATTAATGTAGACGACCCTAATATAAAACAAACACTAGTTTTTTCTGGTGATAAGGATGCATATATTGTTAATGATATGACTCTAAACGGAGATAATTTATACCTTTTGTTGAATCCTTTGGATGGCTCAGATAATACTATTATAAAAAAATTAGATCTTAGTATTACATCTCCCAAATTAGAAGGTGTTGATGAAAACTATGATATTGATATTACAAATTTTGAATTTTATGAGGGTTGGCTTTATATGACAGGTAGAAATGATAATGGTATTTTCGAAATTGTAAAAGCACCTGCTTGTGCTTTATAATAATTATAGAAAATGATGGTTTCAAAGAAGTATAAATACCTAAACTTTAATGCTCTATAAATATTAAGTAACTAAAAATTATCTAATGATATTTTACGTCAACTCTGTTTGTTGAAAACAAGTAAGTTTCTAAATAGTAACTGTTCTAAAAACGCCCTTACCGGGCGTTTTTGTTTTTTAAGTGGTTATGTGTAAATCCCTATACATATCATACAAAATACCTAAAAAATCCATTCTTTATAAAAATTAATAATTGGTTGTTCTTTTAGAAGAGGTTAGATTATTTAATATCTCTTTAGCTATAGTTGATAACAGTTTTTTCAGGCAGTTAGAATCACATGGCTTTATTTACAAAATGGTGTAAATACTTGTATTAGTAATTCCGGAATTAAGAGGATATCCATCACTGAGTAGATTCTTACGGTATAGAAGTACTATAAATTTAGTACTTCCCGCCAGGAGAGCCATACTTAAGAAAGAGTTTAAAAAATTATTTTATACACATCGTTATAAAAACAATAAACCCATCCTAAATACCTCAAAACCTAATTTTTAGGGATTGACTAGGTAGCATTTATTAAATCCAGGGTTACTGTATAAAGTGATCCTCCTGAGGTTCTGCTTTTAAGCCAGGCATAAAAACTCATTACATAAATATCTTCCTGCGAATGTTCTTTCCATTTAAAAGAAACTTCAATTTTATCAATAAAATACTTTGTTTTTCTTTTTTCGGGGTGCTTATGATAATAGGTAATTAAGCTTACAAAGGTTAACACCCTATCCTCATGTATAGCACGAAGGTATTTTTTATGTTTTTTTAAAAAACTGGCTAATCGGGATGCTACTAAACCAATTTGTTCTAATTCTATACGTAATAAAATTTCGACAAGGTCTTTCTTAACAATCCAATCCTGCCCTATTCGTTTTTGATAATAGGCATCCGTATGTTCAAAAAGCGAAAATATACGTAAAGACTTTTTATACTGTTCTTGCTGAAAATAAAACACTAGTAAACTGAGGTGTACCTTAAATTCAAAATCAACAGAGAAACGTGTTGATCCTTTTTTTATAGATTCTAAAAGTAGAATAGCTTTCTCCGAGGCTCCGGTGTAATTGTAAAGCAGCGATTTTAATAAGTATATGTTTCTGGATGAAGTTGTAGGTTTGTTTGAAGTATTCTTAATTAATTGCTCTGCTTCTTTTACGTAGGACCAAGCTTTCAGAAAATATTTATTACGAAAAAAAGCATTTCCTATGATATAGAGAATTTCAATTTGATACTCTGTATTTGCGATGGTTTTTAATTTATCCTTAAAAATTCGGTAACATTCTTCCATAAAAGGTAAGACCGTGTAAAAATCTCTTCGCACCGTTGCATGTTCTGAAAACAGGTGAATCAATTGATATAGGGCTTTAAAAGAAAGGTCTGCCGTAATAATTATCCCGGTTTGATTTAAAATCTGACGGATCACCTGATCCAGAGGAATGGATTGTTGTGCTATATCTGTACGAATAAGTACTTGTTTTATAGAAGCATATAGTACAGTTAAATTACTATCCCTTTGTAATGCTATTTGATTACCCCTTAGTTTACCAAGAATTTGATCCAGGGTTTCTTTTTGTTGTAAATGAGCATATTGGATTTGAATCTGATAAATTTCATGTAGATATGTGTAGAGTTCGCCTTTTATTGCTTTTTTTTCTGCTTTTTCTAATAAATTAAATGCTTCCTTAATTTCATTATGTTGCAATAAGACACGACTGGTTGCTATCCATTTAATAAGAGTAACATCTTTTGTTTCTTCCTCGTCCAAATGCCTAACAGCAATAAAATCAATTAAGTTGTTAGTAAGCCTGTTGACCACGGCGTAATATTGATTTTTAGCAGTATGATCATAAAGATGAACATCCGGATGTTTAATCAACGGATTTGAACTTAATAAATCAAACAACTTAATATTTTTGCTATCATTTCTTTTGTTCCTACTCTTTAGATACTTAATAAACTTTTTCTTTTCTTCTTTAGATAGTACAGAAATTAACTTATCAAGCATTTTTAATCGTATGATTTTTATTATTTAACTAATTATTTTTCAATATAATAAATAAAATAAAGCAAAACTTTAATCGTAAGTTTTTACTTAAAACTGAATTTTTTAATATTGGTAAAGCCCTCATTTTTGTACCATAATTAATCAGAAAATCATTTTTAAAACTTATTATTATGGAAAATCAAATTTTTAACGAAAAGGAAGCAAGTACAAAGAATATCGGACTAAAACCAACTAAGGCATTTATTTCAGTTTCTTGGATTGCTCTAGTCACAGGAATGACTTCTTACTGTATTGGACTCTGGAACGCAGTAATGGAGTTAAATGAAAAAGGTTATTATTTTACTATCTTACTCTTTGGACTTTTTGCTGTAGTTTCAGTACAAAAAAGTGTACGTGACCGAATGGAAGGTATTCCGGTAACTGAAATTTATTCAGGAATTAGTTGGTTTTGTTCTTTGGCTTCTATCCTATTGCTAATTATAGTTTTATGGAATGCCGAATTAACATTGAGTGAGAAAGGATTTTATGCAATGTCTTTTATTTTGAGTCTTTTTTCGGCCATAGCCGTACAGAAAAATACACGAGATATAAAAGTTTAAAATAACATTAAGTAAATAATTAACTGAGTTTAAATCTAAATTGTTGACCGAAATTTATAACATAAAAAACGCCTGATTCTTCTCCAGGCGTTTTTTATATATCCGTCATATTCGGGCATATTTTTGCATTTGCTTCAGTATGATTGATACTATGTTTAATTTCAAACTCAACTGAGATATTACAAAACTTATAGTTTTTGCTTTATAACACTAACCCCAAATTAATTTTCATAATAAAATTTATCAATTACTTCTTGATAAGATCTAATTTTTCTGCAAAGTAGTCGCAAAAATCTTTCATGGTAGCCGTCATTTTTTCGTCTTGAGTAGCACGGTAAAACGTATCACTCATAGATACCAACGTCTGATAAAAGAATAAACGCATTTCATCTACCGGCATATCTTTAGTCCATAAATCAATACGTAGGCTTTCTTGTTTTTTAGGATCCCATACGGATAAAAGCATCGCTTTGGTTTCCTCATTTATAACTCCCCCGTCTTTTGCCGTCCACTTTAATTTTTCCGGCACCTTATTTTCATCAAGCGACACATCAATTTTTATTTCTGAAGTATGTATTTTACTCATTCTTTTTTGGTTTATATCGGGATGCTTTAAATAGCTGGTCAGCATCTTCATTAATAAGTTGTCGCAAAGATACGTCCTTATTGCGCATAAATGATTTTACGATTTGCCAACCTATAAACCTACCTACACGATCCGGGGATTCGTTATCAATCAGTTGAAGATTAAATTTTGAAAATGGAGCAGGGTACAAAAACCGGGTACTCAAATTCTTATCGGTTTTATACAATAATTCCCTATCTATAAAGTAACGCCAAACCTGTTCTTCGTTTTCTAAGACCCACTGCCATTCTTCATCGGTATATCCTATCAGTTGTGCTTCGCTACTTTGTGGTAATAACTTGCTTTTGCCATAGAGTTCTTTACCATAATAAATCATATTTGCCAGGAAAGTACGATCAGATGGTAACGGAATAATTTCTTTTAAATACCGAGCGGCAATATCTGAGGTAAGCTGGTCTGCATTAAAATTCTTTTTGATAAACTGCTGGATGCCCTGGTAAAAATAATGGTCCGTACCTAGATATGTATCTAGCGAAATTAATAGAAGGCTATCAGCCAGGATTATTTTTTGTTGATAATCCACATCTGAGGTAATGGTCACTACTCGTGGCACCTTTATTTCCGGAAAATAGTACTGTATATGCTGCATCAGATTTTTAATTTCATCTTCTGACTTTTCTAAGCTTGGAAATTTTTTTAAAACCTCTGAACTTAGTTCTGCCTGTAACGTATCTACAGACTTTTTTAACCAGATACTGTCCGGAAATTGAGGCGGGAAGAGAAAGGGATAGGTAACTTTTAAATCAGCTAACTTTTGGTTATCCAGGTTTATAAATTCCTGGTCAAAACGTTCGATTGAAATATTGACCGGGATACCGGCTATTTCGTCTTTGGTTTTTTGATCTTCGGAGCAACTTACCAGCATCATAGGCAAGGCAATAATTAGCAATGTATAATAGATATTCATAAAAATTTATAATCATATAAAACGTTCAATGCTACTATAAAAATGGTTGTGATAATGTTATTATAAATTAATAACTTACCTCTGTAACGCTTTCTTTTTTTATTAATTTTATCCGCTTTAATACTCATATCAGTTCCAAAGGTAAAATTAAGGTATTTACAGCATCCTATCCCAGGTATGATCGGAACTGATATTTTTTAATTTTAAAATTATTTTGCTATGAAAACAGAAAAAATTATTGATCATATTGTGAATTGGCTAAAAGATTATGCTACTAAATCCGGGCAAACCGGTTTTGTAGTTGGAGTAAGTGGCGGTATTGATAGTGCGCTTACCTCTACATTATGTGCAAAAACCGGAATGCGAACTTTATGTGTGGAAATGCCAATTCATCAGTCAGCCAACCAGGTATCGCGCGCCAGAGAACACATTAACCAACTTAAAAAAAGGTTTGCAAACGTAACCAATGTCGAAGTAAACCTGAACCCGGTGTATGAAGCTTTAATTACGGCTGTTCCGGAAGAAAAAGAAGATCCGCAATCTGATCTAGCCCTGGCTAATACCAGAGCCCGTTTACGTATGACCACGCTCTATTATTTTTCCGGATTACATAGATACCTGGTAGCAGGAACCGGAAATAAGGTAGAAGATTTTGGCGTTGGTTTTTATACTAAATACGGTGATGGCGGTGTGGATGTTAGTCCTATTGCCGATTTATTAAAAAGTGAAGTTTACGCCTTGGCCAAAGCACTGGAAGTACCGCAAAGCATTCAGGAGGCTGCTCCTACCGATGGTCTTTTTGGGGATAACCGTAGTGATGAAGATCAACTGGGTGCTTCTTACGACGAATTGGAATGGGCTATGAAAATGAGTGAACAAAGCAAAACTTCTGATGATTTTTCGGGTAGGAAAAAAGAAGTTTTTGAGATTTACACCCGTCTAAATACGGTAAATCAGCATAAAATGCTACCCATTCCGGTGTGCAAAATACCCGTTCATCTATTATAGTAAACACTTAATCGAGGAAAGAATAAATTTGATGGTTATAATACTACTTCTTAGTAATTTTACGTTATATTATTCACACAAAGTAGTAAATCTTTAATAATTGTTTAAGTTTTGAAACGCCTTAAACATTTACAAACACAAACGTAATGACAAATGTATTAATTGCTGACCATCATCCTATTACACGCAAAGGAATCGTATCACTACTTAAAAATATTGACAATTTTAACATTGTAGGAAAAGTTAGTAATGGTAATGAAATGTACGATGTGCTAAAAGGGGAAACTCCGGATTTATTGATTATGGAATTAGATCTTCCTCAAATCAACGGAATTACTGCTTTACGTACCATTAAGAAAGAATTTACCGGAATTAAAGTGATTATCTTTAGTTCTCATCCCGAAGAAATGTATGCATTAAGTGCTATTAAGGCAGGAGCCTCTGCGTATTTATCAAAAACCGTATCTACCAAGACTTTAAAAAAGGCGATTGAAAAAGTGGCACGCGGAGGTATCTATTTGAATGATAACCTTACCCAACAGTTAGCTAATGGCAATACGGAAAAGAACAATATGGTGGTAAAGTATAAAAAGCTTTCTTCTAGGGAAATTGAAGTACTTAACCTCTTATCATCGGGTAAGCGTAATAAAGACATCGCCAGTACGCTTTCTATTAATGAAAAAACCGTAAGTACCTATAAAACGCGTTTACTTAAAAAATTAAAAGTTGATAATCTGGCGGATTTGATACATCAATCCCGTCTGCTACATATCAACTGAACTTTTTAATTATAATTAGGTAATTTATACTACTCGGTTTAATTTATTAGACAATACTTTTTTAAGTTGGGTATAGTCCATAACGTCCTGTTTAATTTCTTCAAGATTTAGTTCTTCTGAGATTGAAGTGTCTTTTTTAAAATTTTCTAATAGTTCTTCTATTTTTAAATTAATTAAAAACCTACGTAGGTTTAGAATAACATCAGAAACATAACGGGCAACCGTCCAGTCTTTTTGTTTTACGTGAATTTCTTTATCATCCCAACGGTGAAGTTCATACTTTTCTTCGTTCATAATAATCTCCGTAATTTGAGATGCGATTTCAGGGGTCATTTTATTAATAAAATTCTCTATTTTAAAAGTTTCAACAAGATTTAGTTCTTCAATAAGTATGTTATAAGCTGCTTTAAAAGTTTCATTAGTAAATTCAATTTCATCTTCCTGAAGGTCTAAAAAGATTTTTTCAAAAACACACATGGTATGTTTTTCTAATTCCGGCACCAGGTCTCCATCCTCATTTTCTTTTAAGACCAGGTCCTCAAATTCTTCTTCTTTTTTACCGTATAACAACAGGATTTCTATGATCTTTTTTTCCAGTTCGTATTGCGGATTTACTTTTTCTACAGGTTGAGAAGTATCTGGTACGACTTCCATTTGTTTTTTAGAAACCGCTATTTTCTTTTGTTGTTCTCTTTCAGCTCCTGCTAAAGTCTGAGCCAGGGTATTAAATAGCACTTCTTCAGAAATTTCCATAATCCTTGCACATTCACGTACGTATAGTTCTTTTTTTATGGCATCCGGTATTTTAGAAATACTTCGTACCATATCGGTGATCATTTCTGCTTTTCTAGAAGGGTCATTTTTTGATTCTTCTTGTAGTAAAGAAGCTTTGAATTGTATAAAATCCTGAGTGTTTTGATTAAGATATTCTTTAAGTTCCGGAAGTGTATTTTCACGGGCAAAGCTATCCGGATCTTCTCCTGCGGGGAAGGTACAAATACGCACATTCATCCCCTGTTCTAAGATTAAATCGATCCCCCGTATAGATGCCCTTATCCCGGCTGCATCGCCGTCAAATAGAACGGTAATATTAGCGGTTAACCGACTGATTAATCGTATCTGATCCGGAGTTAAGGCTGTTCCTGAAGAAGAAACCGTATTTACTACCCCGGTTTGATGAAACTGAATCACATCCGTATAGCCTTCTACCAGGTAACACTCATCCTCTTTTGCAATAGCTTGTTTTGCATGATAAATTCCGTATAATACTTTACTTTTATCATATACCTCACTTTGTGGGGAGTTAAGGTATTTAGCAGCCTTTTTATCATTGGTTAAAATTCTACCCCCAAAACCAAGTACCCTTCCGGATAAAGATTTGATAGGAAACATCACACGTCCTTTAAAACGATCAAAGGTTTTTTGACTTCCGTCCTTGGCTTCTTTTACAATAGTAAGCCCCGTTTTTTCCAGAAATTCTAATTTATAAGAACTTTTAATAGCTGCATTGGTAAAAGCATCCCAGAGATCGGGAGAATATCCTAACTCAAATTTTTTAATAGTATCTTCAGTAAAGCCCCTTTCTTTATAATAGGTTAATCCGATTGCCTTCCCTTCTTCACTGCCCGTTAACTTCTGCTGAAAGAATTGATTTGCATATTCATTAACCAGGAATAAACTTTCTTTTTCATTTGCTTTTTCTTTTTGTTCACTGGTTTGCTCTGTTTCTTCAACTTCTATATTGTATTTTTTAGCCAGGTATTTTATCGCTTCGGGGTACGAATAATGCTCGTGTTCCATAATAAAAGCAATGGCGTTTCCCCCTTTTCCACTTGAGAAATCTTTCCAGATTTGTTTTACCGGGGATACCATAAAAGAAGGGGTACGCTCGTCACTGAATGGGCTTAAACCTTTAAAATTACTACCTGATTTTTTAAGCGTTACAAAATCACCGATCACCTCTTCAATACGAATGGCGTCATATACTGCATCAACGGTATTTTTGTGAATCATAGGTCAGGTAATTGGCACCTACAAAAGTAAAGGAATAGAACGGCTTTTTATAGCCTGTAATTTTAAAATTATTAAGATACTTACAATCTAAACAAGCGTTGATCAAAATCAAACAGAGTGGTATCTATAATTTTAATTTTTGAAATGTCACGGTGTACTGGATTAATCAAGTAATTAAAATCGCCCGGAACAATGGCGGATGGCACTTTTAATACCAGCTTATCATTTGTGGCAATAAATTGATCTCCAGTTGTTTGGGTAATCTCAGAAGGCGGATGTAAGCGCCAGATAGGATCATCCAGGTGATCGGTATTAAATACTTGTATGGAAGCATCCGGAATTTTAATACTAACCATATAATAGTTTCTAGGCAACATATTGAGCGGTACGTGTACGGCTACTTCAAGATTTGCAAGCGCCCTGGATTGTGCGGTATAGATCATACGGGTACCTCTATTGTTCCATCGCCCACCATATTTTTCGGCACCGAAACCGGAAAGGTCATTTTTATAAGCACCCTTAGACAAACGGTATACTATCATGCTAATACCCCGTGCTCTAACCGGCCTAAAGCATCTCTTACCACTTGTATCCCAATGGTAGTATCCAGCAAATCTTTAGGACAAACTCCACCTAGCGTAAGTGTATTTACGTACAGCCAATTAAAAAAAAGCGTATCGTCTTCAAAAACAGAAGTGCCATAATGCATTAATTGATAGATACTGACAATTTTCTCGCTTTGTTCTTGTTTAAAAACTTTGACATCTTCTTTATGACGCTCTAGTGTACGTATGGATATATTTAAGAAATGCGCCCAGTCTTTATTAGTAAAGGGAGACCAGGTGGCAATTTTTTCAAATTCTTTATAAGGAATACCTTCTCTGACTAACCTGATTAATAAAAGCGAACGATTATCATCATTAGCACCTTTTATAAAAGCACTATCAGAGCTTGTAAAAAAATCAATAGCTGCAGACATATATTTTTTTACAAATATACAACAATTGTCGTTACATATATGACAAATGTTATTTTAATTTTATAATGACTTTTTACCTACGTTCAAAAAAAAAAGAGATCATTCGTATTGAACAACCTCTTTCCATATTACCATATTCTATAGGTTAAGAACTAGTTAGTTTTTTATTTCAGCGATATAAATTTTAAGACCTTTTGATTTTTAATTCACTAGTGTTATATTATTAGTAATATCTCCAAGTCTTTAATTTCTTCCAAATAAAGGAAAATTTATAGTTATTTCCCTCAAGAAAACCATATTTTAATGTTTAAAATACTAGTTAATTTTAAAGATACTAAAATTTAATAAAACTCAAAATAAATTTGAAAAAATACATTTTTACACCCTTCATTATTGTTCTTAAGTGCTATAAGTCAAACCTTACCCCCAAAGAAATATTATTTTGATCTATTTCCTGATCTTGAAAGATTGGAGACAAGGTATATTTTAAGTATACGGAAGTATCCCCAAAACCAATATAACTACTTACCCCGTACAGAAAATCATTAGTATTATAATCCGTTTTTATTTTATCTTTAATATCTTCTCCATCTTCCTTATATTTTAACTTTTGTCGGGTACTTATGTTTGTTCCAATAAAACCACCAATACCTAATTTAAATTGATGTGAAGTATTGTATCTAATACGATCTTCTTCTTGTATAAATCGTGAAGTTCCTATCTCAAAATGTACGGGTATTATAAAATTATCTAACCTGAATTTTGATTTATCCAGATTCACCCTGAATCCCTCCAACGCCGTTATACCGTCTCTTCTTACAAAATAACGATTATCCGTAGGTTTCAGTCCTTCTGAACTATAGGATAGCCCATAATTCAATCTTAAAAAGTTGGTGTTCTTAAAAACCCGGGTACTCCACATCCAACCTAATTCAAAAAATCGGCTACCTGCTAGTTTATAATCTAAATCATTAATGGACTGCCCGTTTGCAATTGCATTATTAAATCCCACTCCAATTACAATATGATTGGTGGTACGGCGATCGTATTTTACTTTTTTTTCTTTTTTATTCCCAAAATTAAAAACAATTGTATTTTGTTTTGTTGTTGTAACTGAATCCTTTTGTATTTCATCAATAGTAAGTTCTTCGTTTAAAGGGTAAGCCAAGCCATTTCTTTCTAATAAGGCTATTTTACTATCTAAAATGTTTAATTTGTTTTCGATATTAAGAGCATGTTTTTTAGCTAATAATTCTTTTTGACGTTGTGCTTCTGCTTTAGAAATTTCATTTTTTGCCAGTCTGTTGTTAATTGCCGCTACCTTATTTTTTAATATTGCTTTTTCTGACTGAACCACCTGATCTTTTTCTTCTTTGAGTTGATTTATTGGATTAGGAATTTGTTCTTGTCCGGTCACATATTGGACACTAGTTAGTACCATCGCCATGGCGAAAATATATACATATCTCATAATAATTAGGTGTTTGTGGTAGTACCTGCCCTCCTTTTACCAAGAAGGGAAGTACAACCTTGATTGATGAATTTTGTTAATTATTTCGTTGCGCTACTGCGGTTCTTATCTTTTTATACCCTGATTTAAGAGCATCAAATACTTTTTGTTTAAAAGACTCATCCAGCTCTGCTTCTACACTTGCTAATAACATAGAGGCATCCACCGTATCAGCATTTTTAATTTTTTCCTGAAGGATTTCGTTCTGCGCTTGCCTTAATAAACTATCGATTTCCTGATCGCTAACTACTGTATTATTATTCTCAAGAGAAGCTACAGTTAGGGCTAGTTGTCTAACTTTTGAATTAATATTAATACTATCCATCCTTTCTAGTGATATTTTCGTCGTTTCTGTCAGCACTGCTTTCTGTATTTTTTTATGATCAACTATGTTATTTGATGTATTTGCTACCACTGGTTGTTCCATCACTTTACGTTCCTTTACAGAATCTATCGATCCTTTATGTTCTGTAAGCTGATACTGTTGGGTACTACGTAAATACTCATTTTTATTGTTTGTATTTTTAAGGGTGTCTTCTATGAAGTTATGCTTAGGAGCATCGTTACTATCTACAATAGTATTTATAGATTTATCTTTCTGGTTATTTAAAAGGTAAATCGAAACTATAAAAATCAATCCTATACAAGCTGCTGCTATTTTTAAAATATAACTGAATTTATTATTAACCTTTTTATTTTGATTCTTATCTAATAAGCTTTCTAATTGATCCCATGAATTCTCCGAAGGTTGTATCGTTCTTGCTTCAAACTTCTCCTTCATTTCTTCTTCAAACTTTAAAGGTGCCATCGTTCTTTATATTTACATTATTAATTTTTTGTTGCAATAATTTTCTAGCTTTAAAAAGTTGTGTTTTAGAGGCGCTTTCTGAAATATCCAAAGCTTCTGCAATTTCTTTATGTTTATATCCTTCAATTGCGTAGAGTATAAAAACCATTTTATATCCATCCGGTAAAGTATCGATAAGTTTTTGAATTTCTTCGACTTCGAGGTGCTGATGGTAATCATCGTAGTAAGATGCTGAGGTATCCACAAATTCCTCTACGTATACATGTCGTTTTTGTTTTCTGATAAAAGAAATACAATCATTCACCATGATACGACGTACCCAACCTTCAAAACTTCCTTCGAATTTAAATTGACTTATCTTTGAAAAGACTTTTGCAAAAGCACCAATCATTACATCTTCGGCAAACTGTTGGTCGGTGATATACCTTCTACAAACACCTAGCATCTTAGGAGCATAGGTTTCATATAACCTACGTTGCGCATCCCGTTGATTATCTCCGGCTCTTTTAATTAGCTGTTTTTCGTTTGTATAAAATCTAATCACTTTCACCCTGTAGCTGTCTTAACCTGATTGCTTTCTTGTAAGACGTATATTTTTATATTTAGGTTGCCTGAAGACTTTTAAAATTTAAAACAATGAAAACAACTAATTATGTACCAATTAGTTAAAATAATAAAATTATTTTTTTCTATCAATAACAAAGGTAACCATCAACTCCAATGCTTCTTTATACTCAGAATCCGGATATCTTTTTAAGATGGCTAGCGCTTTATCTTTATAGTTGTGCATTACTTTTTCAGCATAGATCAATCCCCCGGTATTTTTTACAAAAGCAATTACTTCTTTAACCCGTTTTTTATCTTTATTATAATTCTTAACGCTATTAATTAACCAGCGTTTTTCTTGTTTACTACAAGTGTTTAAGGTATAAATTAACGGGAGGGTCATTTTTTGTTCTTTAATATCGATACCTGTAGGCTTTCCGATAGCCGTATCCCCGTAATCAAACAAATCATCTTTTATTTGAAAGGCCATTCCAATTAATTCACCAAACTTTCGCATATCTTCTACAGCTTCTGTGGCAGGGGCTACCGAACATGCTCCCAAGCTACAACAGGCAGCAATTAAAGTAGCAGTTTTTTGACGGATGATCTCGTAATACACCTCTTCGGTAATATCCAGATTACGGGCTTTCTCAATTTGGAGTAATTCTCCTTCGACTACTTCTCTAACGGCTACGGAAATTATTTTTAAAAGATCAAAATCATTGTAGTCTATACAAACCAACATGCCTTTGGATAACAAATAATCTCCTACCAGAACGGCAATTTTATTTTTCCAAAGGGCGTTAATTGAGAAAAAACCTCTTCGCTGATTAGAGTCATCTACTACATCATCATGTACAAGACTAGCAGTATGAATTAATTCAATGACAGAAGCTCCGCGATACGTACGTTCTAGAATTTTTCCTCCGGAAACAAGTTTGGCGGAAAGAAAAACAAACATAGGCCGCATTTGTTTTCCTTTTCTTTTTACAATGTAATGGGTAATTCTGTTAAGCAGTGCTACTTTAGAGGACATCGATTGTGAGAACTTCTCTTCGAAAAGTTCCATTTCTTCGAGAATAGGTTGCTTGATCTGCTCTACAGTTTTCAAAAAAAAGAAATTAACTATGTCCGTACGAAGATACTATAAATCTTTGGCTGTGGGGTAACCAGAAAACCAAATAGTTTAATGCGTATCCCATTCCTTTTATTATCCCTTATTTGCCAATTGCCCGCAGGCAGCATCGATGTCTTTTCCTCTGCTCCGTCTTATATTAACTACAATATGATGAGACTCTAATTGCCTGATATAAGCTTGTACCGAAGTTTCTGAGGCTTGTATAAAGCTAGGGTCATCTATAGCGTTATATTCGATAAGGTTTACCTTGCAGGGTATGATATGACAAAAATTTATAAGTGCGTCAATATCTTTCTGTTGGTCATTAATTCCTTTCCAGATCACGTATTCGTAGGTTACTCGTTTTTTGGTTTTTTGATACCAGTATCGTAAGGCTTCTGCTAAATCCTGTAAAGGAAAGGTTTTATTGAATGGCATAATCCGGGTACGTACTTCGTCAATCGCTGAATGTAAGGATACAGCAAGGTTAAAACGCACCTCATCATCTGCCATTTTTTTTATCATTTTAGGTACTCCGGAGGTTGAAACGGTAATCCGACGGGGTGCCATCCCCAGCCCGTCTTCTGATGTAATTTTATCAATTGCTTTTATAACATTAGGATAGTTCATCAGGGGTTCGCCCATCCCCATAAATACAATATTAGATAAAGGCCGGTTATGGTACAACCTGCTTTCTTTGTCAATTGCCAGTACCTGATCAAAAATTTCATCTGCGTTTAAATTACGCATTCTTTTTAAACGGGCCGTAGCACAAAATTTACAATCCAGACTGCAACCTACTTGTGAAGATACGCAGGCTGTGGTACGCGTAGGGGTAGGAATCAACACGGATTCTACAATCAGATCATCATGCAACTTTACGGCATTTTTAATGGTGCCATCCTTGCTTTGTTGCATCTGGTCTACTTTGATATGATTAATAACAAAGTGATGGTTTAAAAATACCCGGGTATCTTTAGAAAGATTTGTCATCTCTTCAAAACTATGCGCACCTTTATTCCATAACCATTCGTATACCTGGTTACCCCTAAAGGCTTTTTCTCCCTGCTCTTTAAAAAAACTACGAAGTTGTTCTCTGGATAAAGCGCGAATATCCTTTTTTGAAGATTTCATTTTGCAAAAATAGTTCAGAAAAGTAGTGTAACCTAATACAATTAGATGCTATTCATATATGGTGTTATATTAAAAGCATGAGTGTCTGTTAACGATTCAAGATCGCTATTGCTTCTGGAATCAAGAACCAAGACTAATCATAATACTATTGAAAATTAATATTATAAAATGATTCCGCTTAGTAAAACAAATTGCTTTTAAAAAAGTAGTCTCCAAATACTTTAAAGTTTGGAATCATCTTATTTTAATATACTTTACCGTACACCCATTTTAAAGAATTAATCTTTTATCAAGAAATATGTAATTTAAGTAGTTACGTACGGCTGTAAAACATAAGTAAATATTGTAATATTAAAAACGCTTAACCGTTCGGTATTCTTCACGATTGGTGGGTTCATCCGTTTCAATTCTTTTCCATTCGTGAACACCTCCCCCGCCTTTGTAGCGGACCTTTAAAACATCCTGATTATCCTCATCCATCCAAATTTGACAATCTGCTACTTTTCCGGATACAATATTTGTGTATAGCCCATTTACGTATTTATAATCATCCTTTAATTTCAAATCTTTAAGGATCACTAATCCTTCTACTTTTTGGTTTTTATCTTCTCCGGTGCATTTATAACAAACTGCATCCCTTTCGGATTCTCTAAGCATACGCTCAATGGTACCATTCAACTTCTTATCAATCATATATAAGCGAACAATACTTAAGGCCACGCCGGTTTCTTTATCAAAAGTTTTCCAGGATCCTAAAACCGGATTTATATCTGAAGTGCCTAACAGCTCATTTTTAAGTTCTACATTAACCGGATTAGTTCCAAGCCATATTTTAAAAAAGGCTTTTTTAAATTCAAAACTATCTTCAAGCGTACCTACGATTCTTTTGTTTTGGTATAGCTTCATTACGCCGCCTTTCTCATAACTTACCCTAAAGATCCCGTGTTTCAACATTTCTGAAGGTAAGAGGTCTATAAATTCCCGAATCTTTTCTTCAATTACATAGCTGTTACCGTCAGTGGCCCTTTCTAAGCCTATCCGAATCAGGTTTTTTAATTCTTCTTTACTTTTTGAAGATGTCATCTTAATGGTAAATCCCATATCTGCATCTTTTTCAGCTACCATAATTCCATCTTCCGGACCATCCACTTCAAAGTTTAGATATAGCGCTATTACATAATCTTTATCTTTAGCTCCGGCACCATTAAGTACAAGTTCTTTATTATCAAAAGTATCTACATCATTAAACCCAATTTTCCCTACAAAGGTTTGTGCGTAATTTTGTGTGATAAAGGCATTTATAAGTAAGAAGAAAAAGTATAATTTTAAGTTCATATGTTGAGTTATTAGATTTCACCTTACTTACAATTTTTTATGAAGAGGTGATAAAATATACAATTCTAAATTTGAAAAACGGTATAGTTAAAAATAAAAACCGTGTTTTACTAAATAAATAAGTCTTAATAAATTTAAAATTAGACGAATATAGCTAAATTAACCAACTTTTAACAATATTTAATTTTAAAATCTTTAACAGAAAAAGACTTTAACACTATCATTAAAGTCTTTTTAATAAATAATAATATTTAGCTCTATATTCTAAATTCGGTTATTATAAAATCAACATTGCGTCTCCGTAAGAATAGAATTTATACTTTTCTTTTACTGCTTGTGCATAGGCTTCTTTCATAAAATCATGTCCTGCAAAAGCAGAAACCATCATCAATAATGTAGATTTAGGTGTATGAAAATTAGTGATCATACTGTTTGCTATGCTAAATTCGTAAGGTGGGAATATAAACTTATTAGTCCAGCCCCGGAACTCGTTTAACGTATGATTAGATGAAACAGCACTTTCTAAGGCACGCATTACTGTAGTTCCTACTGAACACACTCGTTGTTTACCATGAATGGCTTTATTAATAGTTGCTACGGCTTCACTAGTAATATACGCTTCTTCACTATCCATTTTATGCTTGGACAAATCTTCAACTTCAACCGGGTTAAAAGTTCCCAAGCCTACATGAAGTGTAATTTCTGCAAAATCTACCCCTTTAATTTCTAATCTTTTCATTAAATGTTTAGAAAAATGAAGTCCAGCAGTAGGTGCTGCCACGGCTCCTTCATTTTTTGCATAAATCGTTTGATACCGTTCCTCATCTTCAGGTTCGGTTTCCCTTTTAATATATTTAGGTAAGGGAGTTTCTCCCAGATCTGTTAATTTCTGTCTGAATTCATCATAAGAGCCATCATATAAAAAACGCAAAGTACGTCCGCGCGAAGTAGTATTGTCAATCACTTCTGCTACCAGACTTTCATCATCTCCGAAATATAATTTATTACCAATTCTAATTTTACGGGCAGGATCTACTAAAACATCCCATAATCTGGTTTCGGAATTTAATTCTCTCAATAAAAAAACTTCAATTCTTGCACCGGTTTTCTCTTTGTTACCGTACAATCTTGCCGGAAAAACTTTGGTATTATTAAGGACCATTACATCATTAGGTTCAAAATAATCAATAAGATCCTTAAATTGTTTATGCTCTATGGTTTGTTTTTCCCGGTCTAATACCATTAAACGCGCTTCATCACGGTTTTCTGAAGGGTACTCTGCCAGTAATTCTTTAGGAAGGTTAAAATTAAAGTTTGATAATTTCATTCAGTTTTACATTTTAAAAGGTTGTAAATATACAATGTACAGGTAGGGGATGTCAAGTATTTACGGGATTATCTTTTTATAAGTTTCTTTAAGGATGGACTCACCTATTTTTCCTGACTTATCTTAAAGCCAATTTTTTGCAAATCATTCCAGAAATCAGGGTAAGATTTAGATACTACCCCTGCTTTTTCAATTTTTAAATTAGTAGTCAGAGCCAGAGGGGCAAAGGCCATTGCCATTCTGTGATCTTTGTACGTTTCAATTACAACGCCTTCTTTAATTAATTCCCGCTTTGCAAGACGTAGGCTATCTTCTGTAATTTGAATGTTACCTCCCAGTTTTTCAATTTCGCTTTTTAAGGCTACCAGACGGTCGGTTTCTTTAATTTTTAAAGTATGCAACCCGGTAAGGTAGCAGGGAATATTTAACCCAAAACAAGTGACCGCTATAGTTTGTGCGATATCCGGAGAATTGGTTAAATCAAAATTAACTTCTTCCTGCAGAAGCTCACTATTTTTTTCTTTCGTTAAGACAATGCTATTTTCTCTAAACTCTGTAGTGACGCTAAAGGAACGGTAGATTTCAGACAAAACAGAATCTCCCTGGTAACTATTCTTCTTATAACTACTTAATTCTAAAACAACTCCCGAAGACAATGCAGCAATACTATAAAAATAGGATGCTGAACTCCAATCTGATTCTACCACTATTTTCTTTTCCGGAACCTGGGTTACCGGAGGGATGGTGATTATATTATCTTTGAAATTCCCTTTAATTCCCGCTTCTTCTAACAGACTTAAGGTCATTTTGATATACGGAACTGAAGTGATTTTTCCCTCTAGTCGAATGGTAAGTCCTTCTTTTAAAGAAGGCGCTATTAGCATCATTGCAGATATATACTGACTACTTACGTTGGCAGATAAGGATACTTCACTGCTATTCGGTTCTTTTCCTGTAATTTTAATCGGTGGATATCCCTCGTTATTTACATACTCCATCTGACATCCTATGGTACGAAGTGCTTCTACTAAAATTTTTACCGGTCGTTCCTGCATACGTTCACTTCCGGTCAACACGGTAGTTCTACCCTTTAACACTGAAAAATAAGCAGTTAAAAAACGCATTGCCGTACCTGCATGATGTATATCTACTAGTTCTTCTGAGGCGGTCAATGCTTTCTGCATCAAGTTAGAATCGTCACTATTTGAAATATTTTCAATTTGCAAGGACGGGTATAAGGCTTGCAGAATTAAAAGTCGGTTAGTCTCGCTTTTTGACCCGGTAATCCGGATTGTACTATTTTTAATTTGGCTCACGTGAGCTAAATGTAAAGTCATTATAACTGCTCTTTAAGTTGTTTATTATGAAAGTAGAAACCCAGGATCATACCATATAGCAACCCTCCTACCAGACGGGATAAAATAAAACGCTTCCATTGACCGTAAGCAAAGATATTTGTGTATACGTCTTTAAAACCTGTCCATCCGTAATTGAATACATATTCTAAGATCGAAAAGATTACAATGAACTTAAGTCCCAGAAAAAGCACGGATTTCCAATAGGATTTTTTAGATAGTACTACTTTCAACTTATAATAGCTTTTGATTGCTGTGGTGTCGGTCGTGATCCCTTTTTGTTTTTATATCCAGTTTTTTCTGAAAAGCTTCTTCCAGATTCACACCGGTTTGATTAGCGAGACAAAGTACTACAAAAAGAACATCTGAAAGTTCTTCTCCCAAATCCTTGTTTTTGTCACTTTCTTTTTCACTCTGTTCTCCGTACCTTCTGGCTATAATGCGAGCTACCTCCCCTACTTCTTCGGTCAGTTGCGCCATGTTAGTTAACTCATTAAAATATCGAACACCGTGTTGTTTGATCCATTCATCTACGGCTTGTTGCGCATTTTGAATATTCATGTAAAAATTCTATGGTCAAGCGCAAAAATACTACAATTTGATCAGTTAAGAGACTTTCTTTAGTACAACCTGTTCTTGTAATTCAGCTGACAAGTTCTTTTAATGGTGATTTAAAAGTTACCAATAGAAGAAATACTTTCTCACCAATTATTATTATTCCTTATTTTCAGTGTCTATTATAATCGTAACTGGTCCGTCATTAATTAAGGACACTTTCATATCTGCACCAAAGATGCCAGTTCCAACATCTTTCCTTAGCATACTTTTAAAAACTTCTATAAAGTTCAGATATATATCCTTAGCAATATTTGGTTTTGCCGCGTTCAAATAACTAGGTCGATTTCCCTTTTTTGTACTTGCAAATAATGTAAACTGGCTTACAATAATGACATCTCCCTCAACATCCTTAATATTTTTATTCATCTTACCTTCTATATCATTAAAAATTCTAAGGTTTATGATTTTTTGAGATAGCCAACTGATATCTTCTTCTTGATCTTCATGCGTAACCCCTAGTAGAATCACTAAACCCTTTCCTATTGTTGCTACCTTCTTATCTTCAACCGTTACAGATGCTTGTTGTACTCTTTGGATAACCGCTCTCATTATTTGTTTTTAAAATATTTATCCTGTATTCATATCATCTATTGGTAGTTGTATTGCATTTTTAAGTTTGAAACTTACTTCTATTACCCTTTGATACCAACAAATCATTTATATTTATAACTTACGAAAATACAGATACGGCATCAATGTTGCTCTTACTTCACCAACAAATTAGCACTCATGAAAAAATTATTTTCTTCTCTATTCTTAATATTAAGTATACTTACCAACGTAACTAGCCAGGAAATGTATAAAGATCGCTGGAACGAGATTGAAAACCTGGAAAAAAAAGGATTACCTAAATCGGCAATTGCTATTGTAGATGAAATTCTTATTGATGCTAAAAAGAAAGGAAATACAAATGAGGTTATCAAAGCCCTATTATATCAATCTAAATACAACCTGCAGATTGAAGAAAATGCAAGGTTGGAAATTATTAAAAATTTCAAAACGGAAATTAGTAAGAGTAAATTTCCGGAGAAAAATATCCTGACGAACGTATTGGCTAATCTATACTGGCAGTATTTTAAGCAGAACCGTTATAAATTTTACGACCGTACAAAAACGGCTCAAAAAACAACTTCAGAAGATTTTAGAACCTGGGACCTGGAAACATTATTTCATGAAATCCATTGCAAATTTGAAGAATCACTTTCGGATAAAGAAAAACTACAACAAGAAAGCTTACAGGATTATAAAACACTTTTGAATACTGTTGAAAATTCAATACAGTACCGCCCTACCCTATTTGACTTACTGGCACATCAGGCACTTGATTTTTATAAAACACCTGAAAATTCTATTACCCAACCCATTGATGCTTTTGAAATTGATCAACCTGCTTATTTACATCCTCATCCCGAATTTGCTAAGACAACATTACAAACCACAGATACACTTTCTCTTCAATTTAAAGCCTTAGCACTTTACCAGGAACTTACTAGTTTTCATCTAAAAAATAAAAATTCAAAACCCCTTATTGCCCTGACTACGGAGAGACTGGATTTTGTGAGAGATAATAGCGTTTTTGAAAATAAAGATGTGGTTTTTCTAAATACCTTGCAGAGAGAAAAAGAACTTCACAAAAACACACCTCAAGTAACTGATTTTTATTTTGAGGAAGCACAATTATACGAGGAACAGGCACAAAAATTTCAAACAGAAAGTGATTCGGCTTACCAGGGGCATTTCAATAAAGCACTTACAATTTGTAAAGAGGCGATTGATTTGCATCCTAATAGTACAGGGGCGAAGAATTGTAAAGTTTTGGCTACTAAAATCAAGCTTCCTTTACTTTCTGGCATAACCACCAACTCCTATACGCCAATAAATACCCCATCCCGTCTATTATTTTCGTATAAAAATATAGATGAATTACATATCCGGGTTCACAAAATGAATCGGGAGCAACAATTGATCTTCCGAAAAAAAAGAAGAGATCAAGATAAGTTAAGTTTTATTAAATCCTTACCCGTTGTTACTTCGTACAAAGTTGCACTTACTAATGAAAAAGATTACCAACAACATACCACTGAAAAGATACTGCCTGAACTACCACAAGGTATGTACCTGATTACTGCAAGTCAGACGGAAGCCTTAGCGGTTAAGAAATATGCTTACGGAACGGTTCAATCTACTAATATTGCACTAACCGAAAACAAATTGGAGGATACCATTGAGTATCGAATTACCGATCGAAGTACCGGTAAACCCCTTAATAAGGCTCAAATTCAACTTTCATCAAATGATCGACGTCGAGAAACACTTAATACTACTTTGATCACCGATAACAATGGTATTGCTTCTTTTTCAGGAAATAAAAATTTTTCTAATATAACCGCTAAAGTTACCTATCAGGAAGATACTGCATTTTTTAATGGTTTATATAGTTATTCAAATTACAGCAACCGAAATAGAAATGAAGAACAAGTGGTAAAGAGAACTACGCTTTTTACAGATCGAAGTATCTACCGACCCGGACAAACTGTCTATTTTAAAGGGATATCTTTTTCAACTTCTAATAACAAGGAGTATAAAGCCCTGATGAATCGTAAAGGATCAATTGAATTAAGAAATGTGAATGGGGAAACGGTTTCTGAAATAAACGTAGTTACCAATGCTTATGGATCTTTTTCCGGAAAATTTGTACTTCCTAAGAGTGGTTTAACCGGGACTTATACTATAGAAGGCCCGGATGATAGTTACCATTCCATATCTGTAGAAGAATATAAACGCCCGAAGTTTTCAGTTGAATTTAAACCGGTCACTAAGTCCTACCGCCTTGATGATACGGTTTCATTAGATGGGAATGCTTCGGCATATTCAGGAAGTGTTCTATCTAATAGCAAGGTAACCTATCGGGTTACCCGCAAAGTACAATATCCAATATGGTGCTACTGGAGGCCTACATATAATTCCAAATCGCAGGAAATAACTTTTGGCGAAACTATAACGGACGAAAATGGTGATTTTACGATTGACTTTAAAGCTATTGCCGATAAAACAGTTGATCAAAAAGAGCAACCTATTTTTACATATGAAGTGGTGGCAGATGTCACAGATATTAACGGCGAAACCCGCTCTGCAACTACTCTAGTAAAAGTAGGATATCATACCATTACGGCAAGGATCGAGGCAAAAAATAAGATCGATGTGTCCAAAGAGGCTCTTAACATTAGTATTAGTACGCAAAATTTAAATGATCAACCTGTTGACAATACCGGTTTTGTAAAAATTGATAAATTAAAAGCACCAGATCGTATCCTGATTGACAGATCCTGGCCGGCACCTGATTATGCCGGAATTGATAAGAACGAATTTTATCAAAAATTCCCCCACACCCCTTATAAAAATGAAGAAGACCTTAAAACCTGGTCGGTTGAAAAAGAAGTATATCAAGAAGTGTATGATACCCGAAAGAAGGCAGAAGATACTATTGTTGGAACAGATCAGTTAAAGGTTAACACAAAAAAATGGGAAGAAGGTAATTATCGTATTACCTTAGAAACTAAAGACCCTTACGGTCAACCGGTAAAGGATGTATCTTATCTAAAAGTCGAAAATTCAAAAGTAATTAAGAAAAAGACACAGGAAATTTTTTCAATACGTGTAGATAAGGACAGTTATCAGCCCGGGGAAGAAGCAATAGTCACCTTACAAACCGGTCTGGACGAACTGGATGTGGTATTACAAATACATAAACAAGGTGAAAGGGTCGAAAAGCAATTTTTAACCTTGACTAAAAATTCTAAAACTTTAAAAATTCCTGTCTCTAAAACAGATTTGGGCGGAATTGCCATTTCTTATAGTTATGTAATCTGGAATTCGTTTAAAAGTTATTCCCAGCAAATAAAAGTACCTTACCCAGAAACCGATCTTCAGATTAGTACCAAAACTTTTAGAAACCTGTTAGAACCCGGAGGTAAAGAAACCTGGAGTTTTTTGATTAAAGGACCTAAAGGAGAATCTGTCGCTACAGAAGTTCTGGCTTCTATGTATGATATGTCGTTGGATCAATTTAAAAGTCATGAATGGCAATTTGATCCAATCCGAAGAATATCATTTAGTCCTTCCACCGGATGGTCAGCAGCAAATAGTTTTAACCCCCAACGCTTTGTCACGTATTACCATCAATACCGTAACCAGTATCAACAACAACAATTTGACAGTTTTAACTGGTTTGGCTTTAGTTTTGGCCGTAGTATGAATACTATGCGTTTTAAAAGTAACGTGATGATGCGAAGTGTAGCTACCCCTGAAGCTGAAGTAATTGAAGAAGTAGCTGATGAAGAGATGATTAATGAAACATCAGATAGTTCTGTAGTTATTGGTTATGGAGTAGCATCGGGAGTTTTAGACCAGGATGCATCCGATAAAAAAGAATTACCTAAGGCAATGGTTCCCATTCGAAAAAATTTGCAGGAAACGGCTTTCTTTTTTCCAAAGTTAGAAACAGATGCAGAAGGTAACGTATCTTTCTCTTTCACCAGCCCGGAAGCCTTGACCCGCTGGAAATTACAATTGGTAGCGCATACTAAAACCCTGGAGTCTGCCACTGCATCCTTTGAAACGGTAACACAAAAAGAACTTATGGTGTTACCGAATATTCCTCGTTTTTTACGACAGGGTGATGAGGTAGTAATTACCAGTAAAATTTCTAATTTAAGCGCTAAATCCTTAGCTGGAAATGCCCGGTTACTTTTAACCAACCCAATTACGAATCAACCAATATCGCTAATTTTCTCAGACAAAGAATCCGTTTCATTTGACGTAAAAGCTTCCGGGAATACGGCAGTTTCCTGGACCTTAAAGATTCCGGAAAATTTATCGGCCCTTCAATATGTGATTACCGCTTCAGCAGGTGATTTTTCTGATGGCGTACAAGGAGTTTTACCAGTAGTTACCAATCGTAAATTGGTAACCGAAACCTTACCTATGTGGGTGGGTTCTGATCAGACGAACACTTTTACGCTAGACAAGTTAAAAAATACAAATTCTAAAACCTTAACGAATCACCGCTTAACTTTTGAAGTAACTTCTAATCCTAGTTGGTACGCTATACAAGCACTTCCTTATCTACAGGAAGTTACTAGTTCCAACTGCTCAGAACAAGTGTTTTCAAGGTTTTACGGAAATGCGTTAGGTCATTTTATAGTCACCCAAAACCCACGTATCCAACAAGTATTTGATCAATGGAAAAATTCTGATGCCCTGGTTAGTGCTTTAGAAAAAAACCAGGAACTTAAAGAAGTACTCCTTTCAGAAACCCCCTGGTTACGGGATGCAGAAAGTGAAACCGAACAAAAAAAACGGATTGCTTTATTGTTTGATCAGAACAACCTGCAAAACGAATTACAAGCAAGTTTACGTAAACTTAAAGACCTGCAATATAATTCCGGGGCTTTTCCCTGGTTTGAAGGCGGACTTGAAAACCGGTATATTACCCAACATATTATTGCCGGATTTGGGCATCTACAGAAATTAGGCGTAACAGATTTCACACCGGATCAGAAAATTATGATACAAAAAGCACTTCAATATTTAGATAAGGAATTTTTAAAGGACTACGAAGAACTTTTAGTTCGTAAAGCAAATAACCCAAAAATGGATCTTACTAAAGATCATTTAGATTACAACCAATTGCATTACCTGTATGTACGATCTTATTTTGATACAAAATTACCTGCTAAAGGCGAAGAAGCTTTAACCTATTATCTGGAGCAAGCAGCAACACACTGGTTAGAAAAGAATTTATATTCTCAGGGGTTGATTACTTTACTCCTTCATAGAAATAACCGTAAGGATAAGGCTGGTGAAATTTTAAAATCTCTGAAAGAACGTAGCATTACCAATAAAGAATTAGGCATGTACTGGAAAAGCAATACGTCCGGTTGGTTCTGGTATCAGGCTCCGGTAGAAACCCAAGCCTTGCTTATTGAAGTTTTTGATGAAGTGTATCAAAAAGAAGATAAAGTTGAAATTGTAGATAACCTAAAGATCTGGTTACTAAAAAATAAACAAACCAACAGATGGCCTACTACCAAAGCTACTACTGAAGCTGTATATGCTTTACTATCTCATGGTTCTGACTGGTTGTCAATCACAGATAAGGTAAGTGCAAAAGTTGGTAAAACAAAAATTGATATGGGAACTACCCAAAATCAAACCGTAGAAGCGGGTACCGGATACTTTAAAACTTTCTGGCTGGGGACCGAAGTCGTATCAAAACAAGCAGAAGTAACGCTTACCAAAAAAGGAAAAGGTATTGCCTGGGGTGCTTTATATTGGCAGTATTTTGAAGACCTGGATAAAATTACCGGAGCAAAAACCAACCTTACCATTGATAAAAAGCTATTTATCAAATCTAATACAGCAAGCGGACCCCAATTAAAAGAGATAAAAAAAGACCTTTCGCCTAAAATTGGTGATCTGGTAACCGTACGTATGGTGATTACCAGTGATCGAAACCTGCAATTTGTCCATATGAAAGATATGAGGGCTTCTACTTTTGAACCAACTACGGTGCTTTCCGGTTATAAATATCAGGACGGTTTAGGGTATTATCAAAGTATTAAGGATGTAAGTACTGATTTCTTTTTTGATTACTTACCTAAAGGCACGTATGTATTTGAATACGATGTAAGGGTTACGAACCTAGGAGATTTTTCAAACGGCATCACCACGATTCAATCCATGTACGCTCCGGAATTAAGCAGTCATTCGGAAGGGGTTCGATTACAGGTAGAGAAATGATAACTAAAGGAAAGGGAAAATTAAAGTTCTTTTTTTCTTAGAAAGGTATATTTTAAAGCTAATGTAAGACCAATAGAACTTAAATCTCCGGTAAATCCGGAATCTTCTGGCAACTCAGTTTTAATTTTATCTGCCATTTCTGGAACATCTAAAATAGTATACGAAAGTAAAACTGATAAATTTACTGTTTCCGAACCAAAAGGTGTGCTTTCTATGCCTAAAGAAAATACAGGGTAGATTACTGATTCTTTGGTTTCACTTCTAAATTCCTGGCGTAATAAATCAGGTTCTTCTTCCAGTATAAATTGTGTTGCGGTAGCTTTGGCTTGCCCGAATTGTAAAGTAGTTTGTACAATAGGCCATACGTTGCTATCCTGCTCGATAAGTCGTATTTTGATCCCGGTTTGAAGTGTTGAGAATTGCAGGTTTAAATTCTGCGTACTTAGGGTAATTGGTTGTGGTAAAGCATTTTCTAAAGTTGTATCTTCCTGTTGTGCAGAAAGGTAGGAAAACCCGAAAAAAGGAGAAATCCAAAAATCATTAAAAAGTGACAGGCCTATATCAGATTTTATCATCAAATCATTAGTAAGTGACTTATTCCGAAAACCAGATAATTGCCCATATACGGATAATTGTTTTTCTTGAGAATACAGGGGATTTACTCTCATAATAAATAATATCAACCCTAATTTAAAGACTTGGCTTTTTAAGATTAAATTCATTCTGTTTTTGATTTTGATTGATTTGATTCTATTATAGTGCGAATAAACTCGACTAAAGATTAAAAGTAAAAAAACAAGTATTTCTACAGCTTCGAAACCCCTAATTTTAAAAAACTTTTAACCAGTCCGTAAAGTATTTGTTTGATAGAAACCAGTATCTTCCTTATAAAATAAAACTATGGAAACAGAAGATTTGTCAAAACTTGAATTAGTCAACAATACGGAGTTGCCTAAAAAGAGGTTTGAATTAAAAGTAGGTGAAAATACTGCAATAATAGAATATATTTTGACTAAAGATGATGTGATTTACCTGACCCATACTGAAGTACCCAGACAATTAGAAGGCCAGGGAGTGGGAAGTACCATTGTCAAAAAAACACTGGCTTATATTAAAGAAAAAGGTTATAAACTGGTACCCTTATGCCCTTTTGTAGCGGCATATCTAAAACGACATCCTGAATTGGGCGAAGGAATTTTACAGAAAGGATACACGGTGAGTTAATGCGCTTTGGCTTATTTTTCGACCATAAGCATTTGCCAAAGAGCGTCCTTTAATTCAGTTAGACCCTTTTGTGCTACGGAAGAAATAAACAAATACGGAATTTTAATTTTTTGTTCTAATTCGGCTTTTATTTCTGTTTCTAATTCTTCATCCAGCATATCGGATTTAGTAATTGCTAGTAAGCGTTCTTTGTCTAGTAATTCCGGATTATAACGACGTAGTTCATCTAGTAATATCTCGTACTGAGCCGCAATATCATCCGCATCTGCGGGAATTAAAAATAATAGCGTAGAATTTCGTTCGATATGCCGTAAAAAACGGTGTCCGATTCCCTTTCCTTCGGCTGCTCCCTCAATTATTCCAGGAATATCTGCCATGACAAAAGTTTGGAAATCACGATATGCTACAATTCCCAAATTTGGTTTTAAGGTAGTAAACTCGTAATCTGCTATTTTAGGTTTGGCTGCTGTAATTACGGAAAGTAAAGTGGATTTACCGGCGTTTGGAAACCCTACCAAACCTACGTCTGCCAGCACCTTTAATTCCAAGGTAATATCTTTTTCCTCACCTTCAATTCCTGGCTGTGCGTAACGGGGCGTTTGATTAACAGAATTTTTAAAATGCCAGTTTCCCCTGCCACCTTTACCCCCGGTAGCAATTATATATTCCTCGTCTTTTTCTATTATTTCGT
This sequence comes from Aquimarina sp. ERC-38, assembly GCF_026222555.1. Classification (NCBI taxonomy): domain Bacteria; kingdom Pseudomonadati; phylum Bacteroidota; class Flavobacteriia; order Flavobacteriales; family Flavobacteriaceae; genus Aquimarina; species Aquimarina sp. ERC-38. Next base: position 2,003,998 of record NZ_CP098511.1, on the reverse strand, counting down.
ATAGAATCTCTTGTGTTTCGGTATCCCGAACAATAGTACCTAAAGGTACTTCTACGTACACATCATCTCCATCAGCTCCGGTGCTTCTGCTTTTACTACCATGACCTCCGTGAGATGCTTTAAAATGACGTTTAAATTTAAGGTGATAAAGCGTCCACATATTAGGGTTGGCTTTAATAATCACATGGCCTCCCCTACCACCATCACCACCATCAGGTCCACCTTTAGTAATATATTTCTCCCGATGTAAATGTGCAGAACCTTTACCTCCGTTACCGGAAGCAACGTGGAGTTTAACGTAATCTACAAAATTGCCTTCGGTCATGGTGTATTGTTTAAAAACATTCCGCTTTTACAAAAGGTTTGCTATTTATAATAATCAGGTTTCTACCTAATTCATAAAGTGTCAATAACTTTACTTAAGCGTTCGGTGATTTCATTTATAGAACCTACGCCGTCCACACCGTGATACCGATTTTGTTTTTCGTAATACCCTTTTAAAATTGCCGTTTCGTCATAATATACTTTAATTCGGTTTTTAATAACCTCCTCATCCGCATCATCCGGACGACCTGAAGTTTTACCTCTTTCTAGTAATCGGGCAACTAAAATGTCGTCTGCAACTTCCAGTGCAATCATAGCCTTTACATCCGTATTTTTTGTTTTTAAAAATACCTCAAGTGCTTCCGCTTGTGCTTCGGTTCTTGGAAATCCATCAAAAATAAAACCCTTTACTTTCTGATGTTGTTCTACTTCAGCATTAAGCATATTTATCGTTACTTCGTCCGGAACCAATTGTCCCTTGTCAATATAGGATTTTGCCAGGGTACCCAAGTCCGTTTTATTTTTAATATTATACCTAAAAACATCTCCTGTAGAAATATGAACCAGGTCATATTTATTTTTTAAAACTTCTGCCTGAGTTCCTTTACCGGCTCCCGGAGGACCAAACAACACAATGTTAACCATGATTCTACTTTTAATTTATTTTACCTACGTAGCTTGAGTGGTGCTAACAAAAGGCAAGTGCTCCTTTTTAAATAGGCGGCAAAGATACATATATCTTACTGATAATTTAGTATCTTTATAACCGAACTCATCTTGACTTTTATGATTGGCTACAAAATGATCTTTTTCACTTACTTTTCATCATTTTTAATTTCCGTAGCTAAGGCTATGCAACTGAAAAATGACTTCAATTAAGCAAAAAATCTCTATTTTTCGCTTCAACCTAAAAAGTTAAGAGGAGTTCATTATGTCAGGTTATCAAAAATATATTATTTCTAATCACAAAGTGATGCTGGGGAAACCTGTAATTAAGGGAACACGTATAACTGTAGAATTTATACTAAAAAAACTTTTGGAAGGAGTAACAGTACAACAAATTGCAACGCAATATAGATTAGAAACTTCAGCTATTTATGTAGCATTGTGCTATAAACAATGACGTATTTAAAGCAAATTTAATTGTGTTCATCTTAAAATTTTAGAAATTATAACTTTATTCTTTACCTAATTTAGCATTATAATAAATTAAAACACAAAGCACGCTTTCTTTTATTTAAAAAATTACTTTTGCAAAAGCAATATAGACAAGCATGCAATCTTATTTTTCTTCGGATTTTACTTTGGGTATTTTAGGGGGTGGTCAATTAGGTAAGATGCTATTATATGAAACCCGAAAGTTTGATATACAAACAGCGGTATTAGACCCTAACCCGGAAGCGCCCGGGGCTATTGCCTGTAACCATTTTGAGACCGGAGACTTGCAAGACTTTGATACGGTTTATAATTTTGGAAAGAAAGTAGATGTACTTACCATTGAAATTGAAGCGGTTAATATCAAAGCTTTGCAACAATTAGAAAAAGAAGGAATTACAGTATACCCATCTTCTTCAACCCTTCAAAAAATTCAGAATAAAGGTATCCAAAAAGAGTTTTATAAACAACACCAAATCCCCACCGCTGCTTTTACAAAATTTGAAAGTAAGGAACTGTTATTAAAAGCCTTTCAGGAGAATAAAATTACTTTACCCTGTATCTGGAAAAGTACCGAAGGAGGTTATGATGGTAAAGGAGTCGAGGTAATCAAGGATAAAAGTCAGCTACAAACACTACCGGAAACGGAATGTATTATAGAAGAAAAAATTGATTTTGCTTACGAAATAGCTGTTATTGTGGCTAGAAACCCGGATGGTGATACAGTTGCCTATCCTACGGTCGAAATGGAGTTTCATCCGGAAGCCAATCAGGTAGAATATGTAATTTGTCCGGCAAGAATCGATGAAGTTATTCAAACAAAGGCAAAGGATATAGCCATAAAAGTTTCTGAAGCTTTTGAACACGTGGGGTTGCTCGCTATAGAAATGTTTGTTACTAAAGATAATGAGATACTGGTAAATGAAGTAGCTCCCCGCCCCCATAATAGTGGGCATTATAGTATTGAAGCTAGTTATACCAACCAGTTTGAACAACATATACGGGCAATTCTAAATTTACCTCTGGGAAATACCGCTAGTAAAGTTGCCGGAATTATGGTGAACCTGGTAGGAAAAGAGGGATACGAAGGTCCCGTAATTTATAAAAACCTGAATAACATACTAAAAATGGATGGGGTTATCCCTCATATTTACGGAAAAAAAATAACCCGACCTTTTAGAAAAATGGGACATGTAACCATAGTCAATAAAGAAGTTTCTAAAGCAAGAAAAATAGCCGAAGAAGTTAAAAATTTAATTGAGGTAATCAGTGAATAATGAACTAACATGAGTAAAGTAGCAGTGATTATGGGAAGTACAAGTGACATGCCCGTTATGGAGAAAGCAATTGATATCTTACAGGGTTTTGATATAGAGATTGAAGTAGATATTGTATCAGCACACCGTACTCCCGAGAAATTATTTGATTTCAGTAAAAACGCACATAATAGGGGTATATCGGTTATTATTGCTGGTGCCGGAGGTGCAGCGCATCTGCCAGGAATGGTTGCTTCATTATCTCCATTACCCGTTATTGGTGTTCCGGTAAAATCTAGTAACTCTATCGATGGTTGGGATTCTGTATTATCCATTTTACAAATGCCCGGTGGTGTTCCGGTAGCTACCGTTGCTTTAAATGGAGCACTGAATGCCGGAATCTTAGCTGCTCAAATTATAGGGGCTTCAGATACGTATGTACGAGATAAAGTAATGGTTTACAAGGAGGGTTTAAAACAAAAAGTAATTGAAGGAGCTAAGCAAATCCGGCTAAATAAAAAATTGTAATTTGTTATCTGATAAGACAGATCACAACTATCTAAAAAAGAAATTGCGGTGCTATTTCTTATGGGTTTTTTCAACGGATTGTAAATAGTATTTATAATTATAACCAGGTTTCAATATATCTAATACATATTATTTGAAACCGCTAAAATTGATTATTAACCATTTTGAATTTTTAACCGAAGAACTAATTCATGAAATTTTACATTTTAGATCAATTGCTATTACATCCTAACCGTATAAGTGCAATTTTATCTGCTCTATTAGCTACGTTTTTCATTGGACTAGTTTTACTAATACATCAGCTTTATCATATACCTATACCGGATTTAACCAGGGATCCTGTCGCAGTAGTAAACGCCCCGGTGTATACCGGTTTCTTTTCACAAGTAGGTATTTTCTTTTGGGCTGCAGCGGCCGCCATATCATTTTTTACCGCAATAGTACTCCATCATAAATCCGAAGTTTCTCACTTAAAAAAATTCTTTGGGGTGTCCGGCTTGTTATTTTTAGTTTTAGGTTTGGATGATATTTTTTTATTTCATGAAGTAGTATTTCCACACTTAGGCATTCCTGAACTGATGGTTTTATTTGTTTATGTAGCCTTTATGTTGGTATATGGGATAGCATTTTTTCAAACTATGTCGCAAACCAATTATGCACTTTTTATAGCTACTCTAGTACTATTAGCATTTTCAATCATAGTTGATTTTACCAATCCAACGAATTCAGATATTTATATCTGGGAAGACGGATCTAAACTAGCCGGCATAATATGTTGGTTTTTTTACATATTTCAAAATGCTATCAGTACTATTTATAATCAAATTAGCCAACAAGGAGTAAAAATAACCAATACTCCAAAAAAAAATCTTTAAGATTTATTTGATTTTATATCAAAGTACTCACTTATATTTTTACCTTCTTTTTTTTCTAATTCTTGTTTTGGATTAAATCACCTTTTATGGTTGGATCAAACCTGGTTGAGCCATATTAATCAGTTTTATTTTGATTAGTAGAAGGACTATTTACATTAACTCCTTTTGGCATATATAAAGTTCTAATAGGGAAAGGTATTTCAATATCATTTTGATCAAAAGCTTTTTTAATCACTTTGATGGCTTTACTTTTTGCCTGTACGATTTCAATCATAGCCTGGGCAGCTACCCAAAAACGTAATTCAAAATTAATCGAACTTCCTCCAAATTCTTCAAACATAAATAATATACTCTTCTCTTCATCCAAGTCAGGAAAATTTTCTTTAATTGTCTTGATAACCAGATCTTCTACCTTTTGTAAATCACTATCGTAAGCTACTCCACAATTAACAATTACCCTTGATTTCTCGGTTAAGGAATAGTTTTTAATCGGATTTTCTAACACTAATTTATTAGGAATGTAAACAAGGTTATTATCAATCTCTTTAATAGTTACCGCACGTAAATCCAAATTGGTAAGTTCTCCGGAATAACCATTAGTTTCTACCCAATTCCCCAATTTTACAGCTTTTACAAAAGACAATATAATCCCTGAATACGTATTGGTCAAAGCTCCCTGTAGCGCTAAACTGATAGCTAGCCCTGCTACCCCTGCACCAGCAAGAATAGTATTAAGCATTTTACTTAAGTTTAATATTCCCAAAACCATAAAAAGTCCAAGTAGAATAACGGCTATAGAAACCATTTTAGAAATTAAGTTTTTAACCGTTTTATTTAGATGACTTCTACCTAATAAGGAAAGTACTAACCTGGAAATATACTTGGAAGCAAGAAACGTAATAAAAAATACAATTATCGCAATAATAATATTAGGAATACTGGCAATAAAGGTTTGAAACCAGTCCTGTAATTTCTCCACCATTTTGGCCCATGCTTCTGACAATCGTAAATTCATATAAAATATGGTTTAAAGTAATTTGTAATTTAGATGACTGGTCTTTATGCAATGATTTCAAATACAATAATGTTTAACTGTTATCTGTAATTGAACGATAAGAATTTAGAATAAACAACAAAAGTCATTTAAAATAACCACTTACTTTGAGTTTATTTTAAATGACTTTTTAATTTCTTGTTGACCTTAATTAATGCGATTGCATTTTAGCTTTTCTTTTCTTTAATTGATCTGTTAAATCCCTGACCGTTTCTTGAATGGCCCCTTCAAAATCAGTTCCATCCGTAGAAGCATATAACCTTGGACCTGGAGCACTTAAACGTATCCCACAAACATGACCGGTATTATCAGCTCGCTTTTCAATTTTAAAAAACACGTCTCCTCTTATGACAAAAGGATATTTCTCTCCAATTTTACCTAATTTTTCTTCTACAATAGCTTCTAAACGATCACTCGCAGAAACATTGGCATACTCATATATAATATTCATAAATTATCTTTTATTGTTAAATTTTTTAATTGTTAATTATCAGAAAGACTTGCCTGTTTTACCATAACTGGTTCTACCGGTTGTAATTCCGGTTTCATTTTTTTATAAAGTACATGTTGCGTTCTAGTGAGAATATCCGCCATATCCGAAGTTTCTACGTTGTAATTATACTTTAGGATACTGATTTTTTCTCTTATCTTTAAATTACTAGTACGTACTTTTTGTTCTTCAATCATATATTCTACCAGCTTATCTTCAAACAATAATAATTGTTTTTCTCGCATGCTCAGTTGTTTGTTGTACTCTCTGGCTATGTTTTCAGCAATCCGTTCTAATTCCGGGTGATTTGCTATTTGCTTTATGGAATCCTGCGCATAACCCATCATGGTAACAAGTAAGAGTATAAAGAGTATTGTTATTTTCATAGTTTATAGATTTATTAAAGTTTCTAATTCCTTACGATTTAAAGATTTTCCGTGTATCCTATGATTGGGGTCCATCATTTGTGTTTTACTAAGATCGCCAATATAGACAGCTTCAAATCCCAAGTCCTCAATAAGACTTCGGACTATTTCTTTACTCTGATGATCTTGGGCAGCATAGGGTATAGCTAAAATACTATTTTTAAGCGTATTACTAGCTAAATCTTCTGAACTTATCGTATTAAAAGCCTTTACTATTCTAGCTGTTCCAAATTTTAAAGCAACATATTCTGATGCATTTTGATTGGAGTCCAATACCTTTTGTGCTATGTCTCCGTCTGTCAGGGGATCCGGATTAGTAGCATCAATTATCACCGTATTACTATACTCACCAGCATATAACTCAGCTAATCGATCAATTTCACTAAAAGCTACGGTTAAAATATAGACTGCTACTTTTTCTTCAAACGCATCTTCTATCGTAGTAGCAGTTACTTTTACGGAATTACCTATGGATTTGATAAAACTACCTAAACTTACCGGGTTTGAACTTCCGAACAGTACTTCATGCCCCGCCTGGGCCAAGAGCAATCCTAGATTCTGACCTCTTTTATGATCTCCTATAATTCCAATTTTCATACCTTTTTTCTACTTTTTATTCCCGAGGTCTGCCCGGTCTACAAAATTACCCTCAAAGGCAAATTCCACCTGTAACATTCTCTTTCTTACACTTTCCCTTTCTGTTTCTTGTAAATCCTCAGGTAGTTGATCCGGATCACCTCCGTAATATCCAATACTTACTGCAGTAACTACGTGAAAATCCTCAGGTACCTCAAACTCTTTTTTAGCTTCTTCAAATTTCACTCCGGCCATTTCGTGTACCGCAATCCCCATGCTTTGTGCTTGTATAGATACATTTCCCATAAACAAGCCTAAATCATGTAGGGCATGAAAATTTTCTTTTCCGTTAGGCATGGACTTTTTAATTAACGTAAGCCATAGCACCGGAGCATTACCCGCCCAACTTTGGTTAAATTCATCCAGGCAATTAAAGATGCGGTCATAAGATTTACTGCCTTTAACCCCCCAGATAATTCGCCAGGGTTGTAAATTATTACTACTTGCTGCCCAACGACCAGCCTCTAACAAGCTATGTAAATCTGTGTCTGATACTGGCATATCTGAAAAAACCCTGGGACTGAACCGCTCTTTTAAAAGCATATTAATTTCATATTCCGTATTTGCTGTCTTTGTTAAAAGCTTAGTTTCCATAATCTTATAGTGATTCTGTAGTTTCGTTTTTACTTAAATTTATTAAAATATCATTTTGCCTCTCTTCGGAAAGATTAAATTCCGGTTTACCATGTAAAGGAAGCAAATGGGTGAACGGAAGGTCAAAAACCTGCCAGCTACCTGCTAATTCCTGATCGCTAATCATCTTTTCGATAGGTGGACGCTCAAAATAAAATTCTTCTTTATGATAAGGCCCACCTACGGCACTATCTCCGGTAAATAACATCCCGTTATTAATACTGGAATGAATTAAAACACTACCCTCAGTATGTCCGGGCGTATGGTAGACAGTTATTAAAAATTCGTCAAATACAGGATTGCTCTGGGTAATATCTTTAAGATTAGCGCTGGACTTTTTACTATCTAAAGGGTGTATATAAATGGGTGCATTATTAAGGTCTTTAGATAATTGGGTCATATTAGTATATGCCTGATCAATCAGGTCGCCATGAGTTAATAACAACCCCTGGATATCATATCCATCACTAATGAATTGATCAATTGTATTCTTTGAAGATTCATGTACTACATCTATCAATAAAATTTCTTTTCGATTGACATGCCGAATGATGTAGCTGTTACCAATTCTAAATTGAAATTTAGCTACTTTTAATAAAAAAGTATCCGGAAGAATTAGTACACGATCCCCATAATTTGCTTCTTTTATTTCTGAAATAATCTTGGGATATGGTATGTTGGTAGCGGTCATAAGTGTGAATTTTTGTGAATCTTAAAGATACAACTACAAACCTCATCTTATTACTGCGATCCGAAGAGTTCTTAACTGATTTATTAATAACAGAAGTACCATCTATCAGCAATAATGATTACCGTAAGCTTAAAATTCCAAACAGATTAAAATGGGTAGCCAATAGCAAAATTTAACACCGGCTGATCCAGGTTAAAGTTAAACGAACTCCCGTCACCTTCAGAGGCAGGATCTTGTAAGGGTGCAGCTAGGTCAAAACGAATTACAAAATTCTGAATATCTACTCGTAAACCTACTCCTGCCCCAATACCTAATTGGTTTAAAAAATCAGAAGAAAACTGACCTCCCTCAAAATTATTACGTCGCCCGGGATTACTATCTGTATCAAATTCGACGTTTTCATCTAATAACCAGACATTTCCTGCATCTACAAAAACAGCCCCGTACACAAAGGGGAATAACGGGAATCGATATTCTAAGTTAGCTTCTAAACGTATGTCCCCGGAACGATCAAAAAAGTTGCGATCACTATTTTGGTCTTCCGGTTGGTAAGCCCCCGGGCCTAAGGACCGAATCCTAAAGGCACGAACACTATAGGGACCACCCGAAAAAAATTGTTTTATAAAAGGAAGGGTTTTAGAATTACCATAAGGTTTACCGATACCGGCAAATACCCGGGAAACCAGCTGATGTTCATTTTTAAAATTGAGATGGTACCGGATGTCCGTATCAATCTTAAAGTATTGTGCATATTGCAAGCCTAAAAAAGTTCTTGCCACATTTTCATTTTCACTGGAACCGGAGGCGATAAGATCTACCAGGTTACCTGCTACATCCAGGTTTACCTTTGTAAAAAAACCGTTCTTAATTCCTTCTTTTTCAATTTCGTTGTAGATAAAGGTATAGGTAAATCCAGCAATAAACTGCTGGTCAAAACTACTTTGTAAAAAGGCATTCTCATCCAAGATTTCCTGAAAATCATCGGTAGTATTG